>PKXQ01000087.1 GCA_003132405.1 Acidobacteriaceae bacterium | reverse complement strand
GCAGTCCTCTCGACCATTCACGCGTCCCTTTGACAATCTTTCGAACTATTCGCATCTTCAACAATCCACTGAAAAGCAGTGATCCCTACATACAGCCTTCGAGCCAGCGATATATGGTGATAGCGGTTAGCGTATCGTAAGCTTCCGCACTCGGACCTACGGAATGTCGTTCGGGGCCGATAAACTCTAAGGCAACATAGACATTCTTCTCGCTGCAAAACCAAGGGTCATCTTCTTGACCGATCTTCACAAGATCGTCGTACACGCCTCTGGAGAACTCTTTCCGGTCAACGCAACACATGTGGCGGAATGGGGCATTTCTTGTAGAAAGATACTCTTCCACGTCTTTGCGAGTCATCCCTGTCCTAAGGACTTCTGAGTACGAACGAAGAGTCTTTGCGTACGCGACCTCGCGTTTTCGTTGTGCCCGTTCCTCAAGTACGTGGCGTACCCCGAATGCAACTAGGGCAACAGCTATCAACGCAGCAATCAATAAAAGCCATCGTTTCATTTCGAACTGAATGATACCGCCGGAACTTGAGTCGAGGATAGTTGATGTAAACAGCGTTCGCGCTCAGAACCCTGGGCTGGTGAACAAAAGATGCCAATAGTTGCAACCCCTTGCATGAGAGGGAGCGTTGGACAGGGCAGACGAGTTGAGCGATGATGTGCTTTGCTGCAATCGAGAGGACTTTCTAAAGTGGCACTCGCGGATTCCATCGAGCGCGCAGAGGCTCGGCCACAAATCACGAGATAATCTGTCAAACACATATACGCCCCGGAAACCGTACAGCGTGGGCTGAGTCTCCTTGGCATCCGTAGCCTGTTCCGCATTTTCGGTCTCATCCTTCTTGCGCTTGCTGCCGACCATCGGAGCGAGAATGAAAATCCCCTTTTCGCCACGCCGGACGAAGCGGCCAAGCGTAGTCCAAGTGCGGTACCCGGCAACGTGGGTAGCGTCTGGCTTCTGCAAAGCACTCACACACTACCCATGTTTTGAGCACCGCAACGATCCACTATGCTCATCATCCGCATTACGGCGCGACGGTGACGAGGATGCGGAAGTGTTCCTCCTTCGGACTGCGCCAAGTACAGGTGGCGCTGTCCAGTGGAATGCAGATTCTGATCCCAGAGTGGATGCTGGATGAGGATCGCTGCCATGGGATGGAGATTGTGGAACGTCCCACCCTGTCAATCACTGCCCTCTTTTTGCTGCGCGAACTGGTCGATGCGCAGCAGTGGACTCCAGCACAGACAAGCACGGTAGCCTCAGAAGCATCTTCGCCAGGAGGTGCGATTGATGAGCCCACCACGCCAGGGAGTTCTGCTCTGGGAGATTCCCCACACACAGGAGTTGCCGCAGACCACGCAACAGCGTTGCCGCGAGTTACTAAGTCACTTGTTGCTGGCAGCCGTGAACACAACCCCAAACAGCGTCGAGGAGGAGAGCGATGAGCGAGAAGATCCAACCGAGTCACATTGAGCGTGAGGCCTGCGTGTATATCCGGCAATCGACGATGCAGCAGGTGCGCACACGCCTGGAAGGACAGCGACGACAGTATGATTTGCGGGAACGGGCACAGGTGCTCGGCTTCCAGCGTGTGGTTGTCATCGATGAAGACCAGGGCCGCTCCGGAACTGGCTCCGTCGAGCGGCCGGGCTTCGGCCGGCTGCTGGCCGCAGTATGCTCCGGGAAAGTGGGTGCGGTGTTGGCGTTCGAAGCCTCTCGTTTGGCTAGGAACAACCGCGACTGGCACCACTTGATCGACCTCTGCGCCATGGCCGGTACACTGGTCATCGATCATGACGGCATCTATGATCCCAGCCTGCTCAACGACCGGCTTCTGCTTGGCCTCAAGGGCACCATGAGCGAGTTCGAGATCAGCTTGCTTCGACAGCGCGCGATGGAGGCGCGCCGACAGAAAGTGGGCCGCGGTCTGGTGCTAACCCAGGTTCCCGTCGGTTATGCCCGCACCGAAGACGAAGGCATGGAGAAGACCCCGGATCGTCAGATTCAGGAGGCCATCACGGGCATCTTCCGCAAGTTTCGCGAGTTGGGCAGTGTGCGCCAAGTTCTGCTTTGGTATCGCGACGAGAAACTGCTGATCCCTGCACTCTCGCGCGAGTCCGGTCACCGCAAGGTGATCTGGATCGAACCGATCTATCCCCGTATTTTCGGACTTCTGAAAAACCCAACCTACGCCGGTGTCTTCGTCTGGGGAAGAAACCATACGCGCACTTCCATCGTGGATGGCCGCGCACGCAAGACACGCGGCCACGCGCGGCCGCTGGAGCAGTGGGAAGTTACCATTCCGAATCACCACGAAGGGTATATTACGTGGGAAGAGTTTATGCGCAACCAGCAACAGATCCGCGCCAACGCCGGTTGGAATGCACGCATGGGGAGTACGAATGGCGCAGTGAGAAACGGCCCCGCATTGCTGGCAGGATTATTGCGCTGCGGTCGGTGTGGACGCGCGCTCCAGGTTGCTTACGCTCGCAGTAAACAACATGGCTTGTTGCCGCGTTATTGGTGCGCTGGAGATCGAGGTCAGCAGATGGTTCGCAGTTGCCTTACCTTCGCAGGCACACGCGTAGACCAGCTAGTAGCCATCGAAGTCCTCGAAGCGCTGCGCCCACTGGGCGTGCAGGCCGCACTCGATGCACTGGATCATACTCAGAACCAGACCGATGAAAAGCGGCGTTCACTGGAGCTCGCCCTTCAGAAGGCGCGCTATGAGGCCAGCCGCATCGAACGGCAGTATCAAGCGACGGAACCGGAGAACCGGCTGGTTGCTGCCGAACTGGAAAAGCGATGGAACAACGCCTTGACCCACGTCACCGAGATGGAGCGACGTTTGGAGGAGGTCAGCGCTCTGGCTTCACAACTCACAGCCGACCAACGCCAACAACTGCTAGCGCTGGGCGATGACCTGGAACAGCTCTGGGACCATCCTCGTTCCCCGGTCACCCTGAAGAAACGCATTCTGCGCACCGTCCTGCAGGAAGTAATCGCGGACACAACGGACGATCCTCCTTCCGTGCATCTCAAGCTGCACTGGGCTGGGGGTTCACACACCGAGCTCACTGTGCCCAAGAACCGGACCGGCTATCACAACCACATCAACTCCCAGGAAGTGACGGAGTTGATTCGTGAGCTCGCTTTAGTCTGTGAAGACGCGTCGATTGTTTCTATCCTGAACCGGCTGGGCTATCGCACAGGCAACAGCAACACTTGGACGGAGAAGCGCGTGCAACATGTCCGCCATACAAACGACTTTCCTGCCTGTCCACCACCGCATCAGCGGCTGTGGATCACCATGCAGCAAGGAGCTGCTGCGCTCGGTGTCAGTGAGATGGTTGTCCGCAGACTTATTGCACAGAAGATTCTTCCCGCGAAGCAGATAGTGAAGTTTGCTCCGTGGATGATCGAACGCACACACCTGCAGCTTCCCGCAGTGCGCAAACAGATTCGTCGAGTCCACGAGGGCCGACGTCCGGGATGGGCAGTTAACGAAAAACAAGACGGGCTATTCACGGATTCCCATGAAGTTCAGCCTTGACTACTGCGAACATCGCGCCAGTCACGCTGGCCTGGGAGCATCAGACAGCCTGATCATCCCTAACGGCCGCATTATGGACAAGAATTGTCTACGGTCGCGGTAGGGACGACCA
>PKXQ01000119.1 GCA_003132405.1 Acidobacteriaceae bacterium | reverse complement strand
CACGGGTTCAAATCCCGTCGGGGACGCCAAATCAGTAGCATACAGGGAAAATCTCTACTCTTGCCGAGAGTCGGCTCCCTCGAGTCGCTCCATAGTGGTCGAGCGCAGGAGATCGCCTTCGCTAAGATTCCGACCACGATGATTCAACACTTCGAACAGGCGATATGCTTCCCCTCACTCACCAATGAGTCCGGCTGTGATCCAATCACTGCCCAGCAAGCGTCGCACTGCTTGACGAGTATAGCTTCGCGGGATAGAGTTGCCGCGAGCTTCGCTGTTTCGGCCGGTAATGTTCTCCGGCCAATCGCGTAAGCCAGGGCGCACATTGATCAGGGACCATGAGAAAGACACGGGCGCCTTGTCCATTGAGGCCAGAACGACTCGGAAGATTCGGCTCAGGATCATTCCCTTCATGTTTTTTCTTTACCTCGTTGCATTCCTCGACCGCACTAACATTGGATTTGCCGCCCTGACGATGAACAGGGAACTCGCCATCACCAGCCAGCAGTTCGGATTACTTGCCGGAATTTTCTTTTTCGGCTACTTTTTTTTCGAGATCCCCAGCAACCTCCTGCTGCACAGGATTGGGGCCCGCGTCTGGATTGCCCGCATACTGATTACCTGGGGAGCTGTTGCCGCTCTAACCGGCTTCGTTCACTCAGTGCATCAGTTGTATGTTGTGCGTTTTCTGCTGGGACTGGCTGAGGCGGGTTATTACCCTGGAATTATGTTGTATCTGACGTACTGGTTTCGCCAGCAGGAACGGGCGCAAGCCGTTGCGTGGTTCCAGACAGGCTTGCCGGCTGCCACCATCGTGGGGGCGCCGATTTCCGGACTGATACTGGACCATGTGCACTGGCTGGGTGTGAGCAGTTGGCGGTGGCTCTTGATCCTGGAGGGAATTCCGGCCATAGCCTGCGGCCTGCTAACTTACTACCTGCTGCCAAGCCGACCTCACGAAGCCGGGTTCCTAACCACAGAAGAGAAGGAATGGGTTTGCGCGGAATTGGCGCGCGAAGAGCAGGAAAAGTTAAGACAGCATCAATACTCTGTGTTTCAGACCCTCACCAATGGGCGGGTGTGGTTCCTGGTATCGATCTACTTTGGAATGAATATCGGTGTATATACCCTCAGTTTTTTTGCGCCTCAACTGGTCAAATCACTTTCGAGCGGTTATTCAAACAGCGTGGTCGGATTCCTGGTGATGATTCCCAACCTGTTCGGTCTCGCCGCAATGATCCTCGTGTCCCGCAGCTCGGACCGCACGCTCGAGCGGCGGTGCCATGTGGCAATTCCCGCCATCACGGGAGCGGTTGCTCTCGCTTTGCTGGCCGTCGCTCGCTCCTCTTTCGTTTCTGTGGCGCTCTTGTCTCTGCTGGCAGTTGGGGTTTACAGCTTTGTGGGCCCTTTCTGGGCGTTGCCAGGCGAATTCTTGACGGGATTCTCCGCAGCTGCCGGTATCGCCTTGATTAATTGCGTTGGCAACCTGGGTTCGTTTGCCGGACCGTACGTGATCGGGTCGATTGGCCAGAAAACAGGCAGCCTGTCCGGAGGATTCATCTTTGCAGGGATTGCTTTACTAGTAGCAGCGACTCTCGTATTGCTTCTTCCGAGAAGAACTCGCCCCAATCAGAATTGAGGCTCTAAGTTTGAAAGGGGCTCTACGCACTCATGTCGATCATAGTTCGAATATTTGTACTCCCCCATTCCTCGAAGTGGGTAAGAGTGTCGAGCGCTTCACGCAGCGGCAACGTTCGAGTAATCAGGCCTTCGGCATTCATGCTGCCGCCGTTCAGCATCGCAATGACCATTGGGAATTCGTCGTTGTATGCGATGGTGGTGGTAATTGTTTTTTCCTTGCTGAGAACATTGTTCCAGTTGAATTCGATCGGGCGGGGAAGTAATCCGGAGAGACAGACAGTGCCGCCCGGACGCGTCACGGAAAGTGCGGTTTCCAGGGCTGGGCCCGAGCCCACACACTCGAATGCGACATCTACTCCCATCCCATTGGTGCGCTCCAATATAACCTGCCGGGGGTCGGCTCGCTCGGTGTGGATGAATTCAGTCGCGCCCAGTTCCTCTGCGTAGCGTTGTTTGGCGGAAGACTTCTCGACTACATAAACGTCAAGCACTCCACAGGCGCGAAGCGCTTGCAGCGTACACAACCCGATCGCGCCCCCGCCGATCACAGCTGCGCGGCTCCCAGCCTCAACCTTCGCGCGCCGGAGGGAGTGCAAAGCTACCGAAAGTGGCTCGACCAAAGCCCCCGCGCGATATGAGACGTTGGGGCGAAGTATATGGCAGCAATCCGCCGGGACCACGGCAGACTCAGCGTAACCACCGTCGCGGCCAAAACCTATAAGCGCAGCGACGGAACACTGGGCTCCGAGTCCTCGGCGGCACAATTCGCATTGCCGGCAGCAATCGACAGCATTGACGGTGACACGATCGCCGGTCTTCAGGCGGGTTACGTCGGCCGCCACCTCGACTACCTCGCCGGAAAATTCGTGGCCGAGCACAAGCGGCACCGATCGGCCTGTTCTGGGATGGGGCGTTGCGCTTACATACAACGGTCCATTCGCGTACTCGTTGAAATCCGTGTGACAAATGGCTGAGAACTTTACCTGGATCCGCACTTCGCTGCGTTTTAGCTGTGACTCGGGGAATTCTTCATATCGGAGATCTTTTGTTCCGTAGTAAACCAAAGCCTTCATTGGCGGGTCCTCACCAGAGAACAATCGTTCGCGTTTCTTCCTGCGAAACAGTGCGCAAGATAAACAGGTTGTGTTCTAACCCCGCGCTGCGGCAGGGTTCAACAGCATTGGTTTACGGAATTGATTTAGTTCTTTATAGCTATTCACAATGGCTGGTCGGCCGCCATTTTTCGCGCTTAAAATATGACGCATTGCGTGCTCGCAAAGAGCAGAGCAAACTTCGATAGCTGGAGACCGGCATGCTGCTAAACGGGAAAGTCGCGATCGTCACTGGCGGGGGGTCTGGAATCGGTATGGCTTCCGCGCGTGCCTTAGGGCGTGAGGGGGCGAGCGTCGCAATTTTTGACCGCGATGCGCAGTCAGCGAAACAGATTGCCGACGAACTGGCGGCGCAAGGATGCGAGGCTCTCGCTCTCGGAATCGACGTGTCTTGCGAAGACGACGTTGGTGCGGGGATTGCAAAAACTCTTGCCAAGTTTGGGAAGATTGACATCCTGCAAAACAATGCTGGCATTGCCGTTCGCCACCCGGTAACAGAGGAGGATGAAGCGAACTGGGACAAGTGCATGGCTGTAAATCTAAAGAGTGTGTTTCTGTGTTCGAAGCATGCGATTCCGCACATGCTGAATCCCGGCGGCAGCATCGTTAACATGGCATCGGTTACGGGCATTGTCGGAGTTCGAAATCGCAGCGCTTATTCGGCTTCAAAGGGCGCCATTGTAGCGTTGACGAGAAACATGGCACTGGACTATGCGCGCTTTCAGATTCGTGTGAACTGTGTGTGTCCCGGATTCACTCGTACACCTTTGATCAAAGGCCTCCTGGCCGATCCGGAGAAAGAACGGCGACTCGTGGCCACTCACCCGCTTGGGCGCCTCGGGACTCCGGAGGACGTCGCAAACGCAATCGTTTTCCTCGCGTCCGATTTGTCTTCCTGGATCACGGGACAAGCGCTCGTAGTCGACGGCGGCTTTGGAGTAGGAGCCTACGAAGACATCTGAACGCCGGTGTGAACATTAAGAGCCGGGGCCGCACTCTCGTCGAAGAATTAGTCCCCTTTTGCGTTTGACAACCTGATTTGNNGGTTCTGCGAAAGCGATACGACTCGGCGCCGGTTTCGATGATGTGCGCTCGGTCCGTGATTCGATCCAGCAACGCCTTGCACAAGCGTAGATTGGGAAACACCTGCGTCCACTCGGAAAACGGCAGGTTCGTGGTCACGATCAGGGCGGCTCGTTCTGCCCGCTCGGCGATCACTTGGAACAAGAACTCCGCTCCGATGTCCGCCAGCGGCACGTAGCCGACTTCATCGAGCACGATTACGTCGTAGCGCAACCAGCGCGCCAGTACTCGCTT
>PKXQ01000114.1 GCA_003132405.1 Acidobacteriaceae bacterium | reverse complement strand
ATCTTTATCAGGTGGAAATCTTCTACTGCATTCTGCTCGAAGGCTCGCGGTCGAAAACCGGAGTGGGCGCGGCGTTCAGCCAACTCTTTCGCGATCCTTCCGGGGCCATCGGCGAAGTGAAAGCGCAGTTCACGAACGACAACATGAAAACTCTGCTGCGCAGCCAGATCGAGCGTGATGTTGCCTGCCTTGACCTGCGCGTGCAGGAATTCGCTCACTCTGGCGTGCAGGCCGAACATCGTTTCCGATTCTGACTGCGCGAGCTTCGCGCGAGAAGACTGTCGCTTCGAGCTCTCGATACTACGAAGAGCCATGAACACTCTAGATTGCGTCGACCGAATACAGTTTTCCCGGAAGCTTGCCGCCTCACTCGACGACTGCGAGAGTTCGATTTTTCTCCAGTTGAGCAAGAACAGCGTGCACGTCGTCCAACGTGTTATACAGATGAAAGGACACGCGCAAGCCATCCATCCGATTGGATACGACCATATTATCGGCCGCCATCTTTTTTACCATCGCGTCAGCATCTTTCATTTGCAGGACAACTAAGGGCCCGACGCTTTCGGCCGGTGTCTTCACCTTTATCTTCAGGTCACGAGCGCCGTCCATGAGCGCGCGGGTCAGGGACTTGATATGCTGCGCGGTCTTTTCGCGCCCAAAATCATCGAGCAACTTAAGGGCGGCCGGTGCGATGTAGGCGTGTGGGAGCGGAGGCGAACCCGTTTCAAAACGGCGGGCGGTGGTGGCCAGATCGAGATGTTTGACGTCAAAGGCAAACGGATTCTTTTGGGCAAACCAGCCAGTAATTGTCGGAGTCAGTGCGGAGATCAATTCAGGGCGCACGTACAAAAACGCGATCCCGGACGGGCAAAGAAGATACTTGAGCGCTCCACTAACGTAGAAATCCACATCAAGCGCCTTGACATCAATCGGCCGGGTTCCACAGTCCTGATAGTCGTCGAGCATGACCAGAGCCCCACGCTCATGGGCCTGTTTGACGATGGGGGCTACCTCCGATCGAAAGCCATTCATGAAGCAAACGTGGGTAAGTGGCACGATGAGTGTCTGGTCATCAATCGCGCGCGAGTAACACTCCGGGCATATCTTGCCATTCTGGGCCGGGAGGAATTCGATTTCAGCGCCCCGACGCTCCTGAGCGAGCCAGATTTGCCCCATCGTGGGAAATTCGAATTCCCCCATGACGACTTTTCGGCGCTTGCCAAAATCGAGAGCGCTCGCGATGGAATTGATCCCGGCGGAGGCGCTTGTGACGACCGCGACTTCCTCGGGAGCGGCGCCGATGAAGCGCGCAAATGCAGTCCGCGCCGCTTCGTACTCCTCGACCCAGCGGTCCCATGGCGACCCGTGTTCGTGCCAGGAGCGGATGTGCTCTTGCAGTGACGCTTCCACCGCATCACTCAAGGCCCCTTGTGAACAGGAATTCAAGTAGATTTTGTTCTTGAAGATGGGAAAATGTGCACGGGCGGATTCAATCTCGGTAGACAAATATTTGACCTCTAATCAAGATAAGAAACGAACGTAAACTACAGCGATTCAGCCCACCTCGGGGTTTTACAGCAATCGCGACTAACATGGGAACCCAAGCTCTTAATGGCTGTAGCACGGAGGATACGAATGAAACGCCGCCACTTTAAGCCAACGCGAAAAAACAAAACGAACTCGGAACGCGCGATCGTGAATAAGGTCATCCGCCTTGAAAAGCGCGTATGGAAGATGGCACAGGAGCGAGACGCTGATCGATTCCGACAACTTGTGCCCGCGGATGCCATCATGATCTTCCAATCGGGAGTCGTGCCTCAGCCAGAGTATTTAGCAACAATGAATGAACGAACGATCTCGCGCTATGAACTCCGCCGTTTTCGCGGGTTTATGCCAAACTCAAAAACCGTGATCCTCTACTATGAGGCTCTGCGCCTGGGCGAAGAAGCCGGCAAAATATTCCCCCAAGGGTCAGTGATTGAGAGCACAACCTGGATCAAGCGAGGCGCCCGCTGGGTTGCCATTCTGAATCAGGAAACGCCTGTCGCCAACAGCTAGCTCTGCCACAACACAAACCATACTTCACCTGGAAACAATAAGCTTTGGAAGCGCAACTCCAGTCCCTGGCGCTAATTTACAGCCGCCCCTGTCAGTGGTTTGAGGATCTCGTCCAGATAATCCGGAGTGTCTTTTACGCGCTCCAGGTGGGGAAACTGATTGCCGCCGTGATACTGAATGTTGTGGCGCTCTAACTTTCCTGCTTTCTCGATTTGAAGATCGAACGCAGTGGAATTTGATTTGGAATCCCGGATCGCCCGCTTCATTTCTTCTACTGAAAACGCGAGCCCGTTGATGCCGATAATTTTCGAGTATGGACTAAGTCCGCTCTCAAATGCGGGCATGCCGGGGATGGCGTCAACGACTGCACCATCGCGCTTTACGCGGAGTCCAATCGAAGATGTGAAGTCGCCTCCTCCCGATGTGTCATCCTCAGCCGATTGAATTTCGTTCGGATCATCGTTGTACACGAGCCGCCAGCCGCCGCCGGAGATCCCGCCCAGTGGGGCATTGGCAGCGGTCGAATCCAGGCGCGAGCGGAAAAACGATTCCCAGTCATAGGGAGCGATGCCATTCAGGGTGGCTACGAGATCCCCAAAGGTGTAGGTCTCGATAACTGGTTGACCCTCATGTCCGGCGTAGAAGGCGTGGCAGAAATCGTCCATGGATTTTCGATCGGCGGTAAGCTTGCGAAGGGTTGTGTCCACCTCGAGCCAGATCAGAACCGACTCAGGGTAGAAATCTGTTCCACGGCGATACGACGACCACTCCGGAACACTGAAATACAAGATCTGCGCGGCGTTCGCCGTGTTCTGCAGTGAACGCCAGCGGCGGCCCGCCCGGTGCTCCAATGTCGAAGCGACCAGTGCGATACGATCGTGCAACTGAGCTGCCGTCATAAGTCCGCTGCGAGCGGTGAGCACGGTGCCCAAATATTCGGTGAGACCCTCGTAGACCCACAAAAGTTCGCCCTTCATGGGCTGCTGGAAATCCGGTGTCGCCAAACCTTCTGGCCGGCGGTATTGCCCATTCCAGGAGTGTGAAAACTCATGGGGGAAAAGTCCCGCCATCAGCAGCCGCGCATTCGGATCAACCAGCGTGTGCTGTTTTACGCGATCGTCGCTGCTTTCGTGATGCTCCTGCCCCAGTTCCATCACGTTGTCACTCAGAGTCAGCAGAAAATGGTAATCGCGAAAATGATGGGACTTATAAAGAGCGCCTGCTTCCGCTACCAGTTGTTTGTAGCGTTCTATCAATCCGGGTGGAACATCGAGCGCCCATGCATCATCAGAGAGTACATCCAATTCCTGGGGAGGGCTGCCGCTTGCATTGAGCGGGAAAGTCCGCATGAACTCACCCGACTGCACGGGCGAATCGACGAGCAGATCGAGTGGGACAGGCGAGAATAAGATCGTACTGCCGGATTGGCTGATGATCGGTAGGGACGTGCTGAATTTCCATTGGCCAGGCAGCGTTAGAGTCGGATGAAAGATGAGATCGGCAGCGGGCCAACCTTTTGGATAAAGAAGAACCTGGTTCCACATCAGGATGAAAAGATTGGCAGCTCCGGAGGCACTGAAATCAATCGTCGGGCCGGGAGCCGAAATCAGAAAATCCAGTGAAGCGTCGATCGAGGTTGTTCCGGCAGGCACGTTGAAATTGAAGGCATACATATCCACGTCATCCTGTTGCCATGGAATCTCCTGCGTACCGGAAAAAAACTTGAGTCCCACCAAGTTCCAGACAGGGCCGTCCGGCGAGTGGTCTGCCGGCATCCACTTCGGATAGTAGAGCGTGAGCGGCCCGGGATGGACCGGAAACACGAGTTTCGCGTGGAGGATCCGCTGCGAGACCTGCGTCGCATCGACGGATATTGCAATCGCGCCCGGAGGAGTTGTAGCCGCACTCGCCGCTACACATAGGATCGCAACCAGCGCGATTGCCAGAGAAAACAGGCTCACGAACATCCTGCCACAACTCATCGTGTGCTCCTCGTTGCTGGCAATTATGCTGGCAACGTTCCTTTCATCTGCTTCGCACGGGGCGAGCGTCAGTGATTGAGAATGCCTGATCCACAAACCTCGGCCCGGCGGCTTGCCACCATGGTCTCGCGAAACAATCGAATACTTACCACGTGATCTTGCCCATGAACTGAATGTTGCGTGGGCCGCCGACACCAAAGTGCGAATCGAAGCTGCCATCATCGGCGGTGGCGGTAATGAACGTGGCATTGGAGGGGCCGGGGGAGGGCTCGGCAAAGTTCGGGTGATTGAATGCGTTGAAGAAGCTGGTCCGGAATTGGAATCCAAACCGCTCGCCGAGCCTGAACGTTCTTTGCAGCGATATGTCCCACGCGTTTAGCCCTGGCGCGACCAGCGGATCACGCGGGCAGTTGCCAAACGTTCCCGGCGCCGGATCCGAAAACGAACTTTGCGATGCGTATGGCTGCGAAAAGTTGCTCAACTGATAATGAATCGGCGCGACGCAGTTGTAGCGCTCATGGAAATTGCCCACGCCGCTCTCGTCACCAAACGTCAACAGGGGCGCGGCGAAGCCGTCACGAAAAGTTGTCGTCCCGGAGACTTGCCAATCCTTTGCTGCGTAGGCCAACGCGTTGCCAGTTTTGGGGGAGGGGATGGCATACACGTAGGTGATGATGAGCGCACGGCGCTGATCGAATTCTGAATTGCCGTAACTGCCTTTCACATTCGTCGAGTCTTGCGGCACATAACCGCTGGTGCCGAAGAAATCTTCCACTTCGGACGCGGTGTCGAGATTGTGAGACCACGTGAAAGCGACCTGACTCGTCAAGCCATGAAAGCTATTCGATTTCAGCGAAACCTGCAAAGAGTGGTAAGTCGCAAAGCCAGGCGTCGAAATCGTATTGATTTGCGATAAGGTGTTGAACTTTGCGTTAAACGGGCGTGCGTCCTGCTCGCAAGTGGTGCTCGGCGGATTCACACATCCAGGGCCATATCCGGACCCCAGTGGCGGCTGGTTAATGTCCAGCAATTGAAGTTGGTGGATACTATGGTTCCCAACATAGCCAATCTGAAGGACGACCTTATCGCTGAACTCCTGCTGGATATTGAAATTCCATTCTTGCGTGTTCGGCGTCTTCAGATTGTGCTGAATGCTTGCAATATTGAATGGCGGCTGAGGTGCGCCCGTGCCGAAGATTGGCACTCCAACGCCGAAGGGGATGGGAGCGCTTGGCACGATTGTGTAACCGGCCGTCGGTCCGACGGGATTCTGCGCGAGCCCTTCTTCGAAATTATTGAGGGGAATCGTATCGTAATAAATTCCGAATCCGGCGCGGATAACTGTCCGGCGTCCCGAGATAAATTGGTACTGAGGCGCCCAGGCAAGCGACACGCGAGGGCCGAAGTTGCCCTTGGGAGTATCGTAAATGTGTCCTCCCGGCAATTGCGAGGCTGGGACAAGTCCGAGAGTGGGATCAAATGCGGAGAAACGCCCGCGTGATTCGTTCACAATCGTAAAGAAGTCGTAGCGCATCCCCGCAATCAACGTAAGGCGGGGATTAACCTTGAACGTGTCGACACCGAAGCCGCTGATAATGTTCTGGTCAATATTGGCGCGGGGGCTGCCGACCCGCGTGATTTGCGTGAGGCCGCTTCCGGGCGTAGGATAACCGGCAATCAAGTCGACCAGAGACGCCATCCCCCCGCTCTGATTTAGCTGAGTTCCAAGCTGTGACCCGGCAAAGGAAAAGATGCCGCGTGACCCGGCAAGGGTGTAATCGGAATAATTGTGAAGGAAGTTAAACCCGAACTTCCAGGCATGCGCGCGACGGGTCCAATTGACTTCGTCAGCGATTTGATAACTGGTCGCGACGCGACCACCCGCGCCATACTGCAGTCCGAGGTTCGCGAAACCATATATGTCGACCTCTGGAATGCCGTAACTGGTCGGAGTTACCCCGGTGTTAAAGCCGATCGTGTCCGGGTTCACGTTCGCGTCGCGGCCTTTTTGGAATTGGCTGAAACGGTTCCAGCCAAGCCGGATGGTATGGATCAAACTTGGGTTGAAGATGTGAACTTCGCTGATCGCGAAGTTGTCGGCAACGGTCGGGGTCACGCCAAACCACGGTCCTAGCTGAGATCCGCCGCCCGGGCCGGGTCCGCCGCCTGGAAACTCGTCTTCGCCGCTTCCATGAACGTAGCGGGCTGAAAGCGAATCGGAGGTCGAGATGGTGTGATCGATTTTCAAAACCCCGCTGTTGGGCGATTGAAGACCTCGATTGTCAATCGCGAAGGGGCCGGATAGACCCAGGTTCGAATAAAGTCCCAGAATATTGAGCCCGAGCTGATTCGGCGTGATGCCCTGTCCCTGTACCAAAGCAGTGGCAGTCGCGATCTGTGCCGAGGTTGGCGCAACTCCGTTGAGTGTGGTGCCCAACCTGAGACGGCTTCCGTCATAGCCTGCAAAGAAGAACGTGCGGTTCCGGCCTTCGTACACGCGAGGAATGGAGATCGGGCCACCGATCGTTCCGCCGAACTCATTCCAAACGAATGGCGCTTTTGGCAATCCATATAGATTTTCAAAAAAGTTTGACGCATCAAGAACAGCATCGCGATGCAATTCGTACGCGGAGCCGTGAATCTGATTCGTGCCGCTGCGAATGATGACATTCATTACGCTGCCGGAATTTTGTCCGCTATCGGCGCCGGCGTTCGCGCTGACGATAACCTCCTGAATTGCGTCCAAAGGAAGGCGCGTCGCCGCTGTCGCCGAATTTCCACCTTCATTGATGGAGGGAAGGTAGGTCGAAGGGTCTGTGTCGGAAACGCCGTCGATATTGAAGCCGTTCGAGCGCGCGCGTGAGCCGTTGATCGTGTATTGCGCGAATGCGAAGTTGCTATTTTGGGTGACCCCCGGCAAGACAAGAGCAAGCCTCGTGTAGTCACTGTTGCCGATTGGAAGAGCCTCGACTTGCACCTCGCTCAATTGACCGCCAACCTCGTTCGTCTCTGTCTGAATGAGCGCCGGCGCCGAGGTTACCTCAATTTCTGAATTAACGGTGCCAACCGCCAGCACGGGGTTGACATTGTTCACCTGCCCTTGGGAGGTTACGATGTCGCTGATTACCGTGGTGCGAAAGCCCTCTTTACTCACCGTCAACCGGAAAGTGCCGAGCGGCAGCTCGGGGAAATTGAATTCGCCGTTTTGATCGCTGGTGAGCGTCCGCTCCTGGCCAGTGGCGGGATTTGAAAGTTTGAAGGTTGCGCCGGGCACCGCGGCACCCTGAGTATCGCGCACCGTTCCGGTGATTCGACCCGGAAAAAGCTGGGCCGCGGCAAACGAACCGCAAAGAGCGAGAACGACGATACTCGACGTTATGAATCGAATCGCGTGAAAATTCCTCACCTCATCCTCCCCCGAGCCGTTGATCGGCGAATGCTACCCCGTAAGCTACAAGTATGTCAATAGTATTCAAGTGGTATGTCAAAAGAAATCGGGTGTGAATTGCCGGATTTGTTTTATCTAGAGTTTCGCGTTAGCGCGACGTGAAGTTGAAACTTGCCAGTGACGGCCAACTAGTGGCCTGTCGCAGTGAGTTCGTTACTGAGGATGGCCGGGCGCTGCTGTTGATGCACGAATGCTGTTGTTGAGTGAGCAAGGGTTCGCTTCGGTGGCGGCAACAACAGACGCGGAGCCTGGTAATGTTTGCTCCGCGACAGGCCACTAGTTGCGAGAAGGGGCACGATAAGGAGGAATATTCTGGTTCAGACGAAAGAGA
>PKXQ01000128.1 GCA_003132405.1 Acidobacteriaceae bacterium | reverse complement strand
CTCAGGCGGACAGCGACAATTCCATTTGCTTTGGCGGCCAGCCGTGGGGAGCATGTTTGCGGAGGAACGAGCGGACAAATTCGTTGACCAGCCGAGAATCATCGCCGGCTCTCATGATCACAGATGTTTCAAACTGCAATGACATATCGGAGAGCGGCTTCACCACTACACGGTCAGCATGAAAGTCTCGGGCCGCAGGTTTCGTGAGGATCGCGACGCCCACATGCTCCGATACCAAGTCGACCGCCTGTTGTGCCGTAATGATATCGTGAGCGTGCTTGGGGACAATCGACTCACGTCGCGCTGTTTCCATGATTGCCTCATGCACAAATGGATGAACCCGTTTCGCAAACAGAATCCACTCGTCCTTTGCCAGATCTTGGAGAACTAGGCGTTCTTTGTGGGCAGCCGGGTGGGTCTCCGGAAGTGCAGCATAGAGCGGAGCCGGAGCAAATGACACAGCCGTAATCTGGGCATCCTGCGGTGGCGCCATCACCAGTGCGAGGTTCAGTTCGCCTTCAAGAACGCTCCGGATCGACTCCATTGCGAACTGAGTCATTAGTTGAATTCGGAGCCTCGGATACAAAGGAAGCCGGATCGCAAGCATTGCGGAAATCCAGTCGTGATTGGTATAGGGTGAGCGCCCAATCGTTAAAACGCTATCGGACCCCTCGTGTGCAACGCGAGCGAGATGCACAGCCCGCTCCCCATGCAGGAGCGCAAAGCGAGCTTCTTCGACGAAGACACGCCCGGCATCCGTGAGTTCCAAACCCAGTCGCTTATCGCGAGTGAACAGGTGAAATCGATGCTGTTCTTCGAGGTTCGTAATCTTTCTGCTGAGCGCAGGCTGGCTGATGTGCAATTTGTCCGCGGCCCGCGTGAAGTTCAGTTCCTCGGCCAAGACGATGACGGCATGCAGCTGATGGACTTCAAAATTGGGGAACACTGCTCCAAATCCTTTCGCTAAACAGCAAAGATCAGTCAACGCCCTATATCTAGTAAGGAACGTCCGAGAGGGAGAAAGCAGCAAAAAAGATCTCGGGATGAGTGACGGAAGGAAATTTGCAATGTCCGCAAATATTTTGATGCTTTTGCCTCTCAAGCTGTTCCTGAGTTAGTGTAGGGCAAACCGACAAAAGACGCCCAGTCGCCGCTCTGCACTAGGGACCTGCGTGCACGAGCTGCTGCTGCGATTTCTGTTACGGTCGGTGCTAGGTGAGGTGTTCGTGCAAAGAATAATCAGTCTAGAAGTAAATGTGGTGTGGGTGGGGCGGCCTGTCCATTCTCGACGCGAACAACCGGAACACGAAGCATGTCCCCTAATCTCATCTGTGAGCGTGTCGAGGCGTCGAATCCTTCGCATTCTTCTATTCCTTGGGCTACTCGTGAGGGCATCAAGTTCCGCTGTCCTGGCGGATGATACTGCGGACACGCTGCTACAGCGAGGTCTCTATTTCTCTGATCTGTACAACTGGCGCGCCGCGCGCCCGTACTTCACAAAGTCGCAACAGCTGTTTGAAGCCGCGGGCGACAAAAGAAACGCGCTATACGCGCGGTTGGGAGCAATCAGAGCGGGCGCGGAACCTGCCCCACTCCCAAAACTTTCGTACCTGCTGGATCAGGAACTCGTTGCAAATCCGCTCCTGCAATCTGATAAAGAACTTCGAATGTTCTGCCTCATCGTTAAAGGCGATTTCGACGGGGAAAGCGACACGCCCGCGATGCGTCGCGATTGGGCGGAGGTAGCGTCCCTGGCACAAGCCCTCGGTAATACAAAGTGGCAATACCGTGCGCAAGGGCAACTTGGTTTTGCAGACTTTTATGACGGAGATCTTCCGGGTGCCCAGCGCAATGTTGCCCAAGCATTGATCGGTGCAACGAAAACCGGCGACATCGGCGGCCAAATCTTCTATTTGTCCACAACGGCGAGCGGACTTGCACTCCAAGGCATGAACGATCAGGCCAACCAGTACGCGAGTCGGGCTATCGCAATTGCGGATGCGAATCCCGACGCAGGATATCCGATAATCGCGCACCAGGCCCGGCTGTCGGCTATGGTTCAACTTGGCCAAGTCGCTGCAGCACAAGAAGAGTTGAAGAAGTTACTGGCCCGACCTGAAGCTCAAGCCAGTGACGATCAACTGTCGGGACTGAACTCAACAGCTGCGCAAATAGCCCGGTCCCAAGGGGACATGCCAGGCGCCATTGCATATCTCAACGAGGCTGTCCGGCACTCGGAGATCGTCGGCGACACGCATGCACTTCCGGATTTTCAGAGCGAACTGTCGGACCTGTATCGACTGACCGGAAATCTATCACAAGCCGAAGTGCTTGCTCGCCGCGCGACCGAGTCCGCACAGGCGGGCGGGTACATTCCCCAGATCCCGAAGTTGCTGAATGTCTTGGCCCAGATTCAAGTCAGTCGGAAGGAATACGTAGAAGCCGATGAGACTTACGACCGCGCCTCTACGATTCAAGATGTAATGATCGGCAACGCGAACAGTGCACTCGGGAAAACGGCTCTCATCAAAGGTGTGGGCGACTTGTATGAAAAGCACTTCGGCTTGATTGCTGAACACGGTGGTGATCCGGCAAAAGCTTTCACGGTGGTCGAACAGGCCCGCGGACGAGTGATGACAGATCTTTTGATGTCCGGAGACAAAACCTCGCCCGAATCTCTGGCCACGGAAAAGAATCTGGCACGGTTGCGCCTGCAACTGACCGAGGCGCATTCAGATAAAGACGTTGAAAAGCTTCGGGATCAGATTTTTCTGGCCGAGCAGTTCAGATCGGTCACTCCTGAAGTCAGCACCCTCAAGGCACGCGAGCACCAAGTTATTACGGGCCGGCAATTGCAGAGCAGCCTTTCGAATTCGGAGGCTCTCCTCGAATACGTCGTAGACGATCCAGCTTCGTACTGTTTGGTGATCACCCGTACCAGTATGCGCATCGTCAAGCTGCCGGGAAACCAAGAGCTCTCTTCACTCGTAATTACATACCTTAATAAGCTGAAGGGGAAGGAACGAGCCGACGAGGAGGCCCGGCATTTGTACGATGTCCTGCTAGGCGGACTCCCCGGACTACAAGGCGCAAAGCAGTTCATCATCGTTCGCGATGGCCAACTTCACCTAGTCCCGTTCGACGCCCTGGTTGAGCCGTCAGGACGGTATGTTGTCGAGTCCCGAACAGTCGTTTATGCTCCGTCCGCAACGAGTTTCTTTCTGTTACGCACGGCGGCGAATCGTAAATCCTCCGCGCGAGGACTTCTCGCGGTTGGAGGTGTCCCTTACCAACAAAGCGGGACAAGGCTCGGGGATCTTCCGAGTTCCAGGGACGAGGCGCTGGAAGCCGCGGCGGCACTACCAAATCCGTCGAATACCCTGCTCCTGGGCAAAGAGGCTACGGAAACGGCGTTCAAGAAGTCCGTCAATCATCGAATCATTCACCTCGCGGTGCACGCCATTGCAAATGAGACAAGCCCGGACCGAGCCGCTCTTATTCTCCTCAGCGATCCACAGCACGGCGAGGACGGATCCCTGTACCCCTCTGAAATCGTTCAACTCCCACTGGATGCCGATCTGGTTGTCCTGTCAGCGTGCGAAACAGCCGTTGGGCCGATCCAGGGCGAAGAGGGGATATCGACACTTGCTCGTGCTTTCCTCCTGGCCGGATCTCGGACCGTTGTTTCGACTCTTTGGACGATCGACGACGACAGCACTCTGTATTTGATGAAGGCTTTCTATGCGGAACTGGCTCGCAAGAAGTCCGCTCCAGAAGCCTTGAGAATCGCCAAAAGGAGCATGTTGAAAAAGTTCGGACCGCGCAAGGCCGTCCCATATTACTGGGCGGGGCTTACTCTAGAAGGGCTTGCTCCACCGCCGATTGAGCAGTAATGAAGGAAAAGCAGTGACTGACCAGACACAGCGCCTAGCGGTCATTTCACGGGTGAAGGCCCTAGTGCTTAAGCGCCACTTCAATATCGGCAATGTCGATTACGCGGAGTGGTGTAGAGAAGTCGATCAGCAATCTAACACCCTGGCAGCCGCGGACGATCGCGTCTTCGAGGAAGGCATCCGCGTTCTCCTCGCGAAGCTGAAATCGAGCCATACGAATTTTTATGCTGCCGACGTGAATTCGACCAGGCCGCAGCATGTCATTGGCGCCACTCTGCGCTCAGTGATCGATTACGGCCGTCCGCACTGGATGTTTCTCGATGTGTTCGAAGATAGCCCAGCAGCGCGCGCCGGAGCAACTCCCGGCCAACTGCTGGTAAGCGTGGACGGCACGCCAGCCGCCCCCCCGGTATTCCCTGTATTTCGCTTCGGCCAAGATCACGAGGTGACTACAAAATTGCCGGCCCAGGAAGAAACGAGGAACCTTGTAATCACCATTCCTCATAGGAAAGCCCGCAAAGGACGCCCCCCGTTGATAGAGCCAAAGAGCGTGGGCCAGCGGATGCTGACGCAGGAGGTCGGACTCTTGAGGGTACCCTTTTTCCCCGGATCTTTCGGAATCCGTTTCTCGAAGCTCTTGAAAGCAGCGATGGAGGACCTTAAGTCCAAGGGCTGCGACCGCCTCATCATCGATCTGCGCGGTTGCCTAGGCGGCAGTTTAGGCTTCGCGAATCTTGTAAGCTATCTCTGCGCCGACCGAATTCCCATCGGGTACGACATCACCCGAAAACGTCTCCAGCGAGGATACACAGCCGCCGAACTACCTCGCGTTCCGATGCCGGGGACCAAAGCCGGCGTTCTGTTTTGTCTGGCCCGTTTTTCCGTTCAGGACAAGTCGTTGATGCTGCTTACTCAGGGTTTGGGACGACAACCGTTCCATGGCCACATTGTGATGCTGGTAAATGAATTCACGAACAGCGCGGGAGAGATGGCCGCCCAGTTCGCAAAAGACACAAAGCTCGCTACTCTCGTCGGCCAAACGACGATGGGTAATGTCCTCGGGTCCACGACGTTCAACGTTGGAAGCGGTTACATCCTCTACATGCCGATACTCGGTTGGTACAGTCCGAACGGAAACTACACCGAAGGATCAGGCGTGCAGCCTGACGTTCTTGTGGACATTGATCCAGAAGCCCTTGCTAGCGGAATTGACGCACAGCTCAACCGGGCCCTCGACGTCTTTCGATAACGAGGAGTCCGCGCCGGTAGAACCAGTTTTCGTTTCCAGGTGGATTACTACCGGTTAGCCCGTGATACAGCAATTGAGATCGCCAGCGCGGCTGTTACAGATGGGGAAAAAGGATGACCTCCTCAGAGCGCGGTCTTGGCGATGTCGAAAACTGTAGAGGCGATCGACTCCTTGTGCTCCTTGACGAATTGAAAGGACGCGACCAGCCACTCGCGGACACTCATGCCCCTCTGGCGTTCGTATGAAATAGAATCATGGCGCAGATCAGCGCAGATACAATCCGAGAGGGACTCTGGTCCTTTTGACCAGCAGTTTTCAACTGTCACGAAGACCTTTCGGCAGAGCGCGGCGACCCCCTGCATGTCCTGCTCGGCGGCCAGTGAGACAAACACGATTTCGTTGGACGACAAAGAGCCGCCGAAAACGACCAAGCCAGGGAGAACGGGACGCTTCCCCTCGGGGAAAAGCCACATCACCATTTGGTACGCGGGATGGATGGCAGTATCTATGTGCAAGGCACTGAGCAGGTCAATTGCCTTGACCGCCCTGGGCTGGCGCAATTCTTCTCCGCAGATAAACAGGGCGAGGATGTGACGCCCCGCGTCGGAGCCAAGCGAGCCCGCCGTTATGTATTCGGCGATGGCCTTGTCCACGGCGGGATGGAAGGCGAGAAAACAGTAGAGTCCGTCGAAGGTATCCGCGAACGCAGTTCTTAGAGGAAATGAACCAGATCGTGGCAGGGCACGCTACCTGGGACTCAAGCCGCTTGCCGGAGCTTGGGCTTTGATCGGTGCGGAGCGGGCTTCCCCTCCAAGGTCGGCGCGGATTTCCTCCAGTTGAACCATCTGCGCACCGAGAGTAGCAGGGATTTTGACCGCATCACGAAAGGCGTGTTCCAGAACGCCCACGCAACGGACGCGGCCGAAAACACGGGCCTTGGACATGAGCCACTCGTCCGCAGTTCGCGCCCCGCGGGCGATGTCGATGGAAGTGAAAGCTTCAACGACGAACCAGCTCAGAATCTTGTTTACCTGCTCCGGCTGGATGGGGCGCTCGACGAGTTCGCGAAACCGCTCCTGGGTCTGATCGGCTCGTTCATCGGTACTGAAATCCACTGAAGAAAGGGTCTCCGCCGCGGCTTTGACATAAAGCTCGGAAAGCAGGTCGACGGCGGAGTCCCAATCGGAAACTTTGACCACGTACCCGTGATCGAATGCGTCAAGCAGAAATTGAAAAACCTCGGACCAACTCTGCGAGAGAGATCCGTAGCCCAAACCGGCGCGAGCCAGGCGCATGCCGAAGCCGTGCACCTTGGAGAAATTCCACGCCGAGATGTAGCTGGCGAACGCTTCGCTGGGCGTGACTTGCAAGGCAGGGCTATAGCCGCTGACGGTCTCCGGGTGGCTCCAGCGGTCGCGGTTGCGAACCAGGGGTAGCAGGCCGAGCTGGGCGGGGAGACGACCCTGCTCGACAATTCTTAGAGTCGAGTCAAGGAAACCGATGCGGGGCAGAAAAATATCGAAAAATGCGGGATCTTCCGAGCCCCGGTACTGGCACGCAAGAGTGGCCGCTGAGAGCAGTTGTTCCCAGGAATAACGTTATAACGAGAAGTTATTAGACACGAAGGCAGGAATGAGTCAAGTTGGTTGACTATCGCCGGTCCCGTGCGGGCTTGGCCCGCCGAGAACGGCAGTGGGTGAGTCTCCGAACCGCCGTGCCCATGAGCTGACGTAGGAGCGCATCGCGAGGAGACTCTCGGGAACAAGCGTCTCAAAAGAGGGGAATCAGTCGTGAACCGAGACTTGAAAATCATCTCCGGTACCGAAGAGGTCCGGGATAATGGCCTATACCGCCCGCAATCCGGGGCACCAGAGAGGAAGAAAAAAGCGCCTCCCGGCCAACGGATGTTGCGTGTCCGCGAAGCTGCCGAGTACTTGGGATCGAGTCCATGGAAAGTGCGCCAACTAATTGCGAACCGAAGAATCCCGTTCTTACAGGATGGGGATGGACCCTTTCTGCTTGACATCCGCGATTTGGACGGCTTTATTGAGCGAAGCAAGCGAATAGTGTGAAACCTTAAGAAGGGTCAGATATGGCAAGCGAAGAAAAATTACCCGCGGGAGTGTACCGCCGGAAAGACTCGAAGTTCTTGTGGATTCATTACGGCCATCGCGGGCGGGACTACCGTGAGTCAGCCGAGACGAACTCGCCACAGAAGGCTGCGGCGCTTCGCGAACTTCGGAAGGCAGAACTCAGAATGGGCAAGTTCGTCCAGCCCAATGCCCGTCGTGTGATGCTCTCAGAGCTGTATGCAGATGTGCTTCAGGATTACCGCATGAACCACTACGCCTCGATCGACGATCTTGAGGATCGTTGGGTTAAACACTTGCAACCGTTCTTCGGCCACATGGCGGCAGCGGAGGTGACAACGGATCTTTGCAAACGTTACATCGTCCAGCGGCAGGAGTCGGGTGTCGCCGATTCAACAATCAATCGAACGCTTGCGGCCCTCAAGCGTATGTTCCACTTGGCCACCGAATCTACACCACCGAAGGTGCAGTTTGTGCCATACATTCCCATGCTCAAAGAGAACAACGTACGAACCGGCTTTGTGGAGACCGAAGCTCGTATACGACTGGAGCAGGCCTGTGGCAGGATCGGCCTGTGGATGTTGGCAGTGTTCGAAGTTGGTTGTACCTATGGTTGGCGTCACGGATCACTGCTCAAGATGCGGGTGAAGCAAATCGATGCAAACGCGAATGTCATTCGGTTGGAACCGGGAACGACAAAAAACAAGAAGGGTCTGGAGGTCACAATGCCCCGCCGTGTGCGGGAGTTGCTGATCCAGTGCATCAACGGCAAAAGGCCCGAAGACTACTTATTCACGCGCGAAAATGGCAAGCCGGTGAAAGACTTCCGCGGAAGCTGGGAGAAGATATGCGATGAGGCAGGTCTGCCAGGGCTACACTTCCACGATCTGCGCCGCACCGCCGCTCGGAACATGCGTCGGGGTCACGTCGCGGAAAAGGTCGCGATGGAGGTCGGGGGCTGGAAAACAACCTCCGTGTTTCACCGCTACGCGATCGTGGATAACCAAGACATAGCCGACGCCATGGATATGTTGGAAAGGAGCCAGGACGAGCAACGGCAACGATTGGAAGTCGGCCTTGTCGCGAAAGGGGAGGGGGCGGTAGCGACCAATGTTGGCTCACAGCAAAGCGGGCATCAGCGCGAAACACCAGCGAGTTCTTCTGGGAGCTCTGCGGTCACATCACGTTTGCATCACGTTGAGGCTTTTGCGGCCATTTCCGGCCGTCTGCACCGCGGAACCACGAGAACTCGTAAACCATTACGAGGCATAGATGTAAAGGTTGGTGCCGGGAGGGGGAGTCGAACCCCCAAGACCCGAAGGTCGGCGGATTTTGAGTCCGCTGCGTCTGCCAGTTCCGCCATCCCGGCGCTTCGTGTAAGTGCTTGATTCTACAATATATATTGTATTCTATTCATTCATCACTCACGATGTGAAACTGTGCAAGAAAGTGTGAAAGAATTCGGGGATTTGCACCGGTCGTTGTCATTTGCCAATGAACTGCTTTGTGGTCCGTTTTCGGGCTAAGATGCCCCCGGCAAATTCCTAAGAGGCCACCCGTACGAGATTCTACCACCCCTCAGAACTCCAACCGCGCCTGGAAGGCGATCATGCGTGGACTGCTATCGCCACCTAACCCGACTCCCAGCAAGCCGGTCGGCGGAGAGGTCGTGGACGTGAGCGCTCCAAATCCACTCTGCGTGGAGAGATTTCCTGGAATGCCGGCCTGCACCATGCTGGGAAGCGCGAAATTCGGATGGTTGAAGACATTGAAGAACTGACCCTCAAACCGCAGCTTCACATGCTCCGTCAAGGGAAACCATTTTGTCAGGTAGAAGTCGCTCCAGAGAAAATCAGGACCACGCAAGGCATTACGGCCGAGGCTTCCGAATTGGCAATTCTGCGGCGTGTCGCCGCCATTGCACTGTCCGGTACTCGAATCGACGGCCGAGATGAAAGCATCCGGATTGAGCCACTGAATTGTGCCCGCTGGGGTAACGCCAGGAATGTTGCAATGGCGGCAATAGGGATTCACTCCCGGCGCAAGACTGGCGAACTGCGGCCCGCTGCCCTGCACAATTCCCTCTTCCTGCATGGTGATTGGATTGATCGCCGAATAGGGCGTGCTCAGCACCGAGAACGGAACTCCGCTGTGCCAAAACACGGTTCCGGAAATCTGCCAGCCATTGAGCGCGTAGCCCAGAGAATGACTGCGCACTCGAACCGGCAACTGATACACATACTGCGCATTGAGATTGTGCCGGATGTCATAGTCGCAAGGGCCGTAGTCGCGGGCCAGGTCTCCAGGCAGAGGCGAAAGAATCCCTCCTACGGAAAACGGAAGGAACCCTCCGTTCGAGACTGTATCCATGCAACGGCTCCAGGTGTAGTTGACCTGTCCTTGCAGGCCATGGCCGAGCCGCTTCATCGCGGTCAGTTGAAGGCCGTTGTAGTGGCTGTTCGCGCCGGTAGAGAACTGCGTCACCGCGCCGAATCGCGGATCGGTTGGGCTGAGTCGCGGATCGGTCGGCGGCAGGTAGGGAAATGGCGCAAAACACCCTTGGCATACGGTCTGGAAGCCATTGGCTTGTGTCGAGTACGGCTGGTTCACGGCCCGCGTGCCCACGTATTGCGCTTGAAAGCTAGCCGTTGTTCCGAATTGGTGTTCAATGCCCAGACTCCACTCCATGAAATAGGGCGCGTGGAGTTTGCCATCCGGGATGGCTGTGATCGCAGGTGGCGGAAGAGAAGACTGGCCCCGGGGAAATCCCAAAGTAAAAGTCTGATTCGCGGCAACGATGGCGCCGACCGCGCTGTTGGGCGCTCCCGGCGCGATGGCTATACAGCCAACTACCGGGTCGCAGCCAGCGGATCCAGCTTGGCCCACAGTGCCGAGCTGTCCTCCCTGAAACGTCTTATCGTATGGAGGATTTATGCCTATCAGGTCGGCCACCGTGCCCGGCAAGATGTCGCTGAAAATTCCGAAGCCGGTGCGGAGCACGAATTTCGGCTCGAACTGCCACGCAATCGCGGTTCTCGGCTGCAGAATGGCCACCGGCGTGGACGAGAACAGATGGCCGAGATGGGTTTGAATGGCCTCGTTCAGCGGTTGAGTTGGGTCAGAACCAAAGGGGCCGCGAAGACGGGCGACTTGATCATGAGGGTTCAGCGGATTGGAGTTGAAGGTGTCGCGCAGACCGAACGTCCAGGTCAGTTTGCGAGTAACTTTCCAGGTGTCTTGCGCGTAGACATCCAGATTGAGAAAGTTGAAGGGCTCATTTGGGTTCGAAGGGAATGTCTGCGACGCGGTATTCGCCACTCCATCGATAAATTTCTGCAAGTTCGCGTAGGTCACGGTGGGAACCGTTCCTTCTCCGAAGTCGTAGTCGTTCAAGCGGAAGATACGCGTATTGGTTCCAAATCGCAGTTCGTGAGCGCCATGGCTCCAGGCGAGATTGTCGTTAATGAAAAAGCGGGATGCGCGCCTGCCTTGAATCCAGGTGTTGTCGAGCCCTCCCATGGGCGTGAAGGCATTCGCGCCGCTGCCCTGCAACACGATTGGGAACGCCGAAAGCGTCTTCTGAAGGTTGGCTGGCCCAAACAGGCTCTCGTACCAGGAGAACGCCGGATTGAAGTAGTTCACCAGGTTCTGCGAGAAGACGTGCGTGTATCCCGCTGCCAGCGAATAGAGAGGCTGCGGCGAAAGCGCGTCGAAGACCGGGTTGATGGGGTCCGTCCACGCGGCTTGCAGGCCGGTGTCCGCCTGAAAACGAAACCAAGTCGTGTCTCTCTCGTTGATGTTGTAGTCGATTCGGGCCGTCTGCACCTGTTCGTGGTCGTCGCTGGAGTGCGAAATGCTCTGCCGGTTGACGCAACCGTTTCCATTCGGTGGATTGCCCGGTGCCGCAGTGCCGTCCGAATTGAAAGGGCACCAGAGCACCTGGGTGGCTGTGCCGCTGGTATTTCCATAGAGCTTGAACATTTGTTGATAGAACAAACAATTCTGATTCGCCCCGCTGGACCCGCAGCCGGTTGGTTGACCCATGGAAAGCTGGTTCAAGACATATTGTTGGAATGCGGCACTCGGAACGGTGGTCGGCGTAACGATGGGCAGTGCGATCCGCACCCATTCACTGTCAAAGAAGAAGAAAAGTTTGTCGTGCGTGATCGGCCCGCCCACACTGCCTCCAAAATGGTTCACGGTCGCGCCCGGCTTGTGGTTCCCAGGCGTGGCATTGGTAAAGTAGTCTGCTGCATTCAGTAGCGAACCATTCCACAGTTCATACAGATTTCCGTGAAACTGATTGGTGCCAGACTTGGTGACGTAGTCGACTTGGGACGCTCCATACCGTCCCTGATCGACGGAATAAGAAAGTGTGTTGACCGTCACTTCTGAAATCGAATTCAATCCCAGAACGAGGTTAGTGGAAAGACCGCTGTTGAGATTGGTGAGCGGGTCATTCGTTTCCAATCCGTCCACGATGTAGCCATTGGAGAGGGCGGGGAGTCCGTTGAATTCCACGTTGCCGTATCCGTTGCTGCCGCCGACAAAATCGTTACTGCTGCCGGCCGTATTGATCAGGGCTCCAGGCGCAAACTGCAGAGGGTAGGTCAGGTCGCCTCCCGGATTCGGCAGGTCCTCCAGTGCCGGTGCACTCAGGGTCGTGGATGTGTTTGCGTTTTCCAGGTTGATGAGCGGAGCCTCGCTGTTGACCTCAACCTCTTCATTGGATCGGGCCACCTTGAGCGCGAAATCCACGGTCTGCTTCTGGCCCAGGCCGGAAACGACGTTGTCATTTTGCCCGGGATCGAAGCCTCGCGCTTCCACTGCGACCGAATAGGTACCCGGCTTTAACTGCGGGAAGTTGAACCGGCCTGCCCCATCGGTCTGGGCATTACGCTTCAGACCGGTCTCGTGATTTGTGATCGTCACGGTGGCCCCGGGCACAACTGCGTTAGTTGTATCCGTTACTTCGCCAACGATCCCACTGGTGGTTTCGCCTTGTGCCAGTGCTCTAACCGGAAGAAGACACGCCACCGTCAACACAAGAAAAGCAAAGTGCGCTGCCCGCGCCATGAATACCCCACTTCTCTGCCCTGAAGCTGCAGAGTGTCCTGGTCCTATCTATTAACCAGAGATTATTTTTTATAGTTAACCACAGTTAATACAAACAGGCAAGGACGGAAGGGAAAGCTGGCAACCTCGGCACTTGCGCCCGAGTAACGAACCCGGGCACGATATGGATGTTTGGTCGACCGGCTTGGCCAAAATATTGCGAAACAGCAACCGCGAGGAAGAATGCTCGTGCGAGTACGCTCATCATTAGAGTTTGACTAGGAATCTTACGGGAAGGGCAAACGGGAAGGGCAAGTTGGCTCCTTCCGTGCCCATGTCACCAACCGCGTAGCGACGGACTGTGCCCCCGAGCCGCCGCAAACTTCGCGTCTCCCGCATTAGAGCTGATCTCGATGTTGCTCCAGGACGATGCGCACCAATTGACTACGCGTCCGGACGCCGGTCTTCGAAAAGAGCTGCTGAAGCGTGGACTTGATGGAGCCCTCGGAGACTCCGATCCGCGCAGCAATTTCCTTGTTCGCGAGACCTTCGAATACAAATGAGAGCACTTGCTGTTCTCGCTCAGTGAACCGTCCGGTTCCGGTGGACTGCGGCGTTGTCGAATCGGTTCTCAAGGCGGTCTGCAGTTGCTCCTGGTCCAACCAGACCTTGCCTGCCATCACGTCGCGGATTCCTTGTGCCAGCATCGCTGCTGAGTCGTGTTTGCGAAAGACCCCGGAAATGCCCGAGCGGATCAATTCTGACACGGCTTCTGCATCCACTCCTGCGGTTACGACGAGAATCTTTCCATGGAATCCCTGTTCCTTGGCCAATCGGAGAAATTCTCGGCCGTCACGCCCGCCAAGATCGAAGTCGAGAAGCACAAGGTCAATCGACTTTTGCCGAAGGACTTGGAGAGCCTCTTCAATCGTCCCACAGTGGGCAACAACTTCGAACCCAGGCTCTACCCCTAGAAGTCGACTCACACTCTCCCGAAATAAAGCGTGGTCGTCTAACAACAGAATGTGAAGTGTCTGTTCCGCAGTTTTAGGCATTTACTGCCTCCTCTGCTACGACGTGCAAAGGCAAGACCACGGCGAAACAGCACCCCTGCGATATCGGTTCATAGGCAAGTTCGCCGCCAAAACTCCGCATGATCGCCCGGGACACGTAGAGACCGAGACCACTGGACTCTGCCCCTCTCTGAAATGGCCGGAAGAGGTTTTCGGGCGAGGCGATTCCAATGCCGGTGTCTTCGAATCGAATTACGACTTTCCCCTTCTCCTCGTGTGCAGCTATACGAAGGCGTTTGGTTTCGCTGGACATCATGGCCCGCTGGCTGTTCTTGGCCAGGTTCAAGAAAACCTGAACCAGCCCGTACCGGTCGGCCCAAACCAAGGGCAACCGCCCCTGAAGATCCCACTGCACGTTGATCTCCGATTCGTGATAGGTGGTTTCGATCAGAATCCGCAACTCGTCGAGCACCGAAGTGAGTTCAACTACCTCCCCGTTCTGCGCCGGCGTGGAGCCCAGTTCCAATGCCGACATTCTTTCGAGGCTTTGGATCAAACTGCCGAGGGCTCGAAAGTCTTCGTTGGTCTCAAGCTCCTTAATTCGAGACAAGTTCTTGTGGACTACGAGAACCGCCCCACTGAGGTTTCGAATTTCGTGGGCTACGGTGCTCATCAGGATTCTGGTGTTCTTCAACAGATGATCGAGGCTCAACTCCTCGCGATTACGCAAGTCTTCGGAGAGGTCCACGATGATTGCCGCCAATCGAGGGCCGGATATGGTGGCATAGGTGGAAAACCAGACCCCAGCCAGAAACACTTCGCGATCACTCCGTTGTCCCGTGCATTGCAGCGTGGTGCGAAAAGCACGCGAAGGCTGACTTTTTAGAACGGTTTGTAGGGCCGGGAGATACGATCTGACCGGCTGTCCTTGTAAAGGCGCGCCGCCTGGGGCGAGCAACTGCTGCGCCGCTTCATTTGCAAGCAGCACTTTCCCGTCCGAATCAATCGTGACAATCGCTGCGGGGCTGCTTTCGACGAGTGAGCGCAACTGTTGCTCGGCATCCTGGCGCATCCTGACTTGGTCTTCAAGTTCCTCAGCGTGCGTGAGGACAATGCGCCGGTTGCGGACCATCTCGGAAATGAATAACCCCGTACCGACAAATCCTGCAGAGCTAAAGAGCAAGCGGATTACGGCTTCATTTTCTGGCAGATTGCTGAAGGCCTCTTGGAGAACTGCGCACAGCAGAGCAACCCCCACGATCCAAGTACGGGGTAGAAATCCGCCCACGATGATGATCGGGAATAAATACAAGAACCCTAACGAGATGTAATGAGTGGCCCACCAGTCGACGGCCGCGATCACCGTGATAAGAAGGCCGGCAATGACTAGCATTCGCGTGCGATTGACCGGCGCATAGATGGATAGGGGATCTTTCATGTCGTTGCTAAATCTTGCTCCACTCTAGGCATCCCTGGAAACTTTTTTTTACGAGTGGCCAAAAGATAGGCTTAAGCGCTCCAAAAGATACGCTAGCGATCTGAAAGATACGGTGTGCATTCCCGCGCGACGACTTACACTCAAGCCAAATTGCCGAACTGCTGAGAGCCAGCGGGAAGAAATCGTGGTGCCTGAAGGATTCAGACACGGTTGCCGGTAGTGCTCCTGCAGACTGGCACGTTACTGCCGGCACTTTGTCAGAAGACACGCAAAGTGTGGAAGTGTCGCTTCTGGCAACAAGACTTCTGGGCCACTGACGCTGTCCAGTTCGTCACCGGAGCATTTAGGTGAACTATGAGGCGTGGAATCGATACGTTTTGATGGCCATCGGCCTGTTCGGCGCGCTTTTGTATATCGGTTTGGTCTACGCCGGTTTTGTTGAGTTTATGTCGCGTATAGCAAAAAGGGCAAGAACAAGAAAGGTTCCCGGAATCGGGTCACGGATCGTAGATAGCGCAACCCGAAGGTTTCGGGACACTAAGCCGTAAAACTTAAAGAGTCCAACAATGAAAGATTTTGAACACATCAACAAGAGAATAGTGGCAGCGGTTGTGACAGCCGCAATCGTCATCGCGGCAGGCGCTTTCCTATCTGGGTGTGGTCACTCTGCGAGCGCGAACACGCCACGTGAGAACAGTCCAGCAACGAATTCGACCGCTGCTCCGACCGTCGACCTTTCGCCGAGTCAGCTGAACTCGATCAAGATCGAGACAGTGGGCAGCTATAAGTTCCCGGTAGAAAAGGAAGCCGTGGGAACTATCAGCTTCTCCGACGATCTTTCGGTGGATGTCTTCCCAGCCTATCAGGGCACGATTATCAAAGCTTTTGTTGAACTCGGCGCCAGAGTCCAGAGAGATCAGCCTCTGTACACGATCAAGAGTCCCGACCTAATTCAGGCGGAGTCGAACCTCATCGGAGCAGCGGCAACCTTTGATTTGACCAATAAGGAACTGGCGCGCGTTGACGGCCTTCCGGGAGTTTCCCAGCGAGAGAAAGAGCAGGCGATTTCAGATCAGCAAACGGCAGATGGCGCGCTCAAAGCGGCCCGCGACGCCGTGCTCGTCTTCGGCAAAACCCAGGCGGAAGTGGATCAGATGATTGCCTCGCGCAAAATTGATCCCGCTTTGGTTGTGCGCAGCCCGATTGCCGGCAAGGTTACAGCGTTCAATGCGCCTGCCGGACTTTTGGTGCAGCCGGGGAATCCCCCAGCGCCTTACTCGGTTGCCAATGTAACGGTCAAGTGGATGCTGGCCAATGTACCGGAAAGCGACAACGCTTCCTTTCAACTGGGACAACCGGTCACCGTCAAGGTGATGGCCTTCCCGGATCGCACATTCAAGGGAAAGGTTTCGAAGATCTACGAGACGGTTGATCCAAACACGCATTGAGTAACGATCCGTTCCGAAATAACCGATCCCAAAGACGAGCTGCATCCGGGGATGCTAGCCAACTTCGTTATTCGGGTTCGAGGGCCGGTTGAAGCCACTGCGATACCGGCTAACGGCGTCGTGCGCGAACCCGATGGCACTATGGCCGCTTGGGTCACGACCGATCGCCGCCGGTTTACCGAGCGCATCATCAAGACCGGCCTGCGAACCGACGGTCAGGTTCAGATTCTCGATGGTCTGCAGCGTGGAGAACTGGTGGTCAGCGACGATGCGGTATTCCTGAGCAACATGCTGGAGGCGCCACCCTCCGACTAGATCGGAAGACCGGACGGTTCAATTTTTCATTAAAAGACACCAATCATGTTCAAGTCTCTTCTTGCATTTTGCCTGAGCCGCCGCACGATCGTCGTGTTGGGCCTGCTGTTGTTCACCGGCGCCGGATTAGTCTCTTTCAAGCTGTTGAATATCGAAGCGTATCCGAATCCGACGCCAGTAATCCTTGAAATTACAGCGCAGGCGCCCGGCCTCTCCGCCGAGGAGATGGAGCGTTACTACACCCGTCCGATGGAGATTGGCCTGTATACCACGCCCGGGATCGAAGTTATCCGCTCAACATCGTTCTATGGGCTTTCTTTCGTCCGCGTGAGCTTCAATTACGGTGTTGATTACTTCTTTGCCTACAGCCAGGCAGCGGTGGCATTGGCGCAGAACGTGAACTTGCCCGGCAATCAGGTTCCGAGTATCCAAGCCAACAGCTCGACCGGAGAAATCTATCGCTATCAGGTTGTCGGTCCGCCGCATTTTGGAATCATCAATCTCCGCACGGTTCAGGACTGGATTGTCGCGCGGCGGTTACTGACAATCCCGGGCATCGCAGCCATCAATAGTTGGGGCGGACCGACAAAGGAATTCCAAGTCGAAGTCGACCCTCACAAGCTGGAAGCCTACAGCGTCACCGTGCCTCAGATTCTGACCGCACTTGGCAACGCCAACATCAACGTGGGCGGTCGAGAAATACGCATCGGCCAGCAATCGATCAACATCCGCGGCGTGGGGCTGGTCGATGACGGCGGCAACGATGATTTGGCGCAGGGGTACAAGGTCGGGGATATTGAAAATGTTGTTCTCAGCCAGGAGAACGGCGTTCCCGTATTGATGAAGGATGTCGGGAAGGTCTCCGTTGGCTACCGGCCGAGGCTGGGCATCCTGGGCCGTGACACGCACGACGACGTGGTCGGGGCCATCGTTGTGCAGCGGCGTACCGAAAAGACCGCCAACATGATTCCGAAAGTAAAGGCGGAAATTGACCGGATCAATCACGATGGAAGTCTGCCGCCCGGGGTCAAAGTTGTTCCTTTCTACGACCGATCCTCGCTGATCGCTTTAACCACCCACACGGTTCTGCACAACCTGATTTTCGGGTGTGTGCTCGTCTTCCTGATCCAATGGATTTTTCTTGGCAATCTCCGCAGTGCGCTCATCGTCGGAATCAACATTCCGTTCGCGTTGTTTTTCGCCACGATCCTGCTCGTGATTCTCGGCGAAAGTGCCAACCTGCTTTCAGTGGGCGCAGTAGATTTCGGGATCATCGTAGACTCGGCCGTAATTCTTGTGGAGAACATCTTCCGCAATTTCCAGCGCAATCACGAAGAACGTCAAGAGTTGCTGGACCGCCTGGCGCAAGGCACGTGGGGGCCTGACCCAACGCAAATCGCGGATCCCGCAATGCCAGGGCATGGCTGGACGCACCGCCTGCGCTTGATCCTGATCAGCGCGCTGCAGGTGGATAAGGCGGTTCTATTCTCCGCGCTCATCACGATTGCCGGTTTCGTGCCCCTGTTCACCATGCAGGGCGTCGAGGGGCAGATTTTCGGACCCATGGCCCGCACCTATGGCTACGCGCTGGCCGGAGCTTTAATTGCAACCTTCACGATCACTCCGGTGATCGCTTCGTTCTTGCTCCCAGCGCGAGTGAAAGAAGTTGAGACGATCGTCGTCCGTACCTTGCACCGCTTGTACGATCCTGCCCTGCGGTTTGCTTTGTCCCATCGCGCTCTCGTCGTTGGAATTGAGTTGGCGATCTCTTTGGGAACCTTCTTCCTGATTGCTCCCCGTCTGGGTAGCGAATTTCTTCCCCACCTGGAAGAAGGCAACTTCTGGATTCGCGCTTCCATGCCAATCACGCTTTCCCTGGAGGATGGCGAGGCAGCCACGCGAAAAATGCGCGAGATTCTCAAGCGGCATCCCGAAGTCATCACGGTAGTTTCGCAGCACGGCCGGCCCGATGATGGCAGCGACGCCTCTCCGTTTTCGAATGTGGAATTGTTTGCGCCGTTGAAACCTTTTGACCAATGGCCCCGAGGCCTGGACAAAGAGAAACTTACCGAGCAGATTCAAGCCGAGTTCAATAACGAACTGCCGGGAGTCGTTTTCAATTTCTCGCAATACATCGAAGACAACATTGAAGAAGGGATCTCGGGCGTCAAAGGCGTGAATTCGGTCAAGATCGTCGGCCCCAATCTTGAAGTCTTAACCAAACTTGCCGAACAAGTCCGCGACCAGATGAGCCAAGTTCGTGGCGTTACCGATCTCGGCATCTTCCCGGTGCTCGGTCAGCCGAACCTGAACATCAAAGTCGATCGTGAGAAGGCCGCACGCTATGGCCTGAATTCCGGCGACGTAAACTCCGTCATTCAGGCTGCGATGGGCGGCTCCGTTGCGAGCGAGGTGCTGGAAGGCGACCGGCAGTTCGATCTCGTAGTCCGCTACACGCCGGAATATCGCGACAGCATCGACAAAATTCGTGATATTAAGGTGGCATACACAACGGCCAGCGGTGCCACTGCCTATATTCCCTTGAGCGAACTGGCCACGATCAGCCTCGATACAGGCGCCGCATGGATTTATCACGAAAGCGTTCAGCGGTTCATTCCCGTCAAGTTCAGCGTTCGCGGCCGCGACCTGGGCGGCACGGTCGAGGACGCACAACAGCGAATCGCGAACAATGTGAAACTTCCCTCCGGATACCATCTGATCTGGGCCGGCGAGTTCGGCGATCTTCAGGAAGCAAAAAAGCGTCTGGAGATCATTGTGCCCATCAGCTTCATTCTGATTGCCGAGGCCCTCTATAGCCTGTTCAACAATTTCCGCCGACTCCATTCTGGCGCTTGCGGGTATTCCTGACGCAATCGTTGGCGGCATCCTCGCGCTCTACGTCACTGGCCTCCATTTCAGCATCTCCGCCGCCATCGGTTTCGTCTCGCTGTTTGGCGTGTCGGTGATGGACGGAATCCTGATGATCACTTTCTACAATCAGGAGCTCACACACGGCTTCGCGCCCGTCGATGCGATGTATCGCGCTGCCTCGACACGCATGCGGCCCCTGCTGATGACGGCTCTCTCGGCGTGCATTGGTCTGCTGCCCGCAGCAATCTCAACGGGTATCGGCAGCCAGGTGCAGCGCCCGCTCGCAACCGTGATCGTGGGTGGAATGTTAGTTGGCCCCGTGATGCTGCTCCTAGCCGTGCCTGCGCTGCGAATGATCTTCCTGGGCGGCGAACATCACTTAGGCCCGCACCCCTCGGAGGCGAAGGAACCACAATGAAAATTTCTCTCCTCGTTTTCTTGGTGATCAGCAGCGCGTTGACGCTCGCTGCCAGTGATGCGACTGCGTCGAATCCAGCGCCACAGAGGTTAGAAGGCGCCGCGAGCCCAGTGCCAGCTGCCAAACGCCGAGCCCAGCATCGTGCTGCAAAGGCGAATCAAGTGCCCAAACCTCCCCACGCAGCGAATACGAATCGGCTCAAACGCCCTGCGAACGGCCAGACGAGGTCTACGACTGCAACTGCTCGTCTTCAGCCCCGGTCCCGACTAAGCCAGTCCGTCGTGGTTGAGAAAACCGTGGTTGCGAAAAAAGGATCGATCCAGAACAAATCCGTCACTAGCGCTTCCGCTTTGCAGCGGCAGAGCTTGTTCGCGTCCTCCTCTCCGGCACTCGGCAATCTGCGCCATCGCAGTCCCAACCCCGCGGTGATTGGCAGGCTCGGTACTTCAAAACCCAACGAGACGGGGGCAATCAACGGAAGCCGTTTCAGTCGCAAGCCCTAAGGAACAGATTTTGATGATTCTGCCTCGCAAATCGCGTCTCTCCCGCTTACTGACGACGTCGGTGTCGCTCATTACATTGCTCATTGCGTCCGCATGCGTGGTGGGGCCGAAGTTCAAGAAGCCTGCGGCTCCCGATGTCAGCGGCTACACTCCGGCTGCGATTACAACCACCACCGCCGCGCCTAACGTTGCGGGCGGGGAAGCACAACATCTCACGGAAGGGGTCGACATTCCGGGAGATTGGTGGACGCTGTTTCATTCCAAGCCGCTGAACGACTTGATCGAACGCGCGCTGAAAGCCAACCCCGATCTCAAAGCGGCGCAAGCGGCGTTGCTGGTTGCAAGAGAGAATGTGCTGGCACAGCGGGGCGCCTACTATCCGAGTGTGTCGGGCAGTTTCTCGGCGACGCGCGCGAAGACTTCCAACGAACTTTCGCCCGTGCCGAACGCCAGCGTGTTTGAGTACAGCCTCTTCACCCCGGAGGTGAGCGTTTCGTTCGTCCCGGATGTCTTCGGCTTGAACCGGCGAACGGTCGAGTCTTTGAAAGCCCAGCAGGAGCAAGCGCGCTTTGCCCTGGCGGCAACGAATATTACACTCAGTTCCAACGTCGCCGCCGCAGCCATCCAAGAGGCTTCGCTGCGGGCGCAAATTGATGCGACCAACGAGCTGATCAAGATCAACACGAATATGTTGGAGATTTTGCGGAGCCAGTATGCCAAGGGATACGCCAGCGAACTTGACGTAGCGGCGCAGGAATCGCAGCTCGCACAAATGGCCGCCACCTTGCCGCCGCTGCTGAAGCAGTTGGCGCAGCAGCGGGACTTACTGACTGTGTTGGCGGGCGGGTTTCCTGATAAGGATATGGCAGAAAAGTTTGAACTTTCGAGTTTGCAGCTTCCCCAGGAACTCCCGTTGAGCCTTCCCTCGAAACTGGTTGAGCAACGCCCGGATGTGCGTCAAGCGGAAGAGAATCTGCATTCCGCTAGCGCCCTGATTGGAGTGGCGCGCGCGAACCGGCTGCCGAACATTAACCTGACGGGTAACATCGGCAGCATGGCGCTCGCCTTCGGCAACATATTCTCAGTCGGCAACGGCTTTCGCGACATAGGCGCCAGCGTCACGCAGCCCATTTTCGATGGCGGAACGCTGATGCATCGAGAACGCGCCGCCCGAGCAGCTTACGTTCAGGCCGACGAACAATACCGCAGCACAGTCCTCACCGCCTTTCAAAATGTGGCGGACACGCTGAACGCGCTGCAGCAAGATGCCGACGGCCTGAAGGCTGCGGCGGCCTCGAAAGACGCCGCCGCCGTTACCCTCGACCTGGTAAAAAAGCAGTTTCAGGCCGGCTACGTCAACTATCTGGGCCTATTAAGCGCTGAGCAAGCGTATCAACAAGCTGTGATTACTCTTGCGCAAGCCCAAGGCAATCGTTACGCCGACACCGCCGCATTGTTTCAGGCGCTTGGTGGTGGATGGTGGAACCGCCCGGATGTGCCCAAGAGCTGATCCAGGAATCCCCGCACGATCTCGATGTCTCCACTCGGTTCACAGGGAACTTGACTGGGCGAACTACCCTGCACCGATGTCGGCGATGATGGCAGACAACTTCGGACCCCTGCCATCCCTGGAACCTGAAAACCACACCCTCGCGAGAAACGGCTGCCCGTTGTCTCGATGGCCCCGGCACTCGATCGACGTTCGAAACTGTGGTCCGGCTTCCCAGCGCCTCGGGCTGATCCTCTGGCCGCACTGTGCCTTATACCAATGGTCTTCGGGAGGGCGCTGGCAGGCTCTCAAAGGAAACGCCTGCGACTGCTGCTGACACCGCTGCGACGGCTCTCCGCGGCTGAATAGACGCGGACTGGAACGCCCTCTACCCTATGATTTTCGATTCCCTCACCGGGCATACTCGTGCAGCTGTTCCGCTTCCCAGTCGAATCCCTTTGTCTTCGGCTCATGAGCGCGCTTGCCGCCAAGGTGGTGCGCAGATTTCCGTCGCAGCGATGGGGCGCTGGCGCGTTTCTATCAGCTTTCACAGAATGGCATCAGCCTCGCTGGGAGTTGTTACAAACAACTTAGTGATGACTAACTCGAAATGCTAACTCCGATTACCAACTACCGGAGTTAACCATCATGAGGGCAAACAGGGCGGGTAAGTAAAAGATCGTCGCTCGCAATAGGCGCCTCGCCATTGGTTTCGACGCCGAGGCGGTCGCAGGTAGTTGCTGATTGGCCATTCCCATGGACACACGGAAGAGCGCTGCGCCCATCAGGAGGGCTCCGAGCAAATAGATGCGCCCAGCCATTCCCATCGCGACGGGCAACAGACTCACCGGAATTAGCGCTGCGGAATAGGCCAAAATCCGCCATACCGTGGACTTCCCGTCAGAATCGACTACTGGCAACATGCGGATGTTGCCTTGCGCGTAGTCCTCGCGGTAGAGCCACGCGATGGAGAGAAAATGTGGAAACTGCCAAACGAACATGATGGCGAAAAGGATCAGGGTCTCGACTTCGAGTTTTCCTCGCACTGCCGTCCAACCTAAGACTACAGGCATCGCGCCGGGGAATGCGCCCACAAATGTGCAGATCGGAGAAATCTTCTTAAGCGGAGTGTAGGCCGCGAGATAAACGAGGGAGGTCAAGAACACTAATACGCCAGTTAGTAAGTTGGCATAGAAGGCGAGATAGATGGAACCGCCGAGAGTTAGGGTCAAACCTACTAAGGCCGCATGCGCCCGGCTCATTCGTCCTGAAGGCACGGGGCGGAGAGCGGTGCGGCGCATCCTCGCATCGACATTCGATTCGAGAACTTCATTCAGGGCCGCGGTTCCGCTCGAAACCAGGGCCACGCCGAAAAGCGCGTGAAACAATCCGAGCGACCAGGAGGAGACGCCCGATCGATGCGCGCCAAAGAAGTAGCCGCACCAAGCCGTAAGGACGATCAAAGTTGTAATGCGCGCTTTGGTCAATTCGGCGTAATCGCGCAGCCGCGCCGCAAATTTTTGTAACATGAACCCCACACACTCGCGGGTTTGGCTCTTCCGCCATCCACTCAGCGGTTTAGCACAAACCGGCAGTTGTTAAATCGGTTTCAAATCCATCCCAGCGAATCAGTCCCAGGAAAACTGCGTCAAGAGACAGCATTCGTATCGTGCCCCGAATTCGATGTCAAGACAAAATTTAAAAGGGCCCACACATTCCTGTCATGATGCTCCCACCAAAAGTGACCCTTTGCAACTTAGAAGTGGAGCACGTTTAACTACTGACCTCCGCCGGGAGTGGCAACCTTGAAGGTTTCCGGCGGATCAAAATAACACTGGTGCCAAAGGGCTGCGTCAGAAAGCGTGCCGGCCTTCCACTGCTGCACCGTGGGCAGAGTCGCGGCGATCATGCCGCCATCGACCGAATCGAAGATTAACACCACGCCCGCGAAATCCTGCGGCCTTGCCGCCAGTTCCGCGTAGTCTTTATCGAGCAATGATTTGGCGAATTCCAGCTTTGCTTGCGCCCCGCTGTTCTTTTCGTCTTCCTGGATCTTTTGCACGGAAACAATTTTCACGTTTTTGCCGCGCAGCGGCTCCCAGTCTCCGGGAAATGGCCCCGTTTCTTCGCGCGTCACCTGGAACAGGTCAGCCGCGACCGAGGCAGCTTTACCTCGATTCAGAGGAATGTCGGAAATGCCCTCGGGCATCTCGAGGCTGGTGCGCCAAATCCATCCTCGGGACAAGCCCGAAATTCGAACATGAACCCAGTCTGCATTGAAATCCAACATCTCGAATTCGTCGTGTGCGCTGGCCAGGAATAAAGTTTTGCCGCTCAGGCTTGGGGTAGACACCACCGGAGTTCCCGATTTTTTTATGGCAACAAGGTTTCTCGGATGCGCCTGGTTCTTGAGTACTTCCTCCAGGCTCGCGGCCTGCGCCTGGAGGCTAGTGGTGGCGGGATCTAACGGCTTCTGCGAATTTTTCGATTCGGCCAATTGCTGTGCCGTCAGGCCCGGCCGCAGCTTCGAGGATATTGAACGTTCGCTTTCTGGCGCTCTCGGCACAGGCGCCGAAATAGCTGGCTCGGTCGAAGCGGAGTTTGCGGCGCTGGGCTTGGCCGGGCTCTGGCTCGCCATGGATTTGTCGGCAACCGCTTTGTCGGCGCCGGCCGGCGGCTTAGCCCATGCAGCTGGCGGAGCAGACGCGGGGAAACTTTCACTGGCGCTCTTGTCGGCGCTTACGGCACCGGGCCTGGTCGCCAGAAGATCGTTGAGTTGGTCGAGTAAGTCGGACTCGATGCGGCCATTCGAAATCAGCAACTGGTATCCGGAGCGTGATGGAGTCGAATCCCCGTACCACGCGGTCACCTTCGTGGTCACGCGTACGACAGAGCCGCCCGACGGAGTCGCGATAACGTCCACGCTCGATTGAAAATAAGCTCGTTGGTAGCGGCTCAGCGGATGGTCGCCGGGAACGGCGAATCCGTCGAGAACCGGAAGGCGTCCGCCCATCGAAGGCTGCAATTCTTTCAGCGCCTTTTCCACCGCGCTCTTTGACTGACGAAACGTGCGCTCGTACGGGCGTTGCGCGGGTGATTGGCCGCCTACCTGGGCGAGGCTCCTAGTTGCGACCGCCGAACAAAACATCATCACGAATGCACACATCACCGCGGGACAGGGCCGGCACGAAAACCGCGAATCTCGCCGATTCATGGGGCCAACTCCAACTCATCCCGACGAATCCATCCATGATCGCCGTCGTGCGTCTCAACTCCCAACCAATAAGGCGTGTTAATCACCACCAGAATCTCGATGCCGGGCGGGAGCGACTTGATCGTGGTTGCAGTGTGAAACGGGGCAGACTGGAGCGGGGCTCCGGGCTTTTTCACTACGCGCACGACCTGGCGACGGAGATCCGCAATGTGTTGTTCGAGCGCTTGGCCGGTGAGTTCGTAGGCGAGTGAGGTCTCGGAAGACTCGGAAGCGGGCAACGTTGCCGGAGGCACGGCTGGGGTCGATAGCTCCTCGCTGACTGTCGCTTGGTGCGCCGCGTTTTCTGTAATTGCGCTCGTACTGTCATTATCGGCGGAAGTGCGCGCCTCGCTCGCTGCTTCGGTCGTCGCCTCGGTTGGTGAAGACGATTCGAGCGAAGAACTTTCGCCACTGGCCGATGAAGGATGTTGCTTCGCAGCGCGCTCCTCCTTCAATCGCAAGGCTTCGGCGGTTTCCTGCTTCACCAACTCGACGGCGTTCAGGCGATCCTGAATGTCCTTGTACTCGGCGCTTTCGACGGAACCGTCCGACGAGTGGGTCACGTGGCGAAAATCCTCCACGAACACGGCGTCGATTCGCAAAACAGTATTGCTGAGGCCTTGCGGTTGTACTACATAGCGCACGGCGAGCGTGCCCGAATCGCTGCTGTCTTTGAAATTTCGCGGATCGAGGGCGTGCTCCCGCACTTTGTAGAGAACCTTGCCACCCTGCGTCCAGGGGGCAAAAGCCGTCGTCGATGTAGGCGCGACGGCATGGGCGACATACTCGTCTTTGTTGTATTCCTTGGTTCCGCGGATGATCGTGTTCTGCGCGATGTCTTCGATCACCTGCTCAACTTCGGGCTCGGGCAGCGGGATGTTGACGATGAGACCGGCTCCGTATTGAAGAACTTTTTTGTCGCGGCTGTGCGCGGGAACCGCTGCACCGATGACGAGTAAAAGCAAGAGCAACGCCGCCGTATGACGCGAAGAAGGCGCAAATCGAGGAAGCACACGCCAGCCGTCCCGCCCCATACTGCGAAATCCATTTTTCGTGATCACCACTGGCTCCGGGTTCCTGTTGCAAGAGTCTTATACGTTGGCTTGATCGCTGTCAACCCGGTGTACTCGTCCAGTAGAT
>PKXQ01000009.1 GCA_003132405.1 Acidobacteriaceae bacterium | reverse complement strand
TGGGCATGGTGAAGGGCGGCGCCACGCATATCGGTGTTGCGACCGATCACGTGATCGAGTCGTTTCGCAATGAGTTGTGGTCGGGCTACAAGACTAGCGAAGGCGTTGAACCCGACCTCTTGTCGCAATTTCCGATCTTGGAGAGCGTGTTGTCGGCGGCAGGCATTGTTGTCTGGCCGATGGTTGAGTTCGAAGCCGATGATGCGCTTGCAGCCGCAGCCGTTCTGGCAGCTCGCGATGCGCGAGTCGAACGAGTGATCATATGCACGCCGGATAAGGATCTCGCGCAGTGCGTGCGAGGTACGCGGATCGTTCAACTGAATCGGCGGACGCGCGTCACGCTAGACGAGTCAGGTGTAGTCGAGAAATTTGGGGTTTCGCCAGAATCGATCCCGGACTATCTGGCGTTGGTGGGCGACTCCGCGGATGGCTATCCGGGCCTGCGCGGCTGGGGAGCGAAGTCATCGGCTGCCGTCCTTGCCAAGTTCGTCCATCTCGAATCGATCCCTCCAGACTGGCGCGAATGGCACGTGAACGCCGCCAATGCCAGCGTTCTGGCAGATACTCTCACGGGCGAGCGCGATCACGCACTGCTCTTCCGTACGCTGGCGACACTACGAACGGAGCTGCCCCTGTTTGAGGACGTTGACGAATTGCGTTGGAAGGGGCCCACATCCACTTTTGACGAGGTTGCGGCAAGATTGGATGCCGCACGAACAGAGAAGCGCCGACCATCCGGTCACCGTGGGTCGAGCGCACCGCTACTCAAATCCGTTGCGCCGCGGTGACCGTGAATATTGCGGAACTTGCCGCGCTATCTGCGCTCTGTTTGATTGCTCAACCGTGCTTTAGTTGGCCTTAAGGTGTCATCCGGGGCCCTGCCAAGCTGTTGAAACGACGTTTGACTGTTGATTCGAGTCCTTCCTGATGAGGAGCCATTCTTTCAAAGGCTTAACCCCTATTGCACTCAGGCTCTGTCCACCTCTGAGACCAGTGGTCAGGGCTGCGTTATCGTTTACGGCTTCCACGCGCTTGCCAAGTCTCCGTCTAGGATGTCCTGTTGGGCCTTGTTCCACTTCGCGTAGTATCGCTCGGTGATCGTAACGGAGCTGTGCCCCAGCGCCTTGCTGACTTTGCGGATGTCCACACCGGCTTTCAGCAGTTCCACGCTGAACGTGTGGCGCAGCATGTGCGATGTCCCGTCAATTCCCGCGGCCTGGAAAACCTGGCGGTACATCTTGTCAAAGGTGCTCACCGCACCCTTGGGCGTGGCCTCGCCGCTGATGAAAATGAATTGCCGGTTGCCGTTCTTCACCTTGAGCAGTTCTTTTCCAAGCCAAGTGGGGATGACGTTGTTGACGTGGACGCCGGTCTTGCGCCGTTGGATCTTGACCCGGAAAGACTTGCCGTCTTGCACTAGCGCGTCCTTGGACAAGCACACCGCGTCCACCAGGGACAACCCAGACCAACGCTGCAACTGCATACACGCCTTAACGCGGGCCCCATTGCGCGGCTGCAACCCGGTCTTGGCCACGGTGGCGAGGATCTTCTGATATTCCTTGGGCTCAAAAGGCCGGACGCGGCTGGCTTCGTCTACTTTGACCTGGATGCCAGAAAGTTGCGCGGTGGGGTTGGCGGGGATGAGCCCCGCGTTGTAGCAGTACTTGAAAAAGCTTTTCACCCGCGCTTGGTTGTTTCGCATGGCCAGGGGGGATTCAAAAGGCCACTTGGCCCGCCATGTGGTCAGGCCAGAAAGGGTGATGTCCTTAACGTGGAAGATGCCCTCCGCGTCACAGAATGCTTGCAGCCTGCTCAACGTGAGGCCGTATTTGTACAGGGTGTTGGGGGACATGCGGCCGCCGCGCTTGCTGTCCAGGAAGAGCGTGATGGCATCGGGCACGGTTGTGGGCGCACCTGGGACGGTGTGGCCCAGTTCTTTGTCGAGAAACTGTTGCTCAAGTTTATGGGCCCGCTGCCCTGCCATTTCCCAGGAACGCGTTTTGGCGCTCTGCCGCGTCTGCTTACCGTCCCGGTTATATTGCAGCCAAACGGCACACCCGCACCGCCTGTAGGCGGGGTCGTCCACGTGCGGGCAGCTTGTTTTGTGGCGCTTGTAAACCAGGACTCTCATGTAAACGAGAGTACAAATCTAGGACATGATTGTCAAGATTACCGCTTTTTGGCTGATTTTAGGTTGGTTGCGGGGGGTGGATTTGAACCACCGACCTTTGGGTTATGAGCTAAACGATCAACAGCTAAGTTGTTGTTGATACTACTGCTCTTCCCTACCCGCATCCTGCGTGTGGATGGAATGCATTTGTCCGCATTCGCTTGGCGCTGACACTTGAGCCCAACCTTCAGCAGAGAGCACTCGACAACATGCGCGACGGGGGCAGGTATAAGGGTTCGGCAAATTTGCCGGAAGCTCAGCATATTGATGTGCGCCAAGAGATTGCCCTCGTCGCGAGGGTATGCCCTCGTTACGTCAGCGACGTTAAGTCCATACTTGAGGTCGCGCACGCGAGACTGATAGAAGCCCTACGAGACAATACGCTGACCATCAACCTTGCGATCCAATTCTGCAAGTTGCCGCGGGCCGAGCAGTTGGAGCAGTTCATCCGTTACAGCGAGGAACGCGCAACGAACAAGGTGATCCGCCGGACTATCGCCCAGCCGAAAGAAGAAAAAGCCAGCCTCGACGTTGTCTCGGTTCTCGACGCCCTACAGCACCAGGAGGCGCGACGGCCTGGATCGGTTGCGGTACGGGTCGGTCGGCATAAACGCACGGTCGTACTTATCGGTCAAGATCTGTTCGCCGTGTCGCATTCTCAAAAGGAGTTGAAACTGACATGAAATACCACCATCCCCTCAAGAAGATTTCGTCTCAGGCGCAATCGTACTGGGACCGAGATGAGATGCGTGCCGCAGTTCGCCAGGCCTTTCGCAAAGCGCTGCAGTGTCGCACTGCAGAGTTGGGTGCCGAGGTTTACTCTTCAGAGAACCAGGAGCTCATCCTTTATCACACCTGCAAATCGCGAGCCTGCCCGAGTTGTGGCTACCGCGCTACCGTACAGTGGCTGCGCGAGCGGTGGGCGGCATTGCCGGACGCACTTTATAAGGGGATTACATTCACGATGCCGGGTCTACTTTGGCCCTTTTTCTGCGGCAACCCGCCCTTGGCTAAGGCTCTGTCAGCTCTAGCTGCGGAGCTCATACGGGCGCGGGTGAGCGCGAAGTATGGTTTGAGGGTTGGCGTTATTGATTCCATGACAAT
>PKXQ01000057.1 GCA_003132405.1 Acidobacteriaceae bacterium | reverse complement strand
CATCGAGAACGCGCTGCCGCCCCAAATGCTTTCTTCCCAGGTCCCCCGGGGCGTGCGTCGATTCTGCCCGCGGTTTTACGAAATGGGTGTGACAGACAAGCGCACATTTTGGGCTAATTTCTTCCAGGCGCTTGCAGGGGCTGAAGCCGGACTCAATTCGAATACGAGCGTTCGTCACAGCCAGCCGGAACGCGCACTGGCCATGCGCAGTGAAGGATTGTTGCAGCTTGCGTACGCAGACCACAAGCGTTACGGCTGCGATTTCAATTGGGCGATGGACCGAGCGCTAAAGGCGAACGATCCGGCCAAAACCATCCTCCAGCCGAAGAACAATCTGGAATGTGGAGTGAAGATTCTGGTCAACCAGATAATCGTTCAGCACAAATCCTTGCTGAGCCGGTCAGGGTACTGGTCGACGTTGCAGCCGGACGGACCGAGCTACCGTGTATTCGCCAAGCAGATGACAAATTCCCCGGCTGCATGTGGTCTGCCCACCAAGTCGACGATCGCAAAGTCGGCTACGACGAAGTCCGTGCAGGATGACGCGAACCGGGGTGAAACTCCGAAATAGTTTGGTCCATGTGAAACGGGCACGCTGACGTCTTGGTGTAATTATTCCGACCTTCCGGCGACGGCTGTTCGTAATACCAAATGTGCTTCGTAGGTCCCGTACGATCGAAGAAAAGCAGATTGTGTCCGCCCCGAGTTCAGCGACGTCCTACCAGGCCAAGACACGGTAACAGATTACCCCGTAAGTGAAATTGCCACGAGTACTCTTGACCTTGCCTGAGCGAGCGTCTTAATTGAGATAAGGAACGGCTACAGACAGGATCACGAGATGCAAGAGCCAACCGACCGTTTGACCACACAATCCACCAGCGCGGACGAAGCACAAACGGACCAATCTGTCGTTATCCCTCAGGTAGCCGACGGTGAACCTAGAGGCAACGCCGAACTCCAAAATGCCGCCACGGACAAGACCGAGACCACTTCTATACCACCGGTCGAGGACAGTTTATCGAATGAAGAAGATCCTAAGTCAGGATGGCTCGCTTCTAATTTACCTGCGGCTGGGTTCACTCCTGTGCTGGACCTAATTCGTCCGTCCTCAGGCCGACAAATCAATGTGGCCCTTTTCACGCTCCGCGATAGCAAAAAGTTCCACGGGTTAGGCGGTACCGAAATCCAGCACAATGGCCGATGGCACTACGTGCCCCAAATGTCGCTCGCCTTGTCGCAGTCATTGATTTTGCCAACCAGCGTCCAGGAATTCGAATCAGATCGGGACCTCATCGATAGCATCGTCGCTCTTTTGCGTAAGCATGTCATGCTTCCCAATAAACAATGTTTGCTTCTTGCCCATTGGTCGATCGCCACGTGGTTCCCGGATTTTCTACCATTCATCCCTTCCGTGGTAATCACCGGACCCGCGCCCGCGGCCGATATGTTACTTCGGACATTGGCGGCTGTGTGCCGGAGACCTGTGCTGCTCGCTGACGCGAGTCCTGCCGTTCTAAGTGCGCTTCCGGCCGAGCTAATGCCTACCCTCTTGATGCGTAAGCCGCAACTGAATAAGCGCATGGCAGCATTGCTCGATGCTTCGAGCCAACCGGGGTACTTGGTCCGAGGGAATAAAGATTTCCAACAGTTCTATTGCGCGAAATGCATGTATATCGGCGAAGCCGCCAACAGTCAACTGTCGATGCCCAACAGTATTCATATTCACGTTGGCGGGAATTCTCGGAGATCTCTTTTCCCGCTGCCTACAAATGATGTCATACAAGACTTCCAAAACCGACTCCTTTGTTATCGCATCCTTCGTCACGACGACGTGGCGGCTTCGAAATTTCGAGTGCCTGGATTCCAATTTCGGCCGGAAGTCGCCGCAATGGCTCAGGTACTTGGGGCGTCAATCGTGAAAGATCTGGAACTGCAGCATGGCGTCATTGAATTGCTGAAAGAATGGGATGAGCAATCGCGCGTCGATCGCGCCAGTGGACAGGACGCGATGGTGCTCAAGGCGGTTCTTTGGCACTGCCACCAATCTGACCAGCAGCAACTGTTTGTTCGTGAAATTGCGGCTACCGCTAACCGGATTTACGGCGATGAGGGAGAATCGCTGAAGATCACCAACGAGACTGTGGGACATTTGCTAACGAACCTCGGGCTTTACACGCGCCGACTCGGCAATGCTGGAAGGGGGCTCGTGCTTGACAAAGCGACGCAGGCTCGGGTACATGAACTGAGTTATGCCAATGAAGTGATAACAGATAGTCCAGAGTCGCCCGCCTGCGGTCACTGTTACAAGATGCAAGTGCAAGAAACTCAGGAAGTTGTGTAGGTTGTGTACGTTGTGAAGGTTTCGAGCGCGCTGGCGCCCCTTCAGCACCCGATGTTGGGCAAGAATCTTTCGGTTAGTAGTGTTTCCTCGCCGCGGAGTCCCCGCCGCCCGTCATTGACGGCCTTCTTGCCGCTACCGCCCTGCAGCACAACCTTACATTGGTGACTTGCAATACCCGGACGTGGCGATTACGGGAGCCTCAGTGTTCAACCCCTAGCCATCGTGGAACGCTGCCCAGCGCTGCGCCCAATACCGAGGATTTTCGTCGTTGTTCTCACGCACGGCGTTCCGCGCACCCGCTCCTAAAACCAGTCTGACGTCAACACGGAAACAGGTTGTAAAAGGATGTCAGCGTGAGTTGGACGAGATTCTTGGCGCGCTTGCAAAATATTCGCTTCTATCGCATATTTAGCAGATGTGGATACCGCGTGATATTGAACCACGCCTGCTACGGTCCGCACGGACTCGTCCCGTGGTGGTGCTGACTGGCGCCCGTCAGACCGGCAAGACTTCTACCTTTCGGAGGCTCTTCCCGAACCATGACTTCGTGTCCCTCGACCTCCCTACCGAAGCCGAACAGGCTGAAAAAGAGCCACTGAGCTTCCTTCGCCGCCACCCGCCGCCCGTGGTCATCGATGAGGTGCAATACGCGCCCGGCTTGTTTCGATACCTCAAGGGCGCAGTAGACTCAAGCCGAGCCCGCAATGGGCAGTTCCTGCTCACGGGTTCTCAAAAATTCACGCTGATGAAGAGTGTTTCCGAATCGCTGGCCGGACGAGCCGACATCGCCGAATTGGAAACACTGTCCTTTAAGGAAATTCTTGCGGCACTGCCGCCAACCGTGCTCGAAACTGCCATCGTGCGGGGCGGGTTTCCCGAACTCTACGCTAACTTAGACATTGACGGGACGAACTTCTACAACTCTTATCTGGCCACTTATCTGGAACGCGACGTACGCTCGCTCGCCAACGTGGGCAGCCTACGGGATTTCGAGCGCTTTCTGCGTGCTTGCGCTCTCCGTTCGGCAAACTTACTCAACAAAGCCGATCTGGCGAGAGATATCGGCATCGCTCCCTCCACGGCGAATCATTGGTTATCCATTCTTGAGGCGTCGGGGCAGATCGTGTTGCTCGAGCCATGGTTCTCGAATCGCACCAAGTCCATCGTCAAGAGTCCCAAACTTTACTTGGCGGATACCGGTCTTCTTTGCGCCCTATTGAACATCCGCTCCGAAGAAGCCCTCCGTCAGGCACCTGCGGCCGGCGCCGTTTGGGAAACATTTGTCTTTGCCCAATTGCGCGAGCGAGAGCGCCGCGCCGGACGCGTGGGCAGTCTGTTCTTCTGGCGCGATCGAACGCGCGAGGTGGATTTCGTTGTGGATATCGCCGGACATCTGGAACTGTTGGAAGCGAAGTGGACGGAAGTACCGGCGGCCGGCGACGCAGTGAACCTGGATTTCGTACGCAACGTGGTGGGCAAATCTCGGATTGCCCGTGGCGCTATTATCTGTCGCTCGACGCACAGTTTTCCAATCGCTGACGATTTCCGAGCTTTACCAGTCACGGAACTAGACTGACAATCCTTTCAAATTTGATAAACAACTTGTTGGCTCTCTATCCGGAACCGGTTCGTCGCCAGCGTGCGGAGGTTCTGAAGCGTTCGACCTGTCCCCTCACCAGTTCGTCGCTTGGGCACAGAGGCGCCGCACCGGAGAGCGATCCCGCCCACTCCTGCTGGGCATGTTCGTGGAACGCATTGCCATCACTATGCGATTGCGGGCATAGACAACTGAGTGTATACCTTCGGTCGTAAGAGCCATCGGGCGCGCAAGGCCAGCTTCCAGATGGAGAAATGCCAGATGACCAAGATGGTCACATCCGCTATAATTGGGACATGAGAACCGTCAATATCAGCGATCTGAAAGCGCAGCTCAGCGCCCATATTAAGTTCGTCCAAGACGGCGAAGAGGTACTTGTGTGCGACCGCAACAAGCCTGTGGCGCGGATCGTTCCCTGCCGTCTGGAAGGCGACTCTGCGCAGGAGCAGCGACTGATTGTCCGTGGCGTTCTCACGCCACCCTTGAACAAACGGCCTGCGTCTGTCTCCTGGCCGCAGCCCCCGGGGAATGTTTCCGATAAAGTCATGGAGCAACTATGGCAGGAAGAGCGGGAAAGCCGGTAACGAGGGTTCCGGCCTTCTGGGATGCGAGTGCTCTCGTTCCTCTCTGCGTGCGGCAGGGCATGACGCCTCGGGCGATTGCCTTGTATAAGACCTATGACGCCGTCGTCTGGTGGTCGACGCCGGTCGAGATTGCGAGCGCGCTGGCCCGGCTGGTACGGATGAAGCAACTCGACTCCCGCGACTGGGCCAAGGCCGCTAAACTCGCCAAGAGCCTTGCCGATTCGTGGTCTGTGATCCAGCCGTCCGACGCTTTGCGGGCGACGTCGATACAAATTGTAGATCGCTATGACCTGCGCGCCGCTGACGCGTTTCAGTTGGCGGCGGCCCTGGAGTGGTGCGAATACACTCCTCAGGGCCGCATTTTTCTGACTGCCGATCAAAAGTTGCGGGATGCGGCCCTACTCAGTGGCTTCGATGCCAGTCAGATGTGATCCCGAAGCGGCTCATCAGCTCCGACGGCTCCGTTTCCATTCGTCGAACGCACTTCCGCCACCATGCCGTTGCAGCCCGATAGAACCGCGTGTGTACTTGATGTATATACATTATTGGAGGTTCGTGCATGGGCACGGCGCGCGTCTTTCGCTCCGGAAACAGTCAGGCAGTCCGACTGCCGAAGCAATTTCGACTGAAGACCAAGGAAGTAGAGATCTTTCGGCGAGGGGATGAGATCGTCCTGCGGGAAAAGGCTGGAACCATGGAGCGGGCATTCGATCTGCTGGCGGATTTGCCAGATGACCTTGTCGTAGCGCGCAGGAAGGATCAGCCGCAGAAACGAAGGGGACTGTGATGGAGCCTCGCTATCTGCTGGATACGAATATCTGTATTTACATCCGGCAAAAGAGACCGGAGGAGGTGTTGCGCCGATTTCGCAAGCTCCGTCCCGGAGAAGCCGTGCTTTCGGTCATTACCTTTGGCGAGCTGCTTTGCGGAGCAGCAAAAAGCGCTCAACGGTCCGCAGCGCTTGAGCGGCTGCGTGAACTCGTGACTTTACTGCCCGCGCTCTCCTTGCCGGAATCGGCGGCCGAAGCGTATGGATCGATTCGGGCGGAACTGGAATCGAGGGGCGAGATGATCGGGGCATGCGCCGCGATCCAGAGATCGTTATTGCAGGACAACATGCACAACGACAACATGAAGAGTGATGCGTCCACGAAAGCGGTTCACGTCACCTAGTTGCGGGGCTGACGCTGGTCACCAACAATGAGAGCGAATTTCGGCGGGTTCGCGGGCTGAAGGTTCAGAACTGGGCTGCCTAGCAGCTTGTCGAAAAGCCCTGCGTCATAGGGCGGGGACGATGTCGGTCTCTTGGAAGTCGTTCCCTTTGAAGAGGAGCGGCTCGGCAGTGAGTTTGGCGAGAGCAAAGGCGAAGCAATCACCGAAATTGAGCCCCTGCCGCGTGGCGCCCCTTGCCGAAGTCGTGGAAGGCCTGGCGCGCGAGATGCGCCTGTTCGACCGTCACTGGTTCGATCGCGATGCCAATGCGGCGAAATAGTGCGTCGCATTGCTGGGCGACCTCAACGTCGAATTAACTCTCGATGACAATCGAGAGTTCGACGAAGCTCCCGGCGGATTTTCGCCCGTCTCTCGCCGGCACAATTGCACAAGCGACGAGTCGCTATATTGCAATCCTGCGAGGCCTCATGATAGACTAAGTCCATTAAACTAAGGTCATCGAACATCATGAAAACAGTAAATATTCACGAGGCCAAAACTCAGCTCTCGAAACTCGTAGAAGAGGCCTCAAAAGGTGAGGCGTTCATTATTGCCAAGGCTGGTAAACCAGTCGTAAAGGTCACTGCCCTTGGCGCTCCAACCGGTGCTCAAATACGGCGGCTCGGTTTCATGGCGGGGCAGATCTCAGTGCCGGACGACTTTGACCGAATGGGCAAAGAGGAGATCGAGCGAATCTTCGGCGGTGGTGCATGAAACTCCTGCTGGATACCCATCTTCTCCTCTGGGCTGCCGGTGAACCACGGCGGCTCTCAAAAAAAGCTCGAACCCTGATCGACGATCCGGACAACGAACTTCTCTTCAGTGCGGCTAGTTTATGGGAAGTGGCAATTAAACGTGGGTTGGGTCGGGAAGATTTTAAGGTGGATTCGCGGCTGTTGCGCCGCGGTCTGTTGGACAACGGATACAGCGAGTTGCCAATCGTCAGCGATCATGTCGTTGCCACCGAGAGTTTGCCGCTGATTCATAAGGATCCTTTCGATAGAATCTTAGTGGCACAGGCGACTGTTGAGGGCGTTACGCTGCTGACCATCGATTCCTTGGTATCGCAATACCCGGGTCCGATCAGGGCAGGGTAGAAACCCATGCCCGAATTCCCTGAACGAACTCACCAAGGAACAGAGAAGCGATTTGTCCAAATCAGTGCGGGACATGGCTACGCGCGGTCGGATTGTACTCGCGGTGGAACGGTACAAAAAGGGGGAGGCATCTCTCGGCAAGGCCGCTGAACTTGCCGGGGTCTGCGTGGGAGAGATGATGACGATCCTTGCGGAGTACGGAGTGGAGAACAGAGGCGAACAGGAGGATTATCTCCAGGGGTTCCAGGGCCTTAGGAAGGTATGGTGACCACGGGCATCGGCCGATTCTGAGCCCTCTTCGGCCGAAAGTTTCTGCGGATGCGAACAATAATCGCCGACCTCTTTGCCGGCAAGATTCATCCTAGGATTGCGGCTGTTCTGACACCTCTACTGAATCTGCAGTTGCGCGCGATTGAGACGACGGATCTCGCCCGGCGAATCGCAGAGGTGAAAAAATTGTTTCCGAAAACGCCGAGTTCGGCAGGTTTAGTGGGCAAGGAGGACGCCGAGTGAAGCCGAACGGAGTTCGGACGCCTCGAATTTTCTGCGGATGCGAGGAACGCAGCAGAGCCATAAGGTGGCTATCAAGAGACTCCTCCCAAAATTGACCTGAGACGGGTTCGGGGGCAGACACGGATCGCAAAAGAGCGGGGCTGTCACCTCGCTCCGCTACAGCGCCGGCGCGTGGCACACATGGCTTGCGATTGTGCTTGCACTTGGTTAGCAATTGCGCTACTGTCTGACTAGTCAGACTAGTATTTGGACTGGAGCGATGTCGAAACAGAGAGCCACTCCGAAGAAGCCGCGCCGAGGCAAGACTGCGGACAAGCAACCGGCCCCGTGTTGGCAGCTGCAAACGGCAAAGGCCCGCTTCAGCGAAGTCTTCCGCCGTGCCCGCTCCGAAGGACCGCAGTGGATCACGCGTCAGGACCGAGAGGCGGTGGTCATGCTGCCGGCGGAAGAGTTCGAACGACTCACCGGGCGTGATAAGCAGCCACGGAGCCTCGTCCAGTTCTTTGCCGAATCGCCTCTGGCCAAGGCGCCCATCGATCTGGAGAGGAAGCCAGATTACGGCCGGATTGTTGACTTGTGAGCGGATTCCTGCTCGACACCAACGTTATTTCCGAGCTCGTGAAGTCCAGACCGGAGCCCGCGGTTACGAAGTGGATCGATGCCACGGAGGAAAACCTTCTTTGTCTGAGCGTGCTCACCTTCGGTGAGATTCGCAAGGGCATCGCCGCCCTGCCTGATGTGTCTTCTCGCCGTGTCTCTCTGGAAACATGGCTGGACAACGAACTCACTCTGCGCTTTGCGGGCCGCATTCTGGCCATTGATCAAGCGATCGCCGATCGCTGGGGCGCGATTACGGCGAAGGCGCTCGCCGCAAAGTCCCCGCTGCCCGTCATTGATGGCCTTCTTGCCGCTACCGCCCTGCAGCACAACCTTACATTGGTGACCCGCAATACTCGGGACGTGGCGATTACGGGAACCTCAGTATTCAACCCCTGGCCATCGTGAACGCTGCCCAGCGCTGTTTGTAGAAGTAGGTTAAATCCGTGCGGGACATGGTTACACGCGGCAGGATTGTACTCGCGGTGGAACGGTACAAAAAGGGGGAGGCATCTCTCGGTAAGGCCGCCGAACTTGCCGGGGTCCGCGTGGGAGAGATGATGACGATCCTCGCGGAGTACGGAGTGGAGAGCAGAGTCGAACAGGAGGATTATCTCCAGGGGCTCCAGGGCCTTAGTAAGGTATGGTGACCACGGGTATCGGCCGATTCTGAGCCCTCTTGAACCGAAATTTTCTGCGGATGCGAATAACAATCGCCGACCTCTTTGCTGGCAGGATTCATCCGAGGATCGCGGCTGTTCTGCACCTCTACTGAACCTGCAGTTGCGCGCGATCGAGACTACGGATCTCGAACAGCGTCTCAAGAGCGTGGGAACAGCGGTAGAAAAGGCCGGAGCCGCGACGGGGATCGCGAACGAGGGGAATGTTTCTTGACTAACAGCGCGTTTGGTGAAAGCGGTTTGCCATGTGGCCACCGATATGGCTTAAAACTCAATAGATCGTCGCTTTATATAGCTAAAGCCACTGATAGCGACCAAGGCATCAAGCCATTCTTGAGGAACTGTCACCATCGACGAACAGCGGACAAAATTGGTCCGAGATTCTAGAAATTGAGCCGGAAAATGAATCTTGTCATTCGAACTTCTCACAATCCCGGAATGGGGTTCCGCGCTGATCTTTATCCGAAACAGTCGGTTCACTGGTGAGCTGCCAGTCGATGGCTAGATCGGGATCGTTCCACGGGATGGTCCGCTCATGTTCCGGTGCGTAGAAGGCTGTGGCCTTATAGCTGACATGGGCCGTTTCGGAGATTACGCAGAAGCCATGCGCAAATCCGGCCGGCACCCACAAGATGCGTTGGTTGTCGCCGGAGAGCCGAAACGATTCCCATTTTCCTAGCATCGGAGAACTCTGCCGGAGATCAACCACCACATCGACGATCTCGCCCGTAATGGCCCTCACGAGTTTTCCCTGGGGCTGCTGAATCTGATAGTGGAGACCGCGCAACACGTTCCGTTGGGAATACGATTGATTGTCCTGAACGAATTTTTCTTTTATGCCGATTCCTGCGAAGACACGTTCATTATAGGTCTCGAGAAAGTAACCTCGATCGTCGCCGAATACTCGAGGTTCCAGTAGCAAAACGCCCGGTAGAGTGGTTTCTATTCTTTTCATGGAAGCATTTTTTGAGCAGATTGAAGTTAGAAAACCTGTTCCTTCAGGAGTTGGAGCAAGTATGCGCCGTATGAATTCTTCCGCATCGGTTGCGCGATGGCCTCCAGTTGTTGGGCGGTGATATAGCCGGAGCGATAAGCAATCTCTTCCGGGCACGCCACCATTAGGCCCTGGCGTTTCTCGATTGTCTGAATGAATAAAGAAGCCTCCATGAGGGCTTCGTGTGTGCCAGTGTCCAGCCACGCCATTCCCCGTCCCATAACGCACACGTCCAATTGGCCCCGGCGAAGGTATTCGCGGTTCACGTCGGTTATTTCGAGTTCTCCGCGGCCAGACGGCTTCAAGTTCGACGCGATTTCTACGACCTGATTATCATAAAAGTACAGGCCGGTTACTGCGTAGCGGGACTTCGGTTGCTTCGGTTTTTCTTCGATGCTTAGTGCTGCGCCCTTTACATCGAATTCAACGACGCCGTAACGTTCGGGATCTTGAACCGCATACGCGAATACGCGAGCCCCACTGGTTCGCTGGGTAGCGGACCGCAAATCTTTCGCGAGGTCGTGACCGTAGAAAATGTTGTCGCCGAGCACCAGCGAACAGCCGCTGGAGCCAATGAAATCTTTTCCAATCAGAAACGCCTGCGCGATGCCTTCGGGCTTGGGTTGCGGCGCGTACTCAATGTGAATTCCGTAGCCGCTGCCGTCGCCGAGCAAGTGTTGAAATCTGGGTAAATCTTCCGGCGTGGAAATGACGAGGATGTCGCGGATGCCGGCCAGCATGAGGATGGACAGCGGATAGTACACCATCGGCTTGTCGTAAACGGGAAGGAGGCTTTTGCAGACGGCGTGGGTGACTGGATAGAGCCGGGTGCCGGATCCGCCAGCGAGAATGATTCCCTTATAGTTTGGCGCCGATAAAGTAGTCATGAGCAAGTTTGTATTGGTTCAGGTCGAATATTGCTTTGCGATCCATTGGCGGTATCCGCCACTGGTTATGTCCGCGACCCAGTCTTGATTCTGCAGGTACCAGTTCACCGTCTTGCGGATTCCGGAATCGAAGGTTTCCTTGGGATGCCAATGCAGTTCGCGCTCTATTTTACGCGTGTCCATGGCATAACGGCGATCATGACCAGGACGGTCTTTCACGAATGTGATCAAGTTGCGGTGCGGAACTACCGGGTCGCTGGGACGCAATTCATCGAGCAGTTCGCAGATTGTGTTTACGATTTCGAGATTCTTTTTTTCGTTGCAACCGCCGATATTATAGGTTTCTCCCTTTAGGCCTTGCGAAAGGACGGTGCGGATAGCACTGCAGTGATCTTCAACAAATAACCAGTCACGCACGTTTTGGCCGTCTCCGTAGACTGGAAGTGATTTGCCAGCGCAAGCGTTCAAGATGATCAGCGGAATCAGCTTTTCGGGAAACTGAAACGGCCCGTAATTATTGGAACAGTTCGTTGTGAGAGTCGGCAGGCCGTAGGTGTGATGGTAAGCCCGAACCAGATGATCAGAGGCGGCTTTAGAGGCTGAGTACGGGCTGTTGGGGGCATAAGGCGTAGATTCGTGAAAAGCTGCATCATCCGGCCCGAGCGAACCATACACTTCATCCGTCGAAACGTGGAGGAAGCGGAAGGTGTCGCGATCACCTTCCGGCAGTGATGACCAGTAGGCGCGCGCCTCTTCCAACAGACTGAACGTACCGTTGACGTTGGTACGGACGAAGTCGTCGGGACCGTGAATCGATCGGTCCACATGGCTCTCGGCGGCAAAATGAATAATGGCGCGCGGAGCCTCACGTTGCAGAAGGCGTTGAAGCAATTCGCGGTCGACGATGTCGCCCTGCTCAAACCTGTACGCTGGATGTGCTGCGATGGATTCTAAATTGCGAAGGTTTCCCGCGTAGGTGAGCTTGTCGAGATTCAAAACCAGCGAAGATTCGTGATGAATCCACTGCAAAATGAAATTTGACCCGATGAAGCCCGCTCCGCCGGTAACTAGAATCAGGTTCTGCATCTTCGGGTTGGTGGACAAACTCCCATCTTGAACGTCGGCGAAAGCCCTGAGATAGCCCAAACAAAAAGGTGAGACTCGGAATCGCTCGAGAACATTCTACTAGAGGGCAAGAAAATGGATAAGATTCCTTTTGCACGCAAGCTGGAGCATTTTCCCAATGCGCAAATGGGGCCTCAAGGGCCACTTCATCGACGACTCGATATTTGGCGATGAAAGTCGCTGCGATGCAGCTCGGTGACGGCTATTTATCGAACTTTGCCTGCCTTTCACGTTGTTAAAAGATCAGCTGATGGAGATGTTTGCCAATTATTACCAGGGGATTGGTATAGTTCAGACTGCGGAACAGCAGCCTCGCACTCGTTGGTAAAAGGAGAATTGCGATTGGGTTTGTCGGTCAGCATTTTTGGGTTGGGATACGTCGGTTCGGTGTCAGCCGCCTGCTTTGCCTCCATGGGCCACAATGTCATCGGCGTCGATGTCAGCCGCGCCAAGGTTGAGATGATGGGATCGGGGCGCACTCCGATCATCGAAGCGCGCATGTCGGAGATGGTCGCGGAGGCCCATCGCGCCGGCCTGCTGCATGCGACCACCGATGCTAACGAGGCTGTGTTGAATTCGGAAGTTTCCTTCGTCTGCGTCGGCACGCCAAGCTTGAAAAATGGCAAGCTCGATCTCAGCCACATCGAGCATGTAGCCAAAGAGATCGGCGCCGCCATTCGCCAGAAACAATCGCCGCACGTTTTTGTTCTGCGCAGCACGGTACTGGCCGGTACTACCGAGACGATTGTGCTTCCAATATTAGAAAAGGAAAGCGGCAAGAAGTGTCGCGAGGATTTCACCGTCTGCTACAACCCGGAGTTCATGCGCGAAGGCAGTGCCGTCGCTGACTTCCTCAACCCGCCCTACACGATTCTCGGCGCTAGCGACACGCAGAACCTTGCGCCGCTGCGCGAACTTTATAAGCAGACTCCCGGCACGCTTTACGAGACGACCATCCCCGTGGCCGAAATGGTCAAGTATTTTTCCAACTGCTATCACGCGGTGAAGGTCGGATTCGCCAATGAGATGGGGACGATGTGCAAGCATCTGGGCGTCGACGCGCACGCGGTGACGAAGATTTTTACCTCGGACACCAAGCTCAACATTTCTCCCGCCTATCTGTTTCCCGGCTTCGCCTTCGGTGGTTCCTGCCTTCCAAAAGATTTGCGTGCGATTACCTACAAAGCGAAAGAACTCGATCTCAAGTTGCCGCTGCTCGAGTCGCTTATGCCGAGCAACGCCGAGCATGTCGATCGCGCCGTCGAAATGGTATTGAGCACAGGCAAAAAGAAAATTGCGCAGCTAGGGCTGAGCTTCAAAGCGGGCACCGACGATTTGCGCGAGAGCCCGCAGGTGCAGCTGATCAAGCGTCTGCTCGGAGAAGGCCTCGAAGTCAAAGTCTGGGACGAGGATGTTTCCCTAGGCCGCCTGGCTGGCGCCAATCGCCAGTACATCGAAGAAGTCATCCCGCATATCGGATCCGTGCTCTCAGCCGACCTCGAAGCCGTGATGCGGGGCGCAGAAGTTGTGATCCTGGGCAACAAATCGGCGAGCAAAGATCATATTGCCAAATACCTTCGCCCTGAGCACATCGTGATTGATCTGATCCATCTCGATAAGACGCGCCGCCCGGATGGAGCGAGAACCTATGAAGGAATCTGCTGGTAACCGAGCGTTCGCGACTTGGCGGTGATGGTAGCCAATTCCTTGCGTGTCGCATTTCCGGCGGCGGAATGGCCAACATTTTGTCCGCCAGACACGATGCGGGCTGAAGCGATTGCGGTCTGCCAGCGGATTTCTAAACCAGCCTGGACACCAAGGCGAACCCGCAGACTGCTCAATAAAAATAGTTGGTTTATCGCGCGAAAGTCGTTGCGCCATGAATCGAAAGCCTTTTGGTGTGGCAAAGCTATCTAGCGATTCGCGTAAAGTGTGACCGACAACAGACCTTCCGACGAGTTGCGGAGCCGCTGCGGAAAAATTGGGTCAATCAGTCGGAGCGGGCAATTCCCTTAGTGAAACAATTTCAGAACTATTCGGGCTTGGCAGATGAAAATTAATTCCGCCTTTCATGAGTTCACTGCCTTCGACGATTTGTTCGGGGGCGGAATGATCTTGGAATTGTAACTGGTAGCGGGAACGCGGACTCAGACCATGTAATACGAATTTATGGTCGGCTTCATTCTCCACCGAACCACGAAACGCATAGACGACGCCGCGACGCGCATTCGGATCAAAGTATTCCATGCCGTCCCAGTGCAATCCGTCCGGGCGTTCAGAGATATGGTAAAGATTGGCGTCTCGAATGAGCGGACGCAATTCTTTCTTGTACAACTCTAATTCTTCTTTGGCGGCGCTGTGTTGCTCGGCATTCCATGACGTTGTATCGATCATGACGCTCAACCATCCCATCATCCCACTCCGCAACATGTAACGGAAATTCCCGGTCCTTGCAGTTGGCCAACGTTCAACGTAGGTCTCAAGCATGGCGGTGGGCAAGACGAAGCTTGCGTCGTAGAAGGCGCGCCGATTGGAAAGTGGGTCGTAGGTATCAGTAATCGAAAAGTAGTCGCCATGAGCGGCGCTGCCGAAATCCACCATCCGGCCTCCGTCATTGCATATCTCGAGCAGTAACCCCGGATGCTTCTGCCGCAGATTCGATTGAATGTCATAGTACGCTCGAGCCGCATGGTAGTTGACATCAGTCGAATTTGTGCTGCTCACGAATTCAAAACCGGCGTCGCGGTAGGTGCACTGATTCAGCGGGTCCGGGGGCGCGTGAGGATGGTCGGACGCATCGCAACCTTTGGCTACTAAGTATCCATCGTGCTCGAGCATGTCGAGGTTGTAATCGTCTACGATGCGATTGGTTTCTCGCATGGCCCAGGCTTTTGCCTGGGGGACTCCGATGTCGATTGTTTGCCCTTTGAACTCTTCTGGCTTCCAGTCGGGCGGCAAATCAGAGGTTAACCATCCGCGAACTTCGGGATCACGAACGTTCAATGCACCGGGCGCCGTATTGAGCGCTGCCTGCGCCCAGTCTACCCAAAGCCCAAACTTTAGCCCCCGGGCGTGGGCCTCATCCGCCAGCGGTCGCAGTCCATGCGGAAATTTCCTGGCATCTGGATACCAATCGCCCACGCCGCGGAACCAGCCCGCGTCGAGGTGGAACATCTCAAAGCCGAGATCGGCGGAGTCGCGAATCATGTGGCGCGCAATTTCTTCGTTGACGGCCATGCCTCCGCCCCAACTGTTGTTTACTAAGAGCGGATAGTTAGGATTCTTCCAGGTATCTGGGTTGGTAAGAACCTCGCGAACCCAGCGGCGAAGAACATTCGCCGTCGCGTCCGGTCCGCCATCGGTGGCACCGAGAAAGATTCGCGGTGTTTCAAAAACCTCACCGGGCTTGAGCCGAGTTCGAAATGGGCCCGGATTGGGGTTGAGACCAACCTTACCGCGTAGAGAGACACCTTTACGAGTCAGCGTCAGATGGGTGCGACCGCTAAACTCTACGCCGACATACCATCCTGATTGTGACCCGTTGGCGCGCTCAACGAGAAAATAGGGAATGATCTCCCGCGCCTCTCCGGGACGGGGTTGCGCGTAACTACTCGACGCTCCCTCCCATTCATACCCTTCGGAAACCGCAAGTAAGTGGGTTCCGATCGCGGACGGAGTGTCAGCACCTTTTTCTACATAAAAGTGCTGTAACTGATCTTGAAGCGCCTCTTGCCAGTCGAAAACAAAACTCGGCTCAAGCGGTAGCCAGAGTTCGGTGGAGTCGCGGTTTTCGATGCGTATCTGGTGCTCAATCGGGCCGTGCTCAGAACGAACTTCCCATTCCCAAGTAAGTCGCAGGCGCGGTGAAACCGTGTCATATACGAAGCTCACAAGCTTCTTGTCGACGTGGCTCGCGACGGGGTTAAATGTCCAGTCGAGCTGTATGGATCGGCCATCGATTTCCACGGTGGGAATCGGAGATTCAGTCGCGCGGTTGCGCCAATCTCCGGATTGCAGAGCAATAAGTCGGGGCGCATTGGTACCTGCCTCTAACTGCAACTTAGTATCAGATGTCTCCAGGTTAGCGGTCGTCTGAGAAGCAGCTGCGATCGAGAGTAGTAAGTAAGCCAGCAGCATTAAGAAGTCGCAACGGATTGTCATGAAGCGTGAGCATCGGTAAAGGTTATGGTAACTGTGGCATGTTGATAAACGCCGGCTTTCTTCTCTTGAGCGGGTACGCTGACCGTCAATCGATAGAAGTTGGGCGAAACCGTTTCAAGCGTCGCACCTTGCGCGTCTTTAATAGTCCACGGCGTCCGAAGTTCGAAGCTCGAAGCGTCACCTGGTAGATAGTCGATATCTATTCTGTACACTCGGTTCTTAAGACTAACTCCGGTAACCCTGATTGCCTTGCTGGGTTCGCCAATCATAAGTTGCGGCGGGTTAGAAATAATCGTAACTCCGCCCGCATAACTCATGCTGAGCAACATTTTCCCATGAAGCAGAGTAAACTCCACTTTCGCGTGAGTATCTTGTGTGTGCTCTTCTGGTGTTGCCGAGATAGAGTGCTGCCCTAAGTGCGCGCCGAGTAGCTTCGCGCCCAAAGGAATTGCCGGATCAAATGCAATTGCGACAGGAACGCCCTCATTTTGCATTTCGAGGCGTATTTCAGTCGTGGATTGAACCATGCTGAGACTGATTTCCGAGGCGCCCACGTGCAGGTGGCGGAGAGTTATCGCATTCCAGTTGGGCGGCAGGTGCGGAGTGAAGGCGAGGTGGTTCGATACTCCGTCAATGTGCACTCCCAGCAATCCGTCCACCGTTGTGGTAAAGAACGCGGCGGACGACCATGTTTGCTCGGGCACGGATTCCAATTCCTCGTGATAGTAATCGCCTGCGAGCGCCTCATGCATATGTCCCAGAGAATCGAGAGAACTCCAGGGGACGAGTGCGCTCCAGATGGGATAGGCCGTTGCGGGACGATGCTCGGCCCAGAAAGTGTTGGCGATCCCGGCGGTGCCGGTTGCCCATACACTTCCGCTAGAATAGGAATTTGGGTCGTAAAGGTGCGCGCTCGCGGCTTTCCCGCGCGTACCCCAATCAGTCTGAAAATCTGCAGTGGCAATCTGGTCAAGCAGCGAATCACGCTGCTCTGCGGGAAACAACGCTTCATCCATGACGCTAGCCGGACCTATATCATGATCAATCAAAGGGGTGCCGGAACGAGTGTAACCCGTGATCCAAAGTTGCTGCGTCTTATCCCAATATCGCTGCCGGATGGCCACCATGGCGGCACGGCTGGCCGCGACTGCATCGGCGACATCGGTGTCGTGACCGGTTGCACGGGCGAGGCTGGCGAAAGCTTTTGCTGCCGACGCCCAGTTTGCCGACAACACCAGCTCGTCGCTGAGTGCATCCTGCTCTCTGCCGCCTTCTTTATCCGCGGGAATACGTGGCAGCCCGTCTTTTTTATCCAAAAGAGAAATGCAGTAGTCGAAAGCCGACCGGATCGATGGCCAGTGATCTCTGGCAAAACCCTGATCGCCCGTGACAGAAAAATACTTGCCCACGGTATTAAGGAACTGAAAAGTCAGGTCGACATGAACGAACATGTAAGGATACTTATTCCAATCGAGCAATCCGGCGCTCTGTGACTGCTCGTGCCAAATCATGCCGGTCTTCTGATCCTGATATTTGAGAATGAATTCCAGTTCCTGGCGAGCCCGTTCGTACTGCCCGGAGGCGAGCAGAGCTTGAATGGACACCATTCCATCTCCGGCGAAAAACCAATCATATTGTGGCCGCCGCGCTTTGCGTGAGGGACCATATCCAGCGACCAGACCGCAACCGAGATCGGGGTTACACACCCAGGCCTGGTCGAGCGCAATTTCAGACCAAGCTAAGGCGCGGTTTGTATCAGCATCGGGAGTCTCAATTTGTAAAGCATGACTTAGTAAGTCGGCGTAATGATCGGTGGCATCTTTCTCGAAAGCAGCTTCCTGCTGCAGCAGTGTTTTGGCGATCGCGCTGACATTCTGGCCAATGGCGCAACCGGCAATAATTACTCGCGCCGTATTGTGGCTGCCCGCGCGCATGGTGAAAGCCAAGCCGGGCGCGCTGCCCAATTGTTGAGCGGTGTTTGGCGTCTCGTCATGCTCGACTATATTGGGCGAGCCTATGCTGGCCGTGAATCGATGAGTCGGCTCGAAAAGAACATATGCCAAGTCTGCCGGTCTCCAGCGGACCTCCTGCCCACCGATGCCGGCGGGCCACATCAGATCGAGGACGGGAATAAAGCGGACGATGATATCGACGGGGCGGGCGCTCTCGACTTCGTAATGGATGATCGCACCCGGTTCGTCGAGCGGGACAAAAATTGTTTCCCTAACTATGAAATCGGGACCTGCATAAATGCGAGTTACGGACTCGGGACTGTATGAGATCCGACGGAGAATGCTCTCGCCGTCGATTGCCGTGGTTGCTCCTTGCTGACGAAAGGAGACGCCGTACGAGCTGAAAAGCTGCAACGGATAGGCCCAAACCTCCAAGCCGGCTTCGGAATAGCCGAAGACAGCGGCTCGGCGTCCGTGGACAGAGATGAATCGCCGCGGGCCGGTAGAATCCGTAGTCCAGGCGAGCTGGCTGAATCGGTTGTCGGTTTCGACCTTGGTTTGAGCTTCAAGTTCCGGCGAACACGCGATAAAAAGACACGACAAGGCTAGTAGAGAGTTTGCTCGTGCGCTTGGATGGAGTTTGCCTGGTGACGACATGGCGCCTCGCGGTTGGTTCTAAGTCACGTGCAAGTCAGTCGAATATCTCTCTTCATTGATCGCAATATGACGTTCTTTCCCTAACCTGAATTGCCTATCTTACCGATGTGTAGCAACGCCGATTGTTTCACGAGCCATCGGAGTTTCGCCTCGACCTTCAGTTAAGGTGACGAAGCGATTGGCGGCTCCACCCGGGAAAAGTTCACTCATGCCGTTGGGCCACCGAACCTCGATATGATCGAATTGCGCACTGCTGCCGAGTCCGAAGTGAAGCCGCATATCATTATTTGAGATATAGCTGGAGCCACTCCGCACTTCCTGCACAAATTTATTGCTTCCTGCAAAAACCGTGACCTTGGCGCCGATGCCGTCACGATTTGATTTGATGCCTCGCGTGATCACACCCAACCAATTGTTATTGTTGCGGGCCTTGTTTACAAGAAGCATGGGTTGACCGCTCATGTTATTTACAACGGCGGACATGCGGCCATCATTCCACAGATCTCCGATGGCGAGGCCGCGACTGGGCTGAGGTTGTGTGCAACCGGGGCCGCATTGCTGGCTGATATCTTTGAACTTTCCATTTCCGGCATTCCAATATAAAAGTCGAGGTTCACGATAGGTGGATCCGAGATGAGCGGTATCTACTTCCGGATACACGTGGCCGTTGACGGCGAGAATGTCGGGACGCCCGTCATTGTCGACATCGATAAACATCGTTCCCCAGCCGAGGTAACGCGTGTTGAGTCCGAGGCCGGCGTCGAAGATCGTCGACGAAAATGTTCCATCCCCGTTGTTGTGATAGAGAGACGATGAATCGTCGGAGAAGTTTGTCTTGAAAATATCGGGACGTCCGTCATTGTCATAATCGCCGATTGTGGAGCCCATCCCGGCTTGCTCGCGGCCATCCTCATTGAAAGCGACGCCGGCTTCGGCGGCAACGTCAACGAAGGTTCCGTTCCTAAGATTGTGGTAGAGAATGCTGGGCGTGCTATCGCAGGCGACGTAGATATCGGGCCAGCCGTCATCATCGTAATCAAGTGTCGAGACGCTGAAGCAGTAGTGGCCATCAGTTTTTTCGATCCCGCTCGACTTGCTCACGTCGGCGAATTTTCCGCCACCGAGATTGTGATAGAGGATGTTGGGCGACGAATCGAGGCCGCGCGGTCCGCACATCACCGGCGTGCCCTTCCACACACACATTAATCCTTGGCCTGGCTTGGGCGAAGTCTTGAGATCGAAGCGCACATAGTTGGCGACGAGCAGGTCGAGTTTGCCGTCGCGATCATAGTCGACAAAAGCGCAACCGGTGCCCCATGCCGTGCCGTCGCCTGCGACTCCGGCGGCCTCGGCTACTTCTTTAAAGGTGCCGTTGCCTTCGTTGTGGTAGAGACGGTTCTTGCCATAATAGGTGACGTACAGATCGTCGTAGCCGTCGTTGTCGTAATCGCCGACGCAGACTCCCTGCCCCCATCCGGTGAAATCCAGCCCGGCAGCGTGAGTGACGTCGGTAAAGGTGCCATCGTGATTGTTGTGAAAAAGATGACTCGTCGGGTTGGCGCCTTTTACTTTTGCGTCGTCCAGCGTAGTGCCATTGACGAGAAATATGTCGGGCCAGCCGTCGTTGTCGTAATCGAAAATTGCAACGCCGCTGCCCGTGGTTTCGATGATGTACTGCTTGCTCTCGACACCGCCATTGACGTTTTGCATTCGTAGGCCGGCCTGCGGAGCGACGTCGATAAACCAAGCCGGAGCAGGATGAAGTTCGCTGGCGGGATAGGGAGACGTCGAAATTTGTTTTGCCGAAGCAACCGTCGCGTCAGGAGGTTTCTGAATCTGCGCGTTAGTGGCTGCGATGAAGACGAAAAGGTAGATCGTGAGGCTCGTACAAACACCCGATAATTTGTACCGCGAGCGCCTCATAAACGAATCGTATCATCGTGCTAATACAACCGGGGAACGACTGTGGTTAGAATTGAAATATGCGAACTCTTGCCGCATTCATAGTGCTATTCATAATTGGCGGCGTCACCCGGGGCCACGCGCCTACTGCCGAGCCCGCTGTCGCCGATCATAGTCAAACTTCGCCAGGTCAACCTTCGTCAGTATCTCCAGAACAGGGTTCGGCGACTCCGTCGACAAAAACAAATGTCAAAGACATGCTGGCGGATGCGCACCAAAAACTGGAGCACGGCAAGCCGCAAGAGGCGATAGCGATGCTCGAACAGTTGGCTGCTACCGCCGGGGGCTCGGCGAAAGGGGTGCAGCACGAGTTGGGGATCGCTTATTACCGCACGGGCAAATTGCTTTCCGCCGAAAAGGCGTTCGCGCGTGCGATGGAAGAAGACCCGGATGACATGGAGGCGATCCAAATGCGGGGATTGTCACTGTATCGATTGGGGCGTCCAGCCGCAGCCATTCCATTTCTTGAACGAGTTCGGCAGTGGACTCCCAACGCGAATGCGGACGCGAATTATGTTCTCGGACTTTGCTACCTCAACTCCAACCACTTCGACGAGGCGCGTCGGGCGTTTGCCGAACAGTTTGCTGTCTCCGCCGATTCAGGCGCCGCCTATCTTTTATTGGGCAAGATGTTGATGCAGGCAAACTTGCCAGAAGCGGCCGCCGAGGCCGCGAAGAAGGCGCTCGCGATCACGCCAAAGCTGGCGTTGGCGCACTTCATGCTCGGCGAATTTTATCTCTTCAAATCTGACACCGAGCAGGCGCTAAGGGAGTTTGAGCAGGAACGCGAAATTAACCCGGCGTATTTCGCCGTCTATGATCGCCTCGGAGACGTTTACACGCGCACCGGACAATATCAACAGGCTCAGGAGGCCCTGGCCAAAGCAATTTCGCTCGACACCTCGAGCACGGGACCGTTCATACAGATGGGCAAGGTTTTACTGCGACGGAATGATCCGCAAACCTCGCTGCTGTACCTGCAACATGCTTTGAAAATGGACCCGGGGAATTACACGACACACACATTGCTGGGGCAGGCCTATCGCAGTCTGGGCAGGGGAGAGGATGCCAAGAAGGAAATTGAGGCGGCATCTAAGATTCACGCCGAAGGTCAGCTGAAGTTGCAGCCCGCGCAGTAATCCGGTTGATTTATTTGCGGTGGCGAACCGCCACCAACTCGGTGCCGACTGGAACTCCACGGGTGACCTTAACGCGGAGCAGGGCTTCAAACGGCTTGACTTCGTCTCCGGCCGGCACCGCGAGACGGCGCAACAACTCTTCCACGGAGTCTCGCTCACTAACATATTCGACGGCGGCCTGGGTTCCGATGGTTGTCGTCCCGGCCAGAATCAGAACGTGGCGAGCGGGGTTCAGGCCATGTACGAGAGCAACGATCGCATAATCTTCGGTGAGCCGCTGAGACGAGTCACTCGGGTAGAAAATGGCGGGTTGCCCCGGTTCGGGATGCACGTTGGCGATCCCCAGTGCTCCCTTATGCGGGGTGGTGTCGAGACGCTTGAAGACGAATTCCTGACTGCCGGGCAGATCTAACAGGGTCAAGTTTTCCGCCGGAGAACCGACGAAGATGAGGTCGTTCGTCTTGGCGTCGTCGAGCGTGAACAGACTTCCGCGCTTCACCTCGATGGGGTGATTCAGCGAATTGAAAACTCTGTCGAGTTCGTGTACCGCGAGAACTTCGCCTACACCGGTGTAGTGATCCAAAATGAGGTCGTGCGAATCTCGCGCCGGGTCGAGATAGCGCATGCCCGTTTCGGGTCGCCCAACAAAAGCTGCATTGCTGAAAATCACCCACGGGGCATCTGGACTTGACACGAACTCACTCCAGAATCGGCGTAAAGCCACAGGAACGGTTGAGGTTGAGTTAACGCTGACCCGGGCACGGGCAGAACTTAGTGCCATCGAGAGCGTGACGACGGCGACCAAAGCTGCGACGAGCGCCAGAGAAAGACCGACGACGGCGAGAGTCCATCGGCGAGCGCTCTGGCGCGGTTTCGGAGATTCAACGGGCAGGGGAAAGAGCGCTGGAGGCGTTAGGGCGACCCGGACTGGCGTCTCTCGATGGTGGAAGCTGAGAGCATAGACGCCATTCGGCATCTCCACAACGATGGGGTCGGCTGCTCCTTCATGGCTGTAATAATCGAGCAACTTAAGACGCAACCGGCCTGCTTGCACACGAATCGCGGAATCGGCTTGCGGATCGAAGTTATCGGGACGACCGAAAACCTCCGTCGCGATCTGATATTCCTTAAGCGGAGTGTCTGGCTGAGTTAGCGCGTGGTCGGCCAAGTAACGCAGTAACTTACAAAGAGATTCAGCCTTGCGCAGAGTATGGCTATGGGTAATCTTATCGATCTGACCGAGATAGCGCTCTCTATCGGCGAACTGGAGTGATGTGACAGACATGTAACATTAAAGCTAAGTACGTCTTATGTATCAGAGAATAAAGAGCGTAAGACGTTTTGTGACGCGTAACTGACGCGTAACTTACACAGTGATACTTCTAACTTAAATCAACTAGGGCCAGCATTCCCCGCTGGCAAACAGTCGCCATTTTGAAGAGTGAATCCTCTGCGCCCACAAACGCTAGGGAATCGGTACAGGCTTTTTATGCTACTCCAATCCGCAATCCGACTGCAAGTAAGCGAGAGCGTTGCGCCGTCAGGAATTCTATTTTCCATAGCTTCCGCCCGGAAGCGCCGCTACGTCAATCCCGATCCGTCAACTCAACGTCGAGTTGTGGACGCGAGTCACGAGACTGTCACACCCAGGAGGCTGTTGAATGAAAACGAGCGATGCTGCGAGCAAAGTTTTCTGTGGTTTGGGGAGGTCTCTGCGCACTTTTCTGTGCAGTAAGGGGTTGGGATTCTGTACGGTTCTGGCTTTGATCGCGATCTGCGCCTTCACGAGTTCACAATCTGTCTCGGCACAAGCTGTCTATGGATCAATATTTGGAACGGTAACGGACAGCACCGGTGCGGTTGTGCCGAATGCTACTGTGACTGTAAGCAATGCAGCAAAGGGCACTTCGGCAAGCGTTCAATCGGACGCGAGCGGCGAATACCGCGCCCAGCACCTCATCCCCGACATTTATAACGTCACGGCTGAAGCGACCGGATTCGGCAAAGTAACCACGGCAGATGTTGTGGTATACGCAGATACGGCGCCGAAGATTGACTTCGCGTTGCCAGTCGGTTCCACGAGTAACACCGTCACCGTATCTGCCGAAGCACCCCTGCTGCAGACGGAACACACCGATGTGTACACGATTCTGAATGAGCGTGCCGTCGAGACGCTCCCCAACTTGAATCGCAACTTCACCGCCTTTGAACTGCTCACTCCCGGAACGACGTATATTGGGTGGGATGTTGACGAATCGCAAAACCCGCAGCGCAGCCAACAGATCGAAGTTGATGGACAACTTCCGTTCGCCACCGGTTACGAATTGGACGGCACTGACAATCAAGATCCGGTGATCGGAATCGCCGTAATCAATCCGAACCTCGATGCCGTATCGGAAATGAAGGTAACCTCGCAGAACTATGACGCCGAGTTCGGCAAAGCGGTGGCAGGTTTGGTGACGGCGCAGACGAAGTCGGGGAGCAATACCCTACATGGATCTGCATTCGAATTCTGGCGCTCAGATGCTTTTCAGGCTCGTGATCCCTTCGCGGAATCTACGCCAAATCCGGTTACCGGAAAATACATACCGACGAACACCCATAATCAATACGGTGGATCGATCGGCGGCGCGATAATCAAGGACAAGCTTTTCTTCTTCGGGGACTATCAGGGGTTGCGCGAGAAATCTGGCGTCGCGGGGCTATTCAGCGTTCCTACCGCGCAAGCGCGTACCAGTTGCCTGGCGGCGGCGGGCAACGCAGGGCTTAACTGCGATCTAAGTCAATATCTGCTTCCGGCCAATGGAGCGGTTCAGATTTATGATCCCACTACCGGGAATCCCGATGGCACTGGACGTTCTCCATTCGTAAACAACCAGATTCCTGGAAACGAGCTATCCACAGCAGCCATCAATTTGTTGACCCTGATTCCGCCACCGAATACAGGGGGTTCCGACCAGATTTCCAACAATTTCGCCGCGTCGGGTACGGGCTCATTTCACACCAACCAGTTCGATGTGCGCATCGACGATCAGTTCTCCAGCAAGCTGCATCTTTTCGGACGGTACACATTCTTTAATTCCTCGCTTGCTGGTGGTTCTGTTTTTGGACCGGCCGGAGGATCTGGCTTTGGTACCAATGGCTTCGCTGGAACCGATACCAGTCAAGACGACAGCTTGGCGGCCGGTGGGGACTACACGCTATCGCCGAAGTGGCTCACCGACTTCCGCTTCGGATGGTTCCGCTTTCACTTCAATGAACTGCAGCCCGACTACAACCAGCCCTTGGGAACTGATTTAGGCATCCCGGGAGTGAATACAGGCGACCTCGCACTCAATGGAGGCTTGCCGGCGTTCAATATTCCAAATCTTTCTCAGTTCGGTGTGACTACCGCTCCGTTCCTCGAAACTGAGAACTCCTATCAAGTGAATAACAATTGGAGCCACACCATAGGTCATCACAATATTAGGTTTGGAGCGGATGTGCGTCGGGCCACCCAGTATGCCGTCGGCCTCGACAATGGCAACTACCGCTCCGGCAATTTCCACTTCCCCTCAACGATTACAGGGCTTAACGGCGGCTCCAGCGGCCTGGGTCTCGCTACATTCTTGCTGGGAGATGTAGGTCAGTTCCAGCGGACGCAGACCGCCAATACCAGCGCCGAAACGCACCAGTGGCGCGCGTTCTACTACGCGCAGGATCAGTGGCGCGTTACCAACTCCGTGACACTCAGTTACGGACTGCGCTGGGAATGGTATTTCCCTGAAGCCGTCGACGGAATTGGTCAGGGCGGACTACTCGACCTTAACACTGGCAATGTCAACGTCGCGGGCTACGGAGCTTACAACGATTCGCTCAATGTTGCAAAGAGCTGGACGAAGTTTGCTCCGCGAATCGGAATTGCATGGCAGGCTCGTCCGAGCCTGGTGGTCAGGGCTGGGTATGGACGTGTCTACGGGCAAGGGTGGTCCGGAAACACCTTTGGAGAAGTGCTGGCTTGGACCTACCCGGTACAGTATTCGCAAAACGTGAATTCTGTGAATGAATACTCGAACAACTACGTAAACAGCTCGGGACAGACGGTGCCTTTTACGTTATCAGGCGGTCCGCCCGCTCCTGTATTCCCTGCAATACCGGCCAACGGAGAAATTCCGCTTCCGAACGGATCTAGCGTCCCCACGCGTCCGTTGGAAGTGCGCCTGCCCACGTTGGATGCATGGAATCTGGCTATCCAGCAGGAACTCACCAAGACGATGGCCCTTCAAATCGCGTACGTCGGCAGCCATGGACTCCACAACATGTTCGATTCCTCAAACCAGTTTGATCCGAATCAGCCGACGATCAATGGATTCGACGAGACGAACCCCAACACGGGCCTGCCCTATACGTTCAACGACCGTCAGCCCTACTTTGACGGCATCGCGCAGACGCTTGGCGTCGGCTACGGATCTCCCTTCGGCTGGACGCAGGCACTTCGCTACAACTACAACGAGGCAACCAGCAGCTATAACGCGTTGCAAGTGAAGCTGGAGAAGCGTTTCAGCAGCGGCCTGCAGTTCTTATCTCATTACACGTGGTCACGGGCGATGTCGCACGAATCGTATTATTTCGCCATCGATCCGAAAGTAGGGTACGGCGCCAGCTATTACAATCGCCCGAACTCGTTCGTCTTCGCGGGCAATTACGATTTGCCTTTTGGGAAAGGAAAAATGGTAGGCGGCAATTCGTCGCGCGCAATGGATTACCTGATTGGCGGCTACGCTCTGAATGGCACGGTAACTATTCAGAGTGGATTGCCTTACACGCCCGGTTATGAGGACTGCAGCACTGATAATGACACGGCGAACCAGTACGGCGGCTGCCGGCCTAACACGAACGGTACGGGCTACCATCTCCACACCGGGACGTTTTATAACAGTGCTTCGATTGGTCCCAATGTTCCTTACTTCACGCCATCTCCGTATGTGCTTGGCGGTTCGTGTCCGGGCGATCCGAACAATACTTGCCCTACAACTTTCGGTCCCTACGTTCGTCCAGCGATCAGAACCTTCGGAGATATTTATCGTGACGCCCTGTACGGTCCGAAGAACTGGGACACGGATCTCTCCGTCTCTAAGAAATTCCCCCTGACAGAGCGTGTCGGGTTAAGCGTCCGCGCCGATGCATTCAATCTCTTCAACCATGCGAACCTCGCAGACCCCAACAGTTGCGTAGATTGCGGCGGAAACTCCGGCACAATTACGAGCACCATCGGCTCGCAAAACGGCACCTCTATGCGTCTGTTACAGTTTTCTGCGCGACTTGAATTCTGATGAGCCGAAGCGATGAGACCATAGAATGTATAAGGTGGGGGATGCTTCAACTCGGCCATAATTCTTGCGACTTAATTGCTTATGAGGGACGGGATGCAGGGATTCTGGCTCGATTTGCGGGAAACACGCAAGAGAAATGTGTGGATGCGTCTGTGGCGCGCGGCGTTCCTCATTTTTGCGACGATGCTCTCGCTTACGGCCGTCGCGCAGTCCCAGCCCGAACGCCTCACCGCCGACGCCAAACTAAATGCGATTCTCAGCTATATCCACTCTGCCTGGGATTCTCTCACTCGCTCGACGAACTCGTGCGGCGGAGTTTCCGACCCTAAGCTCTCCGCTGCGCCGGTGCTTTATCTACCCTCTGGTTTTGCAGAACCCGAGGAGCTCGGCCAAATGGAGCGTGGTTGCAAGGTCAACGTTGCGCATCTACCGCAGGTCATTCACCAGCTGGGGATGACCGACGCCGATTCCATTCAGCCGCCGGGATTGCTTTACCTGAAGAATAAATACGTCGTGCCTGGCGGACGCTTTAATGAAATGTACGGATGGGATAGTTATTTTATTGTTCGCGGTTTGTTGCGAGATGGGCGGCTAGAGTTGGCTCGCGGCATGGTGGACAACTTTTTTTTTGAGATTGAACATTACGGGGCGGTGCTGAATGCCAATCGCACTTATTATCTAACCCGCTCCCAACCGCCGTTTTTGAGCTCCATGGTGATGGCTGTTCACGAGGCGCAAAAAGCGGCAGCTCAGGACGACCGGGCATGGATGGAGACGGCCTACTCTTATGTGAAGCGCGATCATGCCATGTGGACGCAAGCTCCGCATCTGGCTGCCTCTACCGGCCTTTCCCGGTATTACGATTTTGGCGAGGGGCCCGCAATGGAGGCCTTGCAGGATGAAAACGATATCTATCGCCAAGTAGCGGCTTACTTTCTTTTTCACTCCACGATCCCGCCCTATGAAAGTGAGGCCGCGGATGTTCCGGGTGGGAGAGCATCGGGATCTCCTTACTCGGTGGAAGTGTGCGGTGATGGCGCGCAGCCCGAATCATCTACCGTTTCGCCCTGCGAAACGGCGCGACGCATAAAGCTGACTCCGGACTACTACAAAGGCGACCGCTCCATGCGCGAATCTGGATTCGACATCTCCTTCCGATTCGGTCCGTACGGCGCCGCTACCCAGCACTATGCTCCGGTGTGCTTGAATAGTCTTCTTTTCAAAACGGAACGCGACCTGGAAGAAATGAGCCGCATTTTGGGCAAGGATGCTGAAGCCGCCGAGTGGGGCCGCATGGCGGAGGACCGCAAGCAGTCGATGCAGAAGTATTTGTGGGATGAGCAACAGGGACTCTTCTTCGATTACAACTTTGATCTACAACAACGATCCACTTATCGCTATGCCACAACCTTTTATCCACTGTGGGCTGGACTGGCTACCGAGGCCCAAGCTGGCGCTGTCGTGAAAAATCTGGGCGCCTTCGAGAGAGCAGGCGGCATCGCCATGAGCGTGCGGGAAACGCATGTGCAGTGGGATTATCCTTTTGGTTGGGCGCCCATTCAGTTGCTGGCGGTGGAGGGGATGCGCCGCTATGGGCACAATGAGGAAGCAGACCGTGTCTCCGCGGAATTTCTCTCGATGGTGTTAGAAGACTTCGAACGTGATGGAACAATTCACGAGAAGTACAACGTTGTGAGTCGATCTTCAGATACTCATGTGACGGCCGGCTATACAGCGAACGTAATCGGATTTGGCTGGACCAATGCGGCGTTTGTAGAACTGCTGCATGCGCTGCCGCCGGGAAAAAGCGTCGACGTGGCGAAAGCGGTTTCGCCGAAGGCCGCTCTTCCCTAGTCGATCCATCCCGCATCGAGCATTTTGTTTGGAGAGTTCATGAAGCTGGATTTCCCTCGTCGAAGTTGGCTGGCGCTGGCTCTGCTTCTGTCCGGCATACTTACCGCGGAATCGCAGTCGATCAGCCAGGCGAAAATTGCCCAGACGAAAAACGGCCAGACCATGAGGGGCCAGACGATGAACGGCCACGCTATGACCGGCCAGACAAACGATCAATCATCTGTTTTGGCGAAATTTCCCTTTGACGAAACTGTGCCTCTCAAGATCGTGCGCGAGGCGGTTCCAACAAAGCCTTTTACCGTCGTCGGCCCGCGCGGTGCGATTCTTGGCAGGCAAGACGGATCCTTTGAGGCGTGGATATTCCCCTGGAAAATTTTCAGCAACCTGCGCATTAACGCGGAGATGCAAGATTATGAGGTGCCGATCGACGTGAACGAGCACGCCGCGGAAATTGAGGTCTGGCCCGATCACACGACCATCACTTTTGCTCACGCGAATTTCACTGTCCGCGAGGTTCTGTTTGCACCGCACAATGCACCCGACGGGGCCGGGGTCCTGGCATTTTTCGAAATCGAGGCAGTGCGCCCGCTTACGCTCACGTTTCAATTCACGCCCGATATGAAGCTCATGTGGCCCGCTTCATCGGATGATCGCCCGTCTCCGGAATGGATAAAAGGGGAGGCAGCGGCCAGCGGATTTTATGTGTTGCATTTAAATTTTCCCGATCATGCCGCAGCCCTCCAAATGCCGGGAGCAGAGGCTGGCATCACGGCGCCTTACCAGGAGCGAGCCAAAACATATCCGCTGCAGTTTGTCTTGCACTTCGATCCCGCCCGCGACGGCAATAAACTCTTTCCGTTGCTGATGACGACCGGAGATTCGGTCGCAGAATCAAGCAACGCGGCGCTCGCGGGCAGGCTGGCTGGTCTCGGACGCTCATTGCAATCGCTGTACGAGGAGACGGCGACCTACTACAAGAATTTCTTGTCGGACCATCTCCGCATCGAAACTCCGGACAAACAATTCGACGACGCCTTCAGCTGGGCGGAAGTTTCGATCGATCAATTAAAGGTAGAGACAACTCCTGGTCATAAGGAAACCGCTCTGGTCGCGGGATTCGACAGCTCCGATGATTCCGCGCGGCCAGGCTTTGGCTGGTATTTCGGCCGCGACTCGCTGTGGAGTCTTTACGCGGTCAATGCTTATGGCGATTTACAGTTGACCCGCGATCAATTGGAATTTCTGTCGCGGCGTCAAAGTCCGCAGGGGCAAATTATTCACGAATGGTCGCAGACGGCTGGACTTGTGGATTGGAAAAGCCTGCCGTATGAATTTGCATCCGCAGACGCAACTCCGCTCTTCATCATGGCCGCCAACGACTATTTTCAGATTAGCGGCGATACCGCGTTTCTCAAGAAGCACTGGGATGCCTTCCAAAAAGCGTGGGAGTTTGAGCGGTCGCACGATTCCGACGGTGATGGAATCTACGAAAACATCGCGGGATCGGGATGGGTGGAATCCTGGCCTCCGGGCATGCCACATCAGGAGATCTATCTCGCTGCCCTTGATCAGCAGGCAAGTTCGGCATTCGCCAACCTCGCCAAGGCAACTGGAAATTTGCCACTAGCTGAAGATGCCCAGAAGCGCGCTCACCACATCGCCGAGCAACTGGAAAAAGAGTACTTTCTGCCCGATGCGAATTTTTACGCCTTCAGCCGAAATGCCGATGGAACTTTGGACGCGAGCCCCACGATCTATCCGGCCGTCGCAGCATGGGACGGAAGCTTCAATCTGACACGCCCCAGCGGAATGCTGAACCGATGGGCATCGAATGAATTCTCGACCGATTGGGGAACGCGCGATTTGAGCCCCAGTGTGAGCTTCTACGATCCCATCAGCTATCACCAGGGCAGTGTGTGGCCACTCTTCACGGGATGGGTTTCGCTTTCCGAATATCGTAACGGGCGCAGTCTGTCAGGGTATGCGCACTTGATGCAAAATGCGGATCTCACGTGGGCACAAAATTTGGGTGCGGTCACCGAGCTGCTTTCCGGCGAATTCTTTCGATGGATGGGCCGCAGCACTTCGCACCAGCTATGGTCTTCGGCGATGGTGGTCACGCCGGCCGTGCGCGGCATGTTTGGATTGGAATGGAACGCCGCTGAAAGGGAGCTTATTGTTACTCCGAAGTTGCCGGCGCAGTGGAGCGAGGCAAAAATTCTGAATGTTCCGATCGGCGAGCGCCGCGTTGGCATAGAGATAAGGCGCGACGGCTCGATGCTTTCCATTCGCCTCACCGGCGAGGGATCGAGAGCTATAAGGCTGAGCTCACGCGCAACAATCGCGGCGGCTGGAAACGGAGAGATACGTACTCCTCTGCCCGCGGTTGAAGTCGGCGTGACCCACGGCTTGCCCGAAGCGGGAGCGGTTACTGCTCAGATGAAAGTCATCGATCAGCGGGAGTCTACACGCTCTTTGCGGCTGCGATTGTCGGCTCCGGCAAATAGCTCTCAGGTTTTATTCGTTCGGCTGAACAGTTCGAAGATTCATTTGCAAGTCGATGGCGCGGAGCTATCGAGTGATTCCAGTCAGCTTAGAGTGCAGTTTCCATCGGGCGCTGGCTATGTCGAAAAAGTCGTGACACTCTCCTGGTAGCCATCTCTCTTACAAATTGCGAGCACGCTCATGGCGTCGGAATCACGGCGGTGGCTTGATTGGAGTAGCCGCTTTCTTCGGAACTGGAATTGACTGCTGTGGCTACGTAGTAGTAGGTAGTGCCGGAGACCACGGTGCTGTCGGTGTAGGCGGTGGTGCTGTCGAGCGACGAGTTGATCATGGTGTAGGGGCCGCCCGAGACGGTGCCGCGATAGATGTTATAGCCGATGGCGCCGGAAGATGCGGTCCAGGAGAGGTCGACGATGTGCTGAGTTGCGGTTACGCCGGTGCCGGTCAGGGATTGAGCGGCGGGCGAGTTGGAGGCGTTGCTGGTGAATGAGAGTGAGGCCGAGGCGGCTCCGCTGGATTGGGGCGTGAAGGTTGCGGTGAAGGTGGAGGATTGGCCGGCGGGAATGGTGATGGGGAAGGAGATTCCGGAGAGGACAAATTCGCTGCTGTTGCTGCTGGCGGAATTGATGGTGACGGCGGCGCCGCTGGCGATGAGGCTGGCGCCGAGGGCGGAGCTGGATCCGACGTTGACGTTGCCGAAGGCGAAGGTGGTGGGAGAGACGGCCAAGGTTCCGGCGGTGGTTCCGGTGCCGGAGAGCGGGATGGCGAGCGGGGAGTTGGATGCGGTGGAGACGACGGACAAGCTGCCGCTGGCTGCGCCGGCGGCGGTCGGGGTAAAGGTTGCGGTGAAAGTCACGCTTTGATTGGCGTTGAGATTGAGGGGGAGAGTCAGGCCGCTGATGGAGAATCCGGTGCGACTCGGAGTAGCGGAGGAGATAGTGAGGGTGGATCCGCCGGTGTTGGTGGGGGTCTCGGACAAGTTTGTGCTGTTGCCGACTTGGACGCTGCCGAAGGCAAGGCTGGTGGGACTGGCGACAAGTTGACCGGCAACTGTTCCTATGCCCGCGAGAAAAACGGTGACCGTGTTCGAGTGGCGTCTTCCGAAGGTTCGGGAATATTCAAGAGAGACGCTTCCAGGAAGGCCGTCGCCGGACTACGGCGCGAAGGTTGTGGTCAAGCTCGTGCTCTGGCCTGCTGGCTCACTCGGTTGGATTTCGCGGGAACTTCAGGTAGGGCAGGCGCACGTTGTCGATCACGACTTGATCGGCGCGGATATTTACGGGCGCCTGAAAATCAGGAATACCACAGGGGCCGCCCGATCCGCAGGCGGCATTCACTGCTCCCGCAGTGACGAAGTCATCTTCATCGACGCCGTCTCCGCTAACGCCCAAGCCGCCGACCAGAACGCCATTTTGATAGAGGGGCAGGCTGCCGGGGAAAAAGACGACTCCGCTCATGTTGTTTGTGTTCGCGGAGCCGCCTTCCGATCCCTGCGTGCAAGGGTTGGCGATGTCGTAAAGATATAGAGGAAAAAATGGCCCCGCGCCAGAGCCGTCGATGCCGGGGGGGAACATGGGCTGGGTTCCGAAGCCTACGGTGCGATTCGTGACTGCCGTGCTCGTTGGAATGCCGGGCAAATCCCGCACTCCGGTCGTGCTGAACCAGATCACGTTGCGGGCTTTCGTGGCCGCCACGTCGGCGCTGAATACCGTTCCATCGTGCATGCGATAGAGGCCGAGAAGCGTGCCGTCGAGATCGGAGACGGCGATCGTCATTTTTGTGCGCGAGCCTGGGGGCAGGCGAATGACGGCTCGCGTTAGGTTCGCGGTTGCTACGGCATTCGCAATGATTTCACTGACGTCATTCTGCGAGAGCGCCGTGCCTGCATTTGGACCGACCAGGTATCCTTCGGGCGGAAGCGTGCCGGTCGTTGCGGGGACACTGTACGAGCCCGCGAAGGTACCGGGCGAAGTGCCCGCCGGTTGCGTTGTTTGAGCGACGAAAGGCAACGCGACTCCGCCGACGATGACGACGCCTGGCGGCGGAAGCTGAGCCGGTGTAGGCAGCAAACCTGAATTCATCGCGCCCGAATAGGCAGCGTATTCGGCGATCGCCGGAGATGTGCTGACGACGCCCACGCCGCCGACTGCTCCGCCATTGAACAAAGGCACGCCGCCGGGATTGACTGCCAGCGGATTGCTGTCGTTGGTGTCGGCTTTGCCCGTAATGATGCCGAGGCCGAAGCTGGAACCATCGATCGACAGAGAGGGATTCAATCCGTGACCGGGGAGGTAGTTTGTGCTTAGCGTGCAGCCGCGATTGGTATTTTCTATGCCGTAGAGATCACCGTTGGGAGTGCCGGCGACTCCGGGTGGAAAATGAACGCCGCTGATGAAGCGGACGGTGCGGGAAGAAAGCGGAGCCTGATCATTGCTAAACAAGGCTGCCGTACGCGCGAGGCTGACGGCTAGTTCATCGGCTGGCACTGTCTGACCAAAATTTCCTGTCGCGATGGTTGGGGCTCCCGGCGTTTCAAATACGGCGAGAATATTTCCGGCGCGGTCGGCAACCGCGACTACCATGGGAGCATTCACCGACGTTACGGCGTTTTGAACCACGTTAGTTACGTCTGTGATGCTGAGCGGCGTTGCTGCGGGTGGTGGAGGGTCAGGCGAACTCGTCGAGGAAGATCCGCTGCCGCAGGATATCGAGAACAGCGCTGTCGCACAAAGCATGAGAGAGAATGCAGAAAGCCTCACAGGAAAATGATTTTCCGTTCTGGTCTTCATAGCCTCGTGTTCATAATAGTGTCTTAATGTTTTCGCGATGATTCATTATGACGGTGAGCGATGCAAAGTCAAGCAAGGCTTGCTCCCGAGTTGTGGTTGTGATAGGTGTTAGGCCCGATCTGATGCGGGCTATCAGAAGCAACTCCATTTGGCGATGAGGATTGACCTGGCGAGAATGTTACCGGTGATGAAGGCGTGGACTTCTCGATCGGTGCTTCTGTGTCTGGTTGCGCTTCAAGTTACGGTGTTGGGGCAAACGCAACGAATCCCAGGCCACGAGCCCATCAACACTACATCGCTGCAAGGAACGGTGAGAGATCGGCGGAGTCACTTGGGCATTCCGGGAGTCAGAATTACTTTACTTCGAGCTGGTGCTGTGGTTCGCGAAAAAACTACGGATGCTGAGGGCATTTTCCGCTTCACTGACCTTACGCCTGGGAGCTACGAACTCAAGGCGGAGAAGGAAGGATTTGAGGCGCTCGGTTTATCCGGTCTCGAAATCAAGGACGCGGAGGTGGAGGATCTGGAGTTGGAGCCGATTGCTGGCGCGACCTCGGCGACTAAAGGACCGTCTGGAGTGCCGGGCGCTGCGGTTTCGTCACAAGTGAGTCCACCTGTGCCGGCTAGTACGTATCCCGGATTGCGAACTGGCGAAACGCCGTCTTCTCCGGGGCCGCTTGGGATCTCTCCTGAGCAACTTCCGCCGGACTCCGCAAATTTTGCGAAAGATCCCGACCGCTGGAATGTTCCGCTGCCGGCGTGGGATCGCTATGGCAAGGGCGGAGAGTTTCCCTATACGAAGGGCCATTGGTACGATCCGTTCAATCGCAGCCGCCTCAAGGGAGACGAGCCGATTTTTGGTACAAAGTGGGGACAGCGATGGTTCTTTAATTTCACGGGGACCAGCATCACAGGGTTGGATGTGCGTCGCTTGCCAGTGCCGAGCGGTGTATCGGCTGAGCAAGGAGGCAGCTCTAACTTCTTTGGCCGCGGCGAGCAGGCGTTTGCCTCGCAGAGTTTTCGGCTCTCTTTTGATCTCTTCGAAGGCGACACTAGTTTTCGGCCCATTGATTTCCGCATACGTTTCACGCCGGAATTCAATCTCAATTTTCTGCAAACGCGCGAGCGCGGGCTGGTTAATGTTGACGTCCGCGACGGGACCAATCGCTTCGACACGCATGCCGGTTTGCAGGAGGGATTTGTCGAGGCCAAACTGCACGACCTTAGCCCGAATTTTGATTTCGTTTCCGTACGGGCGGGCATTCAGCAATTTGTCAGCGATTTTCGCGGCTTTATTTTTGCTGAGGAGCAGCCTGGCGTTCGCATCTTCGGCAATCTGCGTTCGAACCGCATTAACTACAACTTGGCATGGTTTTATTTTCTGGAGAAGAACACGAACAGCGGATTGAATACTTTTGAGCCGCGTCATCAACAGGTTTACGTGGGGAATGTGTACATACAGGATTTCTTTGCCAAGGGCTATACCACGGAATTCAGTTTTCATTACAACCGCGACGATCCCTCAATTCACTATGACGACAATGGATTTCTGGTGCGTCCTGCGCCTGTCGGGCTAATTGAGCCGCACGGTATTCATGCCTACTATCTTGGTTGGGCCAGCAACGGCCACATTGGCCGCCTGAATGTTAGCCATGCGTTTTATCAGGCGCTGGGCCATGACACGCTCAATCCGATTGCGGGACGCCGCATCGACATCGATGGGAGAATGGCGGCGCTGGAATTGTCGGTGGATAAAGATTGGGTGCGATTCCGGTCGTCGTTTTTTTACGCATCGGGGGATCCGAGCAATCAGTCGGATGCGCTTGGAGGCGGCCGCAGTTCGAGCGCTCGCGGTTTCGATACGATTGTGGATGAAACGAATTTCGCCGGTGGAGCGTTCAGCTTCTTCGATCAGCAAGGCATTCGACTGACGGGCACGGGAATTGCGCTCGCGAATCCGGGCAGCTTGCTGGTGAGCTTGCGTACTAATAAGGAGGAAGGGCAGGCGAACTTTGTGAACCCTGGGGCTTATGTATTCAATGCGGGCGCCGATTTTAATGTGACTCCCAAGCTGCGCGCTTTCGTGAATGCAAACTACCTGAGATTTGATCGCACGGAGCCATTGCAAATCGTGCTGGCACAACCGGGAATTCGGCACAGTATTGGAACGGATAGCGGAATGGGGGTGCAGTATCGTCCGCCATTGACCGAGAACATTGTGATTACGGCGGGAGTATCAAACTTGCTTCCGGGCGCAGGGTTTGAGGAAATCTTCAACAAACGCGTGTTAATCTCCGGCTTCACCACCATTCGGCTGACGTTTTGAACTAATGCTATGCGTATTTGTTCGGGTCGACGCTTCGCGCAAGTCTTGCTCGTGACGGCGATTATCTGCGCGGCGTCGGCGGTGTTTGATGTTTTGGCCAGAACTTCGGCGTCAGAACGTGATGCGGGATCGTCGGCACAAGCCAATGCTGAGCCAAGCTCGCCGGGCCTTGGAGACTCGCTCGACGAAGCGCAGGGGAAATCGGCGGGTTGCGTAAGTTGCCATAATACCATGGACAGCGCGACCATGCACACCACCGGAACCGTGCGTGTGGGTTGTACTGACTGCCATGGGGGAAATCCGCAGATCGTGCTGCCGACGGGCGTTGCGCAAGCGTCGCCGCAATATCAGGAATTGATCGGACAGGCTCATCCGCGGCCTCGGTTTGCGGAGAATGCTCGATCGTCGGCCAACCCGGTTCGCGCTTATACGCAGTGGTTGAAGGAAGACGCGGATTACGTCAAGTTTGTAAACCCTGGCGATTTGCGAGTTGCCGAGCAAACTTGTGGCCGGTCCGGTTGTCATGGTGCAGAGGTGCAGCGCGTGCGGACTAGCATGATGACGCACGGCGCGATGCTGTGGGGCGCGGCGCTTTATAACAACGGCGCGGTGCCGCTGAAGAATCCTTTCTTTGGCGAGAGCTATACCGCGGATGGAAAGCCGCAGAGATTGCAAACCTTTCCGCCGCCGACTGCGGAAGAGACGCGCACTAAAGGCATTCTCCCTTACCTCGAACCGATCGAGCGGTGGGAGGTCTCGCAGCCGGGCAATGTGTTGCGAGTTTTCGAGCGCGGTGGTGAAAAAAAACCTGAAGTCGGGATACCTAGCCTTGACGAACAACCGGGAAAGCCAGATGTCAAACTCGGCGAGCGCGGCTTTGGCACGCTATTGCGCACAGACCCTACTGTGCTCGGCTTGCAAAAAACGCGCTTGCTCGATCCTCTGCTGTCGTTTCCGGGAACCAACGATCAACCCGGTGATTATCGCGCCAGCGGATGCAGCGCTTGTCACGTGATCTACGCCAACGATCGTTCGGCCGAACATTCTGGACATTATTCGGCAGCGGGAAATTTGGGGCAGAGCGCAACTGCCGATCCGACCATCCCGAGGAATGAGCCCGGCCATCCGATTCGCCACGAGTTCACCCGATCCATTCCGTCGAGCCAGTGCATTGTTTGCCACATTCATCCTGGCACCAACATGGTGGCAACTTATTTTGGCTACACCTGGTGGGATAACGAGATCGACGGCGACAAGATGTATCCGAAGGAGCAACGATATCCGAGTGCGAAGGAACAGCAGGAGATTCAGACGCGCAATCCAGAGCGGGCTGCAATTCGCGGTTTATGGTCCGATGTGGATTTCCTCGAAAAGACGGGGACGCCGGAATTTAATAAGAGCCTCAAGAATACACAGTTTGCCGACTTTCATAGTCACGGATGGATTTTTCGCGCGGTCTTCAAGCATGATCGCCAAGGCAATCTTCTCGATGCGGAAGATAAGCAGGTTTCGTTCGATGATCCGGACAAATTCACGAAGGCTGTGCACCTGAAAGATATTCATCTGGAAAAGGGAATGCATTGCATCGATTGCCACTTTGAGCAGGACAGTCACGGCAATGGAAAATTGTATGGAGAGACCCGGAACGCGATCGAGGTCGACTGCGTGGATTGTCACGGCACGATCGAGCAACGAGCGACGCTGCGGACCTCGGGCATCGCCGCGCCTAACGGTGGAACTGCGCTTGATCGATTGCGCACGCCTTGGGGCGGGCGGCGTTTCTATTGGGAGGGAGATCGGCTGTTTCAGCGTTCGATGCTGGAAAAAGATCGGCAGTGGGAAGTGGTGCAGGTTATCGATTCGATTACTCCTGGGAATGCGCATTACAGCGAGAAATCGCGGCTCGCTAAGACGATTCAGAAGGATGGAAGCACGTGGGGAAGCGCGAATGGGGATCCATCGCAACTGGCGCACCAGAATAGCCGGATGACGTGTTATGCATGCCATAGTTCATGGGCTCCGACTTGTTATGGCTGCCATCTTTCGATGACGGCGAATCAGAAGATGCCGATGCTGCACAACGAAGGGCTGACGACGCGCAATTGGACCTCCTACAACTTTCAGGTGCTGCGCGACGATGTGTTTAGTCTTGCCATTGATGGCACAGTCACAGGTCATCGGGTCGCCCCGGTGCGGTCGGCATGTGCTGTGTTGGTTAGTTCGCAGAACAACAATCGCGACTGGATTTATTACCAACAGCAGACGATTTCCGCCGAAGGTTTCAGCGGGCAGGCGTTCAGCACCTTCGTGCCGCATACGGTGCGCGCGCGTGAGACTAAGGGTTGCACTGATTGTCATGTCTCGACGGCCGGCGACAACAATGCCTGGTTGACGCAGTTACTCCTGCTCGGCACAAACTTTATGAACTTTATGGGCCGCTACGTTTACGTGGCGACGGGAAGCCACGGATACGAAGCCGTTGCGGTGACCGTTCATGACGAGCCTCCCGCAGTCATCGGAAGTGATCTGCAAAAGCTCGCGTATCCAGACGACTACAGCAAGCACGTAAAAAACAATCGTGAACTGAAAGAAGCGTACGGGCACGGCGGGTCGGATGTTCTGGATGTGCAGGCGCGGGGCGAATATCTTTACGCGGCGATGGGAAGGGGCGGCCTGCGTGTTTATGACATTGCGAATGTCGACGACAAAGATATTTCTCAACGCACGATTACTGCGCCGGTTTCACCGCTGGGGCAGCGCTTTTATGTGCCCACAAAATATGCGATGGCTGTGGCTACTCCGACGACCCTCGGTGTCGATCCGTTGCGCACGCACCGGCCGGAAAATGAAGAACAGCCGATTCATCTCATCTATGGGTTTCTCTTTGTCGCGGACAAGGAAGAAGGTTTAGTCGTAATTGGCGATCCCAATCTTAAGGGTCAGAGTCCTGGGGTCGGCACGTTGCTCGACGGCGATCCCAGCAATAATTTTCTTAAACGTGCTTTGGCTTTCAATCCCAATGGTGCGCTCAAGGGAGCACGCAAGATCGCAATCGCAGGGACTTATGCCTACATTCTTTGCGATGCAGGCTTGGCCGTGGTGAGTCTCGACAATCCACTTAAGCCCGAACTAGTGGCGCAGGTTGGCGCGCCTTTTCTTGTCGAGCCGCGAGGAATCGCAGTGCAGTTCCGTTACGCCTTCGTGGTAGATGGTCAAGGACTCAAGGTTCTGGATATAACTCATCTCGACCGGCCGGTGCCGGTTCCGGGGGCGCAGGTTCCACTGGCCGATGCGCGTAATGTGTACGTTGCGCGCACCTACGCGTACGTTTCTGCGGGCAAGCAGGGATTGGCTATTGTGGACGTTGAACATCCCGAGCAGCCAAAGCTCGATCAGATCTTCAACGCCGACGGCGCCCTGAATGACGTGAACGACGCCAAACTCGGCATGGTCTCATCGGAACTGTTCGCCTACGTGGCCGATGGCAAGAACGGACTGCGCGTTGTTCAGTTATTTTCGCCCACCGACAATCCCAACTTCTCTGGATTCAGCCCGCGCCCCACTCCCAAGCTGATCGCGACTCACCACACGCGTGGTCCGGCGCTAGCTGTATCGAAGGGCATCGATCGGGATCGCGCAGTTGATGAAAGCGGCAATCAAGTAGCGGTGCTCGGACGGCGCGGCGCGCGCCCATTCAATCAGCAGGAAATGCAGCGCATGTATCTCCGCGATGGGCAACTCTACACGGTTACGGATAGTCCACCGGGGCCCACGCGCTGATCCGGAAGCTACCTGAACGCGGCGGCTCGCAATTCTGGGATGGTGAAGTTCCCCTTGCTAGGCTGTTCTTTGATCCAATCGTGGTAGGCGTGGCACTCGGAACAGCGACCGCTGGCGGCATCGTGTTGCGGCCCGTTGTCCTCGTGGCAACTGCGGCAGGATGCGATGCTGGGAAGCAGGATGTCGGCGGTTTGGCGGCTTTCGGGAGTCCGGTCGTGACACGCCGTGCAGGTTAATAAGCGATGGGAGTCGTGGCTGAATTCGGCGTGGAGGAACCAACGCGACGGAATCGAGGACTTCGTAACCGTTGGCAGTGACCCGTTACCTTCAATCATTACGTGGCAGAGTTTGCAGCCTTTGTCGAATAACAATCGATCGGCCAGCATGACTTGCTGATCGATCCATTCCTGGCGGGTGCGCGGAACCGGTAGCGGCAGATTCATGTTGACCGAGATAGTCGCGCCGGGCAAAATCCGCTCCGGAGCTACTGCTTCAGAGAGCGCTCGCGGATGCGTCGCGAAGTAATCGCTGTATTTCTGAACCAAAAATGCCTGAACAGCTTCTGGCTTGTCATGCGGCGCAGCTTGATCGAAGCGCTTGTCGAACTGCAGGTCTTTCACGTGACATCCGGCGCATTGACTGACGTAGAGAATCGGCGACATGTAATCGCGAGAGCGAGGATGTCTCATGTCCGCATCCGTGCGGCCTGCAACGGGAAGAGGCTTAGGCGCCGAGTCAGGGATGGAATATGGCCAGCTACTGTTCATGGCCGTCAGCCGGTGGCAGTCCTGACAATCCATTTGCACCGGACCCGACGGTCCGGCGAGATTGGGACGCAGGTGCGCGTAGTGATTTAGCTTGATCTGGCCCGGATCAGTGCCGCCAGGACGTAACGCTGCAAACTCCGGATGCTGTTTGTCGAAATCTTTCACGACGCGCTCAAACTGCGAGCTGCCGCTCCTAGTTAGTAAGTTGGCATGACACTGGGTACAACTTGAATCATCTGTGCTCGCCAATCGAGGGGAAGCTCGATGCTCTACGTGGCACGAAGCGCAACTTACTTTATGAGTAACTTTGTCGGGATGATGCGCGGGAGCGTCGTGGCATTTTGCACAGGCATCATCACTAACTGCGGCGCGAAAGAACCCGAGCTTAGTTACATGGCAGATGTTGCATTGCTTTCCTAACACGGCGTGTGCCGCCGAGAGCGGTCCGCTGCTGTAGATCTTCTGGCTGTTGGCGCGCTGGAGCGCGAACCATCCGATAGCAACGAGTGGGACCAGAATGGACAACCAGTGCCGCCATCTGCGTAAGGGATGGGGCTTCTTGAAATACTGCAAGTCCATCCGCTTGGCGAGATTCTTGGTTGTGCGTATGCGCCGCGCCATTGTCCTCTCTCAGTAGCGCAGCGCCATTACAGCGTGCACTGCGCCCAGCAACAGGAGGGCGTAGGAAGCAGGGATATGCACAAGCAACCAGCCGTGCAGAATGCGGTGATACTGCACTTGCCGGTCGAGTTCGCGTTTCTCTTCGCAAATGTTTTCTAGGTCCTCGATCGCGGGATGCAGATTTGGCGGCAACAGCAAACGCAGTTGCTGGAACATGCTTTGCGAGCGACTGCGATCGGCGAGCGGCATGCCCCGCGATCCGCCATTCGCGACATAGGGCTGCATCTCGCGGCGAAAAAACTCCTGAAGCTGGGCGCTGGCCCCTTCATCCACCTGCAAGCCGGATGCGACGGTGACGCCGCCCATGGTGCCGGCGCTCGCCGATGCAGCACGCTGTTGTGCGGTGGCTTGCGAAACATTTCCGGCTAGCGCAGCAGAAACTTCGTCGATCACGGTCTGGGCTTCGGCGACAAGTTGCAAACGCACTCGTCCGATTTGTTCATAAATAGTTTCAAGAGGAATCCGCTCGGTAGTAAGTCGCGGCATAAAATGTTGCAGTATTGCTCCTACGATTCCGCTAGCAAATACCACCACTAATAGCCACATCAAAGCCCTAGTAAGTCCGATGCCGAAGCGGAAGCCGGAGTGGAAGAGTATTAACGGAAAACTAACGAAGCCCAACCAAAGATGGCCGCGCATCCAGGTCTGTGCGCGACCTATGCGCCAGATAGGAACCTTCTTGCGCGCTCCCAGCAGCCCCGCGAAGAGCATGCAGGCGGAGGCGAGACTCCCATAAACCAGGCCGACAGCGGTGCCGCCGTTCGCTCCCTCCGGCGAAGTGAGGGTGTAGGGAACATAGATTACTGCAGCGACTAACACTCCGGCCATAGTGCCTATGAACCACGTTCGATGTGTCTGATCGATGCGCAATGGTCTTTATCTCGCTACTTATACGAGTTATTAACTACTGTTTCGCTATCTTCTGTCGCTTGAGCAAGCCGCCGAAAAATTCCGGCGGGTTTACGCGATGTGCGGCATCATGCGGGCACGCGTACACACAACTCGGTTCTGCGTGACCCAAACAAAGATCGCAGGATGTCGCTTTCACCTTCACACTGGCGACGGTTCTTCCCGGATGCAACAGATCGTCGATCTCGACAGGGAAGGGATGCATATTGATGTTTCCGTACGGACAATTATTGGCGCACTGGCCGCAACCAATGCACCAGTCCTCAATGATCACTTCGAGAGAATTGCGGCGGCGAATCGATCCCACTGGGCAACCCACCATGCAGAGGGGATCGCGGCATTGGCGGCATGAGGTCGCGACCAGATAACGGTCGAAGCGGAGGCCTTCACGAATCAACCGACTCACTCCGTCATGGGCATCGGCGCAGGCGCGCACGCATTGGTCGCAGCGGGTGCAACGATCCAGGTCAAGAATGAGCAAACTCTGCGCTTCCATGAGGCCCTGACTGAGGAATTGATCCATGGAGACATCTGCAACCTGCGCGTCTCTTTGCCTGTTCTGTTCGACATGCTCGGCTGATTCCGTTTCCAACTTCCGCCGGATGTCGGGGAAGCGGTCGAGCATGAGTTGGAAGTCGTCTCCCGGAATGCGTACCACCTCAACGTGGTCGAGCGCGGTGCACGTGGCCATGCGCGGGGTGCCCGTGAGAAAGGCCATTTCGCCGAAATACGAGCCTCGCGCCAGATACGCCTGGACAATGTCTCCACCCGGACGATGCTGGGACACTTTCACGAAGCCGAGCCGCACGAGGTAAAAGCTGTCAGCGACTTCACCCTGGGAACAGATAACCTGGCCCGGTTGAAAACGCAGTAACTCGACGTGCTCCCGCAGATGGTCGATGAAGTCCGCAGTTAGTGGAGCAAGAACAGGAACGCTGCGCAGATGTGAATCGAGCGCGCGCTTCTTATAAGTGCGGTCAAGTTGCTCGCGGAATGTCTTGTTACGCTGCATAATATCGAGAACGTTACGCAGCATCTCGAGCATAGTGCAATCCGTCTTCGCGCGCACGGTGGCCGAACGGGGATAGTAACTCATGCAGGTCATTTCCCCGAACAGTTCGCCGGGACCTAACTCGGCGATCGGGCTCCGATAAGGGAGATCGACGGAAGCATCGATAGGTATATAAGATCGAGTGCTTTCCTCGTTGCGCCCGTCTTCATCCCGCGAGGTAAGCAGGCTGGTAAGTTTGCTCAGGAAACCTCGAGCGCCTCCCTCGGTCTTAACGTGAGCAATCGGGCTGGCGAGATAAACCTCCGCCATGCCGTCGACGATATAGAAAGCGGTAGCGCCAAATTCTCCTTCGCGACAAATAATCTCTCCCGCCTTAAACCTCCTCTCTACGATCGCATTCCGGTTGAGGCCGAGAAATGTTCCGGAAACATTCTCAAAAACTGGCAGGCCGGTAAGAAAAGTTGGATCGACGGTATCGCCTTCAAGATGGCTCTTGACGACGCCACGATTGGTCAATGCTCCGGTGGGGCACGAGACCATACACTCGCCGCAGGAAACGCAGGAAGATTCCCCCATCGGCAGGTTGTTATCGAAGGCGATGCCCGCCTGATATCCCTTGCCGCGCCGCGCCAGCACCCAGTTGTTGCGGATGTCATCACAGCCGCGAATGCAGCGGTCGCAGAGGATGCAAGATTCGTGATCGACCTGAATGGCTAACGAAGAATCGTCGTGTCCGCGTGGCGTCGTGCGGGTCGGAAAGCGCGATTGTCCTAGTCCAGCTTGCGCGGCTAGGCGCTCCAATTCGCAATCCCCGGAATGCTGCTGTCGCGCGCAGGGAGAAGGATGATCGGACATCAACAGTTCGACCAGAGTTTTGCGAACGCCGACTACAGGTTCGGTGTTCGTTTTGACGGTCATGCCTGGTTCGGCTTGACGGACACATGATGCGGCGTAAACTCTTTGGCCGACGTCGACTACGCAAACTCGGCATACGCCTACGGGATTTTCGTTCTGCTGATGACAAAGCGTAGGGATGGAAATGCCATGGGCACGGGCGGCGTCAAAAATAGTCGTGCCCTGCGGGACGGAAACGGGCGTTCCGTCGATCGTCAGTTGCACGTTATTTGGACGGGCCGGTCTCTCTACGATTGCGTCGGGCGGCATGATTACTTAACTCACTTGTTATAACTACGGATTAACTTACGAGTATGCGAGTTGTTAGCATATAACTGAATAACTCATGATTCTGGCTACAGCTAACCGAAGCAAACGCCTTCCGGACAGCGGTGATTAACAATGTGCTCTTCTACTGTGCTAGGAAAATGTTTTATTACCGACGCAATGGGCACTGGTACCACCTGCCCGAGTCCGCAGATGGATGCCTGCTTCATGGCGGTTGAAAGCTCCGCCAGAAGCTGCATGTCGTCTGTGTTACTAACTCCCGCGGTCCAGCCTTTTAGCATTTCGACCAGTTTTTGAGAGCCCACGCGGCAGGGCACGCACTTACCGCAGGATTCGTTGCGGTAGAAACGAGTAGCATTGAGCGCCATGTCTAACATACATCTGCCTTCGGCGCAGACGACGATTGCTCCAGAGCCGACCATCGAGCCGGCCGCCGCGACCGCGTTCCAGTCCAGCGGCAGATTAGCTAAAGAGGCTGGTAGATATCCCGAAGAAGGTCCGGAGGGTGCGAACGCGAGTAAGTTCCCTCCGCTAGAAATGCCGCCGGCATTTTCGTGGATTAGTTCGTCGTAAGTCGTGCCCATCGGAACTTCGAAAATACCGGGGCGATTTACATCGCCGCTGACGCCAACAAACTTCATTCCTACCGAACCATTCTTGCCTTGCGCCTTATACCAGTCGGCGCCGCGCGCCAGGATCACGGTTGCCAAACAAAAAGTTTCTACGTTATTGATGACGGTGGGCTGGTTCCACAGACCGTTGGTTACGGGGAAGGGAGGCTTGTTTCGGGGTTCGGCGCGTTTGCCTTCGATGGCCTCGAGCAGAGCACTCTCCTCGCCGCAGATGTAGCCGCCGGGGCTGACGAATATTTCCAGATCAAAAGCCAAGTCGCTACCGAGAATTCGCGATCCCAGCAGGCCCTCCTGGTAGCAGCGATCGATCTCGTGCTGCAGAATATCTTTAGGCTCTTCGTATTCGTGGCGGATATACAAGATCCCTTTTTGCGCTCCGGTAACCAGGCCGGCTGTGATCATGCCCTCAATTACCAGATAGGGAACATTCTCCATGATGCCGCGGTCTTTTATGGTGCCGGGTTCGCTTTCATCGGCGTTACAGACGATGTATTTCGGGTAACTGGGCGCATTGCGCACTAACTCCCACTTACTCGAAGTGGGAAAGCCGGCTCCGCCCATGCCGCGCAAGCCGGCGGCTTTCAGGGTTGAGATGATCTCCTGCCAGTTTCGCGTTTCAACCAAGCGGCGCAACACCGCGTAGTCGCCTGTTCCGTTATAAGGATCGGAGGCTACTGCCATGCGTACTGCGCTATGGCCTCGATCAGGAAAAGGTTTGCCTGCGAGCACATCTTGTATCATCGCGACGGCTTCGCGCCCTGTCACGTGGGAATGAATATTGTTATTCACCATGATCGCCGGGGCCTGATCGCATCTGCCGAGACAGGAGACATCGCGAATGCAAACCTTTTTTGCGTCGGCTCCTTGAAAAGCGGAGTCGAGAGCGGAGCGGACCTGGTCACCTCCGCGGAGGTGGCAACTCATGTCGGCACACACACGCACGTCAACACGCGGCGGAGGGCTCAGGTGGAAGTGCGGATAAAAGCTGGCTACTGCGTGAATTTGGCTTAGGGGGATATTAATTTTCGCGGCAAGCGTCGTGAGGCGGTCGGCGGGTAGGTACCCGAAATCTCGTTGGATGGCCCTTAGTTCTTCAAACACGACTCCAGAGGCTCCGTTTAAGAGGTGAGCGAATCTTGTTTACCTTAAGACGACGAGGGCGCAAATGCTATAGCAAAGTGCATTCCATTTGCGAAGGAATGGACCAATAGTATCCCGCCAAGTATTGATCGAGCGCTCCGCCGCAGTTGATGGGGGAATTCGTCGTGTAAACAATCGGCTGATGAAATCGCGTCCAGCGCATTCTTGTGGTGAGAGAATGGCGAAATGCGAATGGCATTGGTAGCAGCTGGCTGGCTTGTGCTCGCGATGCTCGCCTCGAGCTACGCGCAGACGCCGACCAGTGGAGTGCGTGGCCTTTATTCGGAGAAAAATGTCGCGACCGGGAAATACAACGGCCCTGGCGGATGCGCGGCGAGCAGTTGCCATGGCAGCGTGCAGCCTAAGACTACGACACGAATTTTTCAGAATGAGTACACGATTTGGATCGCGCAAGACAAGCACGCGCGAGCTTTCAGCGTGTTGCAGAATGAGGTTTCGCAGCGCATCGGCGCGATTCTGAATACTGGAGCGCCGGCGAAATCGCCGAAATGCCTGGCCTGTCACGCGCTCTACGTACCTCCCGAGCAGCAGGCGGAGACGTTTGAACTGGCGGATGGAGTGAGCTGCGAAAACTGTCACGGTCCTGCATCGGGCTGGCTTGGTCCGCATACGACGAAAGATTGGCCGCACGAGAAGTCGGTTCAATTGGGGATGTATGACACGCGCAATCTGGAGAATCGCAGCGCAAAATGCCTTACCTGCCATCTCGGCACGGCGGAAAAATTTGTCGGTCACGAGATGATCGCCGCGGGGCATCCTGATCTGACTTTTGAGCTGGGGCTGTTTACCCTTGTAATGCCGGCACATTGGAAGATGCCGGAGCAGGGTAATCCTTGGCGTCAAGTGCAGGCGTGGGGCGTCGGGCAGGCGGTGCAACTGCGCGAATCGCTCAATCGATTGGCGCGGCGCGCGAATGGCCCGGTATGGCCGGAGTATGCTGAGCTGGATTGTTTTGCCTGTCATCACAGTCTGACCCGACCCGAGGATAGCTGGCGGGAGAAGCGGGGTTACGCTGGCCGGCGCCCGGGCAATCCTCCGTGGAATGAATCGCGCGTGGTTGTGTTCCGCGATCTTGTGCAGGAGATCAGTCCGGACACTGCCAAACAATTCGACGACGAGATCGCCCAGCTGGCGAGGCTGATGAATGACCTGAATGGCAAGCGGGAGCAAATTGGGGCGTCGGCGACGCGGGCGTCGGCATTGGCGGACGCGTTGGTCAAGCAAGTCGATGCGCAGGGTTACGATTCGGCGATGACGTTGCGTTTGATGCGGCGGATTGCTCGCGATGGAGCGGCGATCTCGGTTGAGGATGAACGCACGGCGGAGCAGGCTGCCATGACTCTGGATTCGCTGTTCCGCGCGTACAACCTTAATGCGAAGCCGGCTAATGGCGGTGAGTTGCGCGCGGCGATTGACGGGCTGTTTGCGCAATTGCAGGATCCGTCGGCTTATTCGGCTCCGCGGTTTGCGGCGCAGATGCAGAAGGTCAGCGAGGTTGTTGGTCGATAAGATCATGGGTCGGTAAGATCGTGGGTCGATAAGATGGCCGCTAATAAAAACTCCCTTCCTAATTCCGCCCCTACAAAGGAGCATGCGCGGCTCGCCGAAATCGGCGCGGGCCCGGTGCCGCCTTGGCGCAAGTGGGGGCCTTACGTTAGCGATCGCTCATGGGGAAGCGTGCGCGAAGATTACAGCGCTGACGGCAATGCGTGGGATTTCTTGCCGCACGATCACGCGCGCAGCAAGGCTTATCGGTGGGGCGAAGATGGCATCGCGGGAATCTGCGATCGTTATCAGTTGCTGGTGTTTGCGTTGGCGTTTTGGAATGGCCGTGATCCGATTCTGAAAGAGCGCATGTTTGGGCTCTCGTGCAATGAGGGGAATCACGGCGAGGATGCGAAGGAGTATTGGTTCCATCTCGACAACACTCCCACGCACAGCTACATGCGGATGCTCTACAAGTATCCGCAGCGGGAATATCCATATCACCAACTGATCGAAGAGAGCCGCCGGCGTGGGGCGGGAGCCGAGTTTGAGTTGCTTGATACGGGCATCTTTGACGACGATCGCTACTTCGATATTTTTATCGAGTACGCGAAAGAATCGCCGGAAGATGTCTGCATACGCATAGAGGCATTCAATCGCGGACCGGCCGCGGCCGCGCTTCATGTGTTGCCGCATCTTTGGTTTCGCAATACCTGGAGTTGGACTGATCCACCTAGCGGAAAGCCTACTATTCAGCCCGGAGGGCAAGCGGCTGAGCGAGCGTCTGCGAAGCAGCATTTGATGCTCGTGGCCGATGATTCCACGGCCAAGCCGCTGCAAAATATTCAACTGCAATATGCGCTTGGGCCGCGCTACTTGTATGCGGCCACGGGCGGGGAGTTGCTGTTTACCGACAACGAGACGAATGCTTCGCGCCTCTATGGGGCGGCGGCGACTAGCCGGTCGCCTTATGTGAAAGACGCGTTTCATCGTTATGTGGTGAACGGCGAGGATTGCGTGAATCCGGAGCGAATCGGGACGAAGGCTTGTGTGCACTATCGCTCGGAAGTGGCGGCCGGCGGTTCGATTGTGTTGCGGTTGCGCTTGACGGATCGACAGATGGAGGAGCCGTTGCGCGACGTCGATGCGGTCATTGAAAAACGAAAGCGGGAGGCCGATGAATTTTATCAAACGATTCATCCTCCTAAGGCGACTGAGGAAGAGAAGCTGATTCAGCGGCGGGCTTTTGCGGGGATGTTGTGGGGGAAGCAGATTTATCTTTTTGATGTCGAGCGCTGGCTGGAGGGCGACAGCGTTCCTCCGCCGGAGGGGCACAAGAATATTCGCAACAAACATTGGCGGCATCTCAACTCGATGCGGGTGCTGACCATTCCCGACAAGTGGGAGTTTCCCTGGTTTGCCTCGTGGGACCTGGCTTTTCAGTGCACTACGCTTTCGCTGGTCGATCCGGAATTTGCTAAGGACAATCTTTTGGCGATGTTGTTTGAGCAATTTCAGCATCCGAACGGGCAGATTCCGGCTTATGAGTGGGAGTTTTCCGATCTCAATCCGCCGGTGCATGCGTGGGCGGTGTGGCGCGTTTATCAGAACGAAAAGGTGCGCACGGGCAAGGGGGACACGGCTTTTCTGGAGAAGTGTCTGCACAAGTTGCTGATGAACTTTGCGTGGTGGGTGAATCGCGTCGACAGCACGGGCAACAATGTTTTTGAGGGCGGGTTTCTGGGGCTGGACAATATTACGGTTGTCGATCGCAGCGAGAAGCTTCCGGGGGGCGCGATTCTTGAGCAGTCGGACGCTACGGGATGGATGGGATTTTTTTGTCTTTATCTGATGCGAGCCGCGCTGGAACTGGCGAATTACGACAAGGCTTACGAGTTGCTCGCTACCAAATTTTTTGAGCACTTCATTTATGTTGGCGCGGCGATGAAGAAGATGGGCGGGCGCAATTATCAGCTTTGGGATGAGCAGGACGGATTTTTCTATGACGTGCTGCGGCTGCCGAATGGGGACTTCAATAAATTTCGGCTGCGGTCGATGGTGGGGCTGATTCCGCTTTATGCGGTGGAGGTGATTGAGCGGGCGGATCTCGATCCGCATCCGGAGTTTCTTGGGAATGTTGAGTGGTTCATTAAGAATCGTCCTGATCTGGTGGGGAATGCTTGCTACTCGGCGGATGGGCAGCGGTATGTGTTGTCGATTGCGGATTCGGAGCAGTTCGCTCGCATTTTGCAATATGTGTGGGACCCGGCGGAATTCCTTGCCCCGCACGGGATTCGGAGCTTGTCGAAATATCATGAGCAGCATCCGTTTTGTTTTGGAGGGGAGTGTGTTGGGTATGAGCCGGGGGAATCGAGCGTGCGCATCAAGGGAGGGAATTCGAACTGGCGCGGGCCGCTTTGGTTTCCGACTACGTATTTGTTGATTCGATCGCTATTGAAATTCAGCCGCGGGCTGGGGGCGGATTTTGCGGTTCGGACGGCGGGGAGTGGCGGCAAGCCGATTACTCCGTTGGCTATGGCGGAGGAGATTGCGGATCGGATGATTGGGCTGTTTCGTCGGGATGACGCGGGGCGGCGGCCGTGCTTTGGGCCGTATCGCAAGTTTCAGGAAGACCCGCACTGGCGGGACTGTTTGCTCTTCAATGAGTACTACCACGGCGACACGGGGCAAGGGCTGGGCGCTAGCCATCAGACGGGGTGGACGGGCATCGTGGCCAATCTGATCGACGAGTGGCGCCGCTGATGCTGCGACGGCGGCTGATTTCGGCGGCGATTCTATTCCTGAGTCTGCTTACGATTAGCGTGGCTGGCTACCGCTTGCTGGGCGGGCCTTCTGTCACTTTTCTGCAAGCGCTGTACATGGCCGTGATCACGCTGGCCGGAGTGGGCTATGGCGAGATTGTGGAGACGGCGCATAATCCGGCGCTGCGCGTCTTCAACATGGGAGTGGTGCTGTTTGGGGTCGCGGTGACGGTGTATGTGTTTTCGGTGGTGGCGGCGTTCCTGGTAGAGATTGAGGCGACGAATCCGTTTTGGAGACGCAGAATGCAGAAGCGAATCGGCGAACTGAGAGGGCACTACATTGTCTGCGGGATGGGCGACACGGGGCGTTATGTGGCCGAGGAGATGCATCGCACGGCGACGCATTATGTCGTCATCGATGTGCGGGAAGAGTCGATCAAGAAGTTGGGCGAGACTCATGCTGATCTTTTTCGCGACATGCTGTATGTGATCGGCGACGCTACGGAGGAGGAAGTTCTGGGCAAGGCGGGCATCGAGCATGCTAAGGGGATGATTACCGCGCTTCCTGAGGACAAGGACAATCTGGTGGTGACGGTGATTGCGCACCAGGCGTTTCCAAATTTGAGGATTGTGGCGCGGGCGGCGGAGCAGAAATTTTCTGAGCGGATGTTGCGGGCGGGCGCGCGGTCGACGGTCTCGCCTAGCCATATTGGCGGGCTGAGAATGGCGAGTGAGTTGATACGGCCGCAGGTGGTGGGGTTTCTCGACCTGATGTTGAAGGATCAGTCGCAGACGCTGCGGGTGGAGGAGATTGAGATTGAGGCGGCTTCTCCGTGGGAGGGGAAGCACCTTAGCGATTTAAAGATGCACTCGAAGCATAATCTGCTGGTGCTGGCGCTGAAGCATGGGGCGGGGGCGGGAGGGGGTAAGTTGTGGGTGAATCCTCCGGATAGTTTGGTGGTGCGGGCGGGGGCGGCGATTATTGTGATGGGGGATGTTAAGGATATACGGGGGGCGCGGGGGGAGGCGGGGGTGGGGGCTGGATAGGGGTGGGTGGCTGCCCGAGAAAAAATGTACCCTGGTCTCTATTAGAATCAATACTTTAGGCGGGCAATAAACTAGTTGACACACATGTGAGCTTATGGTATCGTTTGTTGCATGGACGCCACTAAGCGCATTCCAGAGCCGAAAACGCTGCAAGAGGCGATTACCTACTTCGCCGATCCTGACCGCTGCTTCGAGTTTGCGAAGAAACTGCGCTGGCCGGATGGCAACGTAATCTGCCCTCGTTGCTCTGCCGCTAAGAACTCGTTCATTAAAACCCGCAAGCTGTGGTTCTGCTATGCCTGCAAGCGACAGTTCACTCTCAAAGTGAAAACGATCATGGAAGATTCTCCGATCACTCTCGACAAGTGGATGACGGCGTTTTGGCTGCTGGCGAATGCCAAGAACGGAATCAGTTCTCACGAACTTGGACGCGCTATTGGAGTGACGCAAACGACGGCATGGTTCATGCTTCAACGGATTCGCGAAGTTATGAAGAACCGCTCTTTCGGTCCTACCAAGATCGGCGGCGAAGGAAACGAAGTGGAAGTGGATGAGACTTTCGTCGGCGGGAAGGTAAAGAACATGCACCGCGCGCGCCGTGTTCGGTTCGCCGCTGAGGAAGGATTTGTCGGAGCGGCCACTGGTAAGACTATTGTGCAAGGTATTCTCGACCGCAACCTTCGCAAGGTACGCGCTGCTGTTGTTCCGAACGTGACACGAGAAGTTCTGCAAAACGAGATTCTCAAGAATGTAAAGTTTGGCAGCAAAGTCTACACCGATAACGCTGTCGCCTACGACAACGGGATGCAGCGCAGATTCGTGCACGACGTGGTCAACAAGACTGAGACGTATGTTCGCGGCCAAGTCCATGTCAATGGGATGGAGAACTTCTGGAGCCTATTAAAGCGCTCTCTCAAGGGAACCTACGTTGCTGTAGAACCTTTTCATCTGTCTCGCTACGTTGACGAACAGGTGTTTCGTTTCAATCATCGCAAGGATGGCGTCCGCAAGCTGAACGACTCCGACCGTTTCGCGGCTGCTATGGCTAACGTCCTTGGCCGTCGCCTGACCTATAGCGATCTTACAGGCAAGAGTGACTCGCCACATCACCCGCCGACAGGGACGGGGGAGATGCAGGTCCCGTTCTAGTCCCTGTCGGATTTCTTCAGCTTCCTTACGGAAGGAGGTTTCCTAATCTGCGTTTTTTTCTTTGTCGCTGGAGCCTGTAGGATCGCGGTCGCAAGCCGTTTGAAGTTATTGAGTGCTTCCGGGCCTTCGATGTATTCAGGTTGCTTCATAAGGTATAGGAAGGTTCGACCACGAATCGAACCCTCCCGAATTGCAAAAGCTAGGGACGGCTCCAATCTAGCACAGGGGTGCGTCCCGCGAAAGAGGGGCGCACATGAAATGGAATCGGACGGCAGTATCAGAGTGGGGATGCATCGTGAGCGGCCTGATAGCGACTGGAACGGCGATTGTTTGGGCTTTCGGAATTAAGCCATCTCCGCCATCTCTCAGTATATTATTTCCTGGCGATAACCGTCATTGCCGCCGTTGCCTGTGCCACACTTTTCTATCTCGGCAAAAGGCTGGATTTCAAGAAGCCCAAAACGCAAGGAGATAACTTGCCAGACGGTGGCGTACTTGACGGCACAGAAAATCAGAAACCAGACGCGAGTGTCGAAACTTCCGATCCGCAAATCGAAATAAAGTTTTGCGATCTTCGCGGAAAAACTGTGTCAAAAGATCGTGCATGCTTCGACCTTATCAACCGGAGTAAAAAATCACCGGCAAACCTTGCTTGTATCGACGATTTCTCCATTGGAGGTTATCGCGTTGCCTTCCGGTGTTACCCACCCCCGATCAGTCCCGGTGGAAACCACGACAGCATCGTTCCCTTTTATATCAATGATCCGACGGGCAAGCTGTCGGAGTTGGATATCTTCAATGTATTTTACGAGGCATGGAACGCGATCAAAAACCGTAAACTATACGAGTTTTCAATCCCGATAAAAGCCACCTACCAAGATGATTACCGTAATCTATTCGAGGTTCGCTGCGAACTTGTGTTTTATCCCGGAGAGCACCTTTCCGGTCCGTTCAATGGCCGCGATGTCATAGAAATCAAGAATCAAAGAATTCGTAAGGTGGCCATCGCGGTAAATCATGTAAATTGGGAGAACTAAACCCTGTCACGGCGCTTTTATTCTACATGTGTGTCAACTAGTTTATTGCCTTTAGGCGGAAATTCCCGCCAGATCTTTGATTCTAAATTGGTTATAAGCAAAATATTGTGAACTAAGGAGTTAGGGTCGTTCGATACGCTTCCCACTTCGAGATCGAGGTGCGGGTAGGGGTCCTTCGACTCCGCTGAGCCATTCGCTTCGCTAACGGCTCGGCCCCGCTCAGGATGACACGTTGAGTTTTCTGCAGCCCCTTCTCGCCGACGCGCTCGCGAAAAAAATTGTCCTCGGTCCTTTAGAATCATCGTAGGAGGAAATTCCGGTACTGTCCTAATAGTGCGTTGATGGGTTATCCGGTTTTAACTAAAGCTTGCGTTTTGTTGGCGAGTTCTTTCTTCTGTTCCATTTTCCCGTATACGAACACGCCTGCCAATCCAACCAACGCAGTGATGATGGTAGCAATCCCAGATGTTTCTTTCCCCTCATAGGCGAGGAATATCCCACCAAGAATGGCTGTCATGGCGACAATGAAGCCTAAGATCGTTCCTAGTTTTTGATTCGATATGTTCGAATCAACAACGTTTTTCTCTATGGCGATACGATGATCGTGTTGAGTTTCAGCCATTTTGATTATTCGTTCGGCCGCTGTAGGGACGATTAGATTGTATCGTTCTAGGGCTTCTGGTTGAGGAAGCGGACCTGACCACTGACGCATCGCAGTTTGGATAAGAGCGGTGTTGGGTGGTTGGGGCATACCACGATTGCGGTGTTTTCGGCTCACGATGAGTGAGCTATTTTACCGCGTAGGCGGACTCAAATTCCACCATCGCATCGTCAAGATCCTGCCCTACAATGCGCCAGTCCGAAAACATGGCCTTAGCATCGGCTTCCTGACCATTACGGCTCACGTTGTACGTATCGTACAACCCCCACCAATCGAAGAGGCGGGCTGCGCCGGACACAAAGGATGGGTCGGCGAAGAGGAAATCGGATTTTACCCTGTTTACCATAAGACTTAGGATGCTAGCACATATCGAGATGTTTGCCAGTGACGGAAGGGTTCGCCCTTTTGCGAACGTACGTCAGGAACCGAAGAAAGCCTACAAGATTGCTAGTGTTTACATGGTTGTCTGAACCGAGTCTTGCACGGTCCACACACGGTCCGTAATGCCTGCTTTCATAGCAGGGGTCGCGTTAAGACTCTTCTGTGTTCTAACAAAATTGTACCATGCGACATAAAGAGTCACCGCCGCCTGCATATTTGCCAGCGTCTTGCTATGAGCGTTCGTCAATCTCGTAAATCTGCGAAGGTGCATTCGCACACTCAAATTCGTGCGCTCAACGTGCGAGGTTGAAATCCGACTCCATTCAGGTCTGCCGATTTTGACGTGTGGGACCGCTCCGATAACCTGACCGCCGCCGTACCATCCGTCAGTGCTGATGCGGCCATAGATTTTGTGAAGCTGCCCGAAATCGACATTCTGTCCGAAGTGCTCGCGCATCGCCCCTAGATAACCGTTGTATTGGTCGGACGTGACCTGATAGCGGCCATCGGTACGCTGACGAGGATCGGACACGAACGCATGAGCGCTCACACCATTACGTGAGCCAATGTGGTGCGTGATGATTAGAGTTTTTGCAGCGGTCCTTCTCGCCGGCGATCCCGCGAAAAAATAATACCCCGGTCTTTAGAATCATTGTCGTAGGCGGAAATTCTCGCCAGATCTTTGATTCTAAATGGCCTATACGTAAAATATTGTGAAATAAGGAGTTAGGCGCGACAAAGGGCGAATGACTGGGGCACGCGGCAAACTGCATAGGTCCTTCGCGTTGCTCAGGATGACAATTCTTTTGGGGGAGCCCTCCGGAGTGCGGAATAAATTTCTTTGCCGCTAGGTCGTGCTGGAACGGGGACGCCGGACCGTAAGGCAAAGGCAGCGGACAGGGGTGTCCGCTCCACACAAGAAAGTCACAGCCTCTCAGGATTACAAGGAGACCTAAATCTGATTTGTTCCCTATAGTTCTAGTATATCAATTTGGGGTGGGGTGTCCCGACACGGTTTGGGAGTTTATTTTCTTAATGTCGTGATGGGGTTGCGGGGAAAATCGGTGGGATGGGGGCTTGACAGGATTTTGGCGAGGCTTGCAGTTCTTGCTGAGAATCTCGGATTTCGCCGCGCAGCCCCTAAAGGGGCATCTGTTTTCGACCGGCTTGCGGTATCGCTGAAGCGATACCCTGATACGAACCTCACCTGGTACGAACCTCACTTCGATTTCATTACGTAGACGCCGTCCCAGTTGGCTTCTGGGGATTCTTCTATGAATTCCAGGCAGCGCTGCAGTAGGACTTGGGTGGGGCCGTCGTTGGGATAGGTGCGGAGGAGGTCGCCGAACATTGCGGCGGCTTCTTGCCAATTCTGGCTGCGGTATACGTTGAGGGCTGCGTTGAATTTGGTCAGGAGATCGGCGTAGGCTCCGCGCTCGCTGATGGGGGCCAGGAGTTCGTAGATTACTACGGGCTGTTTCTTGCCTTTTACGCGGATGCGGTCGACTTCTCGGGCCACGAACTGGTCGGACACTTGGTTGTAGGTGCCTTCGCTGATGATGACTCGGCTGCGGTATTGCTTGGTCATGCCTTCGAGGCGGGAGGCTAGATTGACGTTGTCTCCCATGACGGTCCAGGCTAGGCGCTTGTCGGAGCCCATGTTGCCTACGTTGACGGGGCCGGTGTTGAGGCCGATGCCGATGGCGATGGGGCGGCGGCCTTCGGCTTCCCACTTGCGGTTGAGTTTGTCTAGACCCTTGACCATTTCGAGGGCGCAGCGGCAGGCGCAGTGGGCGTGATCCTGCTGCGGGTAGGGAGAGCCCCAGAAGGCCATGATGGCGTCTCCGATGTATTTGTCGAGGGTGCCGAGGTTGCTGAAGAGGATGTCGGTCATGGCGCCCAGGTACTCGTTGAGGAGATGAACTAGCTCGTCGGGCGTGAGGCCTTCGGAGAGCGAGGTGAAGTCACGGATGTCGCTGAACATTACGGTGAGATTTTTTACTTCTCCGCCGGGACGAATATATTTTTGCGGATCTTTTTCTATGAGGGCGATTACGCCAGGAGATAGATATTGCGAGAAGGTTTTGCGGATTTTGCGTTTTTCGCGCTCTTCATGGATTACGCGAAAGCTGGTGATGGATGCGTAGGAGGCTACTAGCGTTGCGGCGGGGACTACGAAGCTGTACCAGCGTCCCCAGTGGGCGAAGCCGTAGTAGATGAAGGCGAAGAATGCGGCCAGGGCGACGACTACGGTGATGGTGGCGAAGAGAGGGCGGTGCGAGTGGCCGAACCAGAGTCCGAGGCCGAGGCCGAAAAAAATGATGGTGGCGATGTCGACGATCTCTTCGCGGAAGCCGCGGATGAGGAAGGTGCGGGACGGCTCGGCGCTGTGGAGGAGGTTGTCGAGGATGTTGGCGTGGATTTCGACTCCCATGTAGCCGGAGCCTTGCTTTTCGAAGGGAGTGTTGCGCAGGTCGCCTATGCCGAGGGCTGTGCCTCCGACGAAAACGATTTTGTCGCGGAAGGCGTCGGCGGGGACGGCGCCGCGGAGGACGTCGACCATGGAGTAGTGCTTGTAGGAGTGAAAGGGGCCGACGTAGTTGATGAGGGCGCTGCCGTTTTGCCAGGGATGGAGTTCGTGGGCGCCGAATTGAATGCGCTCTAGGCCGTCGGAGGCGATGTAGGCGGCGATTTGCTGGTCGGGGATGTTTTCGTATTGACGGAGGGCCTGGAGGGCGAGGGAGGGGAAGAAATCCTGATCCTGATAGCGAATGATGAAGAGGGCGCGGCGGATGGTGCCGTCGGCGTCGGGAGCGATGTTGAAGAAACCGTAGGAGGCGGCGGCTTCGGCTAGCTTGGGGAGATTGGCTTCGACTCCGGCGGCTACGGGGCCGCGGGCTTGGATCCAGGCTTGGCTTAGATCGAAATCGTGGTTGCCTTCTTTCACTTTTAGGACCTGTGGGAAGGCCTTGGCCCAGGCGATGTTGAAATAGGCTTCGGCTAGCTTGGGGTCGGTGAACTTGGAGCGCTCGGCACTCAGGAAAAGATGGCCGAGGACGACGTTGCCGGCGTCTTTAAGAGCGGCGGCGAATTGGGCGTCGACGTCGGATTGTTGCTCGAGTTGGTGGAGTTTATTTTGGAGAGCTTTATTTTGCGAGGGCGCGGAGGTTGCTATTTCGGCGCGGAGGCGCGCTAAGACGTCGAGGGCTTCGCTGCTGGAGGCGGTGGGGAAGGTTACGTCGAAGGCGACTACGCGGGCTCCGGCTTGTTTTAGTTGGCGGACGAGCTGGGCGTAGTTGCTGCGCGGCAGGGGGTAGGAGCCGATGGTTTGGAGGGTTTTATCGTCGATGCCGACGATGACGATGCGAGGGTCGGAGGGGCGCTTGCCGCGAGTGGCGAAGCGAAGATCGAGGGTGCGCTGCTCGACATCCTGTAGAAAGAGGAAGCCGGCGCGCTGATTGCCGCCGATTCCGGAATAGGCGAAGAGGGCGAGGCCAGCGGCCGTGACAGCTATAGCGATGGCGGCGTGGGACTGCTGCGAAAGCCATTGGGCTGCGACTCGGAAAGGCAATCATGTCCCCGCGAGTGAGTGGCGATTGTACGGACAATTTCGTAGTGGCTTGGGAAGGTGCATTCCCTCAGCGGCTAAAGCCGAGATGAAAACAAGCCGATTATCGCAGCGGTAAACCGCTGCGCCACCCAAAAGCAAAGGCAAAGTCAAGCTTCTCAGCAAACTATGAAGCCGTGTCCTTTCAAAACTGGTTCAAACCGAGCCACTACTTGCAATTTCGTAGTGTTACTTGGCCGGGCCTTGGCTGGGGGCGGTGCCGCCTCTGGTCTCGGCGACTCCTAAGCCTATGCCCACGCCAGCGGCTACGCCCACGCCGATGAGCACATTGCGCACGGTGTGGGTTGCGACTTTGCCTACGGTTATTGGTTCGTTCGGCACATTCGTATCTTGAATGCTTGCTGTGGCTACGGCGGTCGGAGTGGAACTTGCCAGGTAGCCTCCGGGCGGAACATCGGGGCCGATGACGACCATTTGGCCGGCGGTGAGAGTTACGGCGTTGGTAGAACCGGGGGCGGCGTTGTCGCTCTGCAGCACTTTGGCTCCGGCGCCGGGGGTGACCGCAACTTTGCCGACGTAACAGATGACGGTGGTTTGATTGTTGGCGTAGCCGACGTAGAAGTCGGTTCCGATTACTCCGATGACGGCGTTCGGAGTTTTGACTTCATACTTGCCGTCGGGTTTGGTGATCTTGACGACCTGGTTGCGCAGCTTGCCGTAGTTCAATTCCATGGAAGTCTGTTGCGAGGTGGCATCGTGCTGCACGACTTTGAGTTCGCTGTTGGAGCCGAGGCTGAGAATGGAGCCGTCGGTGAGGCCGGCGCGGAGGCGGCCCTGGGCATCGGTTTGGAGCAGATCGTTCCAGGCGAGGCTGTCTTTTACTTTCACCGATTGCGCATTGCGCGAGGCGGCGGGAATGAGAGCTTTGACTTCTCCGGCAGTTTGGTCGGCGGGAGCCGCAAATAATGGCGCGGCAGCCATCAGCACAGACAGCACGATCGACAGTATCGACTTGAGCACGCCAACCCTCCGAGGGAAATATTTATTGAGGTTACCTAAGGTGGATTCTCCCAGAAAAAGAGGTGAAGTCAAGTGACTTCAGTCTTGAGTAGTGTCTAGTCTGGCGCATGTTTCCGCGCCGGGATTCTTCGTGGTGGTGCTGTGGCGTCGTCGCATTCTGCTCGGCGGGCGGGACGCCCGCCGGACAGCCGCCGGGACGGCGGCGCTACATCAGTTAAGCCTCAAGTTATATTGACTAGCTAGATGACTAGTCAGTACTATCATTATCACTATCACTAGGAGGTGAAAACTTGGCTTCATGGCAGGTGCAGGACGCAAAGGCGCGTTTCAGCGAGTTATTGAATGCGACCATTAAGAAGGGACCGCAGGTAGTTACGCGTCGCGGAATTGAGACGGCCGTTCTGGTGCCGATCGAGGAATGGCATCGGCTGCAAAGGGCTGCCCGGCCGGGCCTAAAGGATGTGTTGCTGGCTCCGGAAGCGCGGTTTGAGAATTTGCTCGCTGGGAACCGGACATTGCGGCGGCGCGCGGCAGTGGAGTTTAAGTGAATCGATACCTGCTCGATACCAATGTTGTTTCCGAGCTTCGCAGGCCTCATCCGCATGGCGCGGTGGTCGGCTGGCTGAGCGATCTGGAGGACGAGCAATTGTTTCTCTCGGCGGTCACGATGGGAGAACTGCAAGCGGGAATTGAGCGGACGCGGCATCAGGATCCGGTGAAAGCGGGGGAGATCGCGCAGTGGGCGGATCAATTGGCTGGTTCTTATCAGATTCTTCCGATGGATACGCCGTGCTTTCGGGAATGGGGCCGGATTATGGACCGGAAGCCCGATCAGTTGCTGGAAGATGCGATGATTGCCGCGACCGCGCGGGTGCATCGCTTGATTGTTGCGACTCGAAACGAACGGGACTTCAGACAGTTGGACGTGCGGATCTTCAATCCTTTTAAAAGCAGCTAATGCAGCCTGCTCGAAACTTGGATCTCCGGTTCACGAGCGGCCTATCCGCGAATGTTAGATTAAGACCTGGGATGCGGAAATCATGATCACGACGCGACGAACTCAAATTCTGGCTTTCGTATTCTTGTGCGTGGCGTCGATTGTTTTGTGGTGGCGTCCGCTGGCTACGACGTTGGGATTGGCGCTGGCTAACGATGCTTATACTCACATCCTTCTGATTGTTCCTCTGAGCGCTGGGCTGATTTACCTGGATTCTAAGACACCGCGAATCGATGGCCGGCCTAGTTACGGCGCGGGCTTGGCTCTTTTTGTGGTGGCGTTGCTGATTGGCGGCTGTGCGAGATGGGGGACGATCGCTGCTCGCGAAGACATTCGACTGACACTTGCCATGCTTGCGCTGGTCACATGGTGGATTGGCGGCGTTCTTCTCTGTTTTGGAGTTAGAACTTTTCGACAATTTCTGTTTCCGCTTTGCTTTCTTTTCCTGATGGTTCCTATCCCTGACTTTGTTTTGAAATGGATCGTCGAATTTTTGCAACAGCAGTCGGCGGTGGCGGCGAGGCTCATGTTTCGGACGGCTGGGTTCCGGTGGCGCAGGATGGAATCGTGTTGACAATTCCGGGGCTGGAGATCGAAGTGGCGCGCGAGTGCAGCAGTATTCGGTCTAGCCTGATGCTGATCGTCACTACGCTGGTTTTGGCGCATCTGTTTCTGCGTTCATGGTGGCGGAAGGTGGTGCTGGTCGCGGCGGCGATTCCGTTGTCGGTAGCGAAGAATGGGCTGCGCATTTTTACGATCGGCGAGCTTGGAACCCGCGTGGATCCTGGCTTTCTCAATGGCAAGTTCCATCACAATGGGGGAATTGTTTTTTTTGCTATTTCGGTGGCGGCTGTGGTGATGGTGCTGTGGATTTTGCGACGGACGGAGTCGCAAATGCGGCGGCAGCATCCTTTGCCGTTGCCTGAGTAGATTAAGCTGATTGTCGGTGGCACTGGAGATGTGGTGAAGATATTTCATATTGTTGGCGCGCGGCCTAATTTCATGAAGGTGGCTCCGGTGCTGACTGCGCTGAAGGGGCGGAAGAATGTCGAGCAGACGCTGGTGCATACGGGGCAGCACTACGACGTGAATATGTCGGATATTTTTTTCGAGCAACTGGGCATACCGGCGCCGGATGTGAATTTGGCGGTGGGGTCGGGTAGCCATGCGAAGCAGACGGCGGAGATTATGATGCGGCTGGAACCGGTTGTGGTCGAACGACAGCCGGACCTGGTGCTGGTATATGGCGACGTGAATTCGACGGTTGCGACGGCGCTGGTGTGCGCCAAGCTGGGGGTTCGAGTCGGTCATGTTGAGGCGGGGCTGCGATCGTTCGATCGCACGATGCCGGAGGAGATTAACCGGCTGGTGACGGATCAACTGGCGGATTTGCTGTTCACGCCTTCGGAGGATGGGGACGAGAATCTGCGGCGGGAGGGGATTGCGGAGGAGAAGATTTTTCGCGTGGGCAATGTGATGATCGATTCGCTGGTGCGGTTGTTGCCGGCGGCGCGCAAGACGCTGCAGACGAAAACCAACGATCTGCCGGAGCGTTATGCGTTAGTTACATTGCATCGCCCGGCGAACGTCGACGATAGCGCGACGCTGAAAGGGATACTGGAGTCGCTGCTCGAGGTGAATCGGGATCTGGCGGTGATTTTTCCGGCGCATCCGCGGACGCGAAAACGCATTGCCGATTTTGGATTGCAGGCGGGGCAGCTGCGGGTGCTTGATCCGCTGCCGTATGTCGATTTTCTGGGCATGCAGTCGCGGGCGACGGTGGTGATCACGGATTCGGGCGGCATTCAGGAGGAGACGACATATCTTGGCGTGCCTTGCCTTACGGTGCGCGAGAATACGGAGCGCCCGATCACGGTGTCGATGGGCACGAATGTATTGGTGGGGCGCGATCCGCAAAAGTTGCGGGGGGAGTTAGGTCGAGTGCTAGCTGGCAATGCTAAGAAGGGAACTGTGCCGCCGCTTTGGGATGGCAGGACGGGGGAGCGCATAGCGGATATTGTGATCGGGCGGCCTTCGGGCGCGTGAGGCGTGGTCGAGCGAAGTAACACTAAAAATAAGCCTACTTTGGGAGCAAGTTCGCTGACAAAGTAGGCTCATTTTCTTGCCGGCTGAAAGGCGTGTGAGTGTTTATGATTGCGCTGGCTGGGCGGTTTTTGAGCGGAGGTACATCGCCTCAAAACAGGTGAGCCCCGCTCCGAGAAGATAGATGGCAGCAGAACCGCCTTCTGGAACCTGGTGCGTGCAGTGCTTATCCTGACCCCGATCGTGTGGATCGCACTTATCAGCAAATGCTGCGGGGACAAGGCAACATACAACTATAATTCCCAGCCACCACTTACTCTTACGATTGCTCATGATACTCCGTTGATTCAGTATTCGGCGAAACACTCGGGAGGGGGAGTATCGGGGGACGGCAACTTCCCATGAATTCGTGGAACGTCTCCCATTAAAAGTTCTATTAACACTCCTGTCAAGAATGATACTTTTTGCAACCGTTGCACGAAAATGCAACCCTTTGGCGCGCCTAGAACCAGTAACGTCCTCTTCGAGTTAGCAGAGTTTAGTGCTAAGGCAACTATATTGACTTAGCGGAATCGGCAGATGTGGGGCAACCATCGGTGTGGCCACAATCCATGAGCAGCAGTTCGATTCGATGTCTGCTGGCGTTGGCCGCCATGGTTTGCCTCGGCCTCACGGGCGGATGCAAGGCGCGACCGCACAGCGTTACGCTCACCTGGCAGGCGCCTCGGGTCGACGCTGGAAGCGTGATTGTCGGCTACAACGTAGTGCGAACGGTAAAAAGGCCGACAACGCCGATAAGTCTTTGGTAAAAAACGGGTAAGACGCGTCCAAGGGGGTAAGGGGGACTTACCCTAAAGTTACTTCGGTCACGTTTTTAGATTTGTTCTTCGAGGATCGAAAATGATCGGAAGGAGATCAACAGTGTGCAAGACTTTGCTTATGCGACGACTCGAGGAATGTGGACTGGACTTCGACGAAGTGAGGCGGATTGGGCTAAGCCATTGCTGTTCTTTCGGTTCTCGCGAGTGCTTTTTCGTAACCAGGGGTTTAACATAGGGTAGGCGGAGATTTTGGATGGCAGGGCGCGTGCACGTTAAGCGTGTAGTCCCAGGTTACTCCGATCAGAGCAGAGCGGGCAGACCAGAGTGGGCAGACCAGGCAGAGGATCAATAGCAAAATGCGATTTTCGTTGGCAGTAGCGGTGTTAGCGGCGGGTCTCAGCGTGAGTAGTTTTGCGCAGCAAGCGCCGTACAAAGTCAAGCCTTCGCACGAGGACAAGCCGGCGAAGAGCAGCGCTCCGGTAGGCAAAACGTCGGGCGCAGGAACGGCTTCGGCGGAAAACGCCAAGAGCCTGCAGAGTATCGAACATCAGAGTGGCAGAGGAGCTATGTCGTCGCGAGCGGCCGGCAAGAAGGCTCCTGCGCTAAAGCCGGTAAAAGATAAACCGAATCCACCGATGAATTTTGGAACGACTAGCGGGGTTAAAAGCGCCGGAAAATCTACGTCGGGTTCGAGCGCGTATAAGGGACGGGTGCGGCAAAAGGGCGGGCATAACTAGGCGCCATCTTTACGGATGGGTATCCATCGCCGGCAGTTCTCCTCAGCGACTATAAAGCCGGTATCAGGGTAAATCTGTTCTCGCAGCGCTGAAGCGCTGCATCACCCAAAAGCAAGGGCGGATTGTGTGCGCGGTGTGGCCTCCCACTCTTGCGCAAAGAACGCGCAAGAATGGGGCACCCTCAGTTGGGCGGCGCAGAAAAACTAAGACTTCCTAGGGGTGGGCCACCCGCCCGGTAAAAGATAAACCGAATCCACCGATGAATTTTGGAACGACTAGCGGGGTTAAAAGCGCCGGAAAATCTACGTCGGGTTCGAGCGCGTATAAGGGACGGGTGCGGCAAAAGGGCGGGCATAACTAGGGCGCCATCTTGCAGATGGAATCTCCGCCGTCGGCAGTCGTCCTCAGCGGTTACAAAACCGGTCTCAGAATAAATCTGTTATCGCAGCGCTGAAGCGCTGCGCCACCCAAGGGCACATTGTGCGGGCGGTGCGGTCTCCCACTCTTGCGCCAAGAACGCGCAAGAATGGGGCACCCTCAGTTGGGTGATGCAAACGGAACCAAGCGCTTCTCTAGGGTGGGCCACCCGACGATTATTACTCACCTGAAGCGCGTTGGTAGTGCAAACAAAATACATAGGTCCTTCGCTTCGCTCAGGATGACAACGTGGTTTGGTCAGCGCGAGACGGGGGAGCGGTCGGGGGCTGAGACTGCTTCGACGGCTGGCCTGGTGTGGGGCTCTTTGAGCGAATATTTTAGCAGGCAATATAAGGCGCGGACGCCGTCTTTCCATCCAATTTTCTTGCCCTCTTCGTAGGTGCGGCCCCAGTAGCTGATACCCACTTCATAAATGCGCAGGTTGCGGCGCGCGACTTTCACGGTGATCTCGGGCTCGAAGCCGAAGCGATTCTCCTCGATCGGAATCGACTGAATGATTTCGCGCCGGAAGACTTTGTAGCAGGTCTCCATGTCGGAAAGATTGATGTTGGTAAGGCAATTAGAGAGCAGAGTGAGAGCGCGGTTGCCGACGGAGTGCCAGAAATACAAGACACGATGCGGGGCGCTGCCGAGAAAGCGCGAGCCGAAAACCACGTCGGCCTTGCCTTGCACCAGGGGTTCGATCATCAGCGTATATTCTGCGGGATCGTATTCCAGGTCGGCGTCCTGAATGATGACGAAGTCGCCAGTGGCTTCCTGAATGCCGCGGCGCAAGGCGGCTCCTTTGCCCATATTCTGGGGCTGAAGAGCGACGCAAATTTGGGGATGCTCGGACTGCAATTCCGCCAGAATTTCGCGTGAGCCATCGCGCGAGCCATCGTCGACGCAGATCAACTCGATCTCGAGCGGAACGGCGAGAACCTTCAAGACCACCTCGCGGAGGGTGGTGCGTTCGTTATAGACAGGCATGACGACGGAAAGTTTCATGGCGCGCCTTGCAAGGGCGAGGCTCCTTCAAGTTCATCACGATTGTAAAGGAACAGGAAAAGCTTAAGGGCAGGAAAAGCTAACGGTAGGTCTTAGGATCTAAGGAGGACACAGGTTGGCAGAGGCGACGCGGTCAGGGTAGGGGATTCGACTGAGCCGTGGACTCGTTGCTGGGCAAGGGCTCGGCGGTGTTGGAAGCCGCGCTGGCTGCGGCGGCTGCGCTGGTCAATTCTCTTGCATGTTGGGCCAGCAATCGTTCCAGAAGCTGCAGATCATTTTCGACATCGGAGCGCGCCGTCTTGCGGACGATCGCCGGCTTCAATTCTTCACGCAGGCGTGCCTCGATCAGGCCAATGGCAAACTCGGGATCCGTGGTGGAGTCCAGAATGTTGGCGCGCGTCGCGCCTACGCCTTTGATCTCGCCATCGATGCTGACCTGAATGGCCGGTTTTCCCGTCGCGTCGATGGCGGGTTCGGCCGCAGCGAGCCGAGATTCCCAGTGGCGCTCGGTCGTAGCGAGGTTCGATGAGACGCTGGTTAGACTGGTGGCGCTCTGCATCAGTTCCTGTAAGCGGCTCTGATAATTGCGGCGATCCGCGCGGGTTGGGGGCACGTCTAAATCATCGCTGGCGTTGAGAATCAACGCGTTTTTTGAGGGATCGAATCGTCCATGCCCTATATATCCGGCGATAAGAGCGCCGGCGACGTAGGGGTGCAACGCGAATAAGGGCAACATGTATTTCTTGGCGGTGAGACCGCACTCTGTAACGCCATGGACGGGCTTGGAGCGCGGAGTGGTGCCGGGGATTTGCGCAATCGCGAAACTCGAGCTGTGGAATTCTGGATGATGACGGCTGTATTTCGAAAGAGTTCGGGCGAGTTGCTTAGGGGTGGTGACGCCGAGATCGCCGACGATGCTGCGATGGACGGCGCGGGGATGGTAGAAATCGATAATCATTCGCGCGAAGTCGGAACAATTGGCCGTCACGATATTGAAGCGGTCGTGGTTGGGGCCGCTATTGAGCTTGCGGATGAGCGCGGCATCGAGCGCGTCGTTGGTTTCAATTTGATAGGCGTAGATGGTGCGGAGGTAGGACGCTCCGACCAATTCGTACCAGTCGCCGGGCGGCGTGCCGCCATCGGGAAGATCGGGAATGAGCGTTTCGAGATAAGTGCGACGGTAGCGATCGCGGAGAAACGCGACCATTTTCTTGTCGGCGAAGAGGGGAATGTCTTCGTCTTTTTCGACGGCGTAGAGGTAGGGAACGAGCGGAATTGCGATCCAGTCGTATCCTGCGACACGATGGTAGCGGCTGAGGACGACTCCGGTCTCGTCGGGACGGCAGAGGCGCAATCTGACGGGCGTTTCGGCGCAGACGCGGTCGAGGTAGACGGCGGCATGGCCGGTTCCGGCGAGAGCTCCGTCGTAACTGTAGGGCTCTTCGAGAAAGAGAGTGGCCTCGGCCCGGGCGCGGGGGAGGGCAGAGGCGCAGAGCAGCAGAAGGAGGCTCAGCCGCCAGAGAGCGGCTGGCTTGATCGGTCTTTGCTGCACACTTGTCTGCACAGACACAGGCATCTCTCTTTAGATGCATTTTGGGGGATGGGCTGTTGGATTGCCAGTAACTTTAGTGCCGAACAGGAGGACATGCCAGGACGAGAAAGGTAGCGCAACACCCTGGCAGTGTTAGAGATAGCGAGGAAGGACAGGCGATTTATTTCGTCCGTGTTCGAGGATTGCGGGAAGTCTGCTCGTCGAATTTGGCGATCAATTGTTGCACCAGATTGACGATTTTCGTGGAATCGGTTTCTTCCTGGATCTGTCGGGCGAGGTCTCGCCAGCCTTCGACGCGAATGGCGGAGGGCGAAGCGGTATTTCCTGCGGGAAGTAAAATTGTTTCCTGAATTGCGTTGAACTTCGCGGTCTCGTTCTGTTGCAGCATACTTTCCTCGCTCTGGTTCGAACCGTCGTTGGTTTTCATGGCCGAGTTCATTTTGAAATTGTTGTTCTGCATCGCGGCTGTTGCCGAGGATGCGATGCTGACACGGAAAAATCAACTTTTGGATTTCGATCGTCTAGATTTCGATCATCGATCTCCTGCCTTCGCCGGAGATCCTCTACGGCTTGCTTCACGACGGCGACCGGGATCTGTTCGAAAAGCGTCTTTGCTTTTCTCATTCGAGTACTCCCTTCGAATTTTCAAACAGTAGCAGAGTGGGAGGGATACGGGTCAGATCTTTTGGGAAATCATAGGGGCGGTTTAGCGCTATTTACAAGGATTGAAATACGGGGATTTATGTGAGTTTTGGCCGTCTTCAGGATCACGCCAGATTTCGACAGTTCAGGTTTACATTTTTTTCTTGTACGATATTTTTACGGTATGCTATATTGCGTTACGGTTGTTTAACGTTAAGGTGTCGTTTAGGAGGTTTGCCGTGGGCGCCCGGAATAACAAATCTTCGATGAATTTTAAGACCATGGCACAGCTGGATGTTCCCCAGGGCCGGAATGGGAAGCACAAGCAGATTGTGACCAGCATTCTGGCCGATCTCGACAAGTTGCAGGACGGAGCGGCGCTCAAAGTGCCGCTGGCGGACTTGGCGGAGAGCAAGGAGAAAGTGCGGTCGGCGCTCAATCGCGCTATTCACAAAACCAGACGGAACGTGGCGACGGCGAGCGACGAGAATTTCTTGTACGTGTGGAATGAAAATAAGTAGCAGGCGGTTGCGCGTGTCGTGTTAATTCATACATCGGTGCCGCGCTTATTTCAGCGCTCATTGCAATTCTTCGGCTAATTCAAACTGACACGCTGCGCGAACGTTTGCGTCGGTTGACCTAGAATCTCATCCTTCGCAAAGGGCCCGAAGGATGGAACACCCTCTGTGTTGGTTGTACCGGCGAGGTCAAAAGCCAGGGCCACGCGGCTCGGACTTTTACTTCGCGACTGGCTCGCTAACCCTCCTCGTGTGAAAATCACTTTATGAGAATTGTGAGTGCGGCGGAAATGCGCGGGATCGATCGCGCGACGGTGGAGCGCTTCGGAGTGCCGTCCACTACTTTGATGGAGAACGCCGGTTCGGCGGTGGCGCGCTTCGTTGTCTCCGAGTATCCGCGCTCTGAGCGCGTGGGCGTGGTCTGCGGTAAAGGGAACAACGGCGGCGATGGATTTGTGGCGGCGCGAAAGTTGGTCGAAGCGGGACGCTCGGTGCGGGTTCTGGTGTTGTGCGATCCCACAGAATTAACGGGCGATGCGGCGGCGATGTTTAAGGCAATGCTGCCGAGTCTGCACACGCAAAATGTTTCGCCGGTGATGGTGCGCGAGGCGGGTGGGCTGGATGCGGCGGACGCGGCGGAGATTTTTTCTGCGGACTTGATTGTGGATGCGATTCTGGGGACGGGATTTCGTCCTCCGGTCAGTCCGCTTTATGCGGCGGCGATCGCGAAGATGAATGCGGCTGCCGCGCCTGTCGTCGCGGTGGATATTCCGTCGGGCGCCGAGGGTGACGCGATGCGGGCGGCTGGCGCGGGAGGTAGGAGTGATCGGGCGCGCGCCGACGCCGTTGTTACTTTTACTGCGCCACGGCCGGCGCACGTTTTTGCGGAGTTGACTGGCGGGCCGACTGTGATTGCGTGGATTGGGTCGCCGGTCGAGGGAATTACTTCACAGCTGGGACTTCAGCTTAGTACTCCATCCGATTTTGCTGCACTGCTGGCACCGCGGGCGCTGGAAGGAAATAAGGGCAGCTACGGAAACGTTCTGGTGATAGGAGGTTCGCTCGGGAAGGCGGGGGCGGCGGCGATGGCGGGATTTGCGGCGCTGCGGGCGGGGGCGGGGCTGTCGACGATCGCGACGCCGAGGTCTGTGCTGGCGACGGTGGCGGCTTATCATCCGGAAGTTATGACGGAGGCGCTCGCGGAGACTAAGGATGGCACGATCTCGCTCGGAGCGCTTGGAACCAAGTTTGACGCGCTGATCGAGGGCAAGACGCTCGCCATCGGTCCGGGGATCTCGCGTAATTCTGAGACTGCGGAATTTGTGCGGACAGTGGTGAAGAGTCGTCACAAAGCGATGGTTATCGATGCCGACGGGCTGAATGCCTTTGAAGGAGCGACTGACACGCTCAATGGGGCGGGACGGGTCGCCGTGATCACTCCGCACCCGGGAGAGATGGCGCGCTTGACGGGGTTGAGCATTGCGGAAGTTCAAGCGAACCGGTTGCGAGTTGCACGAGACTTTGCGCGCGAGCATGAGTTGATTGTTGTGCTCAAGGGACATAGGACGCTGATCGCGGCGCCGGATGGGACAGTTTGGGTGAATCCTACGGGGAATCCGGGGATGGCAACGGGCGGTACGGGAGACATACTTACGGGAATTGTGGCTGGGTTGCTTGCGCAGTTTCCGCAGCGGGCGCTTGAGGCGGCGGCGCTAGCGGTTTATCTGCACGGGCTGGCGGGGGATCTGGCGTGTGAAGCGGTGGGCGAGAATTCTCTGGTGGCTACGGATCTGCTGCGCTTTTTACCGGCGGCGTTCGCGCGGGCGCGGAAGCAGATTTCTGAATCTGAAGTTCGCATTCACGCCTGAGAGAAATTGTTTTAGATGGACACGCGGATTGCCGCGTCTTTCTCGCTAGCAGGCTGCCGAAAAAGTCGTTGCCGGTAGAGGATGCGACCTCAGCGCCTAAACAGTTTGCTGAAAAACTCGTTGGGCGCGCGGTAGTCTCCCTCAGCGGCTAAAGCCGGTACTGAAAAGAAGCCTTTTATCGCAGCGGTGAACCGCTGCGCCACCCAAAAGCAAGGACAAAAATCGAGTTTTTCAGCAAACTGTAAAGGCGCAGTCAAAACGTAGCTCTTATCGCAGCGCTGAAGCGCTGCGCCACCCAAAGGCAGATAGCCCAAAGGCAGCCAGCCAAGAACGCCAGCCAAAAGCAAAAGACAAAATGGAGTTTTTCCATAGCCTGCTAGTGCCGGGTCCCGGAAATTCGCGGCAAAACAACCGACTCCATTATTACGCACTTGAAGCGTGTTGATAGTGCAAACAAAATACATGGGTCCTTCGCTTCGCTCAGGATGACAACGATAGTTTTGATGACAATGCAATGATAGTTTTGACGCGAACTTGGTAGACAGAGCACTAGAGGAGGGCGTGGTCTCTGCTGGATCAGCGGGGAATGTAGTTGTCGAGGAGCGGGATGAAGTGCGAGCCTAGTTTCATCATGCGCGACTGGGCGGCGGCGGGTGATTCGCCGTGGAGCATGGGGGTCATGAGGCGGACCAAGCCGCCGTCGCTGCGATTCATGCGGATGGAGTCGGAGACTAAATAATATTTGGCCCAGTATTCGTTGGCTACCTCGCGTCCGTGGGCCTGAAACCAGTACAACACCAGTTGGCGCTCACCTAGTTTTGTAATCACGTAGCGGTTGACGGGAAACGAGGAGCCGTCGGGAGCGGTGAGATGAATGATCTCGCGCGAGATAGGAACCCATCCCGCACCGGGGAGACAGTGGTTGGGCGAGTGGATGGTGTCGCCGGTTTTTTGCGAGGGGAAATAGGCGATGTAGAGATTGACCCAAGGATCATCGGGCTTGCTGGCGTTGACGTAATCGCGGACTAGGAATTCTCCGGGGCCTAGAATGTTGAGAGTCTGTTGATCGAGCGCGTCATCGGTTCCAGTCCAGCCATCGATCTGTGAGGGGAGGGAAGCGAGCAGCGTGCGCGGCGGAAAATATTCGTTGCGCGAGTGCGCTTGGAGAACTAGCGCTGTCGCCAGCATGAGGATGGCCGCGATCCCAAAAAGTAGCGAGCTTTTGTTCGTTCTGTTCATGCGGATGCGTCCTTAGAGTCAGGATTGCTCGCTGCGACGGCGCGCTTGTCGACAAAGATGCGCGACAGCACGCGATGCAGAGCGAACAGCAAGATGAGTGCGACTACATAGATCAGCCATCCGGAGAAGGTGTGGAAAAATCCCTCGGCTTTATCCGGATCCCAGTATTGCACCAGCAGGCCGGTGCCGAAAATGCGAAAGCTGTTGGCGGCGACGGCGACGGGCACGGCGGAGATGGCGAGCAGCACACGCATCCAGATGCGCGTCTCCATAAGGTAGCCGTAGATGATGGCGAGCGTGACCAGAGTCAAGAGGGAGCGGATGCCGCTGCAGGCCTCGGCCACGTCGAGCGGCATCAAGGCGAGGACGATGACGTTGCCTTCGCGGAGCACAGGAACATGGACCAGCTCGAGTAATGCAGTGGCCAGTTTTGCAGACAGCATCTGGAGCGGGAAAGTAACTTGTTGGAGGATGAGGGTCGGGATGGGGATCATCAGAAGCAGGAAGGCCCAGGGGAAGAGGATGGCGCGAAAGGATGTCCAACCCTGAAAGAGAATGACGAGGCCGGCGAGCAGAATCAGCAAGGATACTCGCGAGAAAAACAATTCCGCACCGAGCACTCCGATCATGAGCATGAGGAGGCCGAGGACGATTAGTGGGAGACCGGTCCATGAGGGGGCGGGCGCGACGGCTTGCAGGCGCTTTCGATCTTGCCAGAGAACGAACAGGGCAAAGAGGGGAACGAAGATTCCGTGTTCGAAGTTGGGATCGCGGGCAGGACCGACCCATTGCAAAAACAGGCGGGCAAGGATCGCGGCGTAAAGCCAAGCTATCAGCAGCAGGACAGCCAGCGATTGCCAACGGGGCGATCGAGACGACAAGCGACCCTCCACGGTCGAGAGGAGCGGAGCTACCTGCAGTGAGTTGCTCATACGGCGCGCTTGTAGTTGAGAATAAGCGAAGTCGGGCTGCGAGCCAAGCAAACTCTGGGGCTGGGCAGTGTTCCTAGTTTGGCGTATGTCGCCCTTGTAAGTACCTTCTGCATCCTTGCTGGTAGCTTGCTGGAGCATCCTTGTCGTCAAGTCGGCGGGCAAGATGCCCGCCGGACAGCCGCCGGGAGGGCGGCGCTACAACGGCTATCTATACGCTTCTGGGACGGTTTGGCGCATCGGGCGTTCGGGGAGTGGAAGGGAAAAGCCTTTCCTACAGCGTGGTGGGGGTTTGGGCGAGGAGTTCCTTTTTCAGGAGGCCAATTTTGCTCAGCGATTGCAGAGGGTTACGAACTCTTTGCGCCTGGTAATGGAGGAAAGTAATCCCCAGAGATTACCAAAGATGTGGGCAAACTTTTTCCCATTTGTTCGCAATGTGATAATGTGTAGGGCACGTCAGAGTTGCGCTGATCCTGCGCAAGTCATTGAAAAACAGGTAGATATTCTTGTAGCAGGTGGTGCCATTTTCGGCTTGATTGGCGATGAGTGTGCTATAGACTTGTGTAGACAGGACGCCCCCCGTCCTGGCCGCGAAAAGCGGGATCGAAGCAGAATGAATCTGGACAACACCGAAATCCTGGCAAGCAGCGGAACACCCGCGAACGGCGGCGCACGCGTCTGGCTGGAAAGTGTCAGCGCGGGGATGCGGACGGTGGAAGCGGTGATCCGCGAGCTGTCGCAGAACGATGTTCCGGTGCTGGTGGTAGCGGAGCATGGTTCGGGCAAGAAGGCGGCGGCGGGGCGCATTCATGGGCTTTCGAACCGGGCGGCCGAGCCGTTTGAGGTGTATCAGGGGCGCGAGGTTGCGGCGGAGACGCTGGCGGCGCGCGAGGGTGAAGGTGGAATCGTCTACCTTCAGGAAGTGGGAGACCTGACAACGGCGGCGCAGAAAGAGATGGTTCGCCAGATTGGTTTGAACGGCGCGGCCGAGCGGCAGGTGCCGCGCTACATCTGCGGAACTTCGCGCGAACTGGAGCCCGAGGTGAAGGCGGGGAGGTTTCGCGAGGATCTTTATTATGGGATCAGCGGCGTGTGCCTGCGATTGCCTCCGCTGCGGCAGCGTAAAGAGGATATTCCGATTCTGCGGGACTGGTTTCTCTCGGCGGCGGCGCGCGATTTTTGCCGGGCTGTCCCAATGCTCAGTGCGGACACGCAAAATTTCTTTCTGGATTACAGCTGGCCGGGAAACATTCGCGAGCTGAAAGACGCGGCCCGGGCGATTGTGGCGCTGGGCGATGAAACGCTGGCCATGGGCGGATTGCGCTCGCTGATGCGGCGGGTCGATCGCAATGGCAATGGCGAAAAAATTTCTCTGAAGGATGCGGCGCGGGCGGCTTCGCGCGAGGCGGAGCGGGAGATTATTTTGCAGGTCCTAACGCGAACGCGCTGGAACCGGCGGCGGGCGGCGCAGGAGTTGCAGATCAGCTATAAGGCGCTGCTCTATAAGTTGAAACAGATTGGATGCGAAGAGTACGGGGCGGGATAGGACAAGGTTTCAAGGCTTCAGAGTTTCAAGGTTTCAAAGGGCCGAAACGCAATGAAGAGATTGGATTTTAGGATTTTGAAACCTTGAAACCTTGAAACATTGAAACCTGAGCTCGAGTTTTGAGAGGAAACGAAGATATGAAATCAGCATGGAAAGCGGCTGCGGCACTGCTCCTAGTTAGCAGCATGGCGCTGGCGCAGGATTCGCCGGCGCAGTCCGCGGTCAATTCCGGTTCGGCCAATTCGGCCTCTGACAAGGCGGTTCCGGCACAGACGAGTGCCGCTGCGAATAGCCAGGGCGGGCCTGAGTATGTCATTGGGCCAGAAGACGTGCTGCACATTGCAGTATGGAAAGAAAACGACCTCACGGCTACATTGCCGGTGCGTCCCGATGGCAAGATCTCGCTGCCTTTACTTAATGACGTGCAGGCTTCGGGCTTGACGCCGCAGCAGTTGGCGGATTCGGTGACCGAGAAGCTGAGAAAATATATCGCCGATCCGCGGGTTACGGTGGTTGTGACCGCGATCAACAGCAAGCGGATTTATCTGGTGGGCGAGGTTTCGCATGTGGGGGCTACGGCGATGTTGCCCAATATGACCGTGCTGCAAGCGTTGTCGAGCGCGGGCATCAACCAGTTTGCGAAGACCAAGGGCATTTACGTTCTGCGCATGGAAAATGGCAAACAACAGAAGCTGCCGGTGAACTACCGCAAGCTGATCAAGGGCGATGTGCAGCAGAACTATGTATTGCAGGCGGGGGATACGATTGTTGTCCCGTAGTTTTACGGTCCTATAAGAGATGACGAGGATAGGGACAATTCGATTGTTGTTGCTGGTTTTGGGGATGAGCGTGTGCGCGTATGGGCAGACGACCTCTCAGGCGCAAACTCAGGCTCCGGCCCAGAGTGAACCGGTTCCCGCGCCGGCTTTTGGGCAGACGGCGCCGGTGCTGAATCCGGAGAACCCGCCGGTCACGGGCCTGGATGAGCCGAGCCTCGATCTGCGGCCATCGGCCCGCAGTTTCATCTCGCCGGCTTTGCAGGTCAGCGAATCAGCGGACTCGAACGGCGAGAACACGCTTGGGAACACCAGCGGTGTGTCATCCATTAGCCGTGTTCTTGGAGCGCTCGACCTGCAGCAATACTGGCCGAAGAGCGATTTCCTTCTGGAATACGTGGGTGGCGGAGCGTTCTATGCCGACCCCTACGACGTGCGGCAATTGCAAGCGGCTGGCCTGGAAGCCGTCACGCGCTGGCGAACCGGCCAGATCGCGTTGCGCGATGCTTTTAGTTACCTGCCTGACGGATCTTTTCAGATCGGCACGTTTGGTGGAGCTCCGGGGCTGGGACTGGCCACCACGATCGGTCTGGGAGGCGGGGCGACGGGAGGCGGATTGCCGGGGATCAACAATTCTTCCAGCGGAGTTTTTGACGCGGCTGGACTGATCCCGCGGTTGCAGAACACAGCGATTCTCGACGTCGTGCAGGCCGTCACTCCGCGCTCGGCGATCACGGCGGCGGGCGGGTTCAGCGACGCGCACTTTTTCGATTCGGCGAATTGTGAGCTGGGACCGACATCCTGTCTGCTTAACAGCGATCAGCTGACGATCGAGGGCGGATACAGCCATCTGATCAATCGTCACGACCAGATTGGTATCGTCTACGCGTTTCAGCTTCTCCAGTTTCCGCAGGATACGGGCGGGCAGATTTATGTCCATGTCATCAATGCTCGCTACAGCCATAGCATTACGGGCAGGTTGAGCCTGATTCTCTCGGTGGGTCCGCAATACACGGAACTGGAATCGAATGGCTATTACGGGCATTGGTCACCGAGCGCGCGAGTGACGCTGCGTTACCGGATCGGCCATGCGGCGATGATTGCGACTTACGAAAAATTCACTTCGGCGGGATCAGGTTATTTCGCGGGTGCGAATGTGCAGGCGGCGCGGCTGGGCTATACGCGCCCTCTCGGACGAACGTGGGACCTGTACAGCGATATTGGCTACACCTATAACTCGAAACTCCAGGATGCACAGTTAGGAGTAACCGCGGGCAGTTTCAACGATGGGTTTGCTTCCGCCATTCTGCGCAAGCATCTGGGACGTTCGTATGAATTTTTTGGGGCTTACCGGTTCAGCGAACTGGCGTTCGATCAAACAGTAAATCTTGGGATTGGCGGTAGAGGCAAGATTGCGGAGCGTAATGTCGGCACGATTGGCATTGAATGGCATCCCAAGCCGACGCGTATCGAATAATTTTTTTGGCCGCTCCGAGCGGCCGGATTGGTGAACTGTATGAGTGGAAATCGCGAACTGCAGATGGACGATTACCTGGCAATGCTGCGGCGGCGCCTGAAGGTTATTCTGATTCCGGCGCTGGTGGCTCCGCTGACGGGCTTCGGGATCTCTTACCTCCTGCCGCCGAAATATACGTCGCAGTCGACGGTTCTGGTGGAAGGGCAGAAGGTGCCGGACAACTATGTCATGTCGGTGATCCCAACCGATTTTGCGCAGCGTGTACAGACGCTGAGCCAGGAGGTGTTGAGTCCGAGCCGGCTGCGTCCGGTGATTCACAGCCTGAACCTGGTGAAGCCCGAAGATGAGGGAAAGCTCATCGGAAATATCCAGCAGAACATGCAGGTGGAGCCGGTGATCACGACGATGAGCGCGGCGGCGGCCTCTTCGCCCACGGCCAAGACCAAGAAGCCATCGGCCGGCAACGAGCCGCTTCCAGGATTTACGGTCAATTACAGCGACAGCGACCCGGTGCGAGCGCAAGAAGTCTGCAACGCCTTAACCTCGCTGATCGTGGACGAGAACCTGCGTTCCCGTTCGGAAGTGGCGCAGAGCACCACCGATTTTCTGACTCGCCAGGTGGAAGAGGCCAAGCGGGCGCTCGACGATCAGGATGCGAAACTCGCCGCCTTCAAGAAGCAGTACATGGGTCAGTTGCCGACGGACGTCGACAACAATATGCGCATGCTGGTGTCGCTGAACTCGCAGTTGGATGCTTCTACGCAGACACTGAGCCGCGCGCAACAAGATAAGGCCTATACCGAAAGCATGCTGGCGCAGCAGATCGCCAGCTGGAAGAGTTCGCTATCGAGTACTAACCCGCAGACTCTGGAAACGCAGTTGACGCAGTTGCAGGGGCAACTGATGCAGTTGCAGGCTCGCTATACCGACGACTATCCGGATGTGATCAAGACCAAGGCGGACATTGCCGAGGTGCAGAAGAAGCTGAAAGAAGTCAACGCAGCGGCGGCCTCGGCCGACGCCAGCGACAGCAGCGAGAAGGCGAGCGCCTCGGAGCCGCCGGAAATTCGCCAGCTGCGTCTGCAGATTCATCAGTACCAGAACGTGATTGCGCAGGCCACGCTCGATCAGAAGAAGCTGCAAAATGCGATTACGGTTTATCAGAGCCGCACTAATATGAGCCCGACGGTGGAGGAGCAGTACAAGCTGCTGACTCGGGACAACGATAACGCGCAGGCCTTCTACAAAGATCTGCTGGCCAAGCGGAGCTCGGCTGGTCTCGGCACCAGCATGGAAAACCAGCAGGAAGGCGAGCAGATGCATATTGTCGCTACCGCCGGACTGTCTGAAACTCCGAGTTTTCCGGTCCGTCCACTGTTGGCGGCGGCCGGATTCGGTGTCGGGCTGGTGCTGGGCGCGCTGATCGCGATCATCCTGGAATTCAGCGACAAGTCTATCCGCACGGAACGCGATGCGGCGGCGGTTATGGATCTGCCGCTGTTGATCTCCGTGCCCTGGCTGGGCGAGGACGACGAAGAGGAAGCTGTTAACGGCAACGGCAATGGAAGGCGGCGATTCTGGGGCAGAAATGATTCGGCGCCCAAGGACCACGATCACGCAGAGGTTTGATTCAGGAAAGTTTAGCGTATGTATAAAGAATTTTTTGGACTTCGCGCCAACCCGTTCAACGTCAATCCGGACCCGCGTTACTTGTATTTGACGCGGCACACGGAAGAGGCGTTGGCCTGCCTCACCTATGGCATACAGAGCCGCAAAGGCTTTGTGCTGCTGACAGGCGAGGTCGGCACGGGCAAGACGACACTGATCAATAAGTTGATGGAGTGGCTGCGGCTGCAACAGGTGGCGACGGCCTTCATTTTCAACTCGCGCATGGATGTGCCGCAGTTGCTCGACTATATGATGGCCGACTTCGGCATTCCCTGCGACACCAAGTCGAAGAGCGAACTGCTGCAGCGGCTCTACAACTGGCTGCTCGATCGTTATAGGGCCGGGGAGACGGCAGTGCTGGTCATCGACGAGGCGCAGAATCTGTCGGATGAAGTGCTGGAAGAGATTCGGATGATGACGAATCTCGAGACCTTCACTGAAAAGCTGCTGCAGATCGTTCTGGTGGGACAGCCGGAACTGGAACAGCGGCTGAAACAGCCACAGTTGCGCCAACTGCGGCAGCGGCTGACGCTGCGCGCCAAGACGCATCCTTTTAATCTCGAGGAGACGAAGTCATATATCACGCAGCGGCTGCGGATTGCGGGATCGAATGGCGAGCCGATTTTTGACACCGACGCGACTACGGCAATCTTCCGTTATTCGCTGGGGATACCTCGAGTGATCAATCTGGTGTGCGAGCACTGTCTGGTCAGCGCCTTTGTGGATCAGAAGAAGACGGTGGCGGTAGAAGTGGTCGACTCGGTCGCGCGCGATTTCGATTTGGCCGAGGGCAATGCCGCCGCGTCCATGACTGCGCCGGTGCCGCCGTCGGAAAAGTTTGATCTGGTCGACGCCTTGCGCACCTTGGCAACCCTGGCCGACCGGCTGCGCCAATCTGAACAACAGGACCTCCCCAAGGAGAGGAAACTATGAGCCGTATCCATGACGCTTTAAAACGCGCCGAGCAAGAAAGAGCCGCATCCACGGGGAGGCATGTCGAGTCCGCCTTCGAGCAGCCGACCTCGCAAAGCGATGAAGCGCGCGAAAGCATGCCTTCGATGCAAGCCTCGGGGGCCATGGCCATGCCGGCCATGCCCACGATGACGATGAATTCGGCATTCAATTATGAATCGCTGATTGCGCGCTGCGCGCAGCGAGAGTGGAGTCCCGATCCGCGCACCATGCTCTTCTTCCAGGCCGATGACAGTCGCACTGGGGCGGAGGAGTTTCGCACTTTGCGCTCGCGTCTTTATCAGATCCGCGAAAAGATGCCGCTCAAGCGTCTGCTGGTAACGAGCGCGCTGCCGAAGGAAGGGAAGTCGTTCGTGGCGGCGAATCTGGCTCAGGTGCTGGTGCGCCAGCATGGGCGGCGCGTTCTGCTGATCGACGCCGACCTGCGCAACCCAGGAATGCATCGCCACCTGGGAGCACCGCAGTCGCCGGGAATGTCGGATTACCTGCTCGGCGAATGCGATGAGTTCGCCGCGTTGCAACGCGGCCCGATGGAAAATTTATTCTTCCTGCCGGCGGGTAAGACCGTTTCGAGCGCTCCCGAGCTGCTGGCGAACGGCCGTCTGAAGCTTTTACTGCAGCGGGTGGAGCCCTTATTTGACTGGATCATCATGGATACATCGCCCGTGATTCCGGTGTCGGACGCGACTCTGGTGGCAGGCTCGTGCGACGGCATTCTGATGGTGGTGAGATCGAATGTCACGCCTTCTGATTTGGCGCGGCGCGCGCGCGAGGAATTTCCGGACAAGCTGCTGCTCGGTGTGGTGCTCAACGGAGCGCCCGCAGACAAGCTGCAACATTCGAAGTACTACTATGGCGAGGCCGTGAGCAGCCACGCCTGAGTTGAACCGAGGCCCCATTGATTCGGCTGTTCCATGTCTATTACCCGATTCGCACGCTCATCCTGCTGTTGGGAGAGGCTCTGATTGTTTGGACCTCGTTCTTGCTGGCGGCGGTGCTCGTACTTCGGGAAGATAGTTACCTGGTACTCAACTATGAAGGCGGATACGTCAAGCTCTTCATATTTACAGGGGTGGTATTGCTCTGTTCGCACTGGTTCGATCTGTATGACACGGCGCGGCTGAATACCAAGGGCGAGCTTTATTTCCGGTTGCTGATGGTGCCGGGATTGCTGGCCTTCCTGATGGCGGCGATCAGCTATGTGCGGCCGAACTACCTGCTCGGCGGCAGTTCGTCGGCGCTGGGGTTGCTGATTCTCACAGTGGCGCTGGTGGGATGGCGGATTGGGTTTGCGTGGCTGGTGCAGTTGCCGATTCTGGTCGAGCGTGTCTATGTGCTCGGCACGGGAGAGCGCGCGCAGAGGCTGGTACAGGGCTTGCGGCAGAATCCGGAAACCGGGGTCGAGGTTGCGAGTTGGACGGGCAAACTGGAAGGTGCGATCACGCGCGAGTCGGTGGGCACGCATCTGATGGATGTTGTCCAGCGGCAGAAGGTGCATCGGGTGATTGTGGCCATGCCCGATCGTCGCGGAACGATTCCCATGCAGGAACTGCTGGAATTGCGCATGCAGGGAATCAAGATCGAAGAAGCGACGACGTGGCTGGAAAAAATGTCGGGCAAGATCGAGGTCGAAAATCTTAATCACAGTTGGCTGATCTTTGGCGACGGCTTTCGGCGGAGCACTATTTTTATCGTAGTGCGTCGCGTTGTTTCGATTTTCATTTCGCTGATCGGCCTCATCCTGACGCTGCCTTTGTTGCCCTTGATTATGCTGGCGGTTCGTCTCGATTCCGAGGGGCCGGTTTTCTATACGCAAACCCGGGTGGGCAAAGCGGGAAAGTTTTTCAAGGTGGTGAAGTTCCGGACCATGCGGCAGGACGCGGAGGCGGCGAACGGGGCACAGTGGGCAGGGAACAACGATCCGCGGGTGACGCGCGTGGGTAAGATCCTGCGGACTACCCGACTCGATGAGATTCCGCAGATGTGGTGCGTGCTCAAGGGCGATATGGCGTTTGTCGGCCCACGGCCGGAGCGGCCGGAATTCATCGCGCTGCTGTCGAAAGAGATACCGTTTTACGGCGTGCGGCATATGGTGCGGCCGGGGGTTACCGGATGGGCGCAGATTAAATACAAGTACGGGAGCACGATCGAGGACGCGCGCGAAAAGCTGCAGTACGATCTGTTCTACATTAAGAACGCTTCGATCGGGCTCGACTTGCTGATCATGTTTCAGACGGTGAAGACGGTGTTGTTGCGGCGGGGCGCGCAATAAGAATTACTGAGAGTTAGCGAAAGAGGTTTTGGTGGCTATCGGCGAGAATGTAACTAACGCGGCGGAACTGCCAGCCTGGCGGCGGGTTTCGAAAATCGCGGACCCGACGAAGTCCGGGTTTTTCTGGCTCAGCGCATTCTTCTTCGTGTATTGCGCGCGGCCGGAAGACTGGTTTCCCGGTCTCAAGTACATCCCGTGCGCCAAGGTTACCGCCATCCTCGCGATGTGGGGTTTGTTCACCGCCCTGGGGAAGACCAAGCGTACTTTCAAGGACGTTCCGAAAGAAGGCAAACTGCTGCTGCTGCTGATCGGCCTCATGTTTGTCAGCGGCTTCCTGTCGCCGATCTGGAAGGGCGGCGCGGTCAACCACACCATCGATTTTTCCAAGGTGTGGATCGCCTGGATGCTGACGTTCCTGCTGATCACTTCGTTCGAGCGTCTGCGGACCATTATTGAGATTCAGGCCGCTTCGGTTGCCGTGATCTGCCTGATCTCGATTATCAAGGGCCACAACCAGCCGAGGCTGGAGGGTGTGATCGGCGGCATTTATTCGAACCCCAACGATCTGGCCTTTGCGATCGTGCTGACGCTGCCGTTTCTGCTCGCTTTCCTGGTGACGAGCAAGAACGTGTTTAAGAAGTGCTTGTGGGCGCTGGGGATGTTGATCATGCTGGCGGCGCTGTTCCTTACCGCTTCGCGCGCCGGGTTTCTGAATCTAGTGATCTCGGGCACGGTCACCCTCTATCATTTTGGCATCAAGGGCAGACGCCCGGGGCTGATCATTGCGGTGCTGCTTTCCGGCATGCTGCTGCTTGGGGTCGCCGGCGGAAAGCTGTATGACCGTTTTCAAGCTCTGGGCGGCGACAGCACGACTGACGAATCGGCCTACGGTTCGTATCAGGATCGCATGTTCCTGATGGAGCGGGCGGTTGACGGCATTGTCCACTATCCTCTCTTCGGACTCGGCGCCAATAACTTCCTCACCTACTCGCTGATCTGGCACGAAGTGCACATGACCTATTTGCAGATGGGCGTGGAAGGCGGCATCCCGGCCTTGATTGTGTATCTGATGTTTATTCGCTGCGGGTTTAAGAATCTTAAAGTCATGCGAAAGGCCACGGACCTTGACGAGCATACGGTGCTATTCGTGGGTGCGCTGCACAGTTCGTTGATCGGTTTCGTCGTGGGGGCGTGCTTTGCGCCGGAGGCCTATCAGTTTTTCTCCTATTTTGCCGTGGCGTTTACCGCGACGCTGTTGCAGACGCTGAAAGAAAGAGAGACGGGACCATCGCCGGTTCCGCCTCCGAAGAAGCCGCGACATTTCCTGGAGGTTTATGCCGATTACGGAAGAACAGGTGCAGTCACCCCTGTCCGCTGATTTGCAGGCCATTTTGTGTTGCCTGAACTGCGGCGGGAAACTTGAAAGCGACCAGGCGCAAGGCTACGTGTGTCCGGCGTGCCAACGCGCCTATCCGAACGTAAAAGGGATCGTCCGTTTTGTGGACGCGCAGCATTACGCCGCGAGCTTTGGCTTTCAATGGCACCGCTATCAGAAGACGCAGCTTGATCAGGGTGAGGTGCGCGAATCGGACCGGAATTTTCGCATTAAAACCTGCTTGCGGCCCGAGGAACTGCAAGGAAAGCTGGTGCTTGATGTGGGTTGCGGGATGGGGCGATTCGCCGAGGTGGCGACACGGTGGGGAGCGCGGGTGGTGGGAATCGACCTGAGCGCGGCTGCGGAAGTGGCGGCCATCAATCTCGCGGATCGCGAATTTACGGCTTTCCAGGCGGATGCTTTCGCTCTGCCGTTTGCGCCGGAGAGCTTCGACATCATCTACAGCGTGGGCGTGCTGCACCATACTCCGGATTGCCAGGCTGCCGTCAAGTCTCTGGACAAGTATCTGAAGCCGAGCGGAATTCTTTCGGTGTGGCTGTATAGCGGATATAACAAGTGGTATCGCTTCAGCGATTTCTGGCGGCGCTACACGCACAAGATGGAGCCTGAAAGGTTGCATAGCGTGCTTAAAGTGGCGGTGCCGTTTTTTTATAATCTCGAACGCGGGTTGCGGCATGTGCCCCTGGTGGGGCGTCCAGCGGCGGGTGCGGTCCATCATGTGTTTCCGGTGAATCGCCAGAAGGACCCTGAGGCGCGCTTGCTTGACACCTTTGACTGGTATTCTCCGAAGTATCAATCGAAGCACACCTACGAAGAGGTGTTCCGCTGGTATGAGGCGATGGGGATGGAAGACATGCGCGTGGGCGAATCTTCGATTGCGGTGCGGGGACGCAAGCCGGCGCGGCGGGCTTAGCGCATCGCTTGAGCGATGATGATGCTTCGCGTAGGCATGCTCACATACTCGTGCCTCACATAGTAAAGAGTGCTGGTAAAGAGTGCTGGCTGGCGCCCACGATGAGTCTCGGAAAGAAAATTGCTTACGCCAGAAAAGTGTTGCCGGGCGGAACGTGGCGCACACTGAGCGCTCCCGTGCGCGAACCGGTGCACCTTATTATGGCGGTGGCCGATCACTTCGAACCGGCGATCGATCCGTCGGGCGGGCAGAAGCGCGTTCCGCGGTCAGAGCAGGAACGGCGTTTGGAGTGGTGGAGTCGCGAATATCCGAGAGCAGCGGAGCGCTGGCGCGACCACGATGGGCGTCCGTTTGTTCACACATATTTTTATCCGGCGGAACAGTATGACGAGGGCTTACTCGATATTCTGGCTGAGCATTGCCGCTCGGGATGGGGAGAGACGGAGGTCCATCTGCATCATGGGATTCCGCATGCGGATACGGCGGAGAACACGCGGCGGGTGCTGACGGAGTTTCGCGACCGCTTGGCGTTTCGCCATCGCTGTTTATCTTTTGAAGAAGGTTCGGAGCAGCCTCGCTACTGTTTTGTGCATGGAAATTTTGCGCTGGCTAATTCCGCGGGTGGACGCTTTTGCGGCGTCGATTCTGAAATGCAAGTGCTCGCGGAAACCGGGTGCTACGCGGATTTCACGCTGCCGACCGGAGTGCTGCATCCGGCGCAGACGGCGAAAATCAATTCGCTATATGAGTGTGGTGGGGAGCTCGAGCAGGCGGCGCCGCATCGGACCGGGATCGATTTAACCGCGGGCCGGGCGCCGCGCATTTTTCCACTGATCGTGCAGGGGCCGCTGCTGACGGACTTGGCGCGCAGCTGGCGGGCGTTTCGGCCGATGTTTGAAACGGGCGCGATCACGGCGCCGAATCCGATGACGCTTGAACGGCTGGCGCTTTGGAAGCGGGCGCGAATCCACGTAGCCGGACGGCCGGACTGGTTGTTCATCAAGCTGCATTGTCACAGCATGGATCCGACGCAGAAGGATGCGGTGATTGGCGGCGCATTTCAGCAATTTCTGGAAGCACTCGTGGGCGGCGCGGGCGCTCGAAAAGAGACGCTGCACTTTGTGTCGGCCCGGGAAATGGCGAACATCATCCTTGCGGCGTGCGAAGGAAAAGATGGCAATCCTGGTGAATATCGCGACTATCGCTACAAACGGCTGCGAGATATGCCCGCTGTGGCGGAGAAGTCTGATTCTCTTCCGGTAACTGTGAAAGGTTAAGAAGCAAGCCATGTGTGGAATTGCCGGAGTGGTGAGCGCAACTCGCGAGAGCAATATCACTGAAGCGCTTGTGCACCACATGTGCGAACAGATCGTCTACCGCGGTCCCGACGACGAGGGGCTCTACGTTGCCGATGGCGCGGGGCTCGGGATGCGGCGGCTCAGTATCATCGATCTTTCTGGCGGTCACCAGCCTGTATTCAACGAAGATCGCAGCGCCTGGATCGTATACAACGGTGAGGTCTACAACTTCCCAGAACTTCGCCCGGAGTTGGAAAAGCGCGGCCATCGCTTCTATACGAAGACGGATACCGAAGTCATCATTCATCTTTACGAAGAAATGGGCGCGGACTGCGTCACGAAATTGCGCGGCATGTTCAGCCTTGCGATTTACGATCGCACGAAGCGCAAGCTCGTGCTGGCGCGGGACCGATTGGGCAAGAAGCCATTGCATTACGCGCTGCTGAAAGACAAACTTTATTTCGCGTCGGAGATTAAATCGATTCTGGCGGTGGCTCCCGAACTGGCGGAAGTAAATGCTCAGGGGCTTCTCGAATACCTGTATTACGGGTATGTTCCCGATCCGATTACGGCGTTCACCGGAATTCAAAAGCTACCACCGGGGCACTTGCTGGAATTCGAAAATGGCAAGATTAAGACTCGGCAGTATTGGGATCTGCCGCGCTACAACACGCACCGACCGAAGAGCGAAGAAGAATGTCTGGAGGAACTGGAGCGGCGACTACTTGAGGCTACGCGGATACGATTGATCTCGGATGTTCCGCTGGGTGCGTTTCTTAGCGGCGGCACTGATTCTTCTACCGTCGTGGCCTTGATGGCGCGTGCGAGTTCCGCGCCAGTGAAGACTTTCTCGATTGGTTTCACGAAGGACGATTTCAATGAGGCGCAATACGCCCGCATCGTAGCGCAGAAGTTTGGCACCGATCATCGCGAGATGATTCTGGAGCCGAATGTTGTCGAGACGGTGGAACATCTGACTAGCTCGCTGGAAGAGCCTTTTGGCGATTCTTCGATGCTGCCGACTTACTACGTTTCGCAGATGGCGCGGCAGCATGTCACGGTGGCGTTGTCGGGCGACGGCGGCGACGAGCTTTTTGCCGGCTATGATCGTTATCGCATTCACTCCAATCGGCGTTTCTTTGAACACATTCCGGAGTGGGCGCGGCGGTTTTATCGCAATCAGGTGTTTCGCCTGATGCCTCGTTCGATGAGTGGGCGGAAGTTCAGCTATAACGTTACGCTGCCGTGGCGCGAACGTTATGTGGATGGATTGTCATTTGTGCCCGCGTTTGAGCGGGACGGGCCGCTGCTTTCGGATGATTTTCGGCAGGTGCTGCGGCGGAGCGACGATCCGCAAAATGTGATGATGCGATATTTTGCGCAGGCTCCGGCTGATGATCCGGTGAGCGAACTGCTGTACGTGGATACCAAAACTTATATGGTCGGCGACATTCTCACGAAGGTCGACCGTATGAGCATGTTGAATTCGCTGGAAGTGCGCGTGCCGATTCTCGATCACGAATTTGTTGAGTGGGTGACCGGGCTGCCGCCGGAATGGAAGTTGCGTGGCAATACACAGAAATATATTTTGCGGAAGCTGGCCGAACGGGTGGGAGTGCCTCTTGAAGCGTTGAACCGCCCGAAACAGGGATTCGCGTTGCCGCTGGTGCACTGGATGCGCAATGAGTTGAAAGATGTGCTCATGATTTTGCTTGAGCCGCGCACATTGCAACGTGGATATTTCGAGGCCGAAGGCATTCGCAAGCTGATGAACGATCATCTCTATGGCGGCAAGGTTTTTACCGGCCGCATTTGGCGGTTGCTGATGTTTGAGTTGTGGCACAGAAACTTCCTGGAAAAATTCACCAAGCCTGCGGGACTCTTTTCACTTCCAGCGGCAGATTCGCAGATGCATGTCGCAGCCTCCTCCGTCACCATGGCGACCGCGCCAGCGGGAGAATGACGCGGTGACCTCGTCCGCCACGGACAGCCGGGAGTCGGCTACTGGCGCGGAATCTCGGGATGACGATTCTCGAATCCGGCTGTTTCTCATGACCAATAGTTTTGAGACGGGGGGATCGGAGCGGCAGTTTTCCGTACTCGCTCAAAATCTTCGCCCCGAGCAATTTCAGGTTCACTTGGGCTGCATTCAGAGGATTGGTCCGTTCGCTAATCAATTTGGGGAGGTCCCTGAATTTTGGCTGGGCCGCAATTTGTATGGATTGAAATCTTGGCGAACGCGGTTGCGGCTCAGCCGCGAATTGCGGCGTGAGCGGATTCAAGTCGCGCATGCTTTCGATTTTTATACGAACCTTACTTTGATACCGGCGGCGCGCTTTGGGCGTGTGCCGGTGGTGATTGGCAGCCAGCGCCAGTTGGGCGATCTTTTGACTGCGAGGCAATTTCGCGCGCAGGCGGCGGTCCTTCGCTGGTGCGACGCGGTGATTTGCAACTCGCGGGCGGCGGCCGATCGGCTGGCAGAGGAAGGATTGTCACGCGACAAGCTCGTGGTAATAGGCAATGCGCTGCCGGCGGAAGTTTTTACGCCTGCGCCCGCGGCCTTGCCTCGAAGACAGGGGAAGCTCCGCGCCGGCATGGTGGCGCGGATGAATGCGCGTTACAAGAATCATTCGGGATTTTTGCGCATTGCCAAGCTAATTAACCAGCGGATGCCGGAGGTTGAATTTGTTTTGGCGGGGGACGGGCCGCTGCGTGCGGATCTTGAACGCGAGGCGGAGATTCTGGGGCTTGGCGATCGCGTGATCTTCCTGGGGGATCGCCGGGATATTCCCGCGGTGATGGCTTCGCTTGACGTTGCCGTGCTCACTTCGGATTCCGAGAGCCTGTCGAACGTACTTCTTGAGGCGATGGCGGCGGGATTGCCGGTGGTAGCTTACGGCGTCGGCGGGAATGTGGAGTTGGTTAACGAATCTCGCGGAGAGCTTGTGTCGGCCGGGGACGAAGCGGGATTTGCGGCGGCGGTGGAGCGGTTGCTAGCCGCGCCTGCCGTGCGCCGCGAACTAGGCAATAATGCGCGCAAGTTTGCGGAAGAGAATTTCAGTCTCGACAATGTTCGCGCCCGTTATGAAGCGTGTTACCTGGAGTTGCTCGAAAAGAAAGGCGTGAGGACCTCACCGGAAACATGGCGGCCGAAAACAGAAGCTCGAAGAAACGGCTGAAGGTCGCCATCGTCGCGGCCAGTCTGAAGTATGTTGGCGGGCAATCGGCGCAGGCTGACCTGCTGGCGCGACTTTGGAAGGACGATCCCGATGTCGAGATGAGTTTCATTGCCGTTGATCCTCCGCTGCCGGCGGGCTTTTCTTGGGCCGAGCGCATTCGAGGTCTGCGGACAATTCTTCGCGAGCCGGTGTACTTTCGCGACCTGTGGCGGGGGCTGCGGGACGTGGATGTTGTTCATATTTTCTCAGCGTCTTATTGGTCGTTTTTGCTGGCTCCCGCTCCGGCGGTTTTTCTTGCGAAGCTGCGCGCTAAGAAGACGCTGATTCATTACCACAGCGGAGAGGCGCGCGATCACATGAAGCGTTTTCGGTCGGCGCCGTTTGTGCTTTCGCGCGTCGATGAAATAGTTGTGCCATCCGGCTATTTGGTCGATGTGTTTCGGGAATTTGGTTTGCAGGCCGGGGTAGTTCCTAATCTTGTCGATCTATCGCAGTTTCGTTATCGGCGGCGCGATCGGCTTCGTCCGCATCTAGTTTGTACGCGAGGATTCTCGCAGTACTACAGCGTGGATGTGGTGGTGCGGGCATTTGCCGAAATAAGAAAGACGTATCCTGAAGCACGACTTGATCTGGTTGGAAGCGGCCCGCTGGAGGGGGAGATTCGCCAGTTGGTGGGTGATTTGAAATTGGAGGGCGTGAATTTCACTGGTGTGGCGTCGCGCGGGGAGATTGGAAAGTATTACGATCAGGCGGATATTTTTATCAATGCGTCATGGCTCGACAACATGCCGGTGTCGATTATTGAGGCGTTCGGAGCGGGCACGCCGGTGGTGACGACGTCGCCGGAGTGCATGCCTTATCTCGTCGAACATGAGCGGACCGGATTGCTCTCGCCGGTTGGCGATGAGAAGGCGCTGGCGGCGAATGTGATTCGGTTGCTGCGCGAGCCGGGGCTTGCTCAGAGACTGGCGGAAAATGCTTACGTTGAGTCGCAAAAGTACACTTGGGAAGTTGTGCGCGGACAGTGGTTGGAAGTGTATCGGGGATTGATGGAGAGCCGATAGTTGAAAGCGATCTAGTAGGTTGCGGTTTGCCGCAGGAGGATGCGACCTCGGCGCCTAAAGGCGAAGCCAAAATAACCAAAATAAAGCTGCTATCGCAGCGGTGAACCGCTGCGCCACCCAAAAGCACAGATGAAATCGGTTTTTTCCGTAACTTGTTAGGATCCTTGTCCCGGAGGAAAAGGTCCTTGTGGCGCAAACAAAATACATAGGTCCTTCGCTTCGCTCAGGATGACAATGACTTACGAGACATAATACTAGCGAGTCGATGGTGAGACGGTTGAATCGCCTGATTGCCGAGCATCGTCGGTAGGAGCGGGAGGGGCCGAGATTCCCATGCGGTTAATTTCTCCGATACGGGCGAGGGGAGTGTAGGTCTTCAGCCAAAGTTTCACGTCGAAATAGATTGGATAGAGAAAACTCATCAGGCTGATCGGCAAGGTGCGGCGACGGGCGGCTTCGGGGCTGGCTAGTTCGTATCCCGTTTCGTGCAGCAGATTGCCGATCAGACTTTCGACTTGGGCGACTTCGGCTGGCGAAAGTAATGCCTTCCAGCGCTCGATTGGATTCGCTTCTTTTTCCTGACCATCGCCGCGGAAGGAAGAGTTGGGATCGCGCAGGGTTCCCTGGGCGTTTTGCTGGATGCGGTCGTAGTTGAGGTCGTGATCGATGAATTCGCCGAGGCGGGCCAAGGTTTCGCGCGGCTTCTGGACTACGTCTTCGAAGTGGACCTCTATGTAGTCGCCGGGCATATTGCGGCCGTATTTGCGGCCTTTGCTGACGATCCAACGCCAAAAAATTGCCGGCACGAGCAAAGCTCGTTTTTTGTCCCAGGGCAGCGGCTTGATCCAGCCGATACGATTGAGAGAGACGGTTACGTCGCGGCCGTCGCGGATGATGTCGACGATCAGCGCGTCGGGGAAGAGCTTTTTGATCAGCGGGAGATAGAGAAGGTGCAACGGCGTTGACTCCGCCCAACGTTCTACGCCTTGCTTGCGGGCGATGGTTTCCATGAGAATGCGCAGGAAATCGCCGGCGTTGTGGCAGTCTTTTAGAATTTTTGGTTCGATCTCTTCGCGGGTTAGACCCGAGCGGTAGAAGAGTTTGCTGTTTAGCCAGTGGTCGAGCAGGGTGCGACGGTTTTTCGGATTGCTCAGGCTGCCGAAGCGAAGACCGATCAGATTGAAGGCGTTGCTCTCGGCGTGATAGACGGCGAAGCCTCCGGCGGAAAGAAGGGTGTGGTAGAGGAGCTTGGTTCCGGAACGCCCGCATCCGAGCACGAAGACAGGCGCCTTGGAGCGGGCTCTGCTGGCCTGCTTGGCGGCGGCTTGCGGATCGTCGAGTTGCGCGGGCGTGATTGCTGAAGTCGGATTCATGACGCTGGATTTATAACTCTCATGACCGCGCCGGTTGAGCCAACTCGGGCGGCTCATTCTCAAGTTCAAGGACCGACAGGTTGACCTTGCGGCCGGCTGCGGTATTCAACTTCAGCCACATTTTCGTGTTGAGATAATTTCGATATAACGCTCGCTTTGCCGACTGGCGCATTCCCGGCCGCCGCTCGGCTTCCGGCAACGACAAGGCGTAGCCGGTTTCCTCGAGACATTCTCCCACAGCGGCTTCGATGGCGGCTACGTCGGTGCGCGCGAGACGTTCCCTCCATCGGCCTAGCGGGTTGAGCTTTTCTTTACTTTCGACGGCTTCGTCGCGGAAGGAGGAATTGGTCTCGGAGAGACGGCCCAAGCCAGTGCTTTGAATGCGATCGTAGTCGAGATCGTGATCGAGGAAGCTGCCGACTCTCTGCAATACGTCGCGGGGATTCGTGGTCAATTCTTCGTAGTGGATTTCGAGGTAGTCGGAGGGAAAGCGGCGGCCGTGATTGCGACCGTTGCGGACCATCCACTCCCAATATAAGGCGGTTGCCACGAGGCTGTTGGTTTCGCTTCGGTCCCAGGGCAGGGGGCTGAAGCCACCCATTTTTTTGAGCGAGAGAGCGATGTCGCGGCCGTCGCGGATGATGTGGAGGAAAAGCGCGTCGGGGATACTGGCCTTCAAACGCTCGACGTGGAGGACGTTATCGGGATCGTAGGCGGCCCAACGGGCGACGCCCTGATGTTCGGCGACGGCGTCCATCACGATGCGGATGAAGTCTCCGCCGCTGCGGCAGTCGTTTAGGATGCGCGATGATAGGGGTTCTGCATCGAGGCCAGTGCGGCGAAAGCCCTTGCTGCGCAGCCAGGTTTGCAGGAGCTTTTCGCGGTTGTTGCGACTTTCCATGGATCCGAAGCGTGGGATTAGCGTTTCAAAGACGGGTAGGGAACCGCGGTAAATGGCGAAACCTCCGGCTGACAGAAGCATGTCATAGAGGAGATTTGTGCCTGAGCGGTGGCAGCCCATCACGAAGACGGGGCTGTGCTTGCGATTGCCGGGGCTTGGGACGCCGGGGGTTGCGATGCTTGAGTTCGCGATGGCCAACAACGAAAAGTTTATCACCGCGTGAGATGGGGAAGTTATGGGCAGGTGAAAGTCGCCGGGTTACGAAAGTTGGGTACAGTCCTAATTCCGCGTCCGTGACTGTACCGAGACCGAGGGCGAGGACGCTCTCGGGACAGCCGGCAAGGATGNNAGGATGCCGGCGCTACATTTCGAAGCCTGCGCCAAATTAGGACACTACGGAAAGTTACCTGCGATTAAGCGGCTCCGCGGGGCGTGATGCGAGATTACTCGACGCCTGCAAGCGCGGAATCGGGCGCAGGTGCCGGTGCGGGCGATGCAATAAAACCCGCTGAAATAGGAGTTGATCACCGCCGCTCTCACTGCTGTGATCGAGCTGGGACGCCGGCGCTACGGTCGGGAGATGGCGGCGCGATGCTGGTGCATCTAGCGTGTTGTTTGTGCCTGTCCAGCGCGCATTTAAGGGGCTTACTTTTGTAACCAGCCTCGGCTGCGGAGGGGGCGAAAATACGTTTTCAAATCGTCGCTCAGTGGGCGATACTTAGAGGGGAGTCCTTCGCGATCGATCCATCGGGGAATGTCAGAGAAAATACCCAGAAATGTGGTGTCGGTGGACGTGGAAGACTATTTCCACGCCGAAGTGTTTTCCGACGTGGTTGATCGTGGACGCTGGGATAGCTACGCGACTCGGGTGGTGCCGAATACGCAACGATTGCTCGAATCGCTGGCGGCGCTTAATGTGCATGGCACTTTTTTTGTGCTGGGGTGGGTTGCCGAGCGTTTCCCTGGGTTGGTGCGGGAGATTGCGGCCGGCGGGCATGAGTTGGCTTGTCATTCTTATTGGCATCGTTTGATTTATAAGCTGGAGCCGGCGGAATTTCGGGAAGATACGCGGCGCGCCAAGAACGTGATTGAACAGATTGCGGGGCAGGCGGTAAACGGGTATCGGGCTCCGACATATTCTGTAATCGATCGGTCGGTGTGGGCGCTGGAGATACTGGCGGAGCTTGGATTTACTTACGACTCCAGTATTTTTCCGATTCATCATGACCGTTATGGCATGCCGGGAGCGCCGCGGTCGCCGTTTCGCTTTCAGACGCCCTCGGGACCGCTGACTGAGTTTCCGATTACGACATTTCGCGTGGCGGGGCACAATATGCCGGTGGGCGGTGGTGGCTATCTTCGGCTGCTTCCGCGCATTTACACGCGGTTGGGATTGAAGCGGGTGCGAAAAGAAGGATTGCCGATTGTGGTTTACATACATCCGTGGGAAATTGACGCGGAGCAGCCGCGATTGCCGGGGCGGCTGAGTTCGCGTTTACGGCACTACACGAATTTATCGCAGACGCTTGACCGGTTTGAGAGCGTGCTGCAAGCAGGGAAGTACACTAGTTTTCGAGAGAGCGGACTCGCCGAAACGGCCAAGGATTTCGACTTTTATGAATGGAACAACAACCACAAGAACTGACGAAACCGAACAGATAGCGAAGTATTGGAACGACATCGCTTACGACTTCGACGCCATCTATACGGGCAAGAAGAACCCGATCTCGCGCGGGCTGGACCGGTGGCTGCGGCGGGACATCTACGAGCGCTACGAATGGGTGATGCGGCAGGCGGGGCCGCCCGATTTAACTGGAATGAAAATCTGCGACATCGGGTGCGGATCGGGGCGCTTTGTCGCTAGTCTCGCCAAACGCGGTGCGCAGGTTACCGGCGTCGACTTCGCGCCAGACATGCTGAAACTGGGTGCTCAGTTGGCCGAAAAAGAGGGAGTCACGGATCGCTGCAAGTTTGTGCTCAGCGATGTGCTCGATTGGAAGACGAACGAAAAGTTCGATCTCGTGATTGCCATCGGATTCTGGGATTACGTTGCCGACCCGTTGCCGCGGTTGCAGGTGATTCGGAGTCTGACGAAGACTACTTTTTTGTCGGCTTGGCCGCGGGCTGCGACTTTGCGTGCGGCTATTCGCAAGGTGCGGTTGAAGGCGGACGGATGTCCGGTGTATTTCTTCCATCTGGCGCAGGTTGAAGATTATTTGCAGCGCGCGGGCTTCCGCGTGGATTCGCGCGAGATACTTGGGCAATTGCACTGTGTCAAGTCTTCAGTGGTTGCGACCTAAAGGCGATGGCCAAGCTCCTGTTCTGGATCTCAGGCGGATTTATTGTCTACGTCTACTTTGGTTATCCCTTGCTTCTGTGGGCGCTGCAAGCGGTATTTCGCAGCGCAGCCCGGCAGCAGCCGGTTGAGCCTACGGTTTCGCTGCTGGTCGCGGCTTATAACGAAGCTGCGGTGATCGCTGACAAAATCCGCAACAGCGTTGCCCTCGATTACCCGGCCGACAAACTCGAAGTTGTGATCGCGTCGGACGGATCGAAAGATGCGACGGCCGAGATCGTGCGGTCGTTCGCCGGAGTTGCCGGGGCCGATGGGGGACAGGTTCGCCTGCTCAACTACCAGCAAAATCGCGGCAAGATGGCGGTTCTGAATGACGCGGTGAACGATCTGCGCGGAGAGATCGTGGCTTTTTCTGATGCGTCGAGCATGCTGTCTCCGGACTCGCTGCGCGTATTGGTGCAGAGCTTTAATGATCCTCATGTCGGGGCGGCGAGCGGTGTTTATCGGCTGCTGAAAAAAGATCAGGCGCAACTGGGCGCGCAGGAGGATCTTTATTGGAAGTATGAAACTTTTCTGAAGGTGCAAGAGGCCAGATTGGGCGCGTTTACTGGCGCGCATGGTTCGCTTTATGCCATACGGCGCGAGCTCTATCCGTTTCCGTCGGAGAATACGATCAATGACGACTTCACGATTCCGATGCGGATACTGGAACGCGGACACCGCGTGGCGTATGAGCCGGCGGCTGTCGCTTATGAAGAGGCGCATGAGATGGAGGGATTCTCACGGCGCGTGCGGATTACTGCCGGCAACATCGAGCAGCTGCGGGAGATTAAAGGGTTGCTCTGGCCGCCGCGGCCGTTTGTTCTTTTCTGCCTGCTCTCGCATAAGACGGGCCGACTGATCGTGCCGGTATTTATGATCATCGCGCTGGTCGCGAATATCATGTTGCGCGGACAATTTCCTTACAACTGGTTGCTGGTTGGGCAAGGGATTTTTTATGGGCTGGCTGTGTTGGGCGCGATTTTCAGTCTTCGGCCGAAGGTTTTGCGGCTGCCTTATTATTTCTGCATGATTAATTCGGCGCTGTTTGCGTGGGTGTATCAGGCGCTGCGTCATGGGCGCGCGATTCCTTCGCGGATAGAGCTGGATCGGTTGGGGAATCGTCCGCCGGTGGGATGAGGCGGCGGAGGCTTGGCGTCCTAGGAAGAAGTCAAGGGCTTTTACCACAGGGGGTCACAGGGGAAACCAACGATTTATAAAGGTCGATTTGCGTGACGCAATATGCGAGCTTCTAGAGATCATCTGATAATGCAAGCTAGCGGTTCCCTCGGGGGGTAAAGCCCTTGTCTTTATGGGGCATTTGCGGCACGGCTGACCAGGTTGCGGAAAAGTGTTTCTCTCGCGGCAGCATTACCCCAGCGGCTGAAGCCGGCATTGANNTGCTACTGACTGAGCCGGTGGTGGCCGACCAGGTCACGGCGGTGTCGGATGTTCCGCTGACGCTAGTGGTGAACTGCTCCGTCTGCGTCGAGAGCAGAGAGCCACTGGTAGGCGAGACGCTGACTTTCACGGTTCCGCCTGAAGAGTCTGGGAAGTAAGTCTGGGTTGCTCGCGAGTATTTCGGGATGATCACGACGATTATCCGAGATAAATAAAGTTTTGTCGCACACGTAGATTTGATTTATCTATCGGGTGCGCGACCTCAGCGCCTAAACAGT
>PKXQ01000074.1 GCA_003132405.1 Acidobacteriaceae bacterium | reverse complement strand
GAGCTTAATCAGAGTCTCCCTACCTAGGGAATCTCTGAACAAGCAATCTTCACAGCGAAGCGAAGAGCAGAGACAGGGATAGCCGTGGTTTGGCTCTTCCCACGAGGGATGCCATTTTGTTTTTGCTTCCCGTGCGGGCGGTTTGGCGGCTTCGTGCGGTACTAGGCCGCCGTAGCGCACAACAGTCGCTTGCGCGCCAGGAACAGATTCACCAGCGCGCAAGTCACAAACAGGCGGTGTGCATTCTTGTCCAGTCCGCGATAGCNNGCACCTTGACGAACCCAAACTTGAGTTTCAGCACGGCAAAGACGTGTTCCACCTTGGAGCGCACTTGGGACTTGGTCCGGTTCTTCTCCCGTTCCACTTCGTCGATGCGATCTTTATAGCGATAGCGCTGGTGGGTGAAGTCCTGGGCGTGCGGCGCGTGTTGGCGCAGCACCTCGCTTTGCCCGCGATAGGCTTGATCGCCCCACACCCGCGTCTCCTCGCCGTGCAGGAGGTGCGGCAACATCGTGGAATCGGCGGCATTCGCCGCNNTCTGGCTGTCCACTCCCACGTGCGCTTTCATCCCGAAGTACCACTGCTTACCCTTGCGCGTCTGGTGCATCTCCGGATCCCGCTCCTGGCGCGCGTTCTTGGTCGAACTCGGAGCGTTGATGATCGTCGCATCCACGATCGTCCCGGTGCTCAGGCGCAGTCCCTTGGCCTGCAAGTGCCCGCCTACCCGCTCAAACAGTCGCTCTCCCAACTTGTGCTCCTCCAGCAGATGGCGGAACTTGCACACCGTGGTCTCGTCCGGCACCGGTTCCCGCCCCAGATCGATGCCCACAAACTGCCGCATCCCCGCCGAATCGTACAGCGCTTCTTCCACCCCAGGGTCTGACAGGTTGAACCATTGCTGCAAAAAATAAATCCGCAGCATCCGCTCCGCCCCCACCGGTGGCCGCCCATTCCCCGCCTTGGCGTACACCGGTTCGACCAGCGCACACAACTCCGCCCACGGCACCACTTGCTCCATCTCCTCCAAAAACAACGCCCGCCGCGTCTTCTTCGTATAGCGCTCAAACCCGTTCGCCATCGCCAAGGTCTGCTGTTTCATGTTGTATTTGTCCTCCGCCACCCACTCTATCTTCAACACCGGTGGATATCGGAGAACTTATTCAGAGTCTCCCTAAGCACAGGGAGAAAAATCCTTCCCGCGCGGGAAAAACGGCCCTTTGAGATGCGCGGAAGAAGAATGCGGGTGAATCTGGGTTTCCGCGCCCAGATTTTGGCAAGGCCCAAAAACGCATTCAGGGCAAAGATCGAATTCGTCCTTGGGCCTATCCCCGACAGACTCCTAGACAGATTGATAGAAGACTGCTGCCCTCATGTTCGGTCAGGCTCGTACAATAACGCACAATGCGGCCCGAAGCCGGACAGGAGCCTATCGGAAATCCCCGGTCGCGATGTGCCGGCGCTCGGCGGGGATTGCGAAAATGTTCAACTGCAAACCGGACTCTTTCCAAATCGTCGCCCCGAGATCTTCGTCGAACGCCACGAACGCCCGCTTGTTCTCGTCGTAAGTGAAAAGATCGTAGGCGCGTTCGCCGAAAAACGCGACTATCGGACCGGTCTTGTTCGGCGTGTATTCGACCATAATCGCGGGGCGGAATTTATCGATCGTTTGCCTCATTCCAAGTAGCACTTCATAGTCAAGCCCCTCCACGTCGATCTTGACGATGTCCGGCTGGAGGTTCAGCGAATCGAGCGGGATGATTTTGACGGTCTGCTCGTCATAGACGATTCGGTCGACGACATTGGGGGTGAAGTCGCGCCGTAATGAGACGTCCAGGTAATCGCGGCTCGAAGAAGTGTGGGTGTGGATTGAAATACCTTTGTAAATCGGAGTATAGAGCCGCAGTTCGCCATGCTCGGCGCCAACCGCCGCGATGATGTAGTCGAAGCTGCGTATTCTTTTTTTCAGCCGCCTGAGCGCGGGCTCGTGGTTCCGGTTGGCTTCGATTGAGAGGATCCGGTATTTTTTGTTGAGCTTACGGAACCCGGCCGCTGTCATGCCGTTGTTCGCTCCCACGTCGAGAAAAAGCCCGTCCTGGCCGCCCGCGAGTCTGCGGAAGCCGTAATAGCTTTTGTCATGCGGAAGCAAGATTGTGATGCGCGGAAGGATATTCCATACCCATGACCATGTCCGCGGATGTTTTTTCAGAACCCCCGCCGCCCAATATTTAGGTTTGTCAAGCATCAACTGGATTCCGTCCCCCGCCAACGCGGCCTTGGGATGCGGCGCGTTTGCGGCCAGACCACGTGCCGGATCAATGCAGGTGCGGCGCGAATCCCGAATATTTCGGCGAGAAGATCACGTAGAGGAGCGGGACATCGATGATCATCAGCGCGACCAAAACGGCGGCGCACGAGATCACGGCAGTCATCAGCCTGAAGTCGCGGTACAGGTATTCCGGGTGCTGTACCGCGCTGTCCGGCTGGAATGCCAGTTGGAGGTAAACGGTCATCACTAAAGCTACAAATGGAAAGGCCAAAATCAATTCCAGCCTGTACCGAGCCAGGAACGCGCCGAACGTGAGCATTGCGGACGCCGCATAGAACATAATCGAGACTAGTAGGCGCCGTTCGTTATAGTGGGCGAATGAACGCCTGTAGGCCGCGCTCAGCAGCGGATTGGCGATCTCCCTGTATTCCGCGAAGCGCTTCACTGCCATGAAGTAAGCGCCCACCATCCAATAGCTCGCCAGAAGGGAGGCCGGCGGAATCCCGGGATTAGCGGTGATATACCAGCCGGCCAGCATGCGAATGGGATTGTTGATGGACTCGCTGAGTACGTCGACATAAGGAACGTCCTTTGTGCGCAGCGGTCGGACGTTGTAAACGATCCCCATGAGCCACAACGCCGCCATCGTCGTGGTGAATGCTCCCGATACAGCGCAGGCTACCCCGAATCCGGCCGCCATGAATATCAGCCATTGAGCGTACGCCAGCCGAACCGAAGCCTTGCCGGCCGGAATGGGACGAAAACGTTTCTTTGGGTGCAGCCGGTCGAATGGCGCGTCCAAAATCTCATTAAGGACATAGTTGCTCGATGAGATCAGCCCTACGGAAAGCAGTCCCAGGAGGGCCTGAGACCAGAGGCCGCCCCAATGTCCCAACCCGGCGGCGCCCACCACGATGCCGGGCAAAACAAACACATTCTTGACCCAATGGTCGAAACGGCAGATCGAAAGCTGCGCCCTCCATGTCGGGCGCACCCGAATTTCAGTCGCTAAGGCAGTATCAATCGCTACGGCAGTAGACATGGCAATTTCCAGTTGATTTGAGAGGTTAGTTCCGCTTGCAGCGTGGACCAATCGCGCACCGCCGTCAGCCCGGCTGGAACGTGTTTGGAAGTTCCCAGAATATATCCCTGGACACCGGCTGCGATGGCCAATGCGCCATCGACTTCGGGCCGGTCGCCCACGTAGATGGCATTTTTACGACTCACCCCGATGCGGTCCAGAACTTTCGACATTCCCGCTGGATGCGGCTTAAAAACATTGATATCGGGATCCTGCGCGCATGCGGCGACCGGGACGCGCCGGTCCAAGGACAGCACGGCCAACTTGGCTCTCGGATCGTAATCCGAGAGCGCCGCCAGCGCTATGCCCCTTTGATTGGCCCAGTCGCAGAACTCTAGCACGCCCGGCTGGCGGGCGCGCCGGACATATTCCAACGGGCGTTCTTCCATCCAGGTCTTCACCGTGGAGCGAACCCATGCAAGCTGATACCCAGTCAGCTCCGCGGCCATCTCGATCTGTCGCGAAGCCATTCCTGTTTCGCCGCATAACCGTAAACGTTCCTGGGCTAGGCGATAAGCTCGCAGCACCCTCAGTACTTTGCCGCCTTCGCGAGGGTTGGCCGCCAAGTGCCGGAGCAGCCCGGCCATCATACGGAGCCTCACCGGCCACTGGCGGTATAACGTACCGTCCACATCCAAAACCACGGCCCGCAGCGTATTCCGGCTTTCGGACACAGACGCGCTCGCTATGGCCTGGCTCCAATGATTGACCTCGGTACTCCGTCGGGCCGGGTACCGGCCGGCGTGTTGAAGCAATCGAGCAGATAGGTGACTGGTCGCCGCTTGTCGCTTGGCCCCACGCCACCGCTCGGAGAGCAACCTTGGCGTTCCGGTTTCGGTGCCACCTGATATCGCGCACATCGCGAACCGGCTACAGCCGAGATATGTATCATACGGCTAAACCAGTTTCGACTGGTGCCGCGCAACTGTCCGGAGCAAATACCGGTGCTTGATTATGTGTTCTGGGACCCATTGGCCGCTAATTCGTCGCTGCCGAGTGATTTGTTGGGCGAAGAACCCAGAGCTCAAACGCTTCAAAGGATTCTGAAAGAGTGTACCCGTTTGCGCGCACATACGAAGAGATTCTGCCCTCCGGGTCGTAGAGATCGTGCTTTGAGAGCAGGACGGCACTAGGCTTAAGTCGGAGGTGCTCGCCGGCGAGATCTCCAATCATCAGCATGGATGACCCGGTGTCCCGGTCCTTGTCGGCGACAACACCGTAGTAAAGAGCGGTGTGGCGGTCAGCCGCCCACAGGACCGTCCTGCCGGCGCTGATCTCGTGCTCGGCTATTGCCGCCGCGTGGCGGTAATTGTCTTGTCGGTGGCGCGTTGCAAGGCGAATCTGCCCGGCGGAAACCAATGAGACAATCATAAACCCCGCCACCAGGGCCTTGCCAGGAAGGCCGTGTTTCCAGGACCTTTCAAGAAGCCACCCTGCTAGACAAATCACCAAAGGCATAAGCGGGGTCAGATGCCGCGGCAGCAGACGCAGATCCAACCAGTACGCCACCAGGATCAGTACCGCGCCAGGAGTAGCGAGGAGTCCGTAAAACACAACCCGACGCCGTTGCGTGGCCTGGGTGTAAAGGCGCTTGCACGTCCGCAAAACGAGACCTGTCCAGAGGAGTCCGTAAATGGCGAGCGGCACAGAGTATTCGCCCAGAACCGACAGGGGGTGGTCGCGCAGCGCATTTCGACCAGGCCCCAGACCCGCGAAGCCAAGAAGTTCATAAGGCACAAATGCAACGTTCATCACGCTGGTGCTCTTCAAACTCCGAGCGTCCATTCCCATGTGCAGCCACCAGAGATAATATCCGGCCATTAGTAGGAGGCCCACACAGAGCAGACTAAACGCCCCCAGAGATGCCCGGAAGAAGATCACCGGAAACCGCCAACCCCGCATGCACCACAGTGCGATCAGTGTGGCCGCCGACCACACGGCACCGATTATGCTCGTAGCGGACAGCAGCAAGGCCGAAACCGCTAAATAATACGCCCAGCGGCGAGTGAATTCCGATCGCATAAGCCCAAGGCGATATGCACCGGCGAAAAGCAGGGTTGATCCCATGAGGAGGAGGGTATAAGGCCTAGCTTGGTCTAGGTAGAACCAGACAAAGGCGTTGCTACCTAAGAATATGATTGAAAAGCAAAATCTCCGTTGATCCTCGCGGAACGCCAACCAAAGTCCGACGACCGTCAGAAGGAAACACGGAGCGTTCAACATCCTCAATGCCCACTCTCCAGGACCAAAGACTTTCTCCCACACCCACAGGAAAAACATGTAAAGGGGTAGCAGAGTGTTCTGATTATGCTCCCAGAGCATCGCCCCCCACCATGAAGAAAATGTGGGTTGAATCGCTTTATACGCGCTCCACCCTTCGTCGATCCAGAAACTGTTGCGAGAAATGGCTGCCAGAGCTACGGCTCCTGCGAGCGCGAGTGCCGCGATGAGGTATCGTGGTTCATTTCGCGTCCCAGGTTTTCCGACTTGGGTTATGGGGTGGGTAGTTGGTGAGGCGGCAGGCCACAACCGTCTGCGTTGCTGGAGAGTGAGGACGCACGCAGACATAACCTCTAATCTTCTTGCGACTTGGCGAAATTGCAATTGGGCCTCCTCAGGCAAATTCATAGCCTAACAGCACCAGAGCCTCGCTAACGAGGCCAGCACGGATCGTCACAAACGAGGCGCTCCGACGCGAACCTTACCATGTTTCGTGCTGCAAAAATCTAAACACTTCGGCCATGCGAGTCGCACCTTATTCGTCAAGGCGAAGCCGTGCGGAGGAGACGATAACTACCGAGTTGGACGTCTGCGGGCAGGAGTTGTTGCCAGTTCGATCGTAAGATGGCAATCTCTTCCACGTCGCGCGCGTCGCGACTTCCCGGGTGCACCATGAGTTCCAAGCATCGAAACCGCGGCAAGGCATTACGAACCAGAGCAGCATGGAACCTTCGAACTTCACACCAGCCATCTGGACTCACGGTGGTGTACACTTTGCGCAGCGCGTAGCCAAAGAGTCTGCCTTTTAGGGTATGAAGTACCCGTCGCTCTGACAATACCTCAACCGTCGATCGAAGTTTTCGGACTCCGAAGTACCTCTGCACTGCTTTGACCACAGAAAACAGGTGCGGGCTGACATGAATAAAATGGTGGGAATCGAAATGCGTCACGAGAACGCCTGCATCGAACACTCGCTGAACCTGCAAGATCAACTCCTGTTCGAGCTCGCTGCGCAATTCACGTAACAAGCGCTTCGTCAGTAACTCTCGAAAAAACTCTCCATTGCGCAAGACCGGCTCGAGATTTGTCGACCTACTCAGTGGCGGGAAGGCCGTCAAGTTCAGATGAACGCCAAAGGAACAGTTTGGAAATCGCCTGATGTGTTTGACTGCATGCTCAAATGCAGGCGCATTCGCCATCAGAGTGGCAGATGTGACGAGCCCGGATTCCATCAATGCGAAGGTCTCGTCGTTAATGGCTTCGCTTGCCCCCAGATCGTCAGCGTTCACAATAAGCAACATCGATTTCCTCACCACGGTTGATCCTTCGGCGCGCCGAGCCCGCGGCCACTCCCACCAGCCGAGCTGTTGCCTTTTTCGGCAGGCCTCTGCGGCCCGCCTTGTGCGCCGCGATCGAAAGCACTTAAAGACAATTGAGTCCGAAAGTCCTAGACGCTGAAACTGAGTCATCCCATTTACGCAAGATGATGCTGGGGGAACTCCAGCGTCGCAACTACTCTGAGATCACCACTCGCAAGTACCTGCAGGTCGTGACCGACTCGCCCGGTATTTCGGCAAGTCTCCGACAATCTAGGGCCGAACGAACTGCGTACCTACCAAGCCTTCATCTGTCGCAGCGGGTCTTTCGCTTCCAAAACAAGGCAATTCTCCGATGCGGCTCCAACACGCAAATCCCCGTAATCGCAGAAAGCTGGATCAGCCAGATAACTCGAGCCTGATATCGGTCCTGCACAGCGCTAACACCGCCACATATGATTGCGTTTAACATGATTCCGGCCAATAGGATGCATGTCGCTGCGCGCCAAGTCCTTTCCCGCTCTATCTCATTTGCACTACGGTCCCTTCGTGGGCGCACGCCCCCAAAGAAAAGCGGCGCGGTGATGATTACTCCAATAACGGCCGTGACATACAGGACCTTGCGCCCAAAAACAACGTAAGCGTCTGATCGAGCTGCTAAAGTCGAAGTCATCCTGTCAAAATAATGACTCGGCAGGCGGTCTCTAAAGAAATTCAAGTCCGCGGGGCCATAGGAATACTCGGAGAGACCGACGTAGGTGAGTTGCCGCAGCGCATCCATGGAAACGCCAGCGACAACATGCCCCAGATTCGGTGGAATGATCGCCAGAGCAAAACGCAGCTGTTCGTCGTCGAGAAGTCGCTTCGTCTGCACGTCAACTACACTGAATATCCCAGTACGTTCGTCTTCAGACCAGAGGAATGAATCGCTGTCGATGGGAAACCGGTCCTTGAACCTACAAACGACAAAGGCACTTGACCCGCAGACCTTTGATACCGCGGGCTCCCCGAGCATCGAAAGAAGTTTGGCTGTAACAAAGGGCGGGCGTATAGGGGGACTGCCAAATGCCCGGCTCACCGCAAAAGAAAACATAACTTCCCACAGGACTGCAATCACCACGCAGGCTGCTACGACGGCAATCAACCAGCGAATGTTGATCCATTGCGAGCGGTCCGCTAGTATCACAACATAGCCGACTGTCATGGCGGTCAAGCCAAGAAGCAAGCCCAAATGTGTGATATGTGCAAGCACAGCAAACAACAAGACCACACTCGTAATTGCGCGCTCGACATGACTCAATCGATCCCAACTGGTTGCCAGGATTGCGAACCCTAGAATGAGAAACTCCGCAAACACATCCGGCATCAGGAACGACGCGAAGAACGGCAACGGCGACGCAATAAAGAGAACAGCGCAGCTAATTAGGAAATAACGAAAGTCCAGACCTAGAGACCTGACAATGAAAACGAAAATGAGATAAGCGGCGATTAGAGACTGGATGATGATTGAAAACCACATTCCACCGAGTACCTCGCCAAAATAGAGCAGCGCTCCATAGATGATAGAGCGGCCCGCGAGTACAACACGTCGAGCAGATTTCTGTTCAGCAGCAGGTGGTTCAGGAGTCGGCGCCGAGGTTTGAGGCTCAATGATTCTTCGCTGATCTTTCGCCCAATCGGTCGCAAACCGACTGCCCAGCGCTTTCGATATTGCGGAGATCGGTACCACGTACATAAGCCGGCGTATCTGAGTAGAAGAACGGTTGCCCATTCGTCAGTGCTGGCCATATTCCGAGAAGTGTCACGACCACAAACCAAAAAACGATCCGGCTCGTAACCGGAAGGCCCCGCACGCAACTAGTTGGCAAGTTCATATTCAATTGAGATGTGTGGATTCTTGCGTCCAGAGCGTCTCCAAGGCGGGGTCGCCGAGTCCGCCAATCGGTGGGGTGAGGAAATAGTGCCATTCGGATTTCGATAATGATTCTTGGGAGAATCATTGAGTGATTCTCCTACGGGTCCAGAATCACGCAAAACGCGGGGAATAAACGGTCGTGAATCGACCGTTCTTCGCATGGATTATTCATTACCGTCCTCGAGAATGGAACTCGATGCCTCGAAGCTCCGGCCAAGCTTGAAATATGCACTCCCTAGTTGACCGAGAACGAACCACGGTTCGACCAGGTAACGGCGCCACAACCGGGCAGGCTCGGTGAGCAGGCGATAAAGCCATTCGAAACCGATGCGAGCCAGCCACCGTGGACAGGTAGGGATCTTTCCCGCAACGTAGTCCATCATGCAGCCGGAGCAGAATATAGTTCGTGCAGCGATGTGGTTCAGGTTCGTGTTGATCCATGCTTCTTGGCGGGGCATTCCCATTCCAACCATAAGAACCTCCGGAGCATAAGCGCGAATCTCCGAGAGAACGGCTTCGTTTTCGGCGCCATGAGTGTCAAAGTATCCGTGATGAGTGCGGAGCTGCAGTCCAGGATACTGCTCTCGAAGACGCGCTGCCCCTTCTTCGACGACGCCGGGCTTCGCTCCCAAGTAATAGATTCCCCACCCGTGCTTGACAGCCTCCTTGCCTAGCATCGGCCAAAAGTCGAGATACGTGGTGCGGTGTTCACGCTTTAACCGAGCCCCGAACAATCGGAACAGCGGAATCAGCGGTAACCCATCGACATGCGTGAAGTCAGCTCGGGCGTGAAGGTCGCGCATCTTCGAATCGTGATGCCAAACATAGAGGCTGTGCATATTGTGATTTGCCACCACATACCTCGCCTGATTCAGCACGGCTTCGGAAATAATGGCCAGCAGATCATGCGCAGTGATGGCCTGCACCCGGATGCCGAGCAGGTTGAACGTGGGAAACTTCAAGCGAGATCGCTCGGGAAAGGAGCAGAATAGCTCCTGGTCTGAAGGGCGGTGCAAAGGAGTGATGTCATCCGCCCATCGATCGATAGTGCCATTGAGAGTCGGTAATGATTTTCGAGTGTTCATTGAGCGAGGCTCCTGTACGCCCAAAATCGCGCAATCAGGGCGAAGGGGATTAAGTTATCTAGAACTGGTTTCACAAATTGGTTTTGGGTAGGGCACGGCTTCAGCCGTGCCGTTCAGGGCCTGGAAAGATGCGGGCTTTAGCCCCTGAGGGACGTGCCTAGTGAGCTGAGAGGCATTTATGAAACCAGCTCTAAGAATTATCTTTCGCCGGCTTGGTCGAACGCCGCCGCTACTGCCCTCCATGCCGGTGTGGGTTTGAGATCGGCATCATAGGGCAGGGGACGCACCGGCGATCCATCCGGACGCGGGCTAAACTTGGTGAGCCAGGTGTAGCGGCTGCTGAGTCCCCATGTCAGGACAGCTTTCACCGCCTTGCAGCGCAGCATGAACGACAGATAGTCGTAGTATTTCTGAGCGACCGCCTGGTCGCGGGACTCGACGCTGCCCACCAAATGCTGATCGCGGATGTCCATTTCCGTGATGAGAATCGCCAGCCCGAGATCGGCGATTTCGTCGAGAAAGTGGGCAAAGTTGGGGCCGCCCACAATGGTTTCAGCAAAGAGATGGGATTGAATTCCCAGCCCGTGAACGGGCACACCTTTTTTCTTCATGTTCGTCAGCAGCGCCAAGGTTGCCTGGCGTTTCTGCTCTGCCGGTCGATTCTCCGGCTCGATCCAGTTCTCGTTATAAGTCAGCATGGCCTTAGGGTCAGCCTCATGGGCGGCGTGAAAAGCCATCTCGATATATTCGGGGCCGATCATTTGTAGCCAAGGCGTGTTCTTCAGGCCATCGGGACGGCCGTCGTCCGGATCGATGGCTTCATTGACCACATCCCAGGAGTGCATCTTCCCGGCATAGTGACGAACGACAACCGAAATATGGTCGAGCATCATTGCTTTCGCATTGCGCGCATTGACGGTGTTGTGAAACCAAGTCGGCAAGGCCTGCTCCCATAGCAGTGTGTGCCCGCGGTACTTCATTCCGTGCGAACTCGAAAACTGGTAGAGGTAATCGCCTCCGCTGAAGTCGTATCGATCCGGTGCGGGGCGCAATGCATTCCATTTCAATGCGTTCTCGGATACTCCGATCCGGCACTGGCTCCCGACGAGGTTGGCATAAGCCGGATCCTTGAGCGGTTCTACTCCCAGCGCCGTCCCAAACAGGATTCCCTTGGCAGCAGCATGTTGGCCCAACGATTTTGACGAATCGACATGCGGGAAAGCCGCTACCTCTCCAGCGATTGGTGCGGCCATTGCCCGCACCGCTGCGCAGGCCGCGGCTGTTCCAATTAGAAATTTCCTCCGGGTCAATTCCATTGTTATTCCTCCTCGGCGTGGCAAAAACCAGCCGCAACACACTATTGCTCTGGCGAAACCGCCCGGACAAAGCGATCGATCATTGTGGACATAGACGCTATTGTAAAGACGTGGTTTTGCGCCGACTGGCCCATCATTTGTCGCTTCTCAGGAGCCGCGAGAAGCGCGCCGATCTTGTCAGCAAGGTCCCGTTCGTCATCTCTGCGGAAGAACAGTCCGGTCTTATTAGGTATAACCAAGTCCTGCTCTGTCCCATCACCCTCTGCACAGATAACCGGCAGACCATATGCCATTGCTTCGTTGATAGCCAGGCCGCCGAGACCAGGAAGGACAAATATGTCAGCCATGGCAAAATAGGCGCCAACCGGCCCAACCACCTCTCCGGTAAAATGAACATCAGCAAGATCGTGGGCTCTATCAACCAATAGCTGTTTTTGTGGGCCGTCACCTACGATAACAAGGGCAACGTCGTCTCTGGAGGCGCTGATGATCCGATAGGCGTCGATCAGCAAGGCGGTCTTCTTTCTTGCTATCTGAGCACCTACCGTCAGCACGACCGTCTTGTTTTCAAGGCCAAGGGCTTTGCGACTTTTGGCAGCTTCCGACCTGTGGTGCGCAGACGCAGCCTGAATCCGTTCGGTATCCACGGTGTTCTGTATAACAGTGCATGATCCAACGGCACCATAACGCGCCAGGAACTGCACAGCGTTGCTGCCATAGCACAAGAATCCATCCGTAAACCTACACGCAATGCGAATGTACACCCTCCTCAGGTGTGCGGCGAGACCGCGGATCATCTTGCGCTCCCAACCTCCAACCCACAACAAGAAACGGGCGCCCGTGAGTCGGCTATACAGTGCCAGGAGCGCATTTGAAAGGATTCCAAAGTTGCCTTCGCATACGATCACATCGAATTTCCTCGTGCAAAGGTACTTCCACATGCCCGTCTGGAAATATACGACTGCGCCATGAATGGATTTCTCGTGCGTCGCAATTTGGATGCTTTCGAACGACGGCGGTTCGGCTGAACCAGCCGACTTGCCGCGACGATTAGGGTCCTCGCCGCCATGAAACACCGTCAACTCGACACCTGGCACCTGCGCAAGCCGGTTGTAGAACGGTACGCGATAGTGAAAGAGATAATTCCAAAAAATGGCAATTTTCATATAATCGCTAATTCCACCAGCCAAGAAATGCCCATACTCTACGCTGCGAAATGTTGACCTCGGAGAGAAGCCCCTTGTCCGTCTCAGCAACAACTTATAGGCTGTTACCCAGCCACCACCTCGGCGATTCGTTCGCCGGCGTGGCCGTCCCACAGAGGCGGAACAGTTCCCTTCTTCGCCTTGCCGGTGAGCACTCGAGAGAGTTCAAAGCGCAGTTTGTCGGGATCGCGTCCGACGAGAACATTCGTTCCCAGGGAGACCGTAACCGGGCGTTCCGTGTTCTCCCGGAGAGTCAAGCAAGGAATGCCAAGATAAGTAGTCTCCTCCTGGATGCCGCCAGAGTCCGTGATAACAATGGTTGCGCGTGACTGCAGGCCCAGAAACTCGAGATAAGGTAGCGGGTCGAGAAGCCGGAGTTGGCTGGCATGCAGTCCAAACTCGGTGATGCGTTTCCGGGTGCGCGGGTGCGCGGGGAATATGACGCAAAGATCCTGGCTGACGTCCAGCAAACACTGGAGAATGCGTTTCAGAATTTCGCTGTCGTCGACATTGGCCGGGCGATGCAACGTAACCAATGCATAGCGCTCAGGCAGACCATTTTGCGTCTGACGTTGTGCCGCGGGCAGAAGCTTCACCAGAGAATCGATCATCACGTTGCCAACGCGAAAAATCTTTTGCGCGGGAATTCCCTCGCGCTGAAGATTGATGTCTCCGTCCTCGGAAGGTGTGAACAACAAATCGGCGATCTGATCGGTGATCAGCCGGTTGATTTCTCCGGCATGGTGCGGTCGAACGAGCGTAGTCCGGCTTCGACGTGGCCGACGCGCACTCCGAGCTTGGCGGAGACCAAGGCAGTCGCGACCGTTGAGTTGACATCGCCATACACCAGCACGAGGTCGGGCTTGCGCTCCAGCAGCACCGGCTCGAAGCGAGTCATGATCTCGGCCGTCTGCCGCGCATGCGTGCCCGAGCCGACGGCTAGATTCACATCCGGTGCGATGATGCCAAGCTGCTCAAAGAAAACGCCCGACATATTGGCGTCGTAGTGCTGGCCGGTATGAACCAGGGTCTGGACCACGTGCTCGCGCCTTTTGAACGCGTTCATCACCGGCGCTGCCTTCATGAAATTGGGACGGGCGCCTACGATGTGAAATACGTTCACTTATCCTCCGCTCAACAATATCGGTGAAGCAATATCCGCGCTCGGCATTCCAGAGAGCCGAACCCCACCGCGCGACCAACTGCAAAACCACTGAATACCGCCACCATGGCGAGGTGTAACCGACTTAGGCTGCGAATTTGGCGAATGGCCCTTCGGGGGAGATGCCTTGAGCCCGTTTCAGCCTCTACTGTTCGATATTGAGACCCGCAGGTTATCGGCGTTGGTGAAGTGTCATGTAGAGACTATCGAATGCCCGAGCCCACTCGACGACGCCATATTGTTCCGCGGCCCATATGCGCCCCAGGCGTCCCAGTTCTTCGCATTCGTGTGGCGAGTCGAGTAATCGCACGACCAAAGCGGCAAGATGTTGCGGGTTGCGGTCTTCGACTGCCAGAATACCCGGACTCCGACGCGCAAGCTCAATGGCACCACCGTCTGTGGGTACGGCGGCGACAACAGGCGTCTCACAGGCTAGGGATTCCAGAAGAGTTCGACCAAACGGTTCGAGGCGCGACGTAAACAGGTATACGTTAAATGCGCGCCACACCAGTGGCATATCAGTCCTCATACCTGTGAACCGGACTGATCGGGTTAGGTGAAGCGCTTCTATCCTTTGCTCCAGGCTTCTTTGTTCATCACCCGCTCCGACCATGATGAAGCGAACGCCTTGCCGGGCTGCCGTCACTATCGCGGCTACTTCGAGGAAAAGCGCCAGATCTTTTTCCGGAGCAAACCGACATGCCGTACCTACCGTTTGAACAGACCCTGAAATACCCAAACGCTCCTTCGCGCTTTCACGGGAGGGTCGTGGAGAAAAGGCCACGGCGTCAACCGGGTTTGGGATAGTAACCACGCGATCAATGGGAACCCCTGTCCAGAGCAGATCCTCCGCAGTGGCGCCCGACACCGCAACGAATCGGTCGTATACCCTGCGGAAGAGCTTGTAGAACAGAAGACGTGTCGTCCGTCGATGGTGTGATCGAATTACTCCATGTTCCTGAAATACCTTCCGAGCGGTACCCGCGCCGACCATGAGCGCTAACGTGACGAAGAACGTGGCGCCATGAACGTGGACAATATCAAACCTTTTATTTTTGAGATAACGGCAGAACCTGACAAATCCCCAGATGTCGAATCCAGAACGCGCGCCGATCTCCGTGATGTGTATGTCATTGCTTGAAAGACCGTCAATCAATGGCCCCGAACTACTTATGACACAGACTTCGAGTGTGTGCCCTGAACCGTGGAATTGCCTGGCCATGTCCCCAAGATTCAGCGCAATTCCGCCTAGTTCACCCCACCAAATAACCTGTAAGATCCTCAAGCCATTTCTTGCCGAGTCCTCTGCGTTAACCGTCGGCCTTAACGCCTGCATTGCGTGCACCGGCTCCTCCCAGTGATTCAGGCAAAGTGATGACCAGGAGGCGATCATCAGAAAGCTTCGCCAGTTGATCGATTGTGGCTGTGTCGGGGAGATCAATTACGACCACGACTTCCATCTGCTGATAGGTCTGTCCCAAAGCGCTCCGTACCGCCCGAATCACCAGTTTCGGACGATTACGAGTGGGAATGACAGCGGTAACAAGCGGGTCGGAGACCGTAAAGCTTGATTCTACCGCAGGAGATGCGATAACTTGAGACATCATATTGGGTTCGTCGGATTAGGAAAATTGGACACGAGGAAAAAGACGTAAGGAAGCTTTACAAGCTGCGCAGTTTAGTTTCCACGAGTTTCGACAATTCTCTAAATGCGTTTAAGCACCGCGCGAACCCTCCGCTTTATTCGATAGGCAACCGGCAACCAACGGTACGCGCCGAGAACTTTGAGACGGAATTCAAGATCCCAATCGGTGGGATCGGCGATCACGCGCCCGGTTACATACTCCGGCAGATTAGAAACGGTCATCGTTGGTTCAATGGAGAATACGCGCCGATACCCTGCTTCGCGACACCAAGTCACGATGGCATCATCGAAGGCGCCATGAGGAAAAGCGAACAGCCGGATTTCGCGCCCTAGCGTTTGTTCTAATAACTGCCGCGACTCAAACAGTTCTCGCTTTGCCGTCTCTTCCGGAAGAACGGACAAATTCGGGTGTGTCATGGTATGAGAGCCAATGGTCACGAGCTCGCCAGGCAAATTCACAAGCTGCTCCGCCGTGACAAACTTATCTTCGCGATCGTATCCCTCAGTCCCGGACCACCGTGGGGAATGCCCCGGGAGGTGGCTCACGACGAACAATGTGCAGGGAATGTTTCTCGCCTTTAACTCGGGAAGGGCGTTCTCAACCGTGCTTTGATAAACGTCGTCAAAAGTCACGGCGGCGTAGCGTTCGCCGGCCAGCAATGGCGTCTCGACGTCGGCCTGCGCCGGCTTGGCGTACTGCCGTAAGAGATCCATCTGCCGTGCAAACCGCGCACGCTGCCTGCGAGGAGCCGCATGATAGCAAAGAACAACCAAACTTCCTGGAATCGGCTTGCCCTGGAGTTGCTGTATTGTTCTCCAAATGACCGCACCGATGTGAAAGACCAAGCTCCCAACCAGTTTTACGAAACGGGCAACTGTTTTGTAAGTTGCGACGCTGTAGCCGGCCCGGCGAGCGGTAGAATTCGGAGCGACGATAACAGGAGAGCACGTCATGAGAGCGCATCTTTGTTTGACCGAGCATCTGGGCCAAAACACTCATCAAGCGACTGTCTCAGTCCTTGATGATCTCAGGCTGCGACACTGCCCTTAGGTCGCAACCTTCTAACACGTGTGATCACGGTACCACGGTATAAACCATTGCTGAAGATGCGGCAGCTTCCAGCATTTGCGGAGTGTGGAAGAGCATTGATCGAGCCATGCTTGGTGGAATGTAAACGATGTCCTCGCGCTGCAAAGCGATATCGGCTGTCTTGCCGTTCAGGATGCGTTTCAAGTCCACTGGTATATCTTCATATCCAGCAGAAGTCTTGCGGATGACTCGAGTCTTACTCAGGGCAGCCGTGCGATTCACACCCGCAGCCAACGCCACGGCCTCCAACAGACTCTCTCTTCCGCTGTTTTCCATGACGAATCCCCCTGGCTTTCCCACGTCGCCGATCACATATACAATTCCCGCCTTCGGCACGATGACCGTGTCGCCGGGCCAGAGCTCGATATTGCTCGCTAGAAGTTCCGCCGGGTTGTCCGACAGGCTGGCCGTGAAAACCTCTGCTCCCTCCCGACGCTTGATGGTCGCTTCATGTGCCGCCATTGGAGTGAGGCCGCTGGCCAGAGAAATCATGTCCAGCAACGTCCTCGGGCCGAGCACCGGATACACCCCAGGTTTTGCCACTTCCCCTAATATGGAGACGCCTTGGGTCCCGTACTCGTCGATCAGGATCGAGACTTGTGGCTCGCGCACAAAGTTGCCCTCTCGCAAACGGTTTTCCACTAAGGTCTGCACTTCGGCCGTCGTCAGTCCGGCCAGATGAAGTCGACCCAGGAAAGTGAGTACAGCGTCTCCCCGATCGCTGACACGGACTTGTTGATCAAGTTCACTGATATCGAAGACCTTTACTTCCAACAGGTCACCCGGTCCCACGCGAACTCTGGTTGAGTCAGCTTCTAAGGATGCCGGCGAAGTGGCTGGAGACGACAGCTTTCGGCCATCCGCTCGCGTTTGGGCGATTGCCACACTCGAAGAAAAAGTGATTACAAGAAAAAGCAAAACGACGGTCGGACGAAAGCAGGTCATTGAACACCTCTCGAATTTAGCTTTGTTGTTTTGTGACTCTGCACATCGCTGTAGTAACTGTTGTATTGTGCGATGGAATAACCGTAGTAGTGTTGGTAGTCGGCAGAGTTCACGTTAGCGCCGTTCACCAGGATTCCCGAGATGCGGATATTGGCGCGTTCCATCGCATCGCGTGCGCGCAAACAAGATTGTTTTGTGGTCTGCTCGGAGCGAATCACGAACAAAACTGCATCGGCATAGCGCGACACGATAGCCGCGTCGGTAAACGATAAAACCGGTGGTGTGTCGATGACAATGAAGTCAAATCGCATCCGGAAGACATCGAGACACTGCTTCATGCGTGGCGAGCCGAGTAACTCAGCCGGACTCGATCTGCCTAGACCAGCAGGCAAAACAAACAAGTTAGCGATCTCTGGATGCCTGAAGGCTTCCGGCTTGAAGTCGCCCGAAGTGCTCAAGAGGCCAATTAGGCCAGCTGGAGTTGGGGGTGAGACCAAGCCGTGCAGGCAGGGGCGGCGCAGGTCCGCCTCTAGAAGCAGTACTTTCGAACCGTCTTGGGCGAGTGCGATTGCGGTGTTTAGACTTGTGGTTGTCTTTCCCTCCCGTGGTAAGGCACTAGTCACTAGGATCACCTTTGGCGGTGCTTCCCCCTCGGAATGCAAAATCCAAGTCCGCAGAGCGCGATATGATTCCGCCAGTCGAGACGAGGGATGGGTAGATATGTTCGAGTCCAACAGGTCGGCCTTATTACGGCGCAACTTTCTCGGAAGGTCGCCACAGGCTGCAAGGTCGGGCACGATGCCGACACACGGCAGAGCCACGGTCGCTTCCACGTCCGCTGGAGTGCACATTGTGTTATCAAGGCTGTCGCGAACGAATGCGAAAGCAATGCCACCGAACATTCCGACCAGAAGACCCACGCCAAGGTTAAGCCAATAAATCGGGCGCGCTGGTTCTGCGCCGGTGCGCGCGGGATCGAGCACAACGATATTGGTAGAATGTAGCCCGGAGAGGAGTCCACCTTCCTTAAGCTTGGTTAGCAAATCGTCATAAAGTGTCCGGCTTGACTCAACTTCCCGTTTCAGGATTGTGTACTGGATTGCCTTGTCATTAAGTCTATTCGCCTCGGCTTTTTGGGTTTCAAACGCACGGCGGAGCATATCCTCAGACTGTTTGGCGGCAAGGTAGTCATTTTCAGCTCGGGTCGCGAGCGTTTTAATTTCAGATTGGATGGAATCGTTCAGTTGCAAGAGTTGACTATGTAGCTGCCCAACTAAAGGATACGCCGAGCCGAACTTAGCTGAAGCTTGAGCATACTGCGTCTTGAGTTCAGCCTCCTGGCCCCGCAGAGTGTCTAACAGCGCTAGCGAGTTTGGGTTCACCGCTCCGCCGGTGACCATACTAGTTCCGGCGATGCTGGAAATTGTTTCGGGGTTGCCGGACCTTGCAAGCTGGTATACCGCCTGCTTGATAATGCGATTAGCCTCGGCATCCGTAAGCTGCCGGTTCAAGTCGTCTAGTTTTATCGTTACGATATTGTTCGTCTCATCTGCGCCCAGAATGCCAGCTTCTTTCTGCACTTCATTGAGTTTTTCCTGCGAACTTGCTATCTCCGACTTCAGGTCCGAGAGCTGCTTAGAAAGCCAGTCGGAGACTTGTGCGGTGGCCGCAAAGCGGGTGCGGAAGTCCTGTTCCTGTAAATCCTTCACCAGCAGGTTGGGCACATCGGCGGCTACCTGTGGATCCAGACTCAAAAAGTGAACTTCAATGAGGCGAGTGCCCGCAATTGATTTGATTTTGAGGTTTCTGTCGAATGTTTTGAAAATCCGCTGCCGACGAAGCGGAGCTTGCTCCAGTGGCATCTTGAGTTCGGCATTGATCTGGTCATTATCACCGAACAATCCCGTGAGCCAATCCGTCTGTAAAGCAAACTCCTTGCGTTTTTCGAGGCCCAATTGCTGTACGACCTGAAATGCCAATGAGGGGCTCTGCAGAGCAGTTGCCTCAGTCTCGAGAGTAACCATTTCTTCAAGGCTGTCGGACCCAGCTTCGCCGATCCTGTCTACGGAGCTTAAACCTAGCGTGTCGGAGTTCTCCTTGTTTACCTCCATGATAGCGACGCCCTCATACTTGGTTTTCATACAAAGTGATGCCGCTAGCGCTAGCAATGTGCAGACAAGCGTGCATACCAGGATGCTCCGCTGACGCCGTTTCAATATGTGCAAGAGTTCCGATAAAGAGAACTCGTCAAGGTTGGTGTTGGATTGTCGTTTCACACCAACCAGCGCCCGGGATGAGACAACTGTGCCTTCAACCGGGAGTGGAAATGCTCGGGGTTTCATCATATTGCTTCTCCTAGCGAACGTGTATCTGACCGCCACAGTAGCCGCTGGCGTTGCCGAAATTGCGCGGGATCTTCGCCCCGCTGCACCGCGGCCCCGGGAAAGAAGGGATAGCGTAAACGGTCGAAGAAATTCTTTGGCGAGTTTATCAAGGCGCTCACAAGGTACGGCACGGCACGGTGATACTGACCCGTACCCATTTGGCCTCCGGCAAGCCACATTTGGTGCCGGTACCGCAGTCGCCCCTTATCGATCATCTCGATCAAATATGGAACAACGGCCTCATATCCCAGCGGCGAAAGCTGCCATAAGTGCGAAAGCAAAAGATACTGCACATACAGCGTATTTAACGTGAGCTTTTCGATGTTACTGATGCACGTGCTAGCTACATGCAGGCGTATCGACACCGTCACCTTCGGCAAAAAGACGACGGTGTACCGCAACGCCATGCGCCACCACAAATCGAGATCTTCGACATAAAGATTGAACCGGTACCCACCAAGACTCTGTGTCTTGGCGATATTGAGAGCAGCGGTAACGTGGCAGATCGATAGCAAGTATCCACTCCTGGTAATGGCGCGTAACTCTTCCGGCGTTCCCCGCGTTGTGCGCAGCTTTGATATGACGCGGGTATGACGATAGTTGTCTGCATCGCTGTAGAACATTCCGGCGTCTGGATATTGCTGTATCGCTTCGGCTAGCAGAGCAAGTCGGTCAGGACATGCGATGTCGTCTGCGTCCAACCGTACCAACCATGGTGTGCGCGCTTCGGCCAACGCTCGGTTCAACGCGGCGGTAATGCCGCGGTTGGGCTGGGAGATCACTCGTAGGCGAGGATCTCGAATGCTTCGTAAGTACTCCAGCGATTCGTCCGTCGATCCATCGTTGATCACTACTACCTCGAAATTCGGATATGTCTGCTGCAGCACGCTTTGCAAACTCTCTGGGAGATACGGCATTCCGTTGTAAACGGGTATTCCGACTGTGAAAAGCGGTTGCATATTCTTATCCGAAGCTCGGGGGCAGCGGGGAAATCTAATGCAGTCCGGCTCCTGCGGCGAGACGGGAACTAAGCCCGCGTCTGCGATTTATCTGGTCGCGGCAGGCCGCGGGAACGAACCAGAATCCCAAATAGCGTGCCACGTCCACTGCTCGCAGAGCACCGTGCTGGAAGGCATCCCAAAGCAGGGGGAAGAAGACCCGCCAACGTCGCTGCGCCGCTGCCTGCCACCCCACGTGAGTGGCAATGAAGCTCGCGTACGCCCGCGCCGTAACCCGGCCACGATTGGCATGGATCCATTGCAACGAAAACTCCCAGTTGGCCTGCCTGCTTGTGCTGTCGCTGGCTTCCATGTGACAGATGGCTAGAGTCTCCGGACAAAAAAACACGCCAACACCGGGCTGGGAGGTTGCCCGGAGCACCCAGTCCCAGTCCTGGTGCTTCTTCAGCCCAGACTGAAACGGAACCCGTCGCAATAGCGAGCGTCGCGTCAGAATGGTCGGCGTTGCTACGAATCCGTCAATCCCTCTCATCCCCTGCCGCACCAGCAGGTACTCGGACATCGGCTCGGAGGGCCTCGGAAACCGGCTCGGCCAAACGTGTTCCCCTGAGCGCGTGCGAGCGGTAAAACGGCAAGAGATGATGGGATCGTCACAACTCACGGATACGAGCATCGATATCTGCCGTTGAATCTTTTCAGGTAGCCATTCGTCGTCATCATCCAAGAATGCGATCCATTCTCCACGCGCTTCGGACACACCGGCATTGCGGGCATCTCCTCCACCGAGGTTGGAGTCGAGTTGAACGATTCGCATCCGCGGATCATTGATCTGTCCCAGGGCCCGCGTAGTCTTGGCATCCGGACCATCAATAACTACGAGCACTTCAATTTCACGGTACGTTTGCGATAAGGCACTTTGTACTGCCCGTGGCAGGATGTCAGAGCGTTTGTGTGTCGGAATCACCGCTGACACGAGAGGCTCGCTTGTGACTAGTGCAGTCATGAAGCCGTAACCCCCGAGTGGTGCTCCTGGAGAACTTGGCGATAAATCTGTTCCAGCTTCGCCGTCTGTTTCTCGAGATCGAAGTGTTTCTTGACGCGTTCCTGTCCGGCGGCACTGAACCGAAGCCACAGGGAAGCGTCAGTTAGCAGGGTTAGTATATTGTTTGCCAACTCTTTCGTGTCCCGCTCTGGTGCCAACAGTCCGGTCACACCGTGTTCGACCGCCTCGGGAATTCCCCCGCTCGCAAAGCTCGCTACCGGCAAGCCCATCGCCTGGGCCTCGGCAAACACCATCCCGAATCCCTCAGCATCCCCGGACTCGGCGATTACGCTAGGTGTACTGAATACGCTAGCATTGCCCATCCACTCGCGAACCACCGCGGCTGAACACTTGCCCAGAAATCGAACTGATCGCAACCTCGAACCGGCTTCGTGCTCCAAGCGTTTGCGCAACGGACCGTCGCCGATGACTACCAGTTCCGCATCCGCGACTTTCGATTGGACTATCTCCATGGCTTGAACCAAATATTCACAGCCTTTCTTTTCCACTAGCCTTCCCACGAATAGAACAATCGGTTTTCGCTGGATCGTCGGGTTCGGAATGAACTTTTGCAGATCGATTCCGGTGTAATGCACCGTTGTTTTATCGAGCGAAAATCCTTTTTCAAGGACCTGCCGGCGAATAAACTCTGAAACACACAGAACCCGGGAAGCAGCACGCGCCAGCTCAGATCGGCGTCTGACGTATAGATTCAGAGCGATCGATTGACGCCGAAAAACATCGTCGCGAACTGTCGCATCCCACCCGTGAAAGGTGACAACCAGCGGTATGCCGAGTGCGCGGGCAATGGGCATCGCATCAGCGGCGTCCATCCCGAAGTGAGCATGTACCAGGACAGGTCGCAGGGCACGCAAACGGGTAATGTCGGACGTTGTCGCCCCTGACAGTTTTAGCCGAGCGGCTTTTAATCGCCGGTAGTGGCCTGCCGCCAAAAGCACGCATCGATCTTGGGGCAACTCCAACCCCGGGACTCTTCGTAGTCCGAGATAAACCGCGCGAAAAGCGCTTAACGATTCACCTTGGGAAAGAATGAACGTTTCGGATGCAAGCAGCAACGCGTCACGATAGATAAATAGGCTGGGTTTCAAAGTCGCGAGTTGAAGGATATTTGTCCTCATCGGTTTCCATTTCGAAGGCGCGCACCGTTATAGTGGCTGCAAGCGCCGCCACAAGCATCGTGAAGATGTTGTTCTGGTCCAATTCGGTGACCTCGGTAAAGTTGTAGAAGAAGAGGAAAGCCATGTAAGCCAGGGGCCATGCGCGGAGGTAACCCTCGTTCACTAAATAGAAGCGAAGCGATTTACGTACATAGACTGCATATGCAAGGACGAATAACGCAAGGCCCATCGCTCCAAGGTCCAACCACAATTGCAGAATGCCATTGTGAGCGGTGGGAACCAGCCAATGCGCTGCGAGGTTAACCCTGGCAGACTCACCCACCATTCCGCGCCAGAAGGCATCGAAGCCATAGCCCAGGATGGGCCGCTTTATTATGGAAACTAGACATTCGTGCCATAATGTCGTTCGTCCCGTGAGTGTCGAGTCGCGTCCGAGAAGGGCTGACGCAACGCCTGAATTAGTAACTAGAACGATGCTCAACGCCGCGCCTGCAGTGAGCAGCAGCATGGCAGTGGGAACCAAGAGTTTTGCTTGCGTGCGGACCAAGCGAAAAAGTGGCGTTACGATTAACAAACAGATCAATACAGCAAGTCCGGTGGCCGAGCGCGTCATGGCCAGCACCATGATCGCAAACACGAGAGCGAAGTAGCGTAACGGCCGGTACGAAGGCCTCCAGAAAAAGAATACAAGGGTTGCCAATACAGCGACTCTGGCCAGCACGTTCTTTTGAGTGAACAGTCCCCGCCAGTTACCCAAATGTCCGCCGCTCCCCACTCCCAGGTTTGGCGCCGCAATAGCCACAGCGGCGCTCGCCATTAAAACCAGAAGAAACATCCACGCCAGAATTTGGATTTGTTCTTTCAGCTCGAAGCGCGATCCGAAATACAAACCAAACAAGAATGTGCCTATGAGTATCAGGCTCCGTTTGAACGTCAAAATTGGGTCCTGAGACCAAGCAGTGGAACAAACAGCGAAGAGTAGGATGGGAGTCCACCAATGCGTCCGCACGATGACGAAGGTAAGTTTCTTCGCGTGCAAGATGTAAAAGAGCCAAGCGACGGCATGGAACCCGATCTGCGCGGCTAGGCCTGCCGTATTCCCTTCTGGAGCGAGCCTCTGCACATCCGAAATTGGGCCGACCAGCAACAACCCGAACGCATTGCATCCATAAGCCAGCATTGCCATGGCAAACAGCTTTTCAAAAGTTTTTAGCATAACTATGCTGTTACTTCGGTGGGCTGCATCAAGGCTGGTTGTCGAGTGCGCAGGAATGCGGCACAACACCAGAGAGACGCTGCCAGCAAACCATCTGACGCCAAGCTCGACCAGGCAGCGCCCCGCCAGGAGTAAACCGGAATAAGCCAGAGATTGACAGCAACATTGAACAAAGCAACCAGGACTTGCACCAGCGTGCGCAGACCCTGGTGGCCAGCGCCGGTTAAGGAATCAGCGGCAAAATAATGAAAAGTCTTCAGCAGAGGTAGTAAGGCCAACCATCGCAGAGCCTCCGTGGTGCGGGCATATTCGGCTCCTAGTACCCTTGGAACCAGCGGCGCCGCGACAAGTAAACCGACCGCGACCGCCGCCGAGTATGCGAACGCTCGGGGCAGCAGGCGCCTGGCATAAGCTAAGCTCGAAGCGATCCCGTGTTGCCCATTGCGAAAGAAACCAGGATAAGCTGCGGCCAGCAGCGACCGAATCGGAATGAATGCTACATCGATCAGCCGGTAAGCCGCGGCGTAAATCCCCGTGGCGTCAAGGCTCCCGAGCCGTGCCAGCATGGTCTTGTCAATGTCGTTGTAAATCGTCTGCGCGGACAAACCGCTTGAGAAGTAGAAACCTTCGCGCAATTCGCCTCGAATGCGATATAGCGCCAACTTGGGCTTGCCCAGGCGCCAAAGCACACAACCGATCCCGACGAGCGCGCATAGAATCGAGGTGACCAGATAGGCAACCGACCACGCTAAAAGCGTCGGTCGGCGCAGCAAAAGAATGACCGCAATTCCGCCCAAGCGTGTAAAGCTTGTGAACACGTTCAGATATGCGGTCCCACCCAGCATTTCGACGGATTGAAATGCCCAACCTGCCACCTCGATAAACCGGTACACAAGCACGTCTGAAATTACCACCAGAATGACGACTACAGGAGGAATGCTCTTCGGTAACAACGCCAGACAGGCGGCTGCTATTCCTACAGTAAGTGCCGCTCCAGAAACAAGAGTCATCAGCAGCGTATTCCCCCAATATTCTGCAAATACGCTCCGATCGCGCGCGACGTTCTTAATCATCAAGATGCCGGTACCGTTTCCGACAAAGGGGCTGACGATCGCTGCCGCGGCTGTTACAGCCACAAACGCTCCATACTGGTGAGGTCCAAGGTTCCGGGCCATGAGCACGAAGTAGATTGCCTGAATAACCAGCTTGGCACTTTGCCCGGTCAACATATGTACGGTGTTCCGGGTGAGTGCGGAAGACTTGGAGAACCCGAAGTTGCGCGCGATCCATGTCGCCCATCTATAGGTTGGCGAGCTACTTATCAACTGTCCACTGCCTCCGTGTACATTGCGCTTTCGGCCGTGCTGGTTGGATTAATCGACGGTGGTTGTACAACTGATCGCAAGCCAGATACCCTGCCTCGTGAGGGCGGTGTCAGCCAGCCTTCAGGCATCGAAGAAACGCGCGACCCGCACAATGGATCGTGGAACACTCTCAAAGACCCACGGCTGGACGCATAACCGGGACAGGAAGTTGCAGCCCGACCTCAGTCTGATCCGCAATAGATGACAAGTGCTCCGGAATACCGACAGAGCGTCCGACGCTGTGGTAAATCAATCCAGCACTCGTCATCTGATCGGTCTGATAAAGATTCCGCCCATCGATAACAATTGGGTACTTCAGAAGTGAACGGAGCCGACGAAGATCGAGGCTGGCGAACTCCTTCCACTCCGTCAATATCAGTAAGGCATTGCAACCCGCGGCCGCATCGTACGGGTCGCTAGCGTAAACGACGCTGCTATTGGAGAGGGCCGCCCTAGCATTAGGGATCGCGGCCGGATCATAAACGCGCACCCGCACCCCCTCCTTGAGCAGATCGCGGATAATCGCGATGGCCGGCGATTCCCGGACGTCGTCAGTATCGCCTTTGAACGCGAGCCCCAGGACCGCCAACTGCTTACCTCGAAGCGTCCAAAGCGCGTTCCTGACCTTTTTCACAAATCTGCGACGCTGGTCGGCATTGATGCGCATGACTTCAGTGAGCAGTCCAAACTCATAGTTGCATTGGTTAGCAACAACGTAGAAAGCCTGCACGTCCTTCGGGAAACACGACCCGCCGTATCCAATGCCGGCATTCAGGAACTTGGGTCCGATTCGAGAATCGGATCCGATACCGGCACATACCTGCTCGATATCTGCTCCGACGCTTTCTGAAATGTTAGCGACCGCGTTAATGAACGAGATTTTCATAGCCAAGAAGGCGTTGGAGGCGTGCTTGATAAGTTCCGCACTCTTGGCGTTGGTGACGATAATAGGAGCTCGCCGGTGCACATACTCGTTGAATGGAATTGCGCTACCGGAATTGTAATAGCTACCGGTTGTAAGAGGCTGGTAAATCTCGTGTAACACCGAGGCGCTGAGGTCGTCGTCAACCCCAATCACGATTCTGTCGGGATACAAAAAATCTGTGACCGCTGTTCCTTCGCGCAAGAACTCTGGATTTGACGCCACCGAGAACGAACCAGGCTGGGCGCCAGTCAATAATAGCGTCTTGCGCAGTGATTCGCAGGTGCGTACCGGAACTGTACTTTTGTCGATAATTAGCTTTGAACCGTGAATAGCAGATGCAATCTCGTGGGCAACTGCTTCTACGAAAGATAGGTCGGCCTCGCCCGTCTCCGATTGTGGCGTACCGACCGTAATGAAGATGGCCTCGGACTTGTCGACTGCTTCGGCCACTGACGCGGAAAAGTGCAGAAGCCGACCACGATGACGCGTTAGCAATTCTGGGAGAAAGCGTTCATGAATCGGCACCTCTCCTCGCTGCAACGCGGCAATTTTCGCCCTGTCGTTGTCGACAGAAATCACTTCATGTCCGAGTTCTGCGAAGCAAGCCGCAGAAACTAGACCTACGTACCCGGAGCCGATCACCGCTATTCGCATATCTCACCCTCTCGCCACCTGGTTATGCTCCGATGCCCTGACCTGCCCGCCGTCGGCGACAACATCGGCAAACAGATGACAGCATACGCACAGCACTTCATCAGGCAGCGCCCGAGCCCTTCAACACCGCGGGCACGGTACGGGCCAGAATCTTTAGATCGAGCCACAGCGACCACTGGTCCATGTATTGAAGATCCAGTTGCATCCACTGCTCGAATGAGATGGAGCTTCGGCCGTTGACCTGCCATAGGCACGTGATGCCTGGTTGAATGCTGAAACGACGACGCTGCCAATCTTTGTCAAATCCCTCGTAGTCGCGCACCGGTAGCGGGCGCGGCCCGACCAGACTCATGTCGCCTTTCAGGACGTTGAACAGCTGGGGCAGTTCATCAATACTGGTTCGCCTAAGGAACTTTCCAATCGAAGTCAGTCGCGGATCGTTCTTGATCTTGAAAACAGGGCCTGCAACCTCATTCAGCATTTCAAGCTCGGGCAACACCTCCTCCGCATTCGAAACCATCGTACGAAACTTATAAATTCGAAATCTTCTTTTGTTAACGCCGACCCGCTCCTGCCAAAACAACACCGAGCCTTCCGATGTGCATTTGACCAGTAGCGCGACGATCGCAAACAAAGGGGCCAGGAAAGCTAGCAGCACACAGGAGACCACTACATCGAGAGCCCGCTTTGCCAGAATGGGCCAACCATCAAGGGAACCGGCGTAGGCAGTGATATGCGAGTACCCGTCGAAATCGGCCGCACGGGGACGGGCGATTTTCAAATTGAAAATGTCCGCCTCGAAGCGCATTACGATTCCGTGCTGCTCGCACAGTGCTACAACCTGAGAAGTGTGCTTGTAGAACGATTGCAGCGGCAGGTACATGGCGACCTCATCGATCACATTACGGCGGAGGTATTCAGCAAGATCGTCGACGTTGCAGCAAAGCGTGTGAGCACTCTTCCGGAACTCTTGCAGGCCGGGCCATTCGTTGTCCACAAAACCAAGAACGCGGTAACCCAACTCGGGCTTGGCCGTGATGCGTTCCGCAAATTCAATAGCACGTGGGTTAGTTCCAAGAATCAGCACATCACGCAGGTTCAGCCCTCGACGACGGACCGTGTAAAGGAGATACCGAATGATCACTCGCGCACTTACTACAGAAACAGAGATCAGGACCCAGAATAGGACAAGAAAGCGTGGTGTCGCCATCCTGATTCTGAATAGCTGTGCGACTACTGCGAGGCAAAGGGTCGCTACCGTTGTTGCTTTGGCTGTGTCAGAAATTAACGAGCGCAGTGTCGCAAGCCGCGTTGACTGGTAGAAACCAAACAGCGAGAAAACAAGATGCCATACCACAAGTATCATCGCCGCAATCGCAAAGTTCCCGAGTTTGACTCTCATCGAAAGAAAGTCAGAGAGAGTCACGCCTCCTCTCACATCCGAGAAAAGCAAAATGGTTGCCAGTCCGAAGGATAGGCCCATGAGCCCGAGGTTAAAGACCTTGAGCGTTCCGAGAAGAATTCGACGCTTGGTTGTGTTCATGAGAGCTGACTCGCGAGAAAAGAGTTATCTGCTATGCGGCCTCAAGCCCATAACCAGCGATCCGAACGGCTATCGACCCTTGAATGCTTTCGATAGAGACGATCAGGCTCTGGTCGCCGTTCATTGCCAGGATGACTCCCTGTATCCCGTCGAGACATCCTCCGCGGATTCGGACCTTCCGGCCTACGCTCAGAAATGGATGTAAGCTAAAGGGAATTCTTTCTCTGAGAATCGTTTGGACCGCATTTATCTGTTCGTCAGGAATGGGAACCGGACGGCCCTGCATACCAACGAAACCAACTACTCCGTTCGTTCGCAAAACGCTGACCCGGGGGTTCGGCTCTTCGCCGATTCGAACAAACGTATAGTTGGTGAATAGCGGAAGCATAACCTCGCGTCTCCGATCAGTCCATTGATGAAGCGCAGACACGAGAGGGAGGAACACTGTGATCCCTTTTTCTGCGAGTTCCGCAGCAACTCTCTTTTCATGCCGTGGTTTGGTCTGGACGGCAAACCAAGAGCTCTCGTCTGCAGCCACTGCAGGCTGCGCAAAGGCGACGCTCTCTGGAAAGCGATCGCCCATGGCTCCGCCAATCTCAGTCACATTCGTTGGATTTTGCATTCAGTTAGCCAAGTATTCAAGTACCAGCTAGTCGCATATTGCCCGTTCATCCGTGCGACAAGGCAAACTTACATCGCAATTCCTTGCAAGATTCGGAAACTCTCCGGTAACGAAGTACCTACCGCAATATCTTCCGGCGCGAACTGCCTGGGCCCTGGTAGCCTGCATTTCTCTCTAGGACCACTTCACCCGACCGCAGTACACAGCTTCGCCCTCTCAGTCCCACGAAAATCATCAGTCACGTGCACGAACTTCACTGTTGGCCAAACGCCCTGTCAGTAACGCGTGCCTGGATTGCATTTTCGTCTTCAAATTGTCCAGCAACAGCAAAACCGAGCAGATCTTCGCATGCTTGAGTTCGGATCACTCGGCCGGTATGGCGAAACAGAATTTCTTTCGGTTCCGGATCGAAAGCCGGCACGACAACGTCGATCTCTATTTCGATGTCTACCGGTGGACAGTTACAGGTTACGATGAAAATGCCCCCTAGTCCGATATTCCTGCAATAGCCCACAGCGGAATGCTCCGTCCCGTCGCTCCAATGGAAGATAACTGGCAAGACCAGCCGAAAGCGGTTGCGAGTCCTTCGCTCGATCCAAGGACTATCCTGTACGTCTGCAACTGTTCTTGACATGAGTTCTAGGTCTCGGGTCATTGAAGTTAATCTCATACTTGGACATTTCTTTGTTTTGTGGCGAACCCACGATATCGAGCACGTGACCTGACCACAAGGGGGTGAGAGTCCGTAACACCGGGTACTCAGCTCCCTGACAGGTCCAGTTGATCGGCCCACTTAAAGTTGTGAGAACCGGCAGTAGTCGCTAGGCCATGTGGGTCTAGGGACAAATGAGACGTGAGGGCCACTCGATAGAGAAGAATTGATGTGAGGTATCTGATTCTGATGTTGCAATAATTTGCACCTTTTGTGCATCGAAATAACGAATTTTGGAGGTGAAGAAGAATTCGTTTGACCTGACTCATGAGAATGGCTGTAAAGTAGCACTACAGTTATTTCTTCCCTCGAGTCGGAGCGTAGTGTGGAGTTTCTGTATGAGAATCACTTTAGAGCGTCTAACAAAACCTCCGGCTTGCCTGCTGACCGACTTGGAGTGAAAGGCATCAGCCATGTAGCCCAATGGAGCGGCGAACTGCGCCTAAGAGCCATTTGCGCACATGATGTCACGATTTACCCTTGCGCGCACGGGTCATAAGCAACCGGAATCGGCGACAGCAGACCGTGCGGTAGACGGGGTTTGCCGGGCAAATCCTCCGCTGCCGCTGCACAACTGACTATCTGCAAAGAACCGTTTGCGGCGGAATGGATGCTCTTAAGAGGGTGTGTTTAGAACTTCTTAAAGGTGTGTTTAGAACTTCTTAAAATGGTTTGGTTTCCAATTAATGGGCCACAGTGAAGGGATCGCCAGTATTAACAGGAGTGTGGTGATGTCGTCGATTTCATTGTCAAATTGTTCTCAGCCGGCGCAGCCGATCCGGATTTTGATTGCTGACCGGAACTGCATGGGGAGTCAATTGCTTGCGGAGTCGTTAGATCGCGATTCGCGATTTGAAGCAGTTGGCGTGGCTGGCGCAGCGGCCACGACGGACATCCTCTCTGCGGTCAGCGCACATAAGCCCGACGTCGCCGTGATCAGTGCTGACTTTGACGGTGGCGCGAAAAAGGGCCTGCAAGCCGCTAGCGCGGTAAATGCGCATTATCGTAACGTCCATATCGTGGTTTTGCTTGAGCTTAGTACACGAGAGTCGGTTATCGCCGCCTTTCGCTGCGGTGCAAAAGGTGTGTTCTGCCGTAGCAAGCCGTTGGATGAATTCCGCTCCTGTATCGAGCGTGTGAGCCGAGGAGAGATTTGGGCCAATTGCGTCGAAACGGAGTATCTACTTGAAGCAGCGAGAAACGCGCCATCTTGCGACGGCATCGATAGCGACAAGGTCGGCATGCTTTCGAAGCGGGAGGTCCAGGTGGCCGAAGGTGCTGCTCAGGGCTACAGCAATAAGCAACTTGCAGACCAATTTCGACTCAGCGAGCATACCGTGAAGAATTACCTGTCTCGCGTCTTTGAGAAATTGGGCGTCTCAAACAGGTTCGAATTGCTTTTCTTATTGTTCAACCGAGGCAATGGCCTGTCGAGCCGAGCGGTGGGACCAAATGTCTCTGGGCTGGGCAATCCGATAGAAATTTATCTTAAGGCAGCCGAAGAAGGGTACGCTGCTGCCCAATTCATTGTTGGATTGGCCCATCTTGACGGGTATGGCGTCGAGAAAAATGGTCATTCCGCCTACTACTGGCTCAGGATGGCCGAGGAAAATTCCTCCGCAGTACGACAACGCAGTCGTGCTCTCACCGAGGACCTTAGGGCCAAGCTAAATCCAGATGAGATTGAGGATTTGGAAAGGAGTATTGCGACCGGGGCACGAAACGACAAGATCCTTGCGAGCAAACCCGTAGAGCTTTTCAAGCACCGTTTGCCTTTACTAACCGATCGGCAAGCAGTCTGAGCTGGAAAAGTAAGACGAAGGCAGAGCGAGCTGTCTGTGGAGGTTATTCGTCCACGTGACCTGCCTCGATTTTCTCATCTCTGGCGTCAGCGACGGCCGCCCGCTCCTCTCCGCATAAGACTTCGCGCACCGGCTCTCGACAAACTCGCCGAAGCGTTCGGCCTCCAGCAACTCGTTCACCTTCTGGTAAAACGGATGCCCCGGAGCTGATGCCAACTCCTGCTGCGCCACCCACAAATCTTCTTGCTTCTCCCGCTGCTTGCGCGTGATTTCAACAGCCTTTGCGAACGCAGGTGGCGAATCGATGCGGAGCAAAGCAGGGCACACTTTCGAGTCATCCATGGACTTGGCCCAGGGGTCCCGTTCGAGTTTACGCTGGGCGTGATCGCCGCCACGCCCCGAAGGTTACTCTCGTCGGCTGAGTTAGGCTAACGCCCATGATGACCACTGACGTTTCCACGGGGCCGCTTGGCAGGTTGCAACTCGTGAGCTAGTGCGTGACACGGAACGTCTTGTTGCTCGTCAACGTTCCACCCGGAGTGGTTACGGTTATAACACCAGTTTCTGCCCCGCCCGGAACGGTTGCCGTCAAGTATGTGTCCGAAGAAACCGTGAAGGTTGCGGGAGTTCCGCCGAAAGAGACACCAGTAGTTCCGGTGAGACCTTGTCCGAAGATGCCTATGGACGCGCCGACCTTGCCGGGGGACTGTTGGGGTAGGAAACTGACGAAGGGATTCAGGCCTACATTTAGGCTGAAGAAGACGCCCAGACCGTACGTGCCACCACTGTAGGTATCTCCGTATAGCACGCCTGTCGTGTGCTGCAATAATGTGGTGAGCGGACTGGATCCGTCGGTGCCAACAAACGAGTGAACCATCGAGTAGGCACCGCGGGGTGTGCTTCGGTAGACGGTTCCGTCGTTATTCGTTCCGCCTTGAGACGCCGTGCCGTAAAAATTGCCGTCACTGCCCAACACTAGGCCGCCCGCGGGATAACACCCCATTCCACTTGATTGCGAGAACGAGTACAGCACGGTAAGCTTCCCCTTGCTGTTGACTTTGTACACCGTCCCCTGCCCGTAGGCCCCACCATTGGTCGTCGTGCCGTAGAAACTCCCGTTTGTTCCTTGAACTAATGGCGCGGTGGGTTGCATACCATGGGTGCCATCGAAAAAGTATAAAGTGGTGAACTCGCCCTTGGAGGTAATTTTGAACACCGTACCGTTGTTGTTATCCCCCCCTCCGTTGGTTGTACCGTAGAAATCCCGGTTGATTCCTTGAACCAGTGGGCCGATAGGACCCGCACCGTCGCTACCGTCGAACATGTATAGGGTGGTGAGTTCACCGGAAGCGCTCAGCTTATACACAGTCCCGTGATTGTCAGTACCTCCCCCAAACGTGGTCCCGTAGAAATTCCCATCCACGCCCTGAATGGGTGGTGCGTATGGAGAAGCGCCGTCGCTCGTGTCAAACTTGTGCAGAGTTGTCAATTTGCCAGCTGGCGTGACCTCGAACACGATTCCCGGGCCTGTGCCCCCGCTTTGGGTCGTCCCATACAGATTACCGTTCGTGCCCAGAGTGAGACCACCAGATGGATCCTCCCCAACCGGGAACCCGAAATTGTAGATCACGCTCAAGTCACCCGTCGGCGTGACTTCGAAGGCCGTCCCACCGCTGTCGGTTCCGCCCCGCTCCGTGGCGCTGTACAAGTTGCCGTCCCGACCTTGTGCAATGACCGCAGGCTGAGCCTGGATCGGGTCCCCGCTATTGGTTCCGAAGTTGTAAAGGTCAATATAGGTTTGAGCCTGAATCTCAGTGGCAGCAAAGGCCAGCACTAGCCGGGCTAGTGTCGTTAGCTCACAGATTCGCATTTTAGTCATCGGAATTACCCTTCTTGCGAAACTCACTTAGGGGGAGTCGCGTGCGATTGAGCGCAAGGAATTGTTATCCCGGTTTGGAGCAAAGTCAAGAGAAACACTGCTCGTAAAACAGATCGAGAGAGTTGAATAGCAACTCTTGGCCGCTAGAGCTAAAAACACAGGTACCGGCGTGGAATTTGAACTGCGGACAAGTGAACTCAGTAACTTTAGCAAGGAATCACGTCATATCGTGGGATAGTTGTTGAAACATCGCGTTTACGCTCATTGACCCGAAAAGAGGGCGAACGGAATGCGCAAGCTTGTGCTAACGCCTGATAGCGTCAAACGACACTCTCTCATGTTCTCGACAGTTACAATGCGTCTAGGCTGATACACGTAGGAATCCCAAACGGAGGAGAAAGACAAGTGGGACTTAAACTTGAATACGTGGGCTAAAGCAAAATTCAAATGTGCGTAACTGGTTTCAATCAATCGTTAACTTGAAAATCGTGTCAGAAGTTGTGCCCCAAAGGTTCCCTTCGTTATCGAAAACCAAACCCGACGGATATGCGCCGCCCTCCAGATACCCGCTGAAGCTGTAAAGTACCTTTTCGGTGCCATCAGGCGTCGATTTGAACACTGTCCCTTGACCATATTCTCCGCCGCCAGACGTAGTCCCATATAGGTTTCCCTTGGCATCCTGAATGACGTTGGTGATAGGCGAGCCGCCATCGGCGCCGCCCGTAAAGCTGTAAAGTATTTTCTCTTTGCCAGCGCTGCCAGCGCGATTCAACTTGAAAACCGTCCCATAGCCAAACTCTCCCCCGTACCAGGTCGTCCCATACAGATTTCCTTTCGTATCTAACAACAAACTGCCTGCAGGAAAAAAACCGTCCGTTCCTCCCTTGAAAGCATAGAGCACCTTTTCTTCCCCGGCTTGAGATACCTCGTACACCGTTCCGCAAGTGTAGATACCGCCGTTGCCGCAGCGGTAGGGTCCGCCGTACATCGTGGTCCCATAGAGATTCCCTTGTGCGTCAAGAATTAGCCCAGGCGCTGGGTCGGTGGCGTAGCCATCTTGTTCTTGGAAGAAACTGTGAAGAACAATCTCCGTGCCGTTTGGAGTAATCTGAAATACTGTGCCACCGCCGTAGGCGCCCCCGTAAATCGTAGTCCCATAGAGATTGCCCGCAGCGTCCATGATTAACCCGCTTGCGTCTGCGTATCCTTCACTAACCTCGGTGAATTGGTACAACACCGTCTCTTTCTCTTTACCATCTTTAGCATCCTTCAACATGAATACACCTTGAAAGTGTCCCCGCACGGGTTCGTCACAGATGCCGTAAATGGAGCCAGTCGAATCGAGAGCAAGCGCGCCGCCTGGTCCCGAGCATGCCCATCGCTGGAAGTTATGGAGAACGGTTTCCGATCCTGAAGGTGTGATTTCAAAAACCGTGCCATAACCGAATTTGCCGCCGTACCCTGTCGCCCCGTAAAAATTACCCTGCGAATCCATCGTCAAACCAGACAAGGGTGCGCCCGGAGGGGCATATACGGTAATTGTCTGGCTCGAAGCCGTTGCCGCGACCAATGCCAAGATCGCGCCACAAATTGACGACGAGGCGATGTCATAAGCCTTCGAGCGGCAATCAGAAATCATTGACTTATCTCCTTTGATCGCTCATTTGGGATAACGACAGACAGGCCGAATTATTGTATCGCGAATCAGCCAATTCTTCAGCCGAAAGCCAACCCAATAGTCAGTTGGCGATAAATCGCCTTTACACTCATCGACTACGGTTTCAGGCGAAGAATGGCAACAATGAACCCACTTTCGTGAGCCTGGCCATACGGATGATTTCCGCATCGCCTTTTGACACTCTTATTCCGCGTCGCTGGACACCGAATGTCCGCAGGGAGAAAATATGGATGTGCCGACTACAAGCATTTCCGAACGGTATGAACATGGGCGATCAGTAAGCGCCGGCCGTCTAAGTAGCAACGGTCGTTATCGTTCGTCCGTTGCTATGTGTTTGAGCCCGCTCATGCTGCTCGCGATCGCGGCATATTTTTGTTCTAGTCTCGCGCTCTGGGCGCAAACACCCGATTCCCAAGGCGACGAAGAGAACAAGTCCTGGACGGCCACTACCGACTCGAACAGTGAAAATGCGGAACGCATACGCACCACCGAAAGTCACACCCATAGCGGCAATCGCACCCTGGACAAGCAATCGGTCGAGCGCCGCAGTTCGGATGGAGGTTTCGTACCTTACCAGGACATCGAAAAGGAAACGGTGCAAGCGGACGCTGCCACCGTGCGAACCACCACTCGCACGTTCGCTCACGATGCCGATGGAGGGAGAACGCTGGTGGAGGTAGTCGAAGAAGAAAAGCGGACCTTGGCCGGAGGTGACTCGAACGTAGTTACCCGCTCGACCTCCGATCCCGACGTCAACGGGGATCTCCAGCTGGTTCGGCGCCAAATTGAAGAGACAAAAAGGTTAAGCCCGAATGTAGAGGACACCAAAACCACGGTGCTGCTGCCCGACGCCAACGGAGGTCTCGCTCCAGCGGTGAAAGTGCACGAGCGCCGCGAACAAGGCCCGAATGGCACGATTGATTCTCAAGAAACTACGCTGCTTCCCAACGGCGCCGGAAACTGGGCGGTGGGCGAAATACGGCGAGTTACCACTCGGCAAGACGGTGACCAACGTAGCACCGATGAGCAAATCTCCCTCCCCGACTCTGAAGGCAAGCTCGGCGAAGTGTCTCGTACGGTGAGCAACGAAGCGGCAACTGCCGCTGGAGACAAGAGCAAGACAGTGGAAACCTATTCCGTGAGTATCCCAGGGGCGGTTGGGGACGGCAGCCTGCACCTCGTTAAGCGTGCAATCACATCCCAACAAACGAGCTCGGCTGGTCAGCAAGTCACCGAGCAGCAAGTGGAGCAAGCTAACCCCGGCGATCCCGGCTCCGGCTTGCAAGTGACGAGTGTCACCATCGATACGGTGCGCCCAGGCGCTTCAGGAGCGCAGGCCACGCGAACCATTCAAGCGCGCGATGCCAACGGCAGTTTTCCAGTAATCTCGGTGGACACCACTAAGTCCGACAACCTCCGCGCCATTCAGATTCAGATAGCGCCCTCCGAACCGCCGAAATAGGGCGATGCAGTCGCTCATCATGTTCTATTCCATAGAACACTCGCGACTCACCACGCCGTAATGCGACGTAAAGCCAGTCGTCGAGCGCACTGCAACTGACTGAAAACGGGAGAACAGACGGCGCAAGCTTGTGACATCGCCTGTTTACATCAACGGGTGTGCAATGCGGGAACGGACGTAACTTTCGCGCTGGGATGTTGGGAAGTTAGCATCGGGCCAGTTAGCTTCCATGACAACCACATATATCGCAAACGGCGAAGCTGCCCGTTACGCTGCGGCGTGGCGAGAGCGCAGGCTGCGTTGCTGGTCTTTGCGGTCGTCTCAAACGCGATGGTACCAGTGGCATTCGGCATCGCGTATTTTCACTTGCATCCCAATCCTCTTCTGCTTGTCTCAGCTCTTCTGATTGCATTTGTCATTGCGGCCGTGTGGGTGAACCGATTCCGCTGTCCGCGCTGCGGCAAGCTCTACTATTGGAAGTGGCCCCAGACGAAGCTTAAAAATTGGCGCGATTGCCGCCATTGCGGCCTCACACAAGACGCCGTTCCTATTTAGAAGCTGGATTACTGTTGATAAATCGCGTTTACGCTCATTGACCTCGCCGGAGGGGTTTTGATTGTAAACACCTGATAGCGTCAAAACATCGAACGCTCGTTGCCAGCACCGAGGAAGACGAAACCAACGAAAGGAAAGCCCGTCCAAGACGGGCGGGGAGGGTCGAAAGTCACTGAGCCCCTACGGAGTTACTTCGAACACAACGCCAAGAAACCCGAGAATTCCGCCGCTATAGGTCGTGCCATAAAGGTGGCCTGCTTTGTTGAGGATCACCTTGCCGTACGGAGCCAATCCGTCCGCCTCATTGAAACTCCACAGAACTTTCTCTTGATAATTGCCCTCGGCAGCCTGCGCCACCAGTTCGAAAACGACTCCGCCCTCATTGGAATACTCGCCACCGGCGTAGGTAGTGCCGTAAATATTCCCCGACGCGTCCAACACAACCCCGTCATACGGATAAGCGCCATCATCTTCTTCGTGCCCCTCAAAGGAGTAGAGAATAGTCTCTGTCCATCCGCTCTGGCTTGGACTCACCTCGTAGACGGTTCCGTAGTTCATCGCGCCACCCTGGCGGGTAGTACCGTAGAGGTTGCCGGACGCGTCTAGCACAGGAGCTCCCCTGGGAGCAGTGCCATCGGTCGCACCGCCGATGAACTTGTGTATCACAGTCGGAGTCCAACCACCGCTGGAGTTCGGCGAGAGCTCGAATACGGTCCGACGTGAGGTCCCGAAAATGTTTCCCGCGGCAGCCATCGATAACCCCGGATAGCCGCCATCGGGATCGTAATTGTGCACAGCGTAAATTACTTGCTCTGTCCACCCGCCAGCCGACGGGCTCAATTCGAAGACGCCTCCTCCGCCTCTGAAAGTTGCTCCGTAGAGATTGCCCGCCCTGTCCATGATGAGACCGCCTACCGGATTGACCCCCTCCGCCCATACGCCAAAACTGTAGAGAACTTTCTCAACCCAGTTTGTGCCGACGGGACTAAGTTCGAACACCACGCCGCGCCCAAACGCACCGCCACCGTACGTTGTCCCGTAGAGGTTTCCGGCGCGGTCAAATATTACAAAACCAGTTGGATTCGCGCCGTCGGGGCAGCACTCACGACCAGTAGTACAGAAGCTATAGAGCACAGTTTCGTTCCAGCCGTCTTTCGGCATAAGCTCGAATACTATCCCAGGCCCAGCGAAGCCTTCATAGGTCGTCCCATAGAGGCCGCCGTCATGAGAAGTCAGGCTGGACTCAGGACTGAATCCGTCGGTAGCTTGCGCTCCAAAGCTATAAAGCACTTTCTCAATCTGAGCAGGCGCTGGGCGAGCGGCAATGAGCAGTAGCGCGGAAAGTACAGCGAACGTCAGCGCATGTCGGGTTGAGCTGTGCATAAACATCCTTCGTGACCTTGTTGAAGAACAGCCTGGCCGAATGCTGCCGCAACCAACCGGGATGAGGAGGAAGTTCCGGGCAGCGGAGAGGGGCAGTGCCCAAAACTTCCGGAAGAGTATGTTCGATCCTTATTACCCTGTCAACCTGCTGTACTCGTCCAGTAGATG
>PKXQ01000081.1 GCA_003132405.1 Acidobacteriaceae bacterium | reverse complement strand
ATCATTCTGAACGAGAACAGGATGGGCTCCCGCCCGTGTCGCCCCGGCCCTAGATATGCGTACAAATTATATGTACAATAACAGAACTACAAATGTCAAGTGCAGCGCCAGGGCGAACTCATCCACCCGGTTGCTAAGCAAGGCGGGCGTTCACCACAACCATAGAGTGTCAAAAAAGAGTGTCGAAAACTTCTAACCCATATAAATCATAATGAATGCGACGTAACTATATAGTTGTACGGACGAACAATAAACGAAAATGTTCCACGTGGAACATTTGTATGTATAATGCCGGGCCGTTGCCCGCGTCGCGCTTCAAGCTTTCGGTTTGGGCACGGCGGCTCGCTCCTGCAGGGCGATGGTGACCGCGCGCAGCATGTCTCCGGCGGGAGCGGGTTTGCCGGTCCAGATCTCGAACTGGCGGGCCGCCTGTTGCACGAACATTTCTACTCCGGGGATGACGGCGATTCCCTTGGTGCGGGCGACGCGTAGCAGATGCGTCTCTACCGGGTCGTACACCATGTCGAAGACGACGCGCGCCTGAATTTCTTCGTCTTTGAGCGGACAGTCGCGCGTATTTCCCATGCCGACTGGCGTTGCATTAACGATGACGTCGAAAGCCACTTTGTGCAGGTCGGCTCGTTTCATGGTGTGTGCCTTGGCCTGGCGCGCTAGCTTCTGCCCTTTGACTGACGTACGATTCAAGACCCAGATTTCAGCGCCGCGCTCTTTGAGACCGAAGACAGCGGCTCGCGCCGCTCCTCCCGCGCCGAGCACGAGAACTTTCGCGTTCTCGATGGTAATGCGCTGTTCAAGCGGACGCACTACTCCGGCAATATCGGTATTGAAACCGTAGAGCTTGCCCTCCGCTCCGCGAACGACGGTGTTGCAGGCGCCGATCTTCGCCGTGTGCGCGTCGGTGTTATCGAGATGCGGAACGATCGACTGCTTATACGGCATGGTGACGCTGAGGCCGTGCAGCGGAATCTCGCGCACGCAGTGAAGCAGATCCTTCAGCGTTTTGGCGTGCAGCGGCAGGTAAACGCCGTTGACATTTTCGCGGCGCAGCGCCGTGTTCATGATGACGGGCGAGAGCGAGTGGCCGATGGGATCGCCGGCGACTCCATAGATGCGCGTAGCGGCGTCGACCTGATCGATGCGATAGATGCTGCGAAGATCGCGAGCACTGATTTGGCCGGGCGCGGTTTTGAGGCCGGCGCTTGGATCGACCGCGCCGAAGGTAAACGCGCTGCCGGCGCGCACTCCGAGTACGCGGCTGATGACACCTTGCTCGCCCATGCACACGCCGATCAGAGAATGCTGGCCGCTGTTTGCTTGCAGGAACTTCATCATCGCCACATTGTCGGAGAGCGTGGTAGCGGTGCCGACAACTTTGTAGAAGTCGGCCGGAATCTTCAGCATCTTCGCCAGCGTCTCGTCGAGGTTGCGGGTGGCGTGGAAATCATGGAACGAGATGATGAGTCCGGCGCGGCCGCGCAGACGTGCGATCGCGTCGGGCTTGGCTTTTAGCGCGCTCTGCATCTCGAGGTCAACCAGTTGGCAGCCCGCGGCATGAGCCTTGGTGAGTACTTCTAATTCGGAAGCGAGCGAGCCCTTGAACTTGCCTCCATTGTCGGCGCGGCGGCAGGTGCCTATAGCGGTGACGTACTGGTGGGTTTCGAGAAAGCGATGGATCTTCGGCAGCGCGGCCAGCGGCTGCTTCAGGTAATCCAAACGAAACTCCAGGAAGGGGTTATCGCGCGCCATGGACTCGGCCGTGGCGAGCATGTCTTCCACCGTGTCTTCTCCTAGCGCCAAGCAGACTCGGGGCAGGCGCTGGGGTATAAAACGGGGCGCGACAGTGGACGATAAGGCTAAGGCCATTTTCTTCTCACTTGTTGCAACCACTTTGTTCTTGGTGACGGCGCGATATTACAGGGGCGTAAGCCGAGATGCAACCTCAAGGATTGGTCAAGGGACCAGAATAGGGACCAGAATGGAGATTGCAGAAAGGGTCCGAAACACTTTTGGGCAAAGGGGCTAAACACCCTCGTAACCTTGACCCGTAACCCAGCGCTTGTTACTTTTCGGCTGTAACCCTTGTCTTCCGAGAGAGATAGCGGGAGCACACGCAGAAGAATCGGCAGTCGGAGGTAAGATGAAGAAAACAGGATTGTTAATGCTATTGACGCTGGCGGCGACGCTCGCCACGGCGCAGCAGTCGACGCAGCCGAGCACACCTGATGCGGACGGAATCGTTCACACCGCGGTAAACGTACCCTTCGTGCGCTTCCAGACGCCAACCACGGCAGACATTTACTGCGCCGGTTTTCTTACCAAGGAGCGTATTCCCAACGCCAACTACGTGAACGGCGGTCTCGAGACTCCGACCTCAACCAAGTTCCAAATTGGGGAACTCATCTTCCTCGCAGGGAGCGGTTATCAGGCGGGCCAACTCTATTCGATCGTGCGCGAAGTGCGCGACACCAACGAGTATGAAATCTATGCCGGCCAGAACAAGGTGCTGGCGAATGCCGGGCGCCCCTACGGCGATATTGGCCGGGTGCGAATCGTCGATACTCGCAGCCGTAGCGCTATCGCCCAAGTGGAGTACAGTTGCGATCCCATCAATCCCGGCGACATTGCCATACCTTTCGTGGAGAAACCGCGGGTTTCTTTCCACGTACCGGGGCATTTCGACCGCTTCGCGCCGCCCAGTGGCAAGCTGACGGGCCGGATCGTGCTTGGCAAAGACTTCGACGGCTTCCTCGGCACGGGCATGAAGCTCTACCTCAACATGGGTTCAAACCAGGGCGTAAAGGTGGGCGATTATTTCCGCGTGGTGCGCCCTTACACGGCCACGCTCGCCGATCCTGTGGACTCGCTCTCCTTTAAAGCGCAAACTTCAGAAGATACGCAGATGTTTCCGCCCACCTTTGAAGCGGGCCGATTCACCAAGACCAAAGGCCCGAACATTCACGTGGCCGATCTGCCGCGGCGCGGAGTGGGCGAAGTGGTGGTGTTGAACGTCACTCCAACCGCTTCATCGGCGATGGTGGTCTTCGCGCTGGAAGATGTCTACGCGGGCGACACGGTCGAACTGGACGAGCAGCAACAGTAATCTAACATTAGTCAGACTCACCGGGGACGCGGCTTGCCGCGTCTCTTTTTTATGTTGACGGATTATTGCGAATTAGGCGGAGAGATTCCCTCGGAGTAGATGGGCGCGGGGAGAGGCTTGCTCTACAGGGCGGGAAAACGCTGGACACTCAGCGGTAGAAACGGATTTTGGGGTTGCCGGGAATCATCGCGCTGGCGACGACTACCACTACGATCACAACAGCTAATTCCATACTGCCTCACAACGGCGTCGTTAGAGCAAAGCGCCAGCTCATGAGCTTACTTCGTTCTGCCGAGAACACAAGGGTACGAAAGTGGGGGATGCGCCGGAGGGGCGCGGTTTTGGGAAGTCCCAAACCGTAACCACCAAGGACACGGAAGGATCACAAAGGGGAAATCGAGATAAGGTTATCCTTCGTGGTTCATGTTTCTTTCCGCACCGATTCAGCGTGCACTTTCGACCTCGGAATCGCCAAAAACCTCGGCGGTAAACGCCTCAAGGGTTGCGTCCTTGCGCCAGGCATCGAGCGGCAGTCCAGCTTTGCGGCAGGTTTGATCGAGAAAAGTCTTGCGGTCCCAATTCTGTTCCACTGGAACCTGGGGCAAGAGCAGGCCGCGGTGAGCGCCCTCGGAAATCAATAACCCGTGGCGCCCTACCTCCACCGCGCCCGGATGAATGGGGAAAAGACGCGAGAGCACACTGAGCGAAACCTCCAGACGGGGCGCTTCTTCGAGCGTGACCGGTGAAAAGCGGGAATCGTCGAAAGCGGCCGCGCGAGCGGTCTCCGCTACGGCACGGTGCAGAGGAGCGACGGGCAGAGCGTAGCCGACGCAGCCTCGCAATTGGCGATGAGGTTCAAGATGCAATTCGCTGTGCGGATCATGATGAAGTGTGTCGGGATAAGGTGCGTGGGGTCGTTCGCCGCGGAGATCGGGGCCCAGGTAAAGCGTAGTGAAGACGCCGCGCAACTCCATTAGCTCGGCAGGCAAGGAAGGCGCTTCCTGGAATGGCCGGTGCTCCAGAACGCAAAGAATTGCCTGGTGCGCGACGCCGAGCAGAATGCGCCGTTGGCCTGGAGACAATTGTGATGGTGACGTGAGGGGGAGAGGTTCAGCACCCGCAGCCAGATTCTCAGACGCTTTTTCGGGCGCAATTTCAGACAGCTTGGACATCGCTTTTTCTCCGCCGGGCGAGGACGAAGGAACGGCGGCGCCGCTTCTCCGATTTGCGATCGATCCGCGACCAGAAAGCTACAAAATAGTCGAGCGCGGAGACGAGCGACAGCAGCACCATGAACCAGATGGCGACCAGGGCGATCCAATAAACCGGGAAGATATAAATGCCAAAGAGCGGCCACTCATGCCAGCGGTGCGCGAGAATCACCGCGACGACGGAAATAATCTGCACGAGCATCTTGAACTTGCCCAGTTCGCTCGCCTGAATCGTAAAGCCTTCGGAGGCTGCAATCGAGCGCAGGCCGCTCACCAGAAATTCGCGGCCGATGACGACCACGGCCATCCACGCTGGCACCAAGGCTGGGTTGAATTGCACCAGCGTGATAAAGGCCGCAGCCACCAGCAACTTATCGGCGAGCGGATCGAGCAGAATACCCATAGTCGTGATCTGCCCACGCTTGCGCGCCAGATAGCCGTCGATGCCATCGGTGATCGAAGCCAGTATGAAGACGAGAGATGCAAGGATTTCTCTTTCGCCGGTGGGTTCGCCCGCGAAGCGCGGAGTGCAGAGAATCCAAATAAGCAGTGGAATCGCTGCGATGCGTGTGAGCGTGATGGAGTTGGGAAGATTCACGCGATGACAATAACAAATGACGAAGTCAGAAGCCTCAGAGGCGAACTATTTTGATTATCCTCCACATCGCGAGACAAGGCAACGGACAGTAGGGCGAGGTCTTCGGGGCGATTCCGGCGAAGCTGTTAACCGCGGAGCACACCGAGTTCGCTGAGGTTTCATTAGTTCATCAGCATCGTGAGTCCTCTTCCGAAATTTATTATTTATTCTTGACTCAGCGTAGGTGTTTTATTCCGTCAGTCCCGCTTAGCGCCTTTGTAGCCGGCGGCCTTGGCTTCGGCTTCGGTCATGAATTTCCCCTTCTTCGTTTTCCCGTACCAGCGACCACCTTTGTGGTAGACGCGGGTCTCGGTGTTGACCCAGACTTTGCCGCCGGCTTTCGCCGAGGCAATATCTTGTGCCGTCGGAGCGCCGGATGATTTCGTGGTTGCCTTGGACGCAGCTCCGTTGCCGGAGGACGCCGAAGGAGCGGGAGCCGCTGTCGGACTAGCGGGAGTTGTCTGTGAGGCCGCGGGCGCCACTACGAGACTCGCCGAAATGGCAATCGTCAGCAGACACGAAGCGGCCATCCGCAAAGCAAAGTTGCTGGCATAACGTTTCATATTTGCCACGACTTTCGCTACGTTTACGCGTAAATTCCGCGCTGCCGGATGGTATACGCCACTCGGTCAATCGCCAGCATGTACGCCGCGATGCGATTGTTCACGCCATGCGTTTCCGCGTAGCGCACGACGTCATCGAACGCCGTAACCATGATGTCTCCCAGCCGTTCGTTCACTTCCGATTCCTTCCAGAAGTAGCCCTGGCGATCCTGCACCCACTCGAAGTAAGAAGTAGTGACGCCGCCGGCGTTCGCCAGAATGTCAGGAATCACGAAAACTTTTTTCTCGGCGAGCACATCGTCAGCGATAGCGGTAGTAGGTCCGTTCGCGCCCTCGGCGAGGATCTTGCATTTTACGCGATCGACGTTGCGGCTGGTGATCTGATTTTCGGTCGCGGCCGGAATCAGAATGTCGCAATCGACGAGCAGAAGCTCTTCGGGATCATATGCCTCGGCGCCAGTGAAGCCGTGAATCGTGCCCTGGCGCTGGCGAAACTCCCAGAGCGCTTCGAGGTCGATGCCATTTTTGTTGTAGAGGCCGCCCCCCACTTCGAGGATGCCGATGATTTTGTATCCCGCCGCCGCCATCAGGCGAGCCGCGTTCGATCCCACGTTGCCGAAGCCTTGAATAATGACGCGGCAGGTATCGCGATTCAGGCGCAGCTTCTTGATCGCCTGCTCGCAAACCATGAGCACTCCGCGACCAGTGGCTTCGCGGCGGCCGCGCGATCCGCCAATGTTGATCGGCTTGCCCGTTACAACGGCAGTGACCGTCTGGCGCGCGTGCATGGAATAGGTGTCCATGATCCACGCCATGGTCTGTTCGTTCGTATTGACGTCAGGCGCCGGGACATCTTTTTCCGGGCCGATGAATTCGAAGAGCTCCGCCGTATAGCGGCGCGTCATGCGCTCGAGTTCGCCCTGCGACATTTTGTGCGGATCGCAAATGATGCCGCCCTTGGCGCCGCCGAAAGGAATATTCACCACCGCGCACTTCCACGTCATCCAACTGGCGAGCGCCCGCACTTCGTCGAGATTGACATCGGGGCCATAGCGCAGTCCGCCCTTGGCCGGACCGCGCGCGATCGAGTGCTGCACGCGATAGCCGGTAAAAACTTCGAGGCGCCCGTTGTCGAGCTGTACCGGAATGTGCACGATAATTTCGCGGCTCGGACTGCTCAGCACCCGCCACAGGCCATCGTCGAGATTCAGCTTTTTCGCGGCCAGGTCGAAGCGGGCTGCTTGCGCCTGCCAGGGATTAGTTTCCTGTTCAAGTTCCAACGCTGTCGTCATAAAGTCTCCGCAATATTGCGATTACGATCTTCTTCTAATATCGAGCAAGCCTCGCAAAGTATATGGCCGCCCCCGAAACCTAGGCAAGCGAAGGGAGTGCCGGAAAGGGAACCCATTTACATCAGACCCAGATCGCCGTACCCTCATTGTGTATAAACCTGAAGTCTATGAACAAAAAAGTCCTTATGCTCGCATCTCTTGCCTGCGGTGTTTGTTTATTTGCGGCAGCGCAAAGCGACGCCCACGCAGGCAAAGGCGACTTCAATGACCTTAAGCCCAGTGAAATCATCACTCCAATCTTCAGCGAGATTCTGGTGATTCCATTTCCACAGGGATTCGTCGGGGCCTCTGCACGCGCGCATAACGACTTTTACATCAATGAGATGGTGCTCAAGGGAGAGACGATTGACCATTGGTCTCAAATGATTACCCAGACGGGCAGAAAGGGGCTTTCCTCCAGGCCCAATGTAAGCCCGGAAGGATATATCAATGCCATCGCTGGGGGCTTTAAACGTCGTTGTCCAGATACATTCTCCTCCAAGGGGATGGGTGCCACAACAGTCAGTGGCCACAATGGGTTTGTCGCATGGGCAAGTTGCGGGACCATGAATTCCGACGGATACGCGCATAGCGAATCCACTCTATTCATCTGCATTAAGGGCACGGATGATTACTACACGGTTCAGTGGTCCGAACGCATTTCGGCTTCCAGTCAGCCACTCGTCTATGACGATGCCAAGTGGAGTGAGAGATTGAAGAAGCTGAGTCCAGTGAAAACAGTTCCTCGAGCCCCCGCGGAGACAACTCCTCACGCGGGCGCCACCGATCAAAAATAGCCGTTCGGAGTAGTGAAGATTTCCTCGTGATCCGTCCCGACTACAAAGAGTTCTCGCGCCTCTCGCGCAACGCCACGCTGGTTCCGGTGGCGAAGTCGATCTCCGCCGACCTGCTTACGCCCGTCTCTGCCTTCCTCGCCGTGGCCGACGGCGAACCGGATGCCTTCCTGCTGGAGTCGATCGAAGGCGGAGAAAAAATCGGGCGCTACACGTTCTTGGGAGTGCGTCCATTTCTACGACTCGAGTCACGCGGTGCCGCGATCACCATTACGCGTGGCCGCAAGGTCGAACGCCCCACGGGAAATATTTTCGAGGTCATAAAAGAGCTCTTGCAGCAGCATCGCCCAGCGACGATGGAAGGCTTGCCGCCCTTCACCGCGGGCGCGGTCGGCTATTGCGCCTACGACATTGTTCGCCGCCTCGAAAATATCGGCGAGCACGCCGACGACGATCTCAACCTTCCCGATTGCGTGCTGATGTTTTTCGATCGCGTGCTGGCCTTCGATCACCTGCGCCACCAAATTCACATCGTGGCCTCGGCAGACGTCAAGCGAGAAGCACCCCAAGCAGCCTATGAACGGGCAGCGAAAGACATCGCCGGCATCGAGCGAAAGCTCGCTGCCGGATGGAAACCAGCGCACTGGCGCAAAACCGCCCCTAAGTCAAAGCTGAAGCCGCGGGCGCGCACTCCGAAGCCAAAGTTTCTGGCGAGTGTCCGCCGCGCCAAGGAATACATTGCCGCCGGAGACATTTTTCAAGTCGTGCTTTCGCAGCGCTGGGATTTCGAGCCGGGCGTCGCTCCATTCGATCTCTATCGCGCTTTGCGCACAGTGAATCCGTCACCTTACATGTACTTCCTGCGCATCGGCGCGAGCGCCGACGTTAATGTTAACGACAAGAAAACAAATCAGGGTATGCACGTGGTCGGTTCGTCTCCTGAAATGCTGGTGCGCGCCTCGGCCGGAGGATGCAAACTCGAATACCGTCCGATTGCCGGAACTCACCCGCGAGGCCGCGACGAGGCCGCCGACGCGGCGCTCGAAAAGAAAATGCTCGCCGACGAAAAAGAACGTGCCGAGCATGTGATGCTCGTCGACCTCGGCCGCAACGATCTCGGCCGCGTCAGCGAATACGGCTCGGTAAAAGTTCGCAACCTGATGTATGTGGAGCGTTACTCCCACGTCATGCATCTCGTCTCGGCGCTCGAAGGCCGGCTGCGTCCCGAACTGAGCGCGATGGATGCCTTCGCCGCCTGCTTCCCTGCCGGTACCCTTAGCGGCGCGCCCAAGGTTCGCGCCATGCAGATCATCGAAGAACTGGAACCAACGCGGCGCGGCGTCTATGGCGGCGCCGTTCTCTACGCCGATTTCGCCGGCAATCTCGATTCCTGCATCGCGATTCGAACTATGGTCATGAAAGGCAAAAAGGCCACTTTGCAAGCGGGCGCGGGAATTGTGGCCGATTCCGATCCGCAGAGTGAATTCGAAGAAACGGAAAACAAGGCGCGCGCCGTGCTTCGCGCGGTCGAAATGGCCCGAGGCCTGGAGTAAGGATCGGAGTAGGGCTCGGAGTCCCGTCCTTCGCGCTTCTTCGAAACCGCAATACCGCATGTGCGGTCTAGGGATTTTCCTGATAGATCCTTAGTACAACCCCCTGCAGTGATCTCGCACCGAAACACCGCCTCGCAAAGTGCGAGCCTCGATCTTCCCAATAGTCGGCGAAAGCAAGTCCACGAACCTCGAGTGCTCGAGCCGTCGGAGGCTTATGAATCGTGGAGGATAGTATGTATTCCGCAGTAACCACGGAAGCGGCCGCGAAGCGCGGCGCAAACCATTCGAATATTTGGGTAGGGCCTAAATTCGGCTCGAATAAACTGGCGATCACCTTGGCCGTGGCTGTGCTGTCGGCATGGCTCATGGCGGCACGTCCGGCGTCGGCGCAAACCATGACCGACATCTACGATCAACCGGAATACGGCGATCCCTATGGCACGGGTTCGCTGGCCAACCTCGTCGCGGACGGCGCCGGCAACTTCTACGGCACCACCAACAATGGCGGCATCGACGAAGGATCCGTATTTAAAGTATCGCCGAACGGCAGCGGCGGGTGGAACGGGACCACGCTCTATAGTTTCACTGGCGGAGCCGACGGTGGCGGCCCTGGTTATGGCGCATTGATTTTCGACCATTCGGGAAATCTTTACGGCACGACGATGGCGGGCGGCGCGAACGGATACGGCACAGTCTTCGAACTTACGCCCACGGGATCGAGCTGGACAGAAACCGTTCTCTATAGCTTCACGGGCGGCACGTACAATGCTACGCCCATCAACGGCCTGATCACGGATTCGTCGGGCAACCTATATGGCACAACTTACCCGCGCACCGGCACTGGCGCGGTCTTCGAGCTTAGCCTCTCGGGCGGCGTTTGGACCGAGCAACTGATCTATGCCTGTCCCCAGGGAAATTATGCCGGACAGACGATGGATCCCGCCGGTAACATCTACGGCATCGGCTCTGTCGGCGATCATCCAACTGTCTACGAACTCTCGCAAAATCTGCAAGGGGAGTGGGCGGCGGCGACGCTCTACACCTTCCCTGCATTTAAAGCGGGGACCGGTCCAGAGGGCACGCTCGCGCTCGACAAGGAAGGAAACATCTACGGGACAACAGTGGGCACCGGCAAACTGAAAAGCTTCGGCACCGTCTTCGAGCTACGGCCGCCACTTACCCGAACCAAGGGAGCGGAGTGGAGAAAGAAAGTTCTCTACGCCTTCAAGGGCGAAGCCAATGGAGATGGCGCCAATCCTTTTGCGGGGGTAACGCTCGACAAAGACGGCGACGTTTTTGGCACAACGCTCGCAGGAGGTCTATACAGCTACGGGACCGCGTATGATTTATTTAACTTCTTCGACGGCTCCTACGGAGAAGCGATTCTCGCCAGCGTCGCCGATGCTGGCGGAATCACTCCGTATGGTGGCGTGATTCTTGACAGCGCCGGGAATGTCTACGGCACGACCGCCTATGGTGGAACGTATAACCTTGGAATTGTGTATGAGGTCACTAACAACTAGGCGTTCAAAATAACTCAGCGAGCACCCATCCTGACGTCGGGTTTTCCCACGTCTGGATGGGGGCTGCGCGCTGAGTCTTGCGACTTCCGCAGTAACTCCACCAGTAACTCTGTTCCTGACAAATCAACACGCAACCTTCACAAAACTTTACCTGTGCATACTCGTTAATCCACAACATCGTGGTTGATTGTGTGTTCGATTCATCAAGCATCCCGAAAAAATATTTATTAGTATGAGTCCCGAGGTGCGCGATCAACTAATTTCAATTACGTTGAGTCAGGAATAACTCCTCAATATCGTGGACCACCCGAAGGAGATCAGCCATGAGCAGGTTCAGGTCACTGACGTTGCTACCAATTCGGGGTTGGATCAATACAAGCTTCGCGGCCTGCCTAGGCGCGGCGCTCCTGCTCGCGCTCAGTGGCTGCACGTCGATGAAAGTCCACCTGGGGATGAAGGTTTACCTGGCCAAGACTCCCGTCGCGTCGATCGCGGTCAATCTGCCAAACGGCCCTGGAATCGCGCCCGGGGAGAAGTCAGCGCTCGTGGTTGTAGTTACTGAAACCGACGGCAAGACGATACAGACGGAAGGCGCTGGCAAGGGGAAGGTAATGTGGAAAGACCTAACGGTCACAGCCACTGTCGCTACCGTAAACCAGAAAGGCGTTCTCACTCTTCCCAAAGACCCGAGAATCAGCGACGGAAAGCTGGCGCACGTATCCATCACCGTGCCCAGTCATCCCGACATTCACATTGCCGAGCTCGACATTCCTGTGCGCTATAACTACGCGTTCGTTTCGAATTACTCCGGCAGCGCGGGCTCGAGTGGCATGAACGGCAGCGATGGAATGGATGGCGCAAGCGGCAGCAGCGGTTCGATGGATCCGAATAATCCATCCCCAGGAGGAAATGGCGGAAACGGAACTGATGGCTCAAATGGCCAGGATGGAGGCCCCGGCGGAGACGCGTCCGCAGTGCAGGTTCGTATCGCGCTAAGAGCGGGCAGCCATCCTCTACTTCAGGTCGGAGTATCGGCGCTGGGCAAGGATAAGCTCTACCTCGTCGATCCCCAGGGAGGCACGCTGACGGTGAAAGCTGATGGAGGCCCCGGAGGATCCGGCGGAAGAGGCGGTCGCGGCGGCCGCGGCGGCTCCGGAGGCATGGGAACGCCGAGCGGAAGCAGCGGAAGCAGCGGTTCCGACGGGCGCAGCGGCTTCGATGGCTCGCCAGGAAAAGGAGGAAGCATCACCGTGACCTACGATCCGCAAGCCAAACCTTACATGGCGGCGATCCGCCTGTCGAACAAAGGCGGGCCGGCGCCCGTATTCCACGAAGAGCCCGTCGCGCCGCTGTGGTGAACATATGCCCACAGACCATGAATGCTAAACGAAATATCTGTTGTCGCTTAAAACCACGTCTTGCGCCGGTACTCGCGGTAGGCATCGCCAAAAGCCGCCTCCAGCACGCGGGCCTCACGATGGGCGCGCATCGCCTGCAGGACGAACAGCACCACCAGGGCGATCCACAGGCCGCGCATCTGCAAGACCATTGCCACCCCTGTGAACATCACAATGCCGAAGACATAAATAGGATTGCGAATCTTCGAGTACAGGCCGTGCGTAACAAGTTCGCGAGCTTTCGGAGTTATCGCAAACGATCTACCGAGCTGATAGCGGGCAACCACAATAAAACTAATTCCCACCACGACCAATGCCGTTCCGATGTAGCGCTGTGCATTCCAGGGAATGTTTCGCGTAGCCAGTATCCAAAAGAGAACACTCGCCGCGATGACTTGCAGCACAGTGAAAACTAGATGACGACGAGCTTCCATCGCGATTTCTTTCTCCACTCATCCAGCCGGGCGCCTCATCCTAACGCACGCTTTTCGCGTTAGGGTGGGACCCGCCATCCTCTCTAAGATCGCACCGCTCGTACGATCAGCAACCTCAACTTCGCAGGAAATTTGCCACCAGTTTCTTCCCTTCGTCCGTCAGCACGCTCTCGGGATGAAACTGCACGCCTTCGACCGCGAATTTCTTATGGCGCAGGCCCATGATGACGCGGGTTCCGTCTTTGTCCGTCGTCCAGGCGCTGACTTCGAGGTCGCTTGGCAGATCGTCTTCGGCGACGATCAGCGAGTGATAGCGGGTCGCGGTCATCGGTGAAGAGAGGCCGCGAAAGATGGTCTTGCCATCGTGCTCGACCTGGCTGGTCTTGCCATGCATCAGATTCTTCGCGCGGACCACTTGCCCTCCAAAGGCCGCGCCAATCGCCTGGTGCCCGAGGCAGACTCCGAGCAGCGGCACTTTGTATGCAGCCCGGCTCGCAAAATGGCGGATGACATCGATGCTGATGCCGGCGTCCTGCGGCGTGCATGGTCCGGGAGAAACGATGATGCGCTCGGGATGCATCGCTTCGATCTCGTCGACGGTCACTTCATCGTTGCGGCGGACCTCGACCTTCATGCCCAGTTCGCCGACGTACTGGACGAGGTTGTAAGTGAACGAATCGTAGTTGTCGAGGACGAAGACCACGGGTTTATTGTAGCGCTGGGAGGCAGGTTTCAAGGTTTCAAGGTTTCAAGGTTTCAAGGTTTCGATGATTAGGTAGCCAACTTCACGGCCTTGCTCTTTCCTTGAAACATTGAAACCTTGAAACTCTGAAACCTTAGCTCTGCTTGACAGTCTGCCCGTCAATTGCCATGCTTACAGGCGGTTCGAACGGGCTCTTTGAAACCTTGAAACTTTGAAACCTTGCTTTTTTGGAGCTACTCAATGGCCGAGACGCAGCGCGACCAGGAAAATGACAAGCGGGCCACGCGGCGCTTCGCGCTTCGCCTGCCGGTAAGCGTCCGTTACGGAGAAAACGAAGAAGAGCACACGGCGCAGACCCGCGACGTGAGCGCGCGCGGAATCTGCTTCTACGTCGATTCCGCCAAACAGGCCGGCTCCGCGATCGACTTCACCCTGACCTTGCCACCCGAAATCACGTTGACCGAAAGCATACGGGTGCGGTGCAAAGGCCGCGTAATGCGCGTCGAAGGTGGCGATCCCGCGGGAAAATTGGCCGTAGCCGCGGTCATCGATGAATACGAATTTCTTGCAGATTCGTAATGCAAAGCCAGCCGCTGTCGCTTAGTCTAACTTTCTTACTGCAAGCCGCGAGTGGTATGTTTGAGTAACACTCGAGCGCTGCTGTGAAGGACTCCCCACCGATTTTTGCGTTCCGTAAACCGCTATCTCGCGGCCGTTTGCGCGCGGTGGGAATGCTTGTCCTCGCAGCGTTCCCGCTTTACGCGCAGGCTCCGAGTAATCCGGAGTCGAAGGCTACCGTCAGCAATACTGCTCCGAGCAAGATTGCGGCAATCAAAAGCTTCCGCATCGTGCAGGAAAAAGACGGCCAGGCAGTTGAGATTTTATCGACGAGGCCGCTCGTTCCGTCGATTCAGGCAATCACGAATCCTGATCGGCTCGTGATTGATCTGCCGAACGCGCGCCTCGATACGCCGCAGAAAAAAATCAGCGTACAAGCCGATCAGATCGGCTCGCTGCGCGCCGACCAGTTTCAACAGAATCCGCCGATCGCTCGCGTGGTCGTCGATCTCCTCGCGCCACGCGCCTATAAATGGGATGCCGCCGGCAATCGGCTGGTGGTGCATCTTGGCAAGGCTTCCGATCAGGCGCGGAGTTCGCCATTTGAGCCGCCGGCAACTCCGAGTCTCACGCCGTCGCCGCAGCCGGTAGTCGCCTCTGTGCGCACGGCGAGTCCAGTGGCACTCACGGGAAAGGATGCGGGCTCTGGCTCTACTATTACAGCCGGTCCCGACACCGCCGTCGTCAACCTGTCAAGCGGCGGCGAGGTGCATGTTTGCCCAGGCACGACCGTCTCCGTGACCCCGTCGCAGAATCGCCACAACGTAATGCTCAGCATGAACACCGGCGCGCTCGAGGCACACTTCACTCTCGACGCTTCTTCGGATTCCGTGATGACGCCGGACTTCCGCATCCTTCTAGTCGGGCCCGGAGAATTTCACTACGCCATCAGCGCCGACAATCAGGGCAACACTTGCGTGCGCGCACTCCCCGGCAACACCGCCGCGGCAATTGTTAGCGAGTTAATCGGCGACCGTACTTATCAGGTGAAGGCCACCGATCAGCTCATGTTTCATTCCGGACAACTCGATCGTGTAGATATGGCAGTGCCGCCCGAGTGCGGATGTCCGCCGCCCCGCGAGTCCACGCAGCGCACAACGAACAATCTGCCTGTGCAGAGCGAAACGCCGAATCCGCCGAGTGTGACGCTGCCGCCGTTGAACCCGAACCCGGCGTCCGCCTCGCAGACTCCGCACGCCGAGAGCGCGCCATCTACGTCCGTGCCCGCACCGGCCGCTCCACTCGACGCCTCTGTAGCGCCCAACGAACTTCACGTGCAAGTAGAAGCGCCTTTTGTCTTCCACGCGACCGGCCCTGCTCCCGCGCCGATCGACGATGTGCGCGCCCTTCCGCTCGATGCGCGCCCCGGAGCCATGCCCGCTTTAGCCGCTCCGCTGCCCCCGCCCGCAAACAAAAACTCATCGCCCGATGGAAGCCAAACCGCGTCTGCCAATCCCGCGCCAAAACGCGGCTTCTTCAGAAAACTCGGCGGCTTTTTTGCCGCGCTCTTTCGCTGACCGATCGAACAACTTACATCCCTTCCACAGGCAAAGTTTTGCGCTCCGAGCGCATCTATCTCCCAACAACGCATTCACGCCGCGTCTCAAATTGAATAACGACGAACCGCATGCAAGGAGAACGACTATGCGAAGATTGTGGACTCTTGTTTTGTTAATCATGATGGCCGGCGCCGCCTGGGCGCAGATTCCGACGAAGGGCAATGTATTTTTCGGCTACTCTTACGACCGCACTCCTATTGTTTCGAACGACACTTCAAATCTGAATGGATGGGATGCCACGCTGGAAGGGAAATTTCTGCCTTGGATCGGCCTAGTGGTCGATGTTGATGGCCACTACGGCAGCCACACTTACGATTGCCCTGGCGTTGTATGTCCTTTGCAAGTCAACGTTGCCGAACACAATGTTTTGTTTGGTCCGAGGGTTTCGGTGCAGGTGCAGCGCTTCCGTCCCTTCGCCGAGTTCTTGTTCGGAGTAGGCCACGTCAGCCGCAGCAACGGAGTTTCAGACTCCAACACTTCATTTGTCGATGGACTCGGCGGCGGCCTCGACTACAAAATCTTCGGGCCGGTAGCGGTGCGCGGAGAGCTTGATTGGCTCAACTCGCGTTTTTATGGCACGGGCCAGAATGGCGTGCGCTTCTCGACCGGCGTCGCCGTGCATTTCTAGCGCGCCTTGCGTTGGCTAAACAGGCTGAGATTGCGGCGCGGCCGGCGTTCCTTCCGCGCATTTTTCGAGGATCGCCGGCACCTCAAACAGCGCTCGATTCGAATACTCGTCAGCCTTGCGCTGGAAATCGGCGAAAGTCGCAGGCTCAAGCAATCGCTGCACCGCGGGTGCAATTTTCTTGAAGCTCTGCACCACAATTCCGTAGCCGTTCTCCGTCACCCACTCGGCGTTGTAGCGCTCTTGCGGCAGCGTTTTCGAATTGCATTCGACGATCACCGGCAAGTGAAACTGCAACGCTTCGCTGATCGAGCCCGGCCCGGGCTTTCCGATAAAGAAGTCGGCGAGCGCCATATAGTAATCGACATTCTTGGCGAATCCAACGACAAGCTTCGGCTTCGCGGTCTTCAGATCCGTCAACTCCGCCGCGAGCTTCTGATTGTACCCGCAGATCAGAATCAGCTGCACTCCGCTTCCCGCCTCATTAAGTTTCCGTGTGATGTCGACCATCACCTGCGAGCCGTGGCCTCCGAAGAGCACGATGCCAGTCGGACAATCGGGATTGAGACCCAGTTGCTTTCTTTCCGCCACGCGGTCGACGGTCGTCTTCTCGTAAAACTTCGGCTTCAGAATCATTCCCGACGTCCGGAAGATGTGATCGGCGGGAAGGCCGATCGTTAATGCTTGTTGCCGCGCGCGTTCTGTCCCGGCAATGATGTACTCCGATTCGCGCTCGATCCAGAAATGCGGCGGATAATCTGCCAGATCGGTAATCAGTGTGACAAAGGGAGTTCGAGTCCCGGACGTTTTGCCGTCACGCATTCTCGCGCTCTGCGGCTGTAGGCTTTCCGCAATCTCGCGATTGAAGTGGGGAATCACCGACAACACCAGGTCCGCCGGATGTTCGGCCCAATAAGCTCGCAGCGCCTTCACGATCGGAGAATGATAGATGCGAATCGTTGTCTGCAAAACGAGCAGGAGTTGCGGAGTGAATCGCGTCCAGCCTTTGCGCAGAATCAGGTTGTACGTGTCCTGAATGCGTATGCCCGTCGCGCGACGAATCAAGTCGAGTGGGTCGAGCAATTCCTGGATGTCGAGAAGGCTGACGTCCCACGGATCCGCTTGCGTGGAGAATGTGGCCTTGAGGGCCTCTGCCGCGCTTTGATGTCCTCCGCCAGCGTGGTGGAAAACGATAGTTAGTTTGCGCAAGTTCTCCTCTGCCTCGTTTCCGGGCGACGATTTATTTTCCCACGAATTGTTTCTAAAATTATCGTATCGGCGAAGACGAGTTTAAGTGGTCACACCCTCGAATTCCCCATCTTCGAGCCATTCCGTGTCGTCGCCGAATTCACCAGCTTCGATATCAGATGCGCCTTGCTCGCCCGTGGGATGAAGATCGTCCGGGCGCTCAACATATTCATGGATGCGGACTCCATCTTCGCCGACCGTAATAAAAGTAGGATGCGCATCGATCCAGGCGCCGCAATTGAAATATTCAATGTCATGCTCGGCGTCCGTCTTTTGCATGGCCGCGTGCGTGTGTCCGCAGAAGATACGCGCCGCCTGGTGATGGCGGGCGTATCCGAGGGCGCCGTCGGCAACCTTCGGCGACAGGCGCTGCCAGCTTGTACCCAGCCGGTCGAGGAAGCGGGTCAGCGTTTTATTTTTCGAATCCCACTTCTGCAGTTGCAGGTAGAGCAGCGTTCCGATGAGATAACTGACGCGCACATTGCTCACCACGAAGCCATCAAACTGATGGCCGTGCACAGCGATGTGGCGCTGGCCCTGATATTCCCATTGATATTCCTGGTACACGCGCACGCCGACCAGATGCGACATAATCTCGGCCAGGCCGTGATCGTGATTGCCTTCAACCCAAACCACTTCGACTTTGCGTTTGGGATTGGAGAGCTTGCGAATGTAGCCGAGAAATTTCCAGTGCTCTTTTTTCAGGCGTCCGAAATTAAGGTCGGCGAAGATGTCGCCTAGCAGAATCAGGCGGCGATATCGATTGTCCTGGAGAACGTGCAACGCCTCGCGAGCGCGGCTCATGTCCGCGCCGAGATGCAGATCCGAGAGGATCAGCGTGTCATATGTTCCCGGCACCACGACCTTCGGGACCACGGTCGGCGGATCAATGCTCGGCGGATCAATGCTCGGCGGACTGGCGACATGCGAGGCCACATCCTAATTGTCATCACAAAGTGTTACATGATGATGAATTGGCTACTATTTCTGGCCGAGGGTAACTCCTCAGTAACCAGCCTTGCCCGCCAATGCCAATGATGAAGTATGCGTCTAGATAGCTCGCGATGCTCGCGTCGTCGCGCGCTCGTCGTCGCCCACTTAATGTGACGGAGGAACGTATTCGGCGGGACGCGCGGCCCCTTCACCAAAGAAAAACTGCTCCATCTGCTGGACGATCACTTCCTGATCCTGCTTGCGCGCCGGATTCAGGCGATACTCGTTGAGCAGCATCTTGCAGTGCTCCATCCACTGGCCCCAAGCCTGTTGCGAGACGTTGTCGTAAATCTTTTTTCCCAAGTCGCTGTCGAAGGGAGGCTCGGGGAGGCCGGGCAACTCCTGCTTTAGCTTTGCGCAAAATACTTTGTGTTCAGACATAATTTCTTCTGAAATTATCGCACAGGCAAAGCAGAATTCTTTGGCGCCGGCGAAGGGAGGCTTCTCGCGCGGACGAAATTCAGTTGCGGTCGCTTCGCAAAGCCAAGCACGCCTTCCACCAAAATCGTCCGCTGACGCGATATTTTCATTGACAAATTACATACTCATGGCAATATCTTGTGGTAGGACAGCTGCTCATACAAGTTGTTGAGTAGCCCGGGCATCAAGGTGCCCTGTCGAGAACCTTGGGAGAACAAATCGTTCAAACGGAGGAAACACTTCATGGCAACCAAGAAGAAAGCCGCCAAGAAAAAGAAACACTAGGCCAAAGGACACTCGTTAAGATTTCCCCCCAAGCCTCTCCAGAGAAGCACCTCTTGAGAGGCTTTTCCTTTGCGGTGAAGTGTAGCGCCGCTAGTAACCCTGCGGATTCACAAATCGTCGCATTCGCCAAATACGATTGATACGATCAAATCACGTGTCCACTTCCAGCATCCCGCTAGCATCAGCCACGCATTCATCACAGCCGAACTCACCTTCGTTGCGTCGCATTGCCGTCTGGCTTTTCCTATCCTTCCAATTCTTTTATCTGCTCACTTCAACCGGCCGCGTCCGCACGCCTGACGAATACAACATTCTCTACACCACCGAAAGCCTTGTGCTGCGCGGCTCTACGGCCGTTCCGCAAGCGGTGCAGTTGCACAATTTTTACGGGCGATACGATCGGACGGGCCAGCCGCGCGCGGCCTATCCGCCGGGGCAAGCTCTCTTGTGCGCGCCCTGGTATGCCCTCGGACAATACTTGCTGGCGCGTCTGCCCGGCGTGCCGCAGGAGGATACCGATCTGATCGTTGCCTTCTCTTCCTGCTTGAGCAGTGCTACTTTCGCCGCCCTGACCGTTGCGTTCTTTTTCTTGTTGCTCAGTGGAATCGGAATCGCACTGCGTGCAGCCTTGTTCGCCGCGATCATTGTTGCTCTCGGAACGCCGATCTTTGCTTATTCGGGATGGCTCTTCTCCGAACCCTTAACGGCGGCGATTTTCATGGGAGTTGCGCTCCTTCTTTTCGGGCGCGGAAGACAAGCAATTACATGGCGGGCGGCATTCATCGCCGGGCTGATTCTCGGGCTCGCTACCATCGTGCGTCCGACCAACGTTCTAGCTATTCCCGTATTTGCAGCCGCAGTGCTGGTGCGTGATGGAAAGCCGGCGCTGCGTATGGCATTGCTCTTGTGCGCTGCATCGGCGATCGGAGTAACGCTCCTGCTCGTACACAATACGATCTTGTTCGGCGGCCCGTTTCAGTTTGGATATCCAACCGCCGCTGAGGGCGCCAAGCGCCTCAACACTTTTGATACTCCGCTCTGGAAAGGCCTCTACGGATTTCTGTTGTCACCAGGCAAGTCGGTATTTATTTTCGCGCCGCCGGTGATCCTCGCACTGGCTGGCCTCCGGCGCCTTTGGAAACTGGAACGAGGCGTGGCGACCGTGGCAATCCTGCTTCCCTTGCTGTATTTGTTTTTCTTTGCGCGCTACACGCAGTGGGAGGGCGGCTATTGCGTCGGGCCGCGCTATCTCGTCCCATCGATCGCGCTGCTCTGCTTAGGATTGGGGCCGATCTTGGCTGCTGGCGCACCGAACATGAACACATCCAACATAAAAAAGATCGTACTCTTCGCGCTCGCTCTCGGAGCCTTCGTTCAGTGCGTCTCGCTAGCGACCAGCTTTATGGAAGATCAGGTCCCGCGCGGCCGCTATTACGACGCCAACTGGACCTACCGTCTCAACTACTCGCTAAGCGGACAGATTCATCTGTTCTGGAGATACCTCACCAACGGCGAACCCGCGCGCCTCGGGCTGGGCTGGGATCGCTGGTTCGTCTTTCTGCACAAAGGCGGAGTTTCGGCCGCGACTCCTGCGGTTCTCGGCCTCTGCATGGCCGCAGGTTTGGGAATCAGCGTGGCTGGACTCAAGCAGCAACTAACGGTGCGCGCCAAATTACAGGGCTGAGAGCCTGACCGCACAGCGAACTATGGGGTTCTGCAATACTTACAATACTGCACATATATTTATGCATGTACAAATGTTCCACGTGGAACATTTGTACATACACCTGAGAACTAGACCGGGGTCCGTCCCTTGAACAGCCAGATCAAATCGATGATCAGGATGATCACCACCATCAGCTCCAGCACAAACGCCCGGCTCTGGTGAAACTGGTCGATCATGAAGCGGTAGAGCTCTTCGGCGGTATGGACTTTCTGGTTAACCAGGTCTTTGTAGTCGGTGACGCCGATCTTTGACGCGGCCACTTTGTAGAGGCGCGCCGAGAACATGTCACTGAGGAACTTGATGGCATTGTCAGCCCGCTCCGTCAGTTCATCCACGTCGAGCAGGACGGTATGGAGGCGACTGGCGCGCCGGGCGGTGCGCCAGCGGGCCCAGATGCCAGAGCCATGGTCCATGAAATCGTAAACGCTGGCCAGTTCGCGGGTAAGCAATTCGTCGTAGTGGCGAAATTCTAGAAGCTGCGAGTTGGCATATTCGAGTAGTTGGATCACGGTCTCTGCGCCGGCGGTTGAGTCGTAGAGAAAAGCGCCGTTCCAGCTGATTACAGCCAGATCGTTGGGGTAGTAAGAGATCTTCGATTGCATGATCTCGGCTTGTTCGCCTTCGGAGAGCGGCATATTTTCTCCGCGCACGATCTGGGCGATGCGTCCTCCCTGGGTCGCGAGCAGCTCGGCCGCCGACGGATTGCCGGCGATGTCGCGGACATGGAAGACAAAATAATCTTCATGCAACCAGGTGTCGTAAAGCTTGACCAGAGCGGGGCGGGCACGCTCGATCTTCTGTTTCACGATCTTCTGGGCGAAGCTCGCGAAGTCGGTATCCCAAACCCAGCGGCCAGCGAGGCCGACCAGCGTATCCCAGTCGCCGGAGAACGGCAACTCGAAGACAACGCTAAGCACGCCGTAATCGTAGTACTTGATCTGGACGTCGAGGCGCTCGCCGCTCTCGAGGATCAACGGCTCAACCTGTTCGACCACCGGCGGGCGCTGGAAGCGAACGTATCCCGGGGCGGGGTGCTTGAAGCTGGCCTCCTGGCGGCGCGCTCCAAAGATGTTGCGCAAGGAGTCGAGATTGATCTCCTCGCAGACGTCAAACTGGATCAGCACCAGCACCGAGCCTTGCAACATTTTGCTCTGTGAAGGGAGGGCGATGGTTGACTGCGCCGGTGTCGGCGCCAGGAGGGTTTGATTGGGGGTTTCCATAGGGTCCAGCTTTCTGGTTTCAGGTCTCTATTAAGGATGCGGCGTGTGGCGGTGCGACGGGGACCGAGGGCCGCTACGTGGACCTGCTGTCTTTATCTATTGTCTATTGTCCCAGAAATGGGGCGGGATGGGCAGTGGCTCGATATTTTGTATGTCTCGCTTCACTTTCTCGGGAGGCTGACCAGTACGCAAGCAAATAGGGCTGCACCGCTTGGGGGTACCCCCCTACCCCCCGGTATGTTTGGAATCATCAACTTACGGGAAAATTCCTTGCAAAGTATTGAGCTATAATGACTTACATGTAAAGTATTGAGCGATAATGAGTTAGCTTTATCTCCCTTATTTGGGTGCGGCTTGTTTACCTTTGGGTTACTATCCTGCACTCCAGAAAAATCAATGCCGCGTTTCTTTAGAATCATAGATGTGGCGCGAAATTCCTTTCAAATCTTTGATTTTAATGGAGTTATTTGTAAAATATTCCGCGATAAGGAGTTATGGGATCGGGTCGCAGGTCTTAGGTGACAGGTCGCAGGAAAGTTCAAAAACCGTTCCTTGAGAGGTGACGGGTGCGAACTTTGGGGGTTCTGGGCTTCGGGTGCTGCTCAAACTATTGAATATTTCAAAGATCAGCTCCGCCGCGCCTCCTGGGAGGCAGTTTGGCAGCGGAGGGGAGTAGAGCATATTGTCTGCTATGAATCTATTTTACGCTGATCTGTCAAGCGCGAGTCCTAATTTTGTTTTGGTTCAGGCGGGTGGCTGTAGATTATCAAGACGTTGTACCCGTTGAAGCTGGGCCGACACGGCCATCTCATCAGCCAAATCGAGGACGGACTACCCCAGGTCAACATACAACTCCCTGATCGCGAGGGAGGTCTGCTTCTTTTTCATGTTTCCGGAATAGACGGTCGCGGTGATCTGCTTCTCTAGTTCGTCAGGATGTAGTCGCTTGGTCTCCGCCCTTACCGCACCGTTAAACTTAATCAGTGAGGGTGTTGTTATCCCTGGATGCAGAATGTCGATTCGGACTCCTGAACTCGAGTTTGTGCGAGACCACCGGACAAATCCCTCCGGGTCATGCTCGAAGTGCATGCCATAGGGAATGCCGTTATCTGGAAAGTTAGGAGGCATTTCTAGAGCGAGCATAAATTCAGTCACGGCTATTTCCCCGTCGTTCTCGATATAAACGTTTATTTCGAATACATCGTCGGTTCCACCGTCGGGCATCCGGTGTCTTTGGAGAATACGATGCTTGATAATTGGCCTCAAAGACAGGGCTTCTTTGATCCTGGGAGGGCCTTCCACAAATGGCCTAAGCTTACACACAAAGGCATCGGTCAGTGACCGTCGCGCCGCCGCGATCTCATCTTTGCTGGCCTCGGGTTTTAAATTGAAATCAACCGCGCCTCCTTTGTGACGCAGGTCGAACGGAAGGTCTTCGTATGTCCCGTAGTGTTTGTTAAACACCAAAACTGTCCTCTCATCCGTACAGGCGTGGAAGGCATAGCCGAGTTCGATTGCAACGTTCGAATTGATCAACCGATCACCATCGTCTGTCTTTCCAACGAGCGTGACATCGGCCACGACGACCTCGGCCTGCGGAATCTTCTTGAGAATCGTCCGTGCGAGATCGGGGGCGCCGGTCTCACCCTGTATATCCTGATCGAGGTGGAGGGCTTCCCGCACCGCGTCATCAATCCCATCGGCTTGTTTCAATCTTGCGATGGCATCTTTCAGGGCATCCCGTACAAAGTGGCGGCCAATGTTTCCCGGTGTGTCCGACTGCCATGACCAAAATATTTTCATCCTACGTCCTCGCCCTTCTCACCCACCGACGCTTTTACCTTCGGGGGATCGACCGGGTCTTGCGCGACAACCGAAACTTCAAGTTGAGGAACCGCCTGTAGTTCAGGAGGCAACTCACCGATAAAAGTGTGGGGAACCGTCACCGTGAACTTAAAATTGCGCGGAAACTTCTCCTTAAAGTCAGCGGGAGAAAATGATAGGCGGGTGGCCCACACTTCTCCACGGCGCACGCCGCGATCTGTCTTTGTCCCATATTAGAACGTGGGTGCCCCACTCTTGCGCTTTTTGCAAGGGTGGGCCGCGACACTGCTGGCATCATTTTCAGTTATGCCTCGCGGAATGCATCGCTACTACGGTGCTGATCACTTTCTTCCGTATCAAGAACTAGGTCAAAGTCAAAGTCAAACGTCAAGGGCAGCGGACAGGAGTGTCCGCTCCACACAGTCAAAAGCGGTGCTATCGGTTTCGCGGCTCACTCATCGCAAAAAACGCGATGAATGGGGCACCCTCTTGGTTGATTGTGTCGGCTTGATCAAAGGTCTGGGCTACACGCATCATCTTCGTTGTTCCCCTGGGCTGCTATCAGTTTGGCGGCCCACCCTTCGCGATAAAACGCGAAAGGATGGGGCACCCTCTTCGTATGCTCTTCATACGCTCTTCGTTGATTGTGTCGGCTCGATCTAAGGCCTTCGCTACTACTCACCTAGCGCCTTCTTGCTAGCGTGAATAGTAGGGCTGCTCCGGCGGCTATGCCGGCTACGGCTAGGCCGGTGCGCTTCATGTTTTTATCTATGGCGGCTTGGTGTGGCCTTACCCAGGCGTCTTCGGGATAGTGTTGCGGGGCGGGGTCGAACATGGGGTAGCCTTCGGGGGTTTCGGTGGATTCGCGGAGGGCCATCTGGAGGATTTCGGCGAGGTGCAGGGCGTGGCGGTCGGTCTCCTGGGCGATCTGTTCGCGGCAGCTGAAGCCGTCGGCTACGATCAGCCAGTCGGTGGGGGCCTGGCGGACGGCGGGGAGGAGTTCGAGTTCTCCGATGGCTTTCGAAATGGCGTACTTGTCTTTTTCGAAGCCGAAGGCTCCCGCCATGCCGCAGCATCCGGGGGCGGGCGCGGTGTAGTGGATGCCCATGCGTTGGAGGATGGATTCTTCGGCGGTCATCTTCATGATTGCTTTGTGATGGCAGTGGCCGTGGATCAGCGCACGGCGGGAGAGTTTGGGGAGCGGGAAATTTTTGGCGCGCTGCTCTAGAAATTCGCTGAGCAGGAAGACTTGTTTCGAAAGCGCCTGGGCGCGTTCGACTTTAGGGAAGAGGTTGGTGAGTTCGTCGCGGAAGACGCTGGCGCAGCTTGGCTCTAGAACTACGATGGGCGTGGCGGCTTCGATTTCTGGGAGGAGTTCGTCCATGATCTGGAGGAGCAGGCGCTTGGCGCGATCTAGCATTCCTACGTCGTAAAGCGGGCGTCCGCAGCAGAGGTGGGCACGGGGGACGGTGACGGTGAATCCGGCGGCTTCTAGGACCTCTACGGCGGCTTTCGCGGTGGAGGGGAGGAAGTGGTTGTTGAAAGTGTCGGCCCAGAGGAGGACGGGGTTTTCGGCGGGGCGCGATCGCTCATTTGCGCCTAAATTGCTGGCTTGATCGGTTCTACTCAGCGGGCGGGACGCCCGCTGGACAGCCGGCGAGACGCCGGCGCTACGTTTTCTTTCCCACCATTTTTGGAAGGTCTCTGGGGCTAACGCGGGGATGCGGCGCTGGGCGGGGATTTTGGCGGCTCGTTTGGCCAGGTTGCTTAGGCCGGGGAGTTGAGTGGTTAGATTCACTAAGCCTGGTAGGTGAGCGGCTACACCTAGCCATAGTTCGAATTGCGACAGGACCAGCTCGTTTAGCGGACGGCTGTTGGTTTCGTAATAGTGCGACAGGAATTCTGCTTTGTAGGTGGCTACGTCTACGCCTACGGGGCAATCGCTTTTGCAGCCTTTGCAGGCTAGACAGAGATCTAGCGATTCTTTGACTTCTTCGCTTTCCCAGCCATCTTTGATTACGTCGCGCTTTGTCATCTCCCAGAGCAGGTGAGCGCGGCCTCGGGTGGAGTGTTCTTCTTCGCGCGTGACGCGGTAGCTGGGACACATGACTCCACCGGAATCGCGGCGGCACTTGCCTACTCCTACGCAGCGTAGGGTGGCGGCGGCGAGGCTGCCGTGGTCGTCGGGAAATTTGAAATGCGTCTCGGGCTGCCAGGGATCGTAGCCGGCGCCCAGGCGAAGATTCTCGTCCAGGCGATAGGGATCGATTAGCTTGCCGGGATTCATCTTCCAGTCGGGATCCCAGAGGGACTTGAATTCGCGGAAGGCCTGCATTAATTCGGGGCCAAACATTTTCGGGAGAAGCTCGCCTCGGGCCTGGCCGTCTCCGTGCTCGCCGGAGAGCGAGCCTCCGTAGCGGACTACGAGGTCGGCAGCCTCTTCCATGAACTGGCGGAATTTGCGGATGCCTTCGTCGGATTCGAGGTCGTAATCCATGCGCGTATGCACGCAGGCGTGGCCGAAGTGTCCGTAGAAGGAGCCGTCGTAGTGATGGTCCTGCATGAGGCGGCGCAGGTCGCGGAGGTAGGCACCGAGTTTTTCGGGCGCGACGGCGGAGTCTTCGAAGCCCTCCCAACGAATCGGTTCGCCAGGGACGTGCGCGGTGACACCTAGGCTTGATTCGCGGACATCCCAGATGCGGCGCGCCAGGCGCGGATCGGTGAAGAGCTGCATGTTGGGTGGGATGGCGGAGCGGTCGAGAACCTCCATCAAGTGACGTGCCTGAGCTTCGGCCTCGGCGATGTCGTTGGCTCCGAACTCGACCATCAGCCAACCCGCGCCTTCGGGGAGCATGGCGAGGGCATCGAGGTTGACGCCTTTGTGGCGGCTGGCGTTGACCATGATGTCGTCGAAGCCTTCGAGGCCGATGGGGCGATGCTCCATGATCTGCGGAACGTGGTCGGCGCAGATGAAGACGTCGGGCCATCCGATGACTAGGAGCACACGCGCGGGCGGACTCTCGACCAGGCGGCAAGTGGCTTCGAGAATCGTAACGCAGGTGCCTTCGGAGCCGACGAGAGCGCGGGCGACGTGGAAGCCGTTTTCGGGGAGCAGGTGGTTGAGGTTGTATCCGGAGACGCGGCGGGGGATGTTGGGGAACTGGCGGCGGACCTGGTCGCCACAGCGGTCGGCGAGCGATTTGAGGCCGGCGTAGATTTCGGCGCGGCGTCCGCCTTCGGCGATGTAGCAATCGAAATCTTCGGCGCTGGTTGCGCCTACGTGCATGTGCTGGCCGCGGTAGGTGAGGATTTCTAGCGCCTCGATGTTGTCGTCGGTTTTGCCGGCCATGATCGAGTGCACGCCGCAGGAGTTGTTGCCGATCATGCCTCCGAGTGTGCAGCGGTCGTGGGTAGCGGGATCGGGGGCGAAGGTGAGGTGATGCTTTTCGGCGGCGGCGCGGAGCGTATCGAGGACGACTCCGGGCTGGACGCGGGCGATGCGGCGGGCGGGGTCGATTTCGAGGATGCGCGCCATGTATTTCGAGAAGTCGAGGATGACGGCGGCGTTGCAGCATTGTCCGGCTAACGCGGTGCCGGCTCCGCGGGCGAGCAATGGGGCGCGGTGATCGCGGCAGATGGCGACGGTGGCGCGGACATCTTCTTTGTCGCGGGGAATTACTACTCCGATGGGAACCTGGCGATAGTTGGAGCCGTCGGTGGCGTAGAGGGCGCGAGTGCTCTTGTCGAAGCGGACCTCTCCGCGAAGGTGGCGGCGGAGAGCGGCCTCAAGGGCGACGGCGTCGAGTTGCGCGGAATGCGGCGGGGATGAGGCAGTAGTCTGCGACATAGGACACAGAACATCTTGGAGGATGCGGGCGTGGGAAGCAAGTGCTTTGAACCTGCGACCTAGCGGCCCTATGCGAAGAAATTGTCGGGAATTGTGATTGCCGCGGTGACAAACACAGCACAGGCAATCATTCCTATATCAGCGAGGCCAATCGCCTGCCGTCGCGCGATGGAATAAGCTATCGCAGGCAACAGCCAAAGCATAACTCCCAGGGAACCTAATAAACCGATGATCGCGAGTCCTGGGTAAATGTGCATCAGGCTGAAACCAACCATCTGTGGGCCGCGAGACCACGTCCACACCATTTTCTCCCATGCGATACGAACGGCGAAGGGCAGCGCAATCGGCGCAGCGAAGTACCACCACATCTTTAAGGGATTAGGAAGTGCGCCTCTAAACTCCATCGTGACGCATTCTACCGCAGAAAAGATTTCAATCAACTACCGCCAGGATCTTGTCAGGTAATCGGCTAGGGACAGGGTTAGCAGAATGGCGAGAAAGAAGAAGGCGGAGAGAACTACTACTCCGGTGAGCTTTTCGCTGGCGCCTTTGACGTGCATGAAGAAAAGGATTACGAGTGTCGCTTTGATGGTGGCGATGAGCAGCGCGACGACGGGGTTGAACGGCCCTAGGTTGATGAAAGCGACGGCGGCCGTCGTGATCGTCAGGACGAGCAGAACGGCGCCAATTGCGATGTAAAAACCTTGCGAGTGGGTGGTGTGCTCGTGTTCGACGGTCAGATCGTGTTCGTGTGTGGACTCGGGTTGTGCCATGCAATCCTCTGAAAGCAGGTGACAGTCTTCGGCGTTAGGAAAAGCAAAACCGTTCTTACTTGTTCTTGCGCCATCGTCACGTGTGGCGGCTTATCAAGTACAGCAATGGAAACAGGTAAATCCAAATAATGTCGACCAAGTGCCAATACAGGCCGGCGTTTTCTATGGGCGTGAAGTAGTTGGTTGTGTAGTGTCCCTTCCATGCCAGCACGGCCAGGGTGCTGAAAAGGCCGCAGCCTATGATCATGTGCAGGGCATGCATTCCGGTCATGGCGAAGTAGAGCGAGAAGAAAAGCTCAGCTTCTTTCGGATTGACCGGGATTTGCTTGCCGTTGTCGTCGAACTTTTCGGTGAAGTTGAACGTCGGGCCGGGGACGTGGTGCTTCTCAAATTTTTCGGCGTACTCGAATCCCTTGATGACGAGGAACGTCATGCCTAATAGAACGGTAACCACGAGGTAGCCGGTCAAGAGTTTGCGCTTGCCCGCTTCGGCGGCCTTGACGGCTAAGACGACGGTGACCGAGCTGACGATGAGGACGGCGGTATTGACTCCGCCCATCCAGATATTGAGCTGCTGGCTGCCGGCTGCGAAGGCGTTGAAGTGGGCTAAGCGGTAGATGAGATAGGCGCAGAACATGCCGCCGAAGAACATGATTTCGGTGACCAGGAAGAGCCACATGCCGAGCGAGGCGGCGTTCTTCTGTTGCTGGGCGTCGGCGAAGTGGTGGAGAAGCGCGGGATTGTGAGCTTCGTGGTCGGCTGTCATCACTTGCGTCGACCCGTGCGTCGATCCAACTGGCGTCGACCCCGCGCTGGTGGTGGCTCGGCTATCGTGCAACGGGAGCCTCCAGTTCCTTGGGTTCGGGAATCTCGTCGTAGTTATAGGCTTCCCAGGTGACTACGGGAGTCTCGTCAAAGTTGAAGGTTGGCGGCGGCGATGTGGTCTTCCACTCGAGACCGGCGGCTCCCCAGGGATTGTCACCGGCGATAGGGCCGTAGCGCAGCGACCAAAGAAGATAGATCATGGGCAGCAGATAACCGACGGCGAGGACGCTGGCTCCCGCGGTCGAAAGCACGTTCAGCACTTGGAACTCCGGCGGATACTGCCAATAACGGCGCGGCATTCCCAGGTAGCCGAGAATGAATTGCGGGAAGAATGTCAGATTGAACCCGAAAAAGACGAACATTGCGGAAAGTTTGGCCCACGCTTCCGGATACATGCGTCCGGTAATCTTCGGCCACCAGAAGTGCAGGCCGCCAAGATAGCCCATGAGTGCACCGCCCACCATGATGTAGTGGAAATGGGCGATGACAAAGTAAGTGTCGGTGACGTGCACATTGATACCGATGGTGGCGAGCATCAGCCCGGTTAAACCGCCGATTGTGAAGAGGCCGATGAAACCAAAGGCATAGAGCATCGGCGTGGCGTAGGTGATCGAACCTTTATAGAGCGTGGCGGTCCAATTGAAAACCTTGACGGCGGAAGGCACGCCGACGGAGAAGCTGAGGAAGGAAAAGACCAGGGCGGCATAAAGCGAGATGCCGGCGACGAACATGTGATGGGCCCACACCAGGAATCCGAAGACAGCGATGGCAACGCTCGACAAGGCGACAAACTTGTAGCCGAAGACGCGCTTGCGCGTAAAGCACGCAATCACTTCGCTGATCACGCCCATAGAAGGCAGGATCATGATGTAGACGGCGGGATGCGAGTAGAACCAGAACAGATGCTGGAAAAGCAGCGGGTCGCCGCCAAGATTGGGATCAAAGATGCCGAGATGGAAGGAACGTTCTACGGCCACCAGCACGATGGTGATGGCGAGGACTGGCGTGCCCAGAATCATGACCAGCGCAGTGGCATAGTTGGACCAGATGAAGAGCGGGAGGCGGCCCCAGGTAAGTCCGGGCGCGCGCATGCGGTGAACGGTGACGATGAAATTGAGTCCGGTAAAGATGGAAGAGAAGCCCGCGAGGAAGATTGCGAGCCCAGCTTCGATGACGTTAGTGTTGCTGCCGACGGTGCTATAGGGCGTATAGAAGGTCCAACCGGTGTCGACGCCGCCGTTCAACATGCAGTGCAGAAAGAGCAAGCCGCCGGCGACGTAGAGATACCAGCTCAGCAGGTTGATGCGCGGGAAGGCAAGATCCTTGGCCCCGACCATCAGCGGCACCAGAAAATTGCCGAGCACGGCGGGCACGACTGGAACAAGGAAGAAAAACACCATGATCATGCCATGCATGGTGAATACCTTGTTGTACGTATCGGCCTGCATCAGATCGCCTTGCGGCGTGAGCAATTCAAGCCGGATGAGCATGGCAAAGAAGCCGCCAAGCATGAACATGGCGGTCACCGATACCAAATAGAGAAGCGCGATCCGCTTGTGGTCAGTTGTCAGCAACCAGGACTTCAGAGTGTGCCCGTTGTTGAGGTAGTTCAATTTCGGAGCCGGAGTCGCGGGGATTACGGTCGTGGTCGCCATGACTATTGCACCTGCATATTCTGTGGTTGTGCCGGGGAAGCGGCGGGCTGGTTTTGCAGTCCGGCGGTTCCCGTGGGGGGCTGGGCCAACGATTTGACGTAGGCCACCAGCGCATTCAACTGTTCCTCACTAACGATGCCCTGAAAAGCCGGCATGACGGGCTTAAAGCCTTTTACGATTTTGGCGGTTGGATCGAGAATCGATTCGCGAACATAGTTTTCGTCGGCGGTGACGGTGCGTCCGTCTTCGAGCACCACGGGGCTATTGTAGACACCTTGCAGACTGGGCCCGCGGCCTTCCGCATCGGAACGATGACAGGTGGAGCATCCGAAGGCGGCGAATAGTTCCTTGCCGGTTTCCTGCAAGGGGGCAGAGGTGCCGCCGGCCGCCCACATGGCGTAATCCTGCGGATCCATGACGATGATGTCGCCACCCATGCCGGAGTGATTGGTTCCGCAATATTCGGCGCAGAATAGATGATAGCGGCCGGGCTTGGTTGCCTTAAACCAGAGCGTGGTGTAGCGGCCGGGCAACACATCCTGCTTGAGGCGGAAGGCGGGAACGAAGAAGCTGTGAATCACGTCCTGCGAGGTCATGATCAGCTTGACGTCCTGGCCGGTGGGGACGTGTAGTTCGTTGATCTCGCGCTGGCCTTCCATGTGCTCGATCTTCCACATCCATTGTTTTGCGACGACATAGACTTCGGTCGAGTCAGCGGGAGGCGTGCGTTCCTTGAAGTAGATAACGCCGCCCCAGATGAAGAAGGTCAGCATGACAAAGAAGGGGATGACCGACCAGCTGATTTCGAGAGGCAGCGAGCCTTCGATCTGCACGGCTTCGCGGCCGGGTTGCCGCCGATATTTGATTGCGAGCACGGCGACGGCGATAAAGATGAGCGCGGTCATGACTCCGGCGATGAACAGCAGGTAGATGTAGAGCGCATCTACCTGGCTGGCCATGGTCGAGGCCTGATCGGGCCACAATGGTAAGTATTTCGACATAATTACGTAACTCGTCTCAAGTCGTCGTGACCGGGGGGCCCGTCGGAAATATGAGCCGAACCGAGAGCGGACGCTTGTGCATGTCGGCGGTCGATGCGAAACATCACAAACATAAATGTTCCCAAGATCAGGATCGTGACCACACCGGCCAGCTTCAAGATATTACTGATGATCGCTCCGTACTTTCCAGTCCGCGGATCGTAGTGGTAGCAGTAGAGCAGCACCTGGTCGCCGAAGTTGCCGATTTTGTTCTGCGAGGCTTGCACCAGGCCGAGGCGAAGATCCTTGGGAGAAAACTCGACGCCGTAAAAGTATCCGGAAACGTGGTGATCGGGCGTGAGCATGACGATGGCGGCGGCGTGCGCGTATTGCTCGGTCTTTGGATCGAACTGATACTGGTAACCGACGGCGCGGGTAAGGGCGTTGATCTGGTCAGCCTGTCCGGTGAGGAAGTGCCAGCCTTGTTCGGAATTTGCGCGGCCATAGCGCTTCATGATGTCGCGCTTTTTGGCGGCGGCCATTTCTGGTGTTTCGCTGGGGTCGAAGCTGACGGTGACCACGTCGAAATCCTGGCCGAGGTTGAAGGTCAGCGCCTTCATGGAGCCGACCAGGCCTTGCAGCAGTTCGCTACAAAGCATGGGGCACTGGTAATAGCCGAGATTCAGAATGACGGGGCGACCGTGGCCGAAGTAATCGGCAAGCTTGACCGTATTGCCAGATTCGTCGCGGAATTGAAGATCGACGGGAACATCGGCGTTGAGATGCTGCTCGATGCCGACGAATTGGAGTCCGGGCGGACGCTGATTGGCGGGAGGAGTCATGATGCCTCCCGAGATGGGGCCGCGGATCTGCGCACAGAGCGAGGCGGCCGAGAATATCAGCAAAGTTGCGACCGCGATCGAGTTGGCAAAACTGCTTTTACTGCGCACTGCATTTTCCTTTTCCGGCGATCCTTTTTCTGCGACTCCGGCCGGAGCGGTTGTTCTGCATCGTCTAAAAACGGGGCTGCTAGCGCGGCGCTTCCACGCCTTGTTTTTCCGGTCCCTTGCTTGCGGGAGTCGTGATTCCTCCGGCCTTGGCTGGAGGAACGGTCGGCAACCCGCGCTGGGCAATCAGTTCCATGGCGCGCTCGATCGGAATGTGGGCGACGCCAGCTTTCTTGTCGACCCAGCCATAGCTGTTGAGTTGCTCTTCCTGCTTGATGAGATCTTTGCGCAGCTCGACGCCCTCGATCACTTCGAGCATGGGCGCGCCGTTGTCTTTAAAAGTTTTTTCCATGTCCGACTGCGTGACGACGCGCGAGATTGCGCCTTTTGTGGTGGTCAAAGGGCTGGCCGTCAACATCTGTGAGCGTTCGTAGTTGTCTAGAAACGAATACATGCTGACGATGATGAAATAAACGGCCACGCCGGTAACCGCGAGACCGATCATGAAAGCGACAATGCCGCGCGTGCTTAAGTCTTCATGTTCGAATCCGGTGTCGTCGGCCGGGAGTCCCGGCTTCATGGTTTCGTCGCTCATATATTGTTACTCGTCGTTAGTCGTTAGTCGTTGGTCGTTCGCTGTCCGCTACTGGCCGCTGAAACCTGGGAAGCAAATTAGCGACTCCCTCAGGGGCTAAAGCCCTCGTCTTTACTGGGCCTTTGCGGCACGGCTGAAGCCGTGCCCTACCCAAAACCCGTTCACTTTATGGCACGCTCGAAACCGCGCCCCAGCCCAAACCGTTTTATGAAATGGCTGCTAGTAATTCTTCGCTCGTACTTTGTTATTGATCTCATCTACTCAGTGCTCCCGCTCCAGCAATCGCAGCGTTTGCGGCGCGTTCAGCGGAAGCAGGGGACGCGCTCTCAGGTTATGAAAGAAGTAGGCCATCCAGAGGCCGCCCATTCCGGCAAGGATGGCGAAGAGTACCCAGCTCAGGTGAACTTCGGAATGGAAGGCCGGCTCGATGTGCCAATAGATATCGACCATGCGCATGATGATGAGCCAAGAGGCCAGCCAAACCAGAGTGCCCGCCTTGCGCTTCAGTTGGCGCGAGAGCAGGAGCGCGAAGGGCACGGCGAAATGGAAGATGACGAGAAACAGGCCCACATATTGCCATCCGCCATTGAGGCGCGCTTTGTACCAGGGAATTTCTTCCGGCAGGTTGCCGGCCCAGATGATGAGCCACTGCGAAAAATTGAAATAGGCGAAGACCATGACGAAGGCGAGCATGAGCTTGCCGTGGTCGTGAACTTCGGTGTCGGTGAGATAGTCAGACATCGGCTTGCGCTTGGCGAGGATGGTCTCAATCACCACGCAGAAGCAGAAGGCGGAGAGCGCTTCGCCGGCGACGAAGAGCAGGCCGTAGATGGTCGAGATCCAGCGCGCCTGCAGCGACATGACCCAGTCGATTACGGCGAAGGAGATCGCGAAGGAGTAGATGACCATGCCGAGGCCGCTGAGGGCGCGGAAGCGCAGCGTGCTCTGGCCGGCGATGGAATCTTGCTCGGTCGACCAGCGATTCAGGAAGTAGGCCATGCCAAACCAGATAACGAAGTAGAGGATGGCGCGTATTAGGATGCCGTTGAAATTTAGATAGCTGTGCGCGATATCGGCAATCTTCGGATCGGCGAGGCTTTCGGGGCGAGCCCAGAAATAGATTTTCGGCAGATTGAGCAGAATGGGGATGAAGAGGACTGCCATCAACGGCAGCGCCATCATGCCGGATTCTAGGAGGCGGCGAATCACTATGCTCCACGAGCCTCCGACGAGGTGGTGAAGCATGAGGATGGCCATGCATCCGAGCGACAGGCCGAGCCAGAACATGAAGCCGACGAGGTAGGCGGAATAGAAACTGGCGGGAGCGAGAAACGCGCCGGCAATGGCGGCGACGGCTCCGACGACTCCGATGATCAGGGAGCGCTGCTGCATGACTTGCGCCACGGGCGGAGCCATGAGATCGGACCGGTTAAGTTTGATTGCGGTCGTCGTCATTGTCATTTAGGCTCCCCTTCGGACGCGGCGGGCGTAGCGATTTCGGGTAACGTGGCTCCGTTGCCGATATCGCGGAATTGCGGCGGCGGCGATGGGACTTGCTGTCCGGCGGGAATGTCGGCGGCCGTCGCATTCTGGCTCAACTGCAAGGCGCGAATGTAGGTGGCAATGCACCAGCGGTCGCGCGGCGTGACCTGGCTGGCGTAATCGGGCATGACGCCATAGCCGTTGGTCATGACGTCGAAGAAGTGGCCGATCGGTGCATTGCGCAAACGCTCGATGTGATACGACGGCGGACGACGGAATCCGCGGGTGGGAATGAATCCTCCACCATCGCCGACGCGGCCGTGACAGGGCGTGCAGTTGATGTTGAAACGCTCGTGGCCGCGATCGAGCACGTCTTTGGTCACGGGAAAGGGCAGCGCGTCGCCGGGGATGTCGCCATTTTTTCCGGTGTAGAAATATGTGTCTTCGTGGAGATCACCGCGGGCGACCGCGCCCTCGACCGGCATGCGGGCGGAGCGATCGTCGGCGAAGAAGTCGCTCTTCGCGAAGGGGCGGTAATACGGCTGCAGATGCATGTCGAGGCGGCATCCGGCGGTGACGGCGAGGAGCGCCACGAGCGCCGGGAGAACTTTTCGGAGATTGCGCGGGCAAGCCATTTAGCTTGGCACCTCCGCAATCATTCGTGGCGCGAGTCCGTTGAGAAACGAGCGCGTGGCGGCAGGATCGTATTTCGGGTCAGCCGATTCGACGACCAGGAAGAATTTATTTTCCGACGCCTTGGCGAACTCGGCCACGTTGAAGACGGGATGATACGGCATGGGCAGTCCATTGAGGGCGATCATGCCGACGGCGGAGGAAATTCCGCCAAAAAGAATCGTCAACTCAAAAGTCACAATGATGAATGAGGGCCAGGAGAAATACGGCCGTCCGCCGATGTTGGTCGGATAGGTGATCACAGCCACCCAGTATTGGAACGCGAAGGCGGAGATTCCGCCGACCAGGGCGCCGATGAGGACGACGAGGGCGACGCGATTTTTATGGAAGCCGATGGCCTCGGCGAGTCCTTCGATGGGGAACGGGCTATAGGCATCGAGCTTGTGATAGCCGGCCTCGTGCGTCTTGTGGGCGGCATCGAGCAGTTCCTGCGCTGAATCGAACTCGGCCATCAAACCGTAGATGGGATTCTCGGGGATCGGAGCATTTGCCATCGGAGAATGAACGGAGAGATCGCTCATTGTTTGACCTCCGTTGCCTCATGCGCGTGCGACTCCGGCAGCAAGGTGCGCAACTCGAAGATGGAAATCATGGGCAGGACGCGGACGAAGAGCCACATGCCGGTCAGGAATAATCCAATGGTTCCAAAGAAGGTCATCCAATCCCACTTGGTGGGATAGTACTGGCCCCACGAAGAAGTCAGGAAGTCGCGGCTCAGACTGACGACAATGATGATAAAGCGCTCGAGCCACATGCCGCAGAGCACAACGAACGAGATGATCCAGAGCCAACCGGTCGAGACGCGAAACTTTTTCAGCCACAAAACCTGGGGAATGAAAATATTGCTGGCGAGCAACGCCGCGTAGAAGAACCGATAGGGCCCGTGCAGGCGGTTCCAGAGCAGGAAGGAATCGAACTGGTTGCCGCTATACCAGCCCATGAATGCTTCCATGCCATAGCCGTAGGCGACGATGAGGCCGGTGGCGAGCATCACCTTGGCCGAATTTTCGAGGTGGCGCATGGTGATGAAATCTTCGAGCTTGTAGATGGCGCGAATCGGGATCGCTAGACAGAGCACCATGGCGAATCCGGAATAGATGGCGCCCGCAACGAAGTACGGCGGAAAGATGGTGGTGTGCCATCCGGGAACGATGCCGACGGCAAAATCGAAGCTCACGACGGTGTGAACGGAGAGCACCAGAGGCGTCGCGAGTCCGGCGAGAAGCAGGTACGCCGTCTCATAACGATGCCAGTGTTTAGCCGAGCCGCGCCATCCCATGGCGAGCAATCCGTAGGTGCGCTGGAGCCACGGCTTCTCAGCGCGATCGCGCAAGGTGGCGAGATCAGGAATTAAGCCTACGAACCAGAAGACGAGCGAAATCGTCAGGTAAGTCGAAACCGCGAAGACGTCCCACACCAGCGGGCTGCGGAAGTTTGGCCAGTAACGCATGGTGTTGGGATAAGGAAACAGCCAGTAGGCGAGCCAGGGACGTCCAGTGTGAGCGAGCGGGAAGATGCCGGCGCAGGCCACGGCGAAGAGCGTCATCGCTTCGGCGAAGCGGTTGATCGAATTGCGCCAGGTTTGGCGTAGCAGCGCGAGAATCGCGGAGATCAGCGTGCCGGCGTGGCCGATACCGATCCACCACACGAAGTTAACGATGGCGAATCCCCAGCCGATGGGGATGTTGATGCCCCAGATGCCGGTGCCTTTGATGAACAGGTAACCAAGCGCCAGCATGAGCATGTTCATCATGCCGAACACGATGAGGAAGCCGAGGATCCATCCGAGAGAGATGGGGCGGGTCAGCACGATGTTGCTGATCTTCTCGGTGATGGTGGAGAAGGTGTGCCCCGGCGCGATTACCGGAACTCGCCTGTCATCCACGGGTACTTGCGTGTTCGTAGCCATGCCTTACTTGCGCTCCGCGGATACTTCTAAGTCGCTGTTACTCTCTTCTAACTTGCCTCTAACCTGCTTCTAACTTCCTTCCAACTCAGGATTCGGATTGCGCACTTCCGCCAAATAGGTTGTGCGCGGCCGCGTATTCAGTTCTCCTAGCAGCGAATAATTTCTCGACTGCGCCTTCCACTTATTTACCTGGCTGTTCGGGTCGTTTAAGTTGCCGAAGACGATTGCGTTTGCCGGACAGGACTGCTGGCAGGCGGTTTGCAGATCGTCGCCGATTTTAATTTCTTTGCCTTCGCGCACCGTTGCAGTTTCTGTGTCGATGCGCGCTTCGCTGATGCGCTGCACACAGTAAGTGCATTTTTCCATGACGCCGCGGCTGCGTACCGTGACGTCCGGATTGCGCATGAGCTTGAATTGCGGCGTCTCCCAGTCCTGGAAGAGCAGGAAGTTGAATCGGCGAACTTTGTAGGGGCAGTTATTGGAGCAATAGCGGGTGCCGACGCAGCGGTTGTAGACCATATCGTTCAGGCCTTCGCTGCTGTGCAGCGTGGCTTGCACCGGGCAGACCAGTTCGCAGGGCGCGTTCTCGCACTGCATGCACGGGAGCGGCTGGAAGAAACCTTTGGGATTTTCGCGCGGGCCGTTGTAGTAGGTATCAACGCGCAGCCAGTGCATGTGGCGGCCTTTGAGCGTCTGCTCGCGGCCGACGACGGCAATGTTATTTTCCGACTGGCAGGCGATGATGCAGTTATTGCATCCGACGCAGGAGTTCAGGTCGATCGCCATGCCCCACGAGTAAGCCTCTTTCGAGTAATCGAAGCCGGGATAGAGAGTAAGGTCAGGCCTGGGCTCGCCTTTCTTCGCGAAATTCGGTTCCTTCTTATACTCTGCGAGGCTGCGCTCCTGGACGAGCGGACGCTCGCTGCCGTCGGGCGTCTCCATTGTCTGGTAACCCTGGGTGCTGGCGAGGTTATAGGTTTCGCCGGTGGCGGTTAACTTGGCGCCGTCGGCAAACCATGGAGCTTGGCTCGTGCGCAGCGGATAAACATCGAAGCCCGCGCCGCTGCCTACGCGGCCGGCGCGCGTGCGGCCGTAGCCGAGGAAGACGGTGATGGAGTTGTCGGGATGGCCGGCTTGAATCCAGACTGCGCCTTTTACTTTCTTGCCGTTAAATTCGAGTTCGGCTACGTCTTTGAAATTCAGCTTCAGGCGCTCGGCCATGGCGGGGCCGATCATGATCGGGTTATCCCAGGTCAGCTTGGTGAGCGGCTTGGGGAGTTCCTGCAACCATCCGTTGTTCGAGAAGCGGCCATCGTAGATCGAGGGATCGCGGCGGAAGTTGAGCTCGGTTCCAGCGATCCTGGAAGGCGAGGTAATGGTCATCATCGTTGTTGATCGGGGCGTATTCTCGTTGCCCACGCCCTTCGCGATTGCCTGCTTGGGCGCGTACGTCGTACCTTCAACCCACCCATCGTGCAGCGACTTGCGCCAGAAAGTGTCGAAGTCAGCGCCGGTGTGCTGCTTCTGCCAGTAAGCTTGAACGAGATCGTGGCCGGTAGCGGCGGAGTCTCCGGCGAGAACGGCGATGATTTCGTGGGCACTCTTGCCGTTGTAGAGTGGCTCGATGAGCGGCTGAATGATGCTTACGGTGCCGTCGTAGGCGCGGGCATCGCTCCAAGATTCGAGATAGTGGGCTTCGGGCACGTGCCACTGGCAAAGCTCGGCAGTTTCGTTGCGATGGGAGCCGAGATAAATTTTCGTTGCCACGGATGGCGACTTCAGCAATGAAGCTAATTCGAGTTCGGCAGGCGCGTCGTAGGCCGGATTGCCGCTGAGAATCAAGAGCACGTCGACCTTGCCGGCATGCATGTCGTCGACGAGCGCTTTCAGCGACTCGGCGCGATTCACCGGATTGGCGTCGATGGGTTCGGAATAGAAAACAGTCTTGCCGACGTTGCCAAGTTCCTGATTGATGAAGTGCGCCAGAGCGTGAACAGGCGGCGGCTGGTGGTCGCCAGCAATTATGAGACTTGACCCCTTGTGCGACTGCAGATCTTTTACCAGCGCAGAGACAAACTTCGTATTGCTGTCAATCTCGGCCGTCAGACTTATATGGAGGTTCGACGCGAAATCGAGAATGTCTGCCGCTCGAATCGGCAACCGATGGTCCGCCTTCATGCCCGTCGAACTCGGCGTGCTCTCGATGACATAAAGCCGGTTCATGTTCGCGTCGGGATTGCGGCGGGCGGCGAAGTCGCGGGTGTAGCGGGTGGAGCCGGGGAATCCGGCGTAGAGGAAATCGGCGTCGAGCGAAACGATGACATCGGCCTTCGACAAGTCGTAGCGCGTTTCGACTGGCTCGCCGAAGGCCAGCTTCGCGCCCTCGACGACGTTGTCGCGGTTGATGGGCTCGTAGACGTGCCATTTGGCTTGCGGATTCGCAGCGAGGTAATCGCGAATCTGCGCGGCCAGCGTGGGCGAGGAGACGGTCTGGGTGAGGATGCGAACGCCGCCGCCGGCCAGGCTTTTCTCTGCCATCATGGGGCCGCTGATTGCGGATATGAACGCATTCCACGAGCGCACGTCGCCGAGGTAAGTGATATCTTGCGCGCGGTCGGGATCGTAGAGATCGAGAATCGAGGCCTGCGCGTAGACGTCGGTGCCTCCGAGGCTCGCGGGATGCTGCGGATTGCCTTCGATTTTTGTCGGCCGGAAGAGATGACTCTCTACCAGAACGGGCGAGGCATAGCCGCCTAGGGTGTGCGAGGTGGCGTAAAACTTGGGGCGGCCGGGGATGACATTTTCCGGCTGCCGCACGTAGGGCACGATCTCGGTGTTCGGCATGCGCGTGCAGCCGGTCAAGCCGGCGAGCGCGAGCGAGGCGCCCATGGTCTTGAGAAATCCGCGGCGGGAAAAACCGTCGAGCCATTCGGAGGCTCCCTTGGGAAACTCGCGGTGCAGCATCTCCTGAAACTCTTCGCTGCCGGCCAGCTCTTCGAGGCTGCGCCAGTATTCGGGGCCGGTCGTATCCTCGATCTGCTCGCGTACGGTCGCGAGGTCGAGTTGCTTGCGCTTGGTGGGGCATACGTCAGATTTCGCAGCGGCTGGCGCAGCGGCCGGTTTCGTTTTGTGCTCGTCGATGCTCATGAATCGGCTATCAGCTCTCAGTTGTCAGCTCTCAGTAAAAACCTTGCCTACCGATGACACGTGTTGCAACTGGTGATGTCCTTGACTGAGCGCACTTGGTACGCTTCCTTCAAGGCGTTGCCTAGCTCGATCTGGTTGTTGTAGTTCTTGCCGTTAAAAGCGACTGCGTTCTTGCCCAGCGGGTCGTCGACCGGCGGCTCATAGCGCATGTTGAAGACCTGGTCGCGCGGGCGCAGATATTTTTCGGTGTTGCGATGGCAGTCGAGGCAGAATTCCATCTGCAGCGACGCGTACTGGTAGGTCAGCGGCATGTGGTCGATGGGGCCGTGACAGGTGTTGCAGCCGACACCTTTATTGATATGAATGCTGTGATTGAAATAGACAAAGTCGGGCAGCTGGTTGACGCGCGTCCATTCGAGCGAATGGCCGGTGCGGTAACTTTCGCGGACCGGTTCGAGGTAGGCGGCATTGGTCCAAATCTGTTGATGGCAGTTGATGCAAGTCTTGGTGGGAGGAATTCCGGCGAAGCTGGACGTCTCAACCGAGGTGTGGCAGTAGCGGCAATCGATGCCGAGGCCGGTGACGTGATGCTCGTGGCTGAAGGGCACGGGCTGAGCTTTGCGAACTCCGGCATTGGTGATGTAGGGGGTGCGCTCGAGCTCCAGCACAACCCAGCCCAGCCCGCCGACGGCAAGAACCACCAGGGCCAGAGAGGCCCGGGCAATGGCATTGCTGCTGCGAGGAAAGATCTGCATTGATTATGAAATTTAATAAATACGAGATTGGCTCGCGCCGCACCCGGCTGAACGCATTATGATTTACGTCACATGCGACAGTGACGCGCGTTACTGAAACAGGAGAGTATATCAGCTACTCGGAAAATGGAATAGGTTGCGCAGTTTTTATTCGTGCCGATTTGGGATGTCATTTCGCGCCGAGCACATTTTGCAAACAACCGACGACATTTATTCTTCCGGCTCACGCCGAGCGCAATGCAAGAGCCCTCAGAGTAAAACGTCGTGAATTATGTTTCTAGGAATTATCTTTGGAGTGATGAAAATTCAACGCTGTGATGAAAATTTCAACGCAGGTTCATGACCAGGAGTTTCGGTTCGGTCATTTCGTGAATTGCGTCACGCAAGCCTTCGCGCCCCAGACCGGAATCTTTAATGCCGCCGTAGGGCATGTGGTCGATGCGGAAGGTGGGAACGTCGCCGGCGATCAAGCCTCCGACTTCTAATTCGTCGTAGGCCTGAAAAATTAGTTTCGCATCGCGGGTGAAGAGTCCGGCCTGCAAGCCGTAGGCGGAACTGTTGACTTGTTTCAGCGCCGAGGCGAAGTCGGCATAGGGCTCGACGGTCACGACGGGCGCGAAAATTTCCTGGCAATTCACTTTCATATTGGGCTTGGTGCCGGTGAGTATGGTCGGTTCGAAGAGCGAACCTTTGTGGCTGCCGCCGCAAAGGAGGCGCGCGCCGCCCCGCACCGCCTCCTGCACCCATTCGGCGGCGCGGATAGCGTCGCTTTCGCGAATGAGAGGGCCAAGGTCGCTCGACTCTTTTAGCGGATCTCCAACTTTCAGTTTGGCGGTCGCGGCCAGCAATAACTCGGTGAATTTTCCGTAGACGGAGTGTTCGACCAGAATGCGCTGCACCGAGACGCAGGTTTGTCCGGCATAACTAAAACCGCCGGTGACGCAGCGTTCGACAGCGTACGCAAGATCGGTATCGCTGTGAACGATGACTCCGGCGTTGCCTCCAAGTTCGAGAACGACTTTCTTTTTGCCCGCGTTGTTCTTGATCGCCCAGCCGACGGCGGCGCTGCCGGTAAAGCTGATGAGCTTGATTCGTTCGTCGGAGACGAGCAGGCCGGAATCTTCGTTCGAGAGCAGCAAGGCATTGAAGCCGCCATCGGGCCATCCTGCTTGCTGGATCACTTCAGCGAGCAGCAACGAGGTGAGAGGCGTTTCGGGCGCGGGTTTGAGCACCATGGAACATCCGGCGGCGATCGCTGGCGCAACTTTGTGCGCGACCAAGTTCAGGGGGAAATTAAAAGGCGTGATGCCGGCGATGGGCCCAAGCGGAAAACGTTTGACGATGCCCCAGCGCCCGGCGGTCGACTGCTGCCAATCGAGCGGCAGGTATTCGCCATAGTTGCGAACCGTTTCTTCGGCGGCGATGTTGAAGGTGAAAATGGCGCGATCAACTTCGGTGCGGGCGCTCTTGATGGGCTTGCCCGCTTCGAGAGCGATGGTGTGGGCAAACTCTTCTTTGCGATCATGGACGCCGGTCGCGATCTGGCGCAGAACTCGCTGGCGTTCGAAGGCGGGTAAACGGCGGGTGGTTCCAAAGGCCTTGACGGCCGCGGCGATTGCGGCTTCGGCGTGGATGCGCTGGCCGCGGTGGATATGCGCGATGAGAGCGCCGTCATAGGGCGCGCGGATGTCAACGATGTCACCCTCTTCCAGCCACTTGCCGTCGACAAAAAAACCGTGAGTGGCAACCGGAGCCGTCGTCGTTTCAACCATGCCGCACCTCTTTCGAAAATCTTCGCAGTTCGTTTGATGATTATAGAGCGTGGCGGGGAGCGAAAAAGTGCCAGGTGACAGGTGTCAGGTCTTAGGAAAAGCTAGACCCGACACCTACGACCTGCTTTTGAAGCGCTCGTCTACTTCGACTTGATATCCGGCGACGAGGCGATTGGTTTCGTTGGCCATGCCGACCACGGACATCAATTCCTTGAACTGCGCATTGGTCATCCCTTTTTTCGTCGCTGCGGCGGTGTGCGAAGCGATGCAGTACTCGCATTGATTGGTGACCGAGACAGCGACGTAGATCATTTCCTTGGTGAGCGGGTCGAGCGCTCCGGGAGCCATGATCTGCTTAATGTCTTCCCAGGTGCGCTTGAGCATGACGGGATCGTGCGCGATTGCCTTCCAGAAATTATTGATCCAGTCAGTCTTGCGGGTAGCCATGATGTCGTCGTAGATGGCACGCACTTCCGGGCTGGCGTCGGCGTACTCGATAAGGCCAAAGATGGACATGGGAATCCTCCTGAATCAGGTCGCAGGCGACGGGTGACAGGAAAAATTGGAAAACCAAGAACAGGAAAAGCAGGAAACGCAAGGAATCGGGAAAAGCAAATTTTCGTTTTCCAGGTTTCTTGCTTTTCCTGTCACTAGTTACCTGCTTTTCCTGCTTCCTGCTTTTCCTGTTCTTCCTACGATACCCAGTCTAAGACTTTGTAGTATGCGCCGGCGAATGGGAGGAACCATGGAGTGCCGTTGTAAAGGCCTAGCGGCGCGCCGGGGAACGGAATTTCGGTGAACGGGTTGTCAGTTTTGCCGCCGGCGATCCACTGCGCCATCTGCTGCCCTTGATAGGTTGCCATGGCAACTCCGTGCCCGGCATAGCCGAGAGCGAAATAGATGCCGTCGATTTGGCCGGCGTGCGGCATCATGTCGAAACAGAAATCGAGCGTGCCTCCCCAGACATATTCGACTTTAGCGTCTCGCAACTGTGGATAGACCTCGATCATGCCGCGGCGCAGAATCTCGGCGCTCTTGCGGATGGTGTGGCTGGTCTCCGGGAAAAAGGCGGCGCGGCCACCGAACAGCATGCGATTGTCGGGGGTGAGGCGATAGTAATAAAGATAATTTTTCGAGTCGTAGATCTGGCGATTGCGCGGGCTCAGTTCGCGAGCGAGGGCGTCAGGGAGCACTTCGGTGGTGATAATAAACGACCCGATGGGAATGACTTTCTTGCGCAGCGCCGGAGTCGCCACGCCTGTGTAACCGCTGGTTCCAACGAACACGTTGCGCGCCCAAATCGGGCCGCGAGAAGTATTCAGCCGGAACCCGGGAGCGCCAGTTCGCGCCTGGCGCTGGATGTTGTGCAGGCGTGTGTGCTCGGAGATCTGGGCTCCGGCGCGCATTGCGGCTGCTGCGAGGCCGGCAACATAGCGCGCTGGATTCACGGCGGCGGAAATTTCATCGACCATGCCGCCGTAATAAATGTCGGAACCGATTTCGCTGCGGAGTTGGTCGCGAGGCACGATGCGCAACTGGTGATTGAATTCACGTGCGATCACGTCAACCTGCCGGGCATAGTCATCGAAGTGAGCTTGTTTGCAGGCGAGTTCGAGATGACCGGTGCGGGCAAAGTCGCAGGCGATATTTTCTTCTTTGATGATGCGTTCGACTACGTCGATGGTCTCGAGCGACGCGGCGTACATGCGGCGCGTGAGATCGCGTCCATACTTTGAAATGAGCTGGTTGACGCCTAGCTTCAAGCCGGTGAGCACCATGCCGCCGTTGCGGGAGCTTGCGCCCCAGCCAATCGTTTGCGATTCGATGACGATTACCTTCGCTCCGAGTTTTGCTAGCGCTAGCGCGGCGGAGAGGCCGGTGAATCCGGCGCCGATGATGGCAATGTCAGCGGCCTCGGGCAGCGGCTGCGTGGGCGGGATTGGCATCTGAACTGTAGTGAGCCAATAGTTGAGTTCTTGCGGCATGAGGTAAGAAAAAGCGTTAACCACAGGGTTCACAGAGGAACTTCTCGTGGTGAAACTCTGTGGCGCCGAGGTTAAGATCTTCGACGCAGCGATGATAAATGATCGCGTCGCGACTACAGCACCGCCGTCTCGTGAATCATCCGCCCTGCGGCGAATCGAGAGAAATTGAGCAGAGAGGCGTCGATCAAATCCGTCTTCCCGGTCAAAATCAGATCGCTCAGAATTTTTCCGGTTGCCGGCGAGTGCATCACGCCGTGGCCGCTGAATCCGTTGGCGAAGAAGAAGCCAGGGACTTCGGGCGACTCGCCGAGAATTGGATGATGGTCCGGCGTCATTTCGTAGAGGCCGGCCCAGGCTCGTTTGGGATTGACTGCGACATTCTCGAACACGGGGACGCGATCGGCGGCGCGCGTCAGAATCTTTTCGATGAAGCCGAGATCGAAATCAGTTTTGTAGCCGGGTGTTTCTTCGGGATCGTTCCACGCCAATAGAAATCCGCGACTCTCGGGACGGAAGTGGAAGCCGGTGGACATATCGACGATCATGGGCGCGGTGTGCGGAAACTGGTCAAAGGGCTCGGTCGGAACCAGCATGCGGCGCAACGGTTCCACTGGAAGGTCGATGCCGACCATTTTTGCGATCGGAGCCGCCCATGCTCCGGCACAGTTGACGACGGTACGCGTGGAGACGGTGTCTCCGGTGGTTGCCACTGCAAAACTGCCGTCTGTATTTCGCGCAATTCCCGTAACGATCGTGTTCTTCCACAGCGTTGCGCCGTGTTCGGTGGCCCATATCATGAAGCCGATCATTGCGCTGTAAGGATCGACGAAGCCATCGGTCGAGCAGAAGCTGCCGCCGACGATGTCATCTGCGCGAAGTTGCGGAAACTGGGCGCGAATTTCATCGCCTGCAACGAGGCGCACGTTTTTCAATCCCATGGCGACTTGCTTGTCGTAATTCGTGCGGAGGTAGGCCAGATGCTTTTCGTTGGTCGCACAGAAAAGATAGCCCTGCGGGCGGTAGTCGCAGGGATAGCCGAGACGCTCTTCGAAGCTGGCATAGAAAGGGATCGAGTAAAGCGACATCTGAATGTTGACGGGCGTCGAAAACTGGGCGCGCACTCCGCCCATGCTCTTGCCGGTGGATCCCTTGCCCTGCGCGGACTCGCGCTCGATGACAAGAACGTTCTTACAGCCCGCGGCGACTAGATGATAGGCAATGCTGGAGGCGACAATGCCTCCGCCGATGAGCACCACGTCAGAACAGTGCATGAGTTCTGTGACCACTAAGAGGTGGCGGCGGCGAGCAGAACCTGGCCCAAAACATACACAGCGAACCAACCGAAGACTACGGCGAAGGCGGTGCCGCGCTTGACTTTGCTAATGCAGGTGATGCCGATGGCGGTCAGGATCAGCGTCCAGAGGGAGAAAACATCTAACTGCGTCAGCAGGGCGCGAAGCACGGGCGAACCATCGGGGCCGATGAAATATCCGGGATTGGTTGCTACAGGGTTCCGCAGGTTGAATCCATCGCTGCTTACTCCTGCCAGAAGCGAGAGGATGGCCAGCAGCGGCCCAAATATCAGCGGCAACCGGCTATAGACAATCAAGGCGAACAGAGTTTTGTATTTCAAGTCGGCGCTCGCGGCAAACTTGAGGGTGGCAAACAGAAGCGCGGCAAAGACGGCGTAGATCACGAGCGCAACAACCGGAACTGAGTAAGCGATCCATTTGGTAATCGTCGCCTGCTGTTGCATGACCGTTTGCCGCTGATCGGCGGGCAGCCGGTCAATGCGATCGGCCTGCTTCGGTTGCAACTGAATCAGATTTTCGACGACCTTGGGGAAGCCAACCTTCTGATCGACCACATAGATAAAGGAGATGGAAACGATCGCAATGATCAGGAAGGGCGCCCACCAACTGGCATTTCTGCGCAGGTCGGGAAAGGTTTTGCCCGGCGAGAAAAACGTGCCGATGAGACGCTGGCCTTCTGACAAGGCTGCGGGTTGCGGAGACACTTGTATGGGCTGAGATGGTTGCGATGGCTGCGGCGGAACGGAGGGATTGGTCGCCATATCGTCTCCCGGAATCAGGAGGAAATTGTAGTTTCGTTCCGACGGAATAACAACATCATAACGATAGGATTGCAGAGGTGAGAGGTCAGATTGCAGAAGTAAAAACTGAAACGCTCCGAAGCGAGATTTTACCTCTGCAATCTTACCTCTGACCCCTCAGGCCAGTAAGTCATGTAATGGCCATTTCGGGCGTGGCCGCCAACAATTTGCGCGTGTAATCGTGCTGCGGCTGCCGCGTGATTTGCTCGGTGGGGCCGATCTCGACGATTTTGCCGCGATACATCACGGCGATGCGAGTCGAGAGGTAACGGACGACTGGCATGGAGTGCGAGATGAAGAGATAGGTCAGGCCGAAATCGCGCTGCAATTGTTGCAGAAGATTCACGATCTGCGCGCCGACGCTCACGTCGAGCGCGGAGACTGGCTCATCGGCGACGATGAACTTCGGCCGCAGCGCGAGCGCTCGGGCGATGCCGATGCGCTGGCGTTGGCCTCCAGAAAATTCGTGTGCGTAACGGGGCATGGCGGATTCGTCCATTCCGACCGAACGCAAGAGTTCGCGCACGCGCTGGCGGCGGGCGTCGCGACCTTCATTTTCGCGGGCTACGTTACGGTGGAGCATCAACGGTTCGGCAATTACGTCTTCGACCCGGTAGCGCGGATCGAGCGATCCGAATGGATCCTGAAAGATGATTTGCATGTCGCGGCGAAGGCGGCGCAATTGCGAGTTGCTCGCTGTCGTTAGATCGACGCCGTCAAAGAATATCGAGCCGGACGTCGGTTCAATGAGGCGGAGGATGAGGCGGCCTAGCGTGCTCTTGCCGGAGCCGGATTCGCCAACCAGGCCGAGGGTTTCGCCTTGCTGAATGTCGAGAGAGACGTCGTCGACGGCTCGAACTTCGCCCGAGCGGCTGCTGCCGAAGGAGGATTCGGCAAGATCGAAAATTTTGGTCAGGTTGCGGACTTCAACGAGGGACACGGAGAAAAGATTAGCAGCCTAGCGCCGTCGGTGTCAGTTTTTGTCGTGGCGGCCGCCCAACCACTCTTTAGGCCAGGCGATTTGCACCACTATGCAGGTGACAAGGGTGAGAAAGAAGCCAGCCAATTGAGGATGTTGCGGCCAAATCTTCTGCATTAATCCCAACCCCCCGGCCCATATGCCGAAAGCGGTCGCTATCAAGGTTGCAATCAAGGTGATTTTAAGCGTTCGCATGAGCCTCTCGTCCTACACAATCCTACGTTCGACTACTGAATTTTGTTCCGTACAATTACGGCGCAGGTTCGCCACCAGCCTTTACCCCGCGATCATCGGCACGGCTGCCAGCGCCGCTACCATGCCAATCGTACGGGCGCGGCTGAAATGCTCGTGCAGAAAAATGCGCGCGAGCAAAACGGTGATGGCGGGATAGAGCGAACTGATCACTACCGCATCATCCAGACGCCCGATCTGCGACGCGCGGATAAAGACGACGGTGCCAGCGATGTCGAGAACGCCTGCGGTGAAGGCAATCCCCAGCACCGGCGCGGGCACGGCGCGGAGATGCCTTCCGAATAGAACGATGGTGGCGGTCACGAACAAAGAGCCGGCGCGCGAGCAGGTCGCGATCCACAAGGCCGAGGCATTGCCCGCCTGATGAGCGCAAAGATAAAAACCGGCGAAGCCAATTCCGGCGAGCACAGCCATGCCCAAGCCTTCGGGACGGCCGCTGCCCGCTTCGGTGCGCGAGATGAGCCACACGCCGATGCCGGCGAGAATAAAGCCGAGGAGATGACGACGGCTCGGAAACCCTTCGTAGAAAGCCGAGACCATAGTCGGAATCGCCGCCCCGAGAACGGCCGCTACAGGCGCGACCAGTCCCATGTTGCCTTGGGCCAACGCGCGGTAGAACAAGGCAAGACCGAAGCCTCCCATAGCACCGGCGAGCAGCGACCAGGCTAGGGCCGCGTGCCCGAGGAATGGTCCGCCGATCATCAACGCCACTGCGCCGACCGCGACCAGGCTGCTGAGATGGACGATGGCCGTAAAGAGAAACGCGTTGGCGCGGCGGGCGCCGACTCCGCCAAGAAAATCGCTAGCGCCCCAGACGCCGAACGCAGTCAGGCTATAGGCCGCAGGGATGTATTGGGCTGCGAGGGGCATGGGAGTTTGAGATTAGCACGCGAGAAGAATTTCCCGGCGAAGGGCGGGCTAGACAAAATCTCGCCTGGCTGGGGAGTCGACGATAATCGCTCGGCCGTCGGTGAGAGCCTTCACCGAGTGACGAGCATTGCTCGGCACAATGGCCACGATACCCGGTTTCGCAGTCTGGGCCACGCCGTCGATCGTAATTTTCAAGTTCGCCCGCGACCACTTCGTAAACTTCTTCCTGAGGATGGAAATGTTCGTGAATGGATGCGCCTTGCACAAAGTCGTGGCTCTCCGGTCGGGATCGTAGCATTCGGCCCGAGTGAAGTTAAAGGCGATCCAGACACTCCAGCACGTCAGGACCTTCTTAAGTGGGATTTCGCCTCCCGCGCCGATAGCCCACTCATCCGGAAAGAACGCGGATGAGTGCGGCACCCCTGATTCTCTTATTGACGACCTCAGCAGCCGCCGTTCTTGCCGACCGCCAGTACACCATAGTCGACATCGCCGGCATAATTGAAGACGCCCTTGCCGATGTGGCCGTCGCTGGCGCGAGCGGTGAACAGAAGGAAGCTACAACAGTCGCCCGGGCCAGACGGTTCGGGGAAAGTCACGGTGATGAGCCCATCGATGACTGTGAAATAGCCGGGATAAGGGTCGTTCTGGCCGTCCAGCTCGGCCTCGCCGCTGTGGGGCCAGCCGTAGCTGCCATCGTCGGTCAGGGTCACGCAGTACGTGCCGTTGAATTGGCGCGCCTTGGTTACGGTCATCGGCCAGTTGCCGCTGTAGCTCTGCGCCATGCCGGCGCTGGACGTCAGTGCAAAGGCTACAATTGGCAACACCGCTGCGATGAATCTGCGAATGTTCCTGGTCATTGTCCCTACCTCCCAATCGAGATGTAAGTCGGTAGTTCCAAGAAACCTTACCGCAAGAATGCTTAGCCAGTTGTCACGAAAATGTAAAGCTATTGTCAGAAGTTCATGCCGAGAAATACTCTCCGATTTGGAGTAGCGGACGTGATGCCCGCAGATGGAACCGTGGTGGGATGGGAAATCACAGAACTTGCAACTTAAACCGTGAGCGCCTCCGGTTGCGCTTTCCCCGCGAGCAACTGGCGCAGCACATATTGGAGTATGCCGCCGTTGGCGTAGTAGAGCGCTTCCTGCGGAGTGTCGATACGAACGATCGCTTGAAATTCGCGCACCTGAAATTCTGCGGTCTTGCCGCCTTTGACGCGCACAGTGATTTTGCGGCCCGAAGAAAATTTCTCGACGACTTCGCGAATACCTGCGATCTCGAATACTTCTTCGCCGGTTAGCTTCAGCGTCTCGGCATTTTCTCCGGGCAGAAATTGCAGCGGCAGAATGCCCATGCCTACGAGGTTGGAGCGGTGAATGCGCTCGTAGCTTTCGGCAATTACGGCGCGAACGCCTAGAAGCCGCGGGCCTTTGGCGGCCCAGTCGCGCGATGATCCGGAGCCGTATTCCTTGCCCGCGAGAATCACCAGCGGCACTTTTTCGGCATGATATTTTTCGGATGCTTCGAAGATCGATATTTCCGCGCCATCGGGCAAGTGGCGAGTGAATCCGCCTTCGGTGTTGACCATTTTGTTGCGCAGGCGGACATTGGCAAACGTGCCGCGCACCATGACTTCGTGATTGCCGCGGCGCGATCCGTAGGAATTAAAATCGGCGGGTTGCACGCCATGGGCAATTAGATATTTGCCTGCGGGTCCGTCTTTCTTAATCGAGCCGGCGGGAGAAATGTGGTCGGTGGTGACGCTATCGCCGAGCACGGCCAGGACGCGCGCGGCTTTGATGTCCTCGACCGAAGACGGCTCAAGAGCCATGTCATCGAAGTACGGCGCCTGCCGAATGTAGGTTGAGTCTTTCTCCCATGCGTAGGTCTCGCCCTTCGGAACGGGCAGACTGCGCCAGCGTTCATCACCTGCGTAAACTTCGCCGTAGCTTTTGCGAAACATCTCCGATGTAATTGCGCTTGCCATCGTCTCTTCAACTTCCTGCTGCGAAGGCCAGATGTCGGCGAGATAGACAGGCTTGCCGTCTTTTCCTTTGCCGACGGGATCTTTGCGCAGGTCGGTATCGATGCGGCCAGCCAGCGCGAAGGCCACAACCAGCGGAGGCGACATCAGATAGTTGGCGCGGACTTCTGAATTGATTCGTCCCTCAAAGTTGCGATTGCCGGAGAGCACCGATGCGACGACCAAATTTTTTTCGTCGATTTCTTTTGAAACTTCGACTGGGAGCGGGCCGGAGTTTCCAATGCAGGTGGTGCAGCCGTAGCCGACAATGTGAAACTTCAACTTCTCCAGATAGGGCATCAGACCGGCCTTCTGGAGATAGTCGAGAACAACCTTCGATCCGGGAGCGAGCGAAGTTTTGACCGTCGCCGGAACTTCCAGACCGCGCTCGACGGCTTTCTTGGCCAGCAGCCCCGCGGCAATCATGACCGACGGATTTGACGTGTTCGTGCAGCTGGTAATCGCTGCGATCACCACGCTGCCATGTTTTAAGGCGTGACCATTGCCAGAAATATGTTCGCGGACGTTCGGGTCCTCGACGCCAACGGCCGCCGGATTACCACCCTCTTGTTCCCATTTACTCAGTTGCTTTCCCGAGATGTCGCCCGGAGCCGCAACGGCGGCCTTGGCCTTCGGCTTGATGAGCGAGGGCAACGCCTGAGTAAACGATTCGCCAGCCTTCGACAACACGACGCGATCCTGCGGCCGCTTCGGGCCGGCAAGACTCGACTCGACGGTCGCCAAGTCGAGACTCAGCAGCTCGGAGTATTCGGCCTCGGGAGTGTTGGCATCGTGGAAAAGTCCCTGCTCGCGCGCGTAGGCCTCGACCAGCGCAATCTGCTCGTCGCTGCGGCCGGTGAGTTTCAGGTAGCGCAGGCTTTCTTTGTCGATCGGAAAGATGCCGCAGGTGGCGCCGTATTCAGGAGCCATATTCGCAATCGTCGCGCGGTCGGCGAGCGGCAGGTCTTGCAGGCCGGGGCCAAAGTATTCGACAAACTTACCGACGACGCCATGCTTGCGCAGCATCTCGGTGATGGTAAGAACGAGATCGGTCGCGGTAGTGCCCTCGCGCAGACGGCCGGAAAGCTTCACGCCGACGACGAGTGGAATCAGCATGGATACAGGCTGGCCTAACATTGCGGCCTCGGCTTCAATGCCGCCGACGCCCCAGCCCAAAACGCCGAGTCCGTTGACCATGGTCGTGTGGGAGTCGGTGCCGACCAGCGTGTCGGGATAGGCGATGCGCTTTCCACCTTCTTCGTGGACAAAAACCACGCGCGCCAGATATTCGAGATTTACCTGGTGAACGATGCCCGTGTCGGGCGGCACGATGGCGAGATTGCGGAAGCCAGTCTGCCCCCAGCGCAGAAACGCGTAGCGTTCTTTATTGCGCTGAAACTCGAGGAGCGCGTTCACGTCGAAGGCGTTGGGCGTTCCGAATTCGTCGACCTGCACCGAGTGGTCGATGACCAACTCGGCCGGTTGCAGCGGATTGATCAACTTGGCATCGCCGCCGAGGCGCTTCATGGCATCGCGCATGGCGGCCAGGTCTACGACCGCGGGCACGCCGGTAAAATCCTGAAGCAGGACGCGGCTGGGCGTGAAGGCAATTTCTTTCTCCGGCTTCGAATTCTTGTTCCAGGCGGCTAGCGCGCGAATTTCGTCCTTCGTCACGTTGCGGCCATCTTCGGTGCGGAGCAGGTTCTCCAGCAAAATGCGGAGCGAGAAGGGCAGATGGCGTGTGGAAATTCCCTGCTTGTCGAGAGCGTCGATGCGGTAAAGTTCGTATTCCTTTTTGCCAACTTTGAAATTTGCGCGCGCGCCAAAACTATTCGATGACATACAGACCTTCCTTCAGAAGCTCCGGCCCAGGACCGGCGCGATGCGGAACACAGCCTTATAGTGTAATTCCTTTCGTGGGGTCATGACGTGACGTGCGTCACGTTAAACTGAGCTTAGTGTAGGCACCTATGAAACAGTCCCTCGGCCATGTCGCCCTTGTCGTCCGGGATTACGATGAGGCTCTGGCTTTCTTTACCGGCACACTTCAGTTCACGGTTGTCGAAGATACTCGTTTGAGCGCTGACAAACGCTGGGTGCTGATCGCTCCGCCTGGATCGCAGGGCACAACTTTGCTGCTGGCCCGCGCCGCGAACCCTGAACAAGCCAGTCGCATCGGCAACCAGACCGGTGGGCGAGTTTTCCTTTTTTTGCATACAGACGATTTTTGGCGAGACTACCGCGAAATGACGGCGCGGAAAGTCAGGTTCATACGTGAGCCGATCGAGGAAAAGTACGGAACAGTCGCGGTATTCGAAGACCTCTATGGCAATCAATGGGATCTGTTGCAGTTGAAGCGCACCGCAGTCTGACCAGATAACTCTTAGCGCACGCCCGTCCAAATCTGATAGACGACCACGCCCACCATGAACACGAGGTAAATTCTGAGCGCCCAGAAAATGACCATCTCCGTCGGCGTAAGCTGCCGACGCGGACAATGATGGTGCTCCTTGGCGAAAATCAGTTGGTCGGGCTCGAGCGCGGTCATCACCGAAGTGATTTCTTCACGGCTGACTTCGTGGTCGGGTACGGAATCCAAATGCTTTTCCATCTACGTGGCTCCAATCATTTCGCACCGATCATCTTGCGCAATCATTTTGCGCCGATCATTTTGCGCCGATCATTGCCAGCGCATTGGGTGCGATCACGCTGATGCCAAATAAAAGGCCGGCGCCGACCAGTATGATCACGACTCCCAGGGCCAGCACATTCGCCCACAACGGGCTCACGAGGTCGCCCATGATTTCGCGGTCGTTGACGAGCATGTACAGAAAAAGTAGGGCCGGAGGCATCGCCAGAACCGCGATCACATTCACCAGGAGCACGATATAAACCAGTGGAATTCCCGGGATCAATACGAGTCCGCCAGCGGCCGCGGCTTCGATCAGCAAAACGAGGTAGAACGCTTTGCCCTGCTTGAAGGGAAGATTCAAACTGTGGGGGCGGCGCGCCACTTCTCCGAAGGCGTAGGCCGACGAAGTTGAAATCGTTATTGCCGCGACCATACCGGCTTCGAAGATGCCGAGCGCAAACAATGCCGCACCCCAGTGGCCAACGAATGGCTGGAGCGCCTGCGCGAATTCCGCGGCTTCGAAGTTCGCCGCTGCCATGTGATGCACGAACAGTGGAGCGGTCGCCAGCATCGTTGCCAGCGCGGCCACGGTGGCCAAAGCCGCGCCCAGAACTGTGTCTATGCGACCTATGCGGATGTCGTGCGTGGTTAGGCCCTTATCGGCAATCGCGCTCTGCTGGAAGAAAAGCATCCAGGGAGTGACGGTAGCTCCGATGTCGGCGAGGAGGATTAGAACAGTTTCCTGTGTGAGACCGCCGGGCAATGGTTTCCAAGTCAGCAATGAATGGGCCACCTCGTGCCAGTGGGGGTGAGCGAGAAGCGCCACCGGCACAAAGACGAGGTTGAAAATGGCGGCGCCTAAGATGATCCGTTCCCACGTCCAGTAGCGATGGGTCATGAGCGCGACGGAAAGAACCAGCAATGCGCCAAGGACGGCGACTGCCGGCCGAACTCCGAAGAATCCGAGACCGGCGCGAATAGCGATGAACTCCGTGACCAGCGTCAGGAAGTTGCCGACCATCAGATCGATCATCGAAAACCAGCCCCAGAACGGGCCGAAGCGATCGAAGATCAACTCGGCGTGGCCGCGATGCGTGGCCGCGCCGAGGCGCACCGTCATCTCCTGCACCACGCAGGCCATGAGGAAGGTGAGCACCACGAAGGGGACGAAGAAACCGACGCCAAATCGGGCGCCTGTCGCGGCATACGAGAGCATGCTGGGGCCGTCATTCTCACCGAGCATGACAAGAATGCCGGGGCCGATGAGCAGCCAGAACAACCGGAGGCGGGGACGGAATCCGCGGCGTGCGCGCGTCGCTGAGACTTGTTCGCGGTCGTGGGCGCGATCGATATCTTCGTGGGTAATGACGACGCCGCCCGCAGAAGACACTCGATTATTCGATTCGGGATCGCGGAGGGCGATAGATCGTGGAGGGTTTTCGCCTCCGCGCTCCGACGTTGTATTTCGATCTTTCATTAGCTGACGCAGGCGAGAGGCAGCATTCGCTCGGCGGACAATTAGCCTAAGTATACCTCAGCAAATAAACTATGGTTAATTGCTTTTGCGATTACGGATATTAGATTTTCGGATGGCGACAGCTTACGGGATCGTTGATATGGCTCAATATCTAACTTTTCGCAGCGACCTTGCCATCCGCCGACTTAACCCACACCTTCTCCGCGGCAGATAACCCCAGGGAAACTCGGCCTACGCCGGTGGTCAGGGTCAGAGTCTGGTCGTAATTGCGGTGGGCGACGTGTATCTTGGCTCCCGGACGAATGCCCCGCTGCTCCAGGAACTCGAGCAGATGGCGGTCGCGTTCATAGATTCCGCTCACCTGAAAATTCTGTCCAGGCTCGGCCTGAGCGAGTAGGAGCAATCCACGACGGCGGCGGCTCGCGGGACTCTCAAGCTCTGACAGATTGCCGTGCGGACATGCGACTCCAGCGCCGAGTTTCGCCAGCAGCCTGGCTTCAAAATCGGGCGAGACAGCGTGCTCCAAACGCTCGGCTTCGTCGTGCACCTTGTACCATTCCATCCCGAAAATTTCGGCGAGCATGCGTTCGATCAGGTGGTGACGAACTGTCAATTTGCGGGCAATCTTTCGTCCGGCAGCGGTCAGGCGAACGCGGCCGTCGGTATTCACGCGGACCAGTCCGTCCTTCTTTAGCCTTCGCACTGCCATCGTCACAGCCGGCGGCGAAACTTTGAGCCAGTGCGCGAGAGTTGCGGAGATCACCGTCTCACCTTCGCTCTCGGCGCCGAGAATCGCCTTCAGGTAGTCCTCTTTGGAAACGGTTATCACGTGGAAAGATTATACGGCGGGATTAAGCACAGTTAATGAAACATTGTAGAGGTCAGAGGTCAGATTGCAGAGGTGAGATCGCAGAGGTTCCATCTCGAGCGGTGAGACAGCTTTCGCGGAAGATGATGAGTTCCCCTAACTTCAATCTGACCTCTGCAATCTCTCGTTTGACATCGTCTCCGTTCGCCCCTACGCTTGAATGTTTGAATTATGAAAATCCTGGTCATCGGCGGCGGCGGGCGCGAGCACGCTTTAGTATGGAAGCTGCGGCAATCGCCACGGGTGACGAAAATCTACTGCGCGCCGGGCAACGGAGGCATCGCCGACGATGCGGAGTGCGTCGCGGTTGACGTCAAGAGCCTCGACTCCATGGTCGCGCTGGCCAACCAGATTCAACCGGATCTCACAGTGGTCGGGCCGGAACTGCCGCTTCTGCTCGGCGTGGTCGACGAATTTAAGCGGCGCGGCTGGCGTGCCTTCGGCCCTACCAGGGCTGCGGCTCAGCTGGAGACTAGCAAGAGTTTTGCCAAGGAATTCCTACAACGCCACCACATTCCGACGGCGCATTATGCGATCTGCAACTCTTCCGACGAGGTGCGCGAAGCGCTGCCGCATTTTCATACTCCGATCGTGGTGAAGGCCGATGGACTGGCTGCCGGCAAGGGGGTGGTGATTGCGCAGAGCAAGGATGAGGCTTCGAGCGTCGCTGCTGAAATGTTGAGCGGACGGATGCTGGGGGAAGCGGGCTTGCGAGTCGTGCTGGAAGAATTTCTCCAAGGCGACGAGCTGTCGTTTCTGGTGGTAAGCGACGGTGAGCGCGTGGCGCCGCTGGTTGCCGCGCAAGATCACAAGCGCGCGGGCGATGGCGATACCGGACCGAACACCGGCGGCATGGGCGCTTACACTACGCCGGCCGTAGTCGACGACAAGATGCGCGACTGGCTCATCACTCATATCGCGCGGCCTGTCGTCGCTGGCATGAAGGCCGAGGGAGCGGAGTATAAGGGTGTTCTCTATTGCGGATTGATGATGACGGCGCGCGGACCGATGGTGCTTGAATTCAACTGCCGCTTTGGCGATCCGGAGACGCAGCCGATTTTGATGCGCATGGAGAGCGACTTGCTCGAGGCAATGGAGGCGTCAATCGACGGCCGCACCAGCGACGGCGATTTTAAATGGTCAGGCGATGCGGCGGTCTGCGTTGTGATGGCGTCGGGCGGCTATCCAGGAAGCTATGAGGTGGGGAAGAAGATTGGCGGACTCGATTATGCTGCGAAGCTCGACGGAGTGAAAGTCTTTCACGCTGGGACGTCGAAGCGGGATGGGGCTTACTACACAGCTGGGGGGCGCGTGCTGGGCGTAACGGCGCGGGCCGCAGAATTGCAGACAGCGGTTGAGCGTGCGTACGAAGCTTGCGCGAAGATTAGTTTTGACGGCGCGCATTATCGCAAGGACATTGCGGCGCGGGCGCTGAAGAAGAAGTAGTTTGCGCCTGATCGGTGGGAGTCCGGAAGTCCAGTATTACATTCATAGATAGAAGGGCGGGGATGGCTAAACCACAAGTATCAATCGTAATGGGCAGTGACTCTGACCTGGAGATCATGAGCGAGGCGGGCAAGGCTCTCGACGAATTTGGCATCGCCTACGAGATGGACGTAACTTCGGCGCATCGCTCGCCGGATCGCACCGCTGAGTACGCGCGGCAGGCTGCCCAGCGCGGTATCCGTGTGATTATTGCGGGCGCGGGCGGAGCGGCTCATCTGGCGGGCGTGATCGCGGCGCACACCACGCTGCCCGTGATCGGCGTGCCCATTCCATCGACTTCGCTGCAAGGCATGGATTCGCTGCTTGCAACCGTGCAGATGCCGGCCGGCATTCCGGTGGCAACGGTTGCTATCGGCAAGCCCGGCGCCACGAATGCAGGTATTCTCGCGGCGCAGATTCTCGGCGTGGCGGACACTTCGATCGCTGGAAAGTTAGTGGCCCACAAAGAAAAACTCGCGCGCGGCGTGGAAGAGAAGTCAAAGAAATTGAAAAACGCGTTGTAATGAGTTCGGAGTAAACGATTAGGCGACGGGAGTGCACGTTTCGAAGTTGCCTTTGTCGACAGGGGCATATCGACGATCAGCGCAGTGCCATCCCAGCGTCGGCCGAAAAATCCATTGCTACGAATTCACGCCGCAGAAATTTCGGATACGCGGCGGCCGCGATCATGGCCGCATTATCGGTTGAAAGCGCGCGCGGCGGAAAATAAACGGGCAATCCCTGCATGGCCGCTTCGCGCTCGAACGTGCTTCGCAATTCGCGGTTGGAGGCCACGCCTCCACCGACGAAAAGCGTGCGAACTTCATATTCCCGAGCGGCCGCGAGCGTCTTGGCCACGAGGTCATTGACCATCGCCCGCTGAAAAGACGCGATCAGATTAAGAGTTTGCCGATCGCAAACCTTCAGCAACTCCTCTACCGTCGGCGAGCTGATTCCTGCCAGCGCCTGTCGCCGCGCCGCGATCGCCGGCTTCAGGTCGTGCGTCTCGACGTAACGCAAAACTGCCGTTTTGATTCCGCTATAAGAAAAATCAAAATCTGGCCCAACGGCTTGCGCCGGAGGTTGCATTTCCTCGCCCTGTCGCGTGTCTTGTCGATGATCGCGACGGTCGCGGTGTTTGATTTGAGAAGCTTGAAACTTCACTGCTTGAGCATCTCCATGCGCTGCGAGTCGGTCGATGATCGGGCCGCCCGGATAGCCTAACCCGAGCAACTTCGCAACCTTATCGAACGCCTCTCCTGCAGCGTCGTCGCGCGTGTGGCCGATGTTGCGATAGGTCCACAAATTCTCGCGCTCCTCGGCCAGATAAAGGTGCGTGTGTCCGCCTGACACAACCAGCGCGAGTACTGGAAAATTCAGCTCACCTTCTCCGCCGAGCCGCTGCTCGAGCAAGACGGCGTGAATGTGGCCCTCGAGATGGTTCACAGCGATCAAAGGTTTATCGAGCGCAAATGCCAGCGCCTTGGCAAAACTGATGCCAACTAGCAGAGCGCCGGCCAGCCCCGGTCCTTGCGTCACCGCAATCGCGTCGACCGAAGCGTAGGTCTGTCCCGCCTCCGCCAGGGCCTGCCGCACCACCGGAACAATCGCTCGCAGGTGCTCGCGCGATGCCAACTCGGGAACCACTCCGCCGTATGGCTGGTGCGTGGCAATCTGCGAGGCCACGACATTCGACAAAATCTCGCTCCCGGCGCGCACCACGGCTGCCCCTGTCTCATCGCAGGAGCTTTCGATGCCGAGGATGTACGCATCAGGCATAATTGGCATTTGGCTGTGAGCTGTTGGCTCTTAGCTATTAGCTCAAGCTCTTCAGTTTAGACGATTTCGAATTGACCTCGAGCGCTCCGGTTGCTTGTTACTGAATGCTGAGTGCTGAGTGCTGAATGCAGAGTGCTTTTTGCCAAACGCCAGACAATTCGCCGAAGAGATTATCCGCACCTTGCGTGCGCGCGGCCACCGAGCTTATCTCGCCGGAGGATGCGTCCGCGACCTTCTTCTTAACCGCGAGCCCGCCGATTACGACGTAGCTACCGACGCGACTCCGCAGCAGGTCATGCAAATCTTTCCGCAGACCTATGCAGTCGGCGAGCAGTTCGGAGTCGTGCTGGTGCCCTATGCGGAGAACAATGCGGCGACGAGCACTTCGGTAAGCGCTGAGGAAACTTCCGCTCATCACCGTGGCGCAATCGAGGTCGCCACCTTCCGCTCTGACGTTGGCTACTCAGACGGGCGCCATCCTGATGAAGTGCGCTTCACCAAAGATCCTCGCGAAGACGTTAAGCGGCGCGATTTCACTGTCAATGGCATGATGCTTGATCCCGCCACCAACGAGATTCTCGATTTCGTCGGCGGCCGCGCCGATCTCAAAGCCGGAATCATCCGCGCCATTGGCGACCCCGAGCGGCGTTTCGCCGAAGACAAACTCCGTATGTTGCGCGCCGTGCGCTTTGCCGCGCGCTTCGATTACGAGATCGAACCTGCGACTCTGGGCGCGATTCAAAAGCTAGCCAGCAAAATTCACCAGGTATCCGCCGAGCGCATTCGCGAAGAACTCACCAAAATGCTGACCGAAGGCCACGCTCGGCGGGCGTTTCAATTACTCGATACGACTGGCCTCTTGCAAGAAGTTCTGCCCGAAATTGCCGCCATGAAAGGAGTCGAGCAGCCGCCGCAGTATCATCCCGAAGGCGATGTTTTTGTGCACACGCTGCTTTTGCTCGACAAGCTGCAACCCGGCGCCTCCGGTGTTATTTCAAAGACCCTGGCTTGGGGAGCGCTGCTGCATGACGTAGGCAAGCCGCCCACTTTCCGCGTGGCGCCCGACCGTATACGCTTCGATGGCCACGTCGATGTGGGAGTGAAGATGGCCGCGGAAATCCTGCGCCGGCTGCGCTTCTCGAACGACGACACCGATCAGATTCTTGCGCTCGTAGATCATCACATGCGCTTTGGCCAGGTGCAGCAGATGAATCAATCGACGCTCAAGAAATTGCTGCGATTGCCCGCCTTCGACGAGCACATGGAACTGCACCGACTGGACAGCCTCTCCAGCCACGGGCAGCTGGGAGCGTATGAATACGTGCGCCAGCAATTGCAATCGATGCCGGCTGAGGCGATTCAGCCTGCTCCGCTGATCACGGGCCGCGATTTGATTGAGGCGGGGTATGAGCCGGGACCGCGGTTCAAGGAAATTCTGGGAGCGGTGGAGGATGCGCAGTTGGAGGGAAGACTTGGGTCGCGCGAGGCGGCTATGGAGTATGTGCGGCGGGAGTTTCCGGCATAGCTCCAGATGGTTTCCCCTTAGCCGATTTACTGCCTTCGTCAAGGCGGGATATGATGAGCGCCAATGAAAGGCTGGCGCCATGGCGAACGGTGAACATCTCGCAAAACTTAGGGAGGGTGTTGAGGCTTGGAATGGCTGGAGGTTGTCGAACGCCATAGTAGTCCCAGATCTCAGCGGGGCCGATCTCAGCGGGGCGGATCTTGGCAAGGTCAACCTCCACAGACTCCTACCCAAGGTTGGGTGGGAAATCGACGAGCTCGCATACTCAGGCGGGGTAGACCTTGGGCGGGCGGACCTCGCCGGGGCAGACCTTAGCAGGACAAATCTCACTCTAGCGAGCCTCTACAAGGCGCGCCTCAGAGGAGCGATCCTCACTGCAGCGAACCTCGAGGGTGCGAACCTCAGGAGGGCGGACGTGAGCCAAGCGAACTTCGACGGGGCGGACCTCATCGCGGCGAACCTCAACGGGGCAGACCTCGACGGGGCGAACCTGGCGTGGACGACCATTGACAGGACGACTTTCATAGACAACGATCTAGCCAATACGAAAGGCCTCGAGACTGTGCGGCATGGCGGTCCGTCGATGATCGGCATCGACACGATCTACCGCTCCCAAGGCAAGATTCCGTTGGCATTCTTGCGCGGGGCCGGCGTTCCCGAAAACTTTATTGAGTATATGGGGTCCCTCACCGGGAAGTCGCTTGAGTTCTATTCCTGCTTCATCAGCTACTCGACCAAAGATCAGGAATTCGCCGACCGCCTGTACGCGGATTTGCAGAACAAAGGGGTCCGCTGCTGGTTCGCTCCGCACAATGTTCAGGGCGGTAAGAAACTTCATGAGCAAATCGACGAAGCGATACGGAGGTATGAGCGGCTGCTCCTGATTCTGTCGCCTAGCAGCATGAGCAGCGAATGGGTGAAGACGGAAATCAGAAAGGCTCGCAAGCGGGAGCGGACGGAGAGGAAGCGTGTGCTGTTCCCTGTTCGCCTGGTTTCGTTTGAGGCGATTCGGGATTGGGAGCTCTTCGATGCAGACGAAGGAAAGGATTTGGCGGTTGAGATTCGCGAATACTTCATTCCCGATTTCAGCGACTGGAAGAACCACGACCCCTATGCGAAGGGGTTTGAGAAGTTGCTCCGCGATCTGAAGACAGAAGATCCGAAGGCGACGTAGACCGGATGACACAATAGGGGTCCTTCGACTACGCAGCTGCTTCGCTAAGCAGCCGCTTCGCTCAGGATGACACCCTTTATTCTTCTATTCTTCGTTTTGGTCGCGATCTTGGGTGGTTGTTTCCTCCTCGCTGGATGCGCCTGGAGCTAGTTTCTCTGGATCGATCGTCGGCGATCCTGCTTTCTTTAGTTGGTCGTTCAGCGCTGGAATGTCTTTCGATTTGAGTTCGGTCCAGGCTGAGAGCTGCTCTTCTAGCGCTTTGTTCAGTTCGCCGAACATCTCTACTTGCTGGGTGGTGGGGGCGGCCTCGGCGGTATCTAGAGCGCTTACCAGTGCGCCGAAACCGCTATTGAGGCGGGACAAGGTGCGGCCTTCGGGAGTGCTCAGGAAGCGCGCGCCGTACCCGCCGCCTTCGCCCTCTATGGTTGTGGCTTTCGCTTGCAGATCGGTCGCCGCTTTCTGGATCGCATCGGGCGCGCTGGTGGGCGTCTTCAGTTGCGCTCGCAGGCTGCGCAACTGCTGGAGAGCTTCGTAGTCTTTGTGCAGCGCGTCGGCAATTTTTCGGTCGAGTTCGAATTGACGGCGCAGGTCTACGGGCGTCGTCTTTACCCGCGGATCCATTTTTATGTCGAGCATTTTGGTGTAGCTCTGGCCGCCGACGGTGAGCGTGATTTTGTAGTGTCCAGGCAGAACAGTTGCTCCCAGCGGGTGAAGCGGAGTGTCATGGTAGATCGCCGAAATTGGATAGTCGCGCGAGAGCACGTCGGGCGCTGGATAGGCGATGTTCCAGATGAAACGATGCATGCCCGCGGCGGCCGACAACGTTCGCGCGGGGCGCACCCAATACATCGGGACATTGAAGTTTTTTGGATCGACTGTCGCGGGTTTATCGGCGCTCGAAAAATGGCGAACGACCTTTCCTGACGCCGCATCGACGATTTCCAGCGTGATCGCGCCATCAGAGGGCGTTTTCAGCCAGTAGTCGATCATCGCTCCATCGGGAGGATTCTGTCCTGCGGGTTCTTCCGGAGGCAATGGCGTGTCGGTGTTGTTGTTGCGGCGCACGCGATAGGTTAGCTGCGGCTTGAAAAGATACACGGAAGCATTCGCAACGTCTGGACTGAACTGCCGCAGCGGTGTGATGTTGTCGAGAATCCAGAATGAACGGCCGTGAGTTCCGACGACTACGTCGTCATGATGGACTACTAGATCGCGGATCGAACTTGGCGGCAGATTGCGCTGCAATGACTGCCAGTGATCGCCGTCGTCCCAAGTCACGTAGACAGTACGTTCGGTGCCGGCGAAGAGCAGTCCTTTGCGCTCGGGATCTTCTCTCACCGTGTTGACCGGCTCGTTATCAGGCAGGCCGCTGACGATCTTCTGCCAAGTTTTCCCGCCGTCGTGAGTGCGATAGATATAAGGATGCAGGTCGTCCAGCCGGAAGCGATTCACTGCGGCATAGACAGTTGCGGTATCGTAGTGCGACGCGTCCAGCTGAGCGATCTTGCTCCACGGAGTTATCTCGGGAGGAGTGACGTTTTTCCAGTTCTTGCCTCCGTCGCGCGTCACTTGGATCACGCCGTCGTCGGTTCCGGCCCAGATCAGGTTTACGTCTTTTGCCGACGGCGCGATGGAATAGACCACGCCGCGATGCTTGCCTTTGGCTGGATCGTCGGCGGCGAATGGGCCTAGCGTTGCGGGGATTCCGGGATCTTCGCGCGTCAGGTCAGGACTGATGACTTTCCAACTGTTGCCTCCGTCGCGCGTGGAGAAGATGACGTTTGATCCTAGATAAAGGATATGCGGATCGGATGGCGAGAAGATCAGCGGCGCGGTGCGATTGAAGCGATACTTGCCGGTGCGGAGAACGACGGGCTCGACGTTGCGCGTTTGGCCGGTGTTGCGGTCGAAGACTGTTCCCTTGCCGCCGTAGATGAGATTCGGATGCAGCGGATCGGGCGCGACGTAGCCATATTCTTCGGTGCCAACTGTCGTCCAATCGCGAAACGTAATCTCGCCAAAGTCGCTGCGGCTGGCAGTGCCGACTGAGCCGCTCTCCTGCTGGCCGCCATAGACCCAGTAGGGAAACTGATTGTCGGTGATGACGTGGTAGAACTGCGCGGTTGGCTGGTTGTACCAGGAGCTCCAGGTTTGGCCGCCATTGACGCTGATGGTCGCGCCCTGATCGAGAGCGATGGCGATGATGTCGGGATTGTCGGGATTGATCCAGATGGTGTGGTAGTCGTCGCCTCCGGGGGCTCCTTTGATGGCGGTGAAAGTCTTGCCTGCGTCGGTGGAGCGATAGGTGGAAGTGTTGGCGACGTAAATCTCATCTTTATTGCGCGGATCGACGCGGACGCAACCGAAGTCGTCGCCGCGTCCCCGGATACGGTCTTCGTCGTTGACCTGCTGCCAGCTTTCGCCACCATCGTCGGAGCGATAGATGCCGCTTCCCTTCTTGGCGTCGGTCGTCTTGGCGTTGACCCAGGCATACATGCGATTGGGATCGCTTGGAGAGATGGCGGGTCCGATGCGGCCAATTCCTTCGGTCTCGCCGGGCAAACCTTTGGTGAGTTGCTGCCAGTGATCGCCGCCGTCGCTGGATTTGTAGAGGCCGCTGCCGGGGCCGTTGTAGCCGCCGCCGGTGGTCCACACGGGACGGCGCGAGGACCACATGCTGGCGAAGATGACTTGGGAGTTGCGCGGATCGAAGAGGAGATCCATTCCGCCGACGTTCTCATCTTTGTAGAAGACCTTTTGGAAGGTTTGGCCGCCGTCGAGCGAGCGGTAGATTCCGCGCTCGGAGTTTGGGCCGTAAGGATGGCCTTGGACGGCGACTAAGAGGCGATTGGGATCTTTGGGATCGACGATGATGGATGCGATCTGCTGCGCATCGCGTAGGCCGAGATGCTGCCAGGTGCGGCCCGCATCGGTCGATTTATACATGCCGTCGCCTATGGAAAGATCGGGCCGGCGCAGGCCTTCGCCGCTGCCTACGTAGATGATGTCGGGATTCGAGGGCGCGATGGCTAGCGCTCCGATGGAGCCGGAATGTTGACGGTCGTCCGGTTGGTTGTCGAAGATCGGGTTCCAGGTCAGGCCGTAGTCGGTCGTCTTCCAGACTCCGCCGTTGTTGGGAGCCATGTAGAAGACGTTTGGCTGAGCGGGAATGCCAGCCATGGCGACGGTGCGGCCGCCGCGAAATGGGCCGATCAGGCGCCAGTGGAGTTCCTGATACAACGCCGGGTCGTACTGCTGGGCGGAGAGTGCGAAGGGGAAAAGCAAAATGCAGAGCGAGACGAGCAGAAGGCGCTTGTTCACGGTTGATCCTCGATTGTGACGAACTAAAATGCGACGAAAAAGAAAGGAAAGGATAAACCACTGGGGCGGGAGTTGGACAGTGCGAGCGAACCGGCCCGTTATTTTTTTGCGCCGCTCGCAAGATAGCGACGCAATGCGTCTTGCCACTCCGGCATGTGAATGTTATAGGCTTGGAGGCTATCTGGCGAGAGGACGGAGTAGGCGGGACGGCGCGCTGGACGGGGGAATTCGGCGGTGGTTACGGGGTTGACTTTGGTTGACAGACCGGCGGCTTGCACGATCTGGGCGGCGAAATCGTACCAGGTGCAGTTGCCGGAATTGGTTAGGTGCACGATGCCTTTGGCGTTCGCGCGAGCGAGTTTGGCGAGAGCGTTGGCTAGATCGCGGGTGAAGGTGGGGCTGCCGCGCTGATCGTTGACAACGGAAATCTCGGGGCGAGTCGAAGCCAGCTTCAAGATTGTTGCGGGGAAACATTTGCCTCCGTGGCCGAAGAGCCATGAGGTGCGGGCGATGCAAACGTCGGGAAGAATTTCGAGCAGACGCTCCTCGGCGCGCGCTTTGCTTTCGCCATAAACGCTGGTGGGATTTCTCGGGTCGCTGATTTCGTAGGGTGATCGTTTCGTGCCATCGAAAACATAGTCGGTGCTGAGAAAGATTAATCGCGATCCTGCCTCGCGGGCGGCCTCAGCCACGTTGATCGCGCCATCGCAATTTACCGCGAAGGCCAGATCGCGGTTGGACTCGCATCCATCGACGTCGGTGTAGGCGGCAGAGAGGATGATGCAGTCGGGGCGCGAATCTTGAATCACGGATTGAACGCGCGCGTGGTCGCGGAGATCGGCGTCTTTGGACGAGAGCGCGGTGAGTTGTTCGGCGTTTAGCTCCTGGACCAGTTCCCGGCCGAGCAGACCTGAGGCTCCGAATAGGGTGACGCGCATGATGGAATTGTATAGCCCGGCCTTGGCTGCCTAAAACAGCGTCTTCTACTCGGTTGCAGTCGATGGCGGCGCAGGCACGCGACGTCGCAAGGCGCGGAGGATGAGCGATCCGCTGATGCCGAAGCAAATCACGGCGGTAAATGCCACCAGTTCGAGCATTCTTGCATTCATGCGGAGGTTGTTCGCGAACAGCGACAACAGAGCGCACATTATGCCGAGTACATTGAGCCAGAGCGGAGAGTGAATGTTAGGGAGATCGAGGCGGAACCAGACCTGGAGTAGCAGTGCGGCCAGGCCGATGGCGGCGACTGTGACCAGGGCGACAGGGCTATAGAAAGCATTCGGAGCCGTGTAGATCACGACCAGCGCCAGCGCCAGCAAGAGCAATCCTGAGGCAATGACGGTCCAGCGGCGGGCTACTTTGGATTGGGACGGAGCCGACGGCTCGGCGCCGGTCACCGCGCGATCTCCTGGCTGTTCCGCATGGCGCCATTGTACGTCGCACCTTCGTTCTATGCAGACGCGTTGCTGTTGCCGGGCATCCATTCTGAGGGGCGGCGCTCGCCATGCGACATGGCGTAGAGAACGAGTTCGACGCGGCTGGAGATTCCCACTTTGTCGAAGATGCGGAGCAGATACTTTTTGATGGTGTGCTCGCTGAGCCCCAACTCGGTTGCGACTCCGCGATTGGTCAAGCCATCGGCGACGAGAGCGACCACCTGCTCTTCGCGCGGCGTCAGCAAAAACCTGCCGTTGGAGTTGACGACACGCAGGGTGGGCACCTCGGAGAGCGCGTCCAGAACATAATTCATCTGCTGGCTGTTGATCCAAACCTCGCCGCGAAAAACGCACTGAATGCACTTGCAGAGCATGGGAAAAGGGGTTTGGGAGAAAAGAAAAATACCCTTGGCGCCGGCGCGCAGGCATTGACGACTAGTTCGCGTTCGTCGGTGTCGACTAGCAACACGGAAGACATCCTCGGATAAGAGAGACGCAGCCAGTGCAGCAGGCTGAGATCGGGAAGGCGACTGGCGGCAATCAGGATCACATCGGCATGATTGGATTGCAGGAAATTTTGTAGCGCCGTCATCTCCAAATCGACGGCGGAAACCTGGAAGTCGCGGCGGGTTTTCAATGCCCGAGCCAGAAGTTGAGACTGGATAGCACCGGAATCGGCGACTAGGACCTGTATTACTTCGGCTTGGACGGCGGGTAAGGGTGCGGCTTGTTTTGGAGTGCGAGTCATATTCACTTTCTTATCATCAACCAAGTTGCACTCGCCGTATGTAGCCCCCATCACTCGCCGTATGTAGCCCCCATCACACGCTGTTGGTGATGAATCCGCCCGCCGCCGTCTACTTTGGGAGAGCTACCCTGGTGCACAACTTTTATGGCAATAGGCTTCCGCCGGTTTCGCACGGAGGACTCTAACCGCCACTCTGGCGGCCCATTCCAGCATCATCGCCGTTTCGATAGGAGAAAGGTGCCATGCACCGCAGTGGACAGTACTTTGCAAGTCTTGTTGCGCCTTGCGCACAACGATACCTTCGGGCCAACAGCTCAGAAACTTGAGCTGCAATAGTTCGCCGCTCGGATGAGCAACGGTGAGAGTTCGGAGATGAATGAATTTACTAAACGAGTCGTTTTGCAGGCTGCAAGCACGCTCATTCTGCAGCTAGCCGTGATCGCCAACGCCCAGCAAGCTGCACCGCTGCCTGGGCCGGCGCCTGAGTACTCTGCTTCGGCCAGCGGGACGATCGCTGGCGCGGAGAGCTCGCAGAGGCAGGGCCGGCCGGGCACGGTGGGGTCGGCCGACGGAGCAATCACACAACCCGGGAAAGTGGGTGGCCAGGGAGATCCTGCATTCGGAGGGGAGCGCCATCCGCTTTATCGGCTTTCGAAATCGGACATAGTAGATGTCAATTTCACTTTCACTCCAGACTTCAATCAGATATTAACCGTGCAACCGGACGGCTTCGTGGCACTGAAAGGTGCGGGCACGCTGTTCGTGGAAGGGCTCACAGTCCCCGAGATGCAGCAGGCGCTTGTCGGGGCATATCGCAGCTTTTTGCGTGAGCCGGAGATCACCGTGACCTTAAAGGATTTTGATAAGCCATATTTCATGGCTTCGGGCGAAGTGGCGCGGCCGGGGAAATATGAGCTACGCGGAGACTTGACCGTGGCGGAAGCGGTGGCGGTTGCCGGCGGTTTTACGCAGCAAGCGCGGCATTCGCAAGTGGTCGTGTTTCGCCGGATTTCCGCGTACGTTGCCGAAACTCATGTGATCGACTCGAAGAAGATGCTGGATTCTCACGACCTCAGTGAAGATTTCCACCTTCAGCCGGGTGACTTTATCTATGTGCCGCAGAGCCGAATTTCGAAGATTCGAAAGTTTGTTCCGACCAACTCCATGAGTTGGTATGTCAATCCATTGCAGTTTAGCAGAAGGGAGTGGCAGCGTTCACTTGCGTCACCAAAATCTGGCGGATTCCCTAAGATCTCGCCGGGTCTGATTGCTCGCTGTATTGACCCATGTCCGCCGACTTGATTGTAAACTCGCGCGCCAGTGTTACGCCTACGCCGCGCGAACTTGCGGCCACATTGTTCAGGCGTCCGCGATTAGTTGCCGCTTCTTTTGGTCTGGTGTTGCTGGCAACGATGCTGTTCGTGATTTTCTCGGCGCGCTACGAATCGCATTTCATGGTTCTGCTCCGCCGCGGGCGCTATGACCCTGTCGCCTCTTCTCAACCGGCCAGCCCCATGGATTTCACCCGCCCGGATATTACCGAGGAAGAACTTAATTCCGAAGTCGAACTGCTGCGCGATGAAGATCTGCTCAAGCAAGTAGTGAAATCAGCGGAACTCGTTCCCGCAGATACTCCGGAGTCCGAGCGTCCCTCCGAAATTGAACATGCGGTTCGCAAACTGTCGCGCCGATTGGATGTCGAGTCGCTGAAAAAATCGAACCTGATCCAAGTCAGTTATAAGGATGCCGATCCAGATGGAGCGGCTCGCGTGATGTCATCGCTCGCTTCGCTCTACGTCCGGAGACACACGAATCTCCAAAGACCACCTGGGGAGATTCAATTCTTTGATTTGCAAACTAGCGCCTACGAAAAGAGGCTGCATCAGTCCGAAGCGGACCTGGTGCGTTTTACGCGGTCTCGCGGGGTAATTTCGGCTGCGCTCGAACGGGATATAGCGCTCCAGAAATTGGGCGAAGCAGACGCGGCCTATCGCCAAATCGACCAGGACCGAACCGACACGGAACGGCAGATTGCATCTCTCGAGGAACAGCTCAAGTTGTTTCCCGCGCGTTCGGTCACGCTGAAGCGCTGGGCGGATAATCCCGAAGCTCTGGAAAAGATGAAAACACATCTATTAGAGCTCCAACTCAAACGCACCGAACTGCGGAGCCGCTTTGCGCCCTCCTACCGACTGGTGCAGGAAGTGGAAGAAGAGATCGCGGCAACCCAAGCTTCGATCGCCGCCGAAGCGCTTACCCCGGTGCGCGACGAGACCAGCGACAAGGATCCGAACTACGAGTGGGCGCGAATGCAACTGGAAAAGGCGCAGGTGGCGTGGGACGGTTTGCGGGCCCGGCAAACCGATGCCGCCGCCCAGGTTGCATCGCTGCACGCAGTCGCCGAGCGTTTGCAATCGGACGCCATGGATCAACAGGATCTGATGCGCACGCAGAAGGCCGACGAAGACAACTACCTGCTCCATCTCCACAAACGGGAGGAAGCGCGGATCGGGGACGCGCTCGACGAACGGCGCATTCTTAATGTGGCCATCGTGGAGCCTCCTGTCGCAGCGGCCTTGCCCGTTCATCCGCTGCTTCTTTATTTCTTGCTGGCTTTTGGATTCGCAACAGTGTTCAGCGTAGGCACTGCCTTTACGGCGGAGTACTTTGACCCGACGATTCGCACACCCGACGAAGCCCGCGGCCTATTGGAAGTGCCTGTGCTCGCCTGGCTACCAGCTTCTCAGTCGAAGGTTCGGCGCGCTTCTACTTGGCGGCTCAGAGGGCCGAAGGTGGTGGTTCCGTGAACAGCTTACGCGAGGTCATTGTCGAGAACCCGACGATTGCGGAGCCTGAAACCGTAACTCCGATTGGCGTGCGCAGTCAGCGTGAAACGCTTTCTCCAATGGCGTTGCTTCACGAGGAGCAAATCCATGCGCTAATCCAACAACTTTTTTTTGGACGTGAAACGACGCCGGTACGGCACGTCGGTTTCTCTACGATGGAAACAACCACTGAGATTGCGACACTCTGTTTCGAGATCGCCACAGCTCTCGCTCAAGAAGACCGTTACGACGTAGGGCTCATCGATGCCCAGCCGGACGCGGTGTCGCTGCAAACACAGTTAGGGCTTCCCTCGCCCAATCGCGCGGAAGGGACTTGGCCGATTGCACCACGACTGTGGATGGTTCCCCGCCAAAGCTGGCTGCCGGACGCCTCTGGGACGCGGATCACCGATCAGGACTTGTCCCGTCTTCGCGAACGCACGACGGAATTCGACTTCTCGATTTTGTGTTGCGCTCCGGTCTCATGGATAACGACCAGCATTGGCCAGGCATGCGACGGACTCGTGCTGGTGCTGACGGCGAACAAAACCAGGCGACTCGTCGCCACTCAAATCAAGGATCAGCTTGCCAAGGCTCAGGTCCCGCTACTGGGGACAGTCCTGGCCGAGCGCCGTTTTCCCGTGCCTCAGGGCCTCTACCGGAGTTTGTGAATTTTATGGGCGAATTGACCACAAGCCGAGTCTGGGATACCGAACCTAAAGATGGCCCCTCGAAATATGCCCGCATGACTCTTGGGACGTCCGCTCTGCAGCCTCCGAGATTCGAGGCAGTCGAAACGCCGCATAGCAGTACACTTGGACGCGACCGATCAGACCACGCCAAGACGAATTCTCCCTGCCACTCATCCGCTGCCCTCTCGAACCACCGTTGACCGTTTCACGCTTGGTGAGCTGATGGCCGCGACTTAATAGTGCTTGTTGCGGTGTCAGGCGGGTTATCGCTGTTCTCTCCTGCTTGGGGTTTGCCGTGGGTTTACCTACCGATTTTTGCTGGTTTGGCGATGCTGTTCGGGCTCTCGGAAGGTCTTTACAAACGCGCCGGGGATCCGTCTCCTGACGGGACCGTCGGAGCACTAGCGAGGTCGACCCTGTTCGCGACCAGCTTAGTCTACATCGCCGCATGGGACGGAATGCATGCGCTCGCCGCTGCCAGGATATTTGCCAGCAGCCTGGCCGCCCTCGCGCTGTTGCGCCGATTGCGGCAGATGCAATGGAAGCTGCGGCGACGCCAAACGGAATCCCGCAAAATCCTCCTCATTGGCGCCGGCCCGATCGCGCGATCTATCGCCGAGGCATTGCGCAATGACCCTCTCCGGCGCTCAACCGTGTGCGGCTTCGTTGATGACAAACTGCCGCTTTCGCCGGTCGTGTTAGGGCGAATCGCCGATCTGGATTGGCTCGCTCGCTCCGAATTCATCGATGAAGTGATTGTCGCTCTACCAAACCAGCCTGCCCTGGCGCGAGAAGCCACCGAGGTCGCATTTCGTAATCATCTGGACATTCGCGCCGTGCCCGATCTGCCGTCGGGGCCATGGCCGGACTCGGCTATTGATCGCATTGGAGAAGTGCCGGTTGTTACCCTTCATCGCGAGCCTGTGCTCAGCGCACCATTGTTTTTCAAACGCACGCTGGACATCAGCGGCGCGGCGCTTGGTCTCGCGGTGATGAGTCCTCTCATGGCGATCGTGGTTTTGCTCATCCGGCTGGACTCACCCGGACCCATCTTCCACGGAGCGGAGCGGACCGGCGCCAAGGGCCGCCGTTTTCGCTGTTACAAATTTCGCTCCATGGTGAGCGACGCGGAAGTCCGCAAGGAGGAGCTGCGCGCGCGCAACCAGCGAGAAGGGCCGATTTTCAAAATTGATAACGATCCCAGGATTACCCGCATTGGGCGCATCCTGCGTCGTTTCAGCCTTGACGAACTGCCGCAGCTCTGGAACGTCCTGCGCGGCGAAATGAGTCTGGTTGGCCCGCGGCCTCACCCGATCGATGAGGTCAACCATTACGAACTGCACCAGTTCCGGCGCCTTGATGTGAAACCGGGCATCACGGGGTTGTGGCAGATTACGGCGCGTGACTGTCCATCGTTCGAGCTCAACATGCACCTCGATCTCACTTACATCGAAAATTGGAGCCTGCGCTTGGACCTGCACATCCTCGCGAGCACCGTGCGGGTGTTGTTCTCGCCGGAAGGAACCTGACCTACGCTATGAGCAGCGGCACTCTAACCTGGAATCGGGACAACAACCCGCTTTGGCGCGGCGCTGGGTTGCTGCTGCGTCCGCTTCATTTTGGTTTGGCATTTCCTTCCCTTCTGTATGTGGCGGCGATGACCGTTTTCTTATTTCGGCCGCCTGACTTGTTCTCCTTTTACGCCGACCGAATCGCCTTTGGCATTTTGGTGTTTTTCGTTGTGCTGCGCACTATGGCGCTCCGCGACAGGATCCCATTTTTCGCGGGAATTAGTTTGCCCATGCTCGGCCTCACGGCCCTGGCTGTGTTGCGCGTGTTGCGCGAACCGTTCGACCCACAAATCTGGAGCATTATTGCGAGCAAGTACATCGTTCCCTTTGCCCTCTTTCACATTGCCGTGCTGGTTTTTCGAGGCGCCGGGCAACGCAGGCACTTTGAAATATTCATCCTTCTTGCGCTCGCCTACCTGGTATTCATTGCCATTGCTTTTTTGGCGGATGCCCGGTCGCTCGTCTTTCCGCGTTTCATTCTCGACGAAAGCCTCGGATTTCATCCTGACCGTGCTCGCGGCCCATTTCTGCAGGCGGTGGCTAATGGCGTCTCATTGAACATCCTGGGGATTCTTGTGCTTGCGTTTCCGGTTGGGCGCAGAGTTATCGGCAAGGCATTGTGGTTGGCTCTGCCTCTGGCGGTGCTTGCTACGATGACGCGGGCGGTTTGGATTTCGTTCGCGGCGTCGACTATCGCTCTCGGGTTCCTGCTGCTCAAACGCCGACTGCTGGCGGCGTGCAGTTTATTGGCAGCTGCGGGAGTCGTGCTCGGCCTGGCAATGGCCCTCAGCAATCACTCGTTAAAAACTGCTCTCGGGGATCGAACCGGTGAACGCGGGCCGGTGGAGGCACGCCTGGCCGTGTACGACGCGGGCTGGGCGATGTTTCTGGAGCGGCCGTTTACTGGCTGGCCGGCGCGCGATATGTATGCCGAGCTCGGCCGACGCATGGAGGGGTATCACCTCCGCACCTTCTATGTTCACAATACCTACCTTGCGTTGCTGGTTGAATTTGGTGTACCGGGCTTGGCGCTGTACTGCATTCTCTTCTTCAACCTGTTCCGTTTGTCCTGGCACCGCTCTGCCGGCGAGAGGGAGGCGGTCGCCGCCCTCCGCAAAGTGTGGCCGGTCTTGCTCGGGGTTTACCTCCTGAACGCTTTTTTCGTCGACATGGCTTACCAGTTCGTCATTGGGCTCGTTTTCACCGTGGCGGGAATGCTTTGCGCCGCTGAGGAATCTCGCGCATGACCACCGTTGCTTACATAGCGAATGAATTTCCTTCGCCGCTTGAACCTTATGTGATCGATGAAATCACTGAATTAAGGCGGCGCGGTGTGCGAGTAGTCTGTTGCAGCGGTAAACGGGGCGCGCCGAATCGTCTCAGTCTGGCGGAACGCGCCTTCTGGAAAGAGACGCTTTTTTTTCAGCCGCTCTGTGATGATGAACTGCTTCGGGCAACTCGCCGGCTCGTTACCAGTCGCCGCGACCTTTGGCAGATCCTGAGGCCTTTGCTCTGGGAGCGAGGAACTCGGCCAACTCTCCGACTGCGTGCCCTAGCTCATACATTGATGGGCGCCGCATTGGCGGAGCAATTGGAAGGGCTCGAGGTCGAGCACATCCATGCTCATCACGGTTACTTCGCTTCATGGATGGCGCTGGCTGCCGCGCGCCTGCTTGGCATCGGCTTCAGCTTCACCCTCCACGGTTCCGATCTGCTTCGGCGCGCCGACCTGCTTGCCGCCAAACTTCGCGCTTGCGAGTTCTGCGTGACCGTCAGCGAATACAACCGTCAATACATTCTTCGCAAATACCCTTCCACGCCGGAAAACAAAATTATGGTGCAACGGTTGGGCGTCGATTGCGTGGCTCCTTCTCGCATTAGTGATCGCGCCGGCGTCGCAAGCGCTACAGGATTTTGTCTCCTCGCCGTTGGGCGTCTGCATCGCGTCAAGGACTATCCCTTTCTCATCGAAGCTTGTGCCACGCTTCGCAACCGGGGGCTCGACTTTATCTGCTGGATCGTTGGCGAAGGACCGGAACGTCCGGCTCTCGAAAAGCACATCGCGGCATTGCGGCTCCAAGGCCACGTTTATCTGATTGGCCATGTTCCGCGCGTCGAACTGCCGGGTTATTACAGCTACGCCGATTTGATCGTTATGACCAGCCAAAGTGAAGGGATTCCGGTGGTTTTGATGGAGGCCATGGCTCACGAAAAAGTCGTGCTCGCTCCAGCGATCACTGGAATTCCGGAACTGGTCGAGCACAAGCGCACTGGATTTCTGTATCAGCCCGGCTCTTTGCCCGATTTCGTCAACGCCGTGCGTTGGATTGAGGCGAACAAGGCTTCCCTGTCAACAATCCAATGTGCGGCCGCGGCCAGTATTGCTGCGTCCTTTAATCGCGAGCGAAATGTTCGCGATTTTGCGGAGCAATTTCTGGCTCGCATTCCCCGATCGGAACCTGACTATGCGCATACTGTATTGCAACAAGTACAACTATCCGTTTAGCGGCACAGAAGCATATCTCTTCGACCTCATCGGGCGAATGGATGGGCGCGGCCACGAAACCGCTCTGTTTGGCATGGACCACGGCCGGGAGCCTGCATTCCCCGGCCGGAGATATCTGCTGCCCCAAATTGACTTCAAGGATCCGAATGCGGGCTTCCTGAAGAAGATCAGGATGGCAGCGCACGCTCTCTATTCGCCATCGGCCCGCCGCGCCATGCGCAGATGCCTCGCCGATTTTTTGCCCGACCTCGCTCACGTTCGCGGCATCTACCACCACTTGTCACCATCGATTTTGTGGGAACTTAAACGCCAGAAAATTCCGGTGCTCTATCACCTCAACGATTTCAAAATCTTATGTCCTACTTACAACTTTGTGGCCGATGGGCGGCCTTGCGAAGAGTGCGCTCAAGGTGCCTTCCACAATGCGGTCACGAAAGGATGCTATAAGGGGCCGCGCTCCAGCGCGGTGGTGCTGGCGGCCGAAGCGTATCTGCACAAGTGGCTGAAAACCTATCAATCTTGCGTCGACTTGTTCCTTGCGCCCAGCGAATTTGTGCGCGCCAAGTTGATCGCGGGCGGGTTCCCAGCGGAACGGATCGAAGTGCTGCCGCATTTCCAGGTTCTGCCCGCAGACGGAGAGCTGAAAACTGACGAAGGCTACGTGCTTTATTTTGGCCGGCTTTCTCCCGAGAAAGGTGCCTATGAACTGGTGCGCGCCATGGCACAACTGCCGCACATTCCTCTGGTAATTGCAGGAGACGGTCCTGAGCGCCCGCGACTGGAAGCGCTGGCGCGTGAGCTAAACCTGCAGAACGCTTTGTTCGCGGGAATGGTACATGGCGAAAAGCTGCAAAAACTCATCGCCGCCTGCAGCTTTTCCGTGTTCCCCTCGCACGCCTACGAAACTTTGGGGAAATCCATTCTCGAATCTTATGCGTGGGGGCGTCCCGTTATCGCCTCCGACCTGGGTTCGCGCCGCGAACTCGTCCAGCATGGCGTGACAGGCCTGCTGTATGGGGATGGCGACCGGCAGCAATTCGCACATTCCATAGGTTTTCTGTTTGACCGGCCTGATCTGATCGAGAAGATGGGAGCGAATGCGCGCAGTCGAGTTAAGAATCACCACGACCCCGGGCAACACATGGAGAAGCTGCTTGAGATCTATCAGCGGCTCGCATCGCCGAAAAAGCTTTTGTCTTTCCCTTTGGCAACCGCCGTTGCGCCGCCCCGTGGTGTCCGTGTCGCCTTCATCGGCGGTCGAGGGCTGGTCTCGAAATATAGCGGCATCGAATCCTACTACGAGCAAGCAGGCCACGAACTCGCCCGGCTCGGACATGATGTCACCGTCTATTGCCGAAGCTATTTCACTCCTGCCATGACCACGCGCAACGGCATACGTGTGCTCCGATTGCCAACGATCCGCTCCAAACATCTGGAAACTTTCGTCCACACTCTGCTAAGCACGGTGCACGCCATGACGGCGGACTACGATATTGTTCACTACCATTGCCTCGGACCGGCGTTGTTTTCTTTTCTTCCGCGGCTGGCTGGCAAGAAGACTATCGTGACCGTGCAGGGTCTCGATTGGCAACGCGGCAAGTGGGGTTGGTTCGCGTCGCGCGTGCTACGTTTGGGAGAAGCGGCCGCGGTTACTTTGCCGGATGCCACTATGGTCGTTTCGCATACGTTGCAGCAACACTACCGCCAACAGTACAACCATGAGACCATCTACGTGCCTAATGGAGCTACCCTGGCGCCCCGGCGCTTACCGCGAAAGCTCATCGAATGGGATCTTCTACCCGACAACTACGTACTTTATCTGGGTAGGCTTTCTCCAGAAAAAAACTGCGATCTCCTGATCAATGCCTTCAGAAGCCTTCATCCTTTCATGAAACTTGTGCTGGCCGGCGGATCGAGTCACTCCGATTCTTACGTAAAGAGCCTGCGCCGCCATGAATCTGACCAGATTCGCTTCCTGCCGTGGGTCTCAGGAAATGAGCTCGACGAACTTCTCTCTAATGCTGCTATTTTCGTATTACCGTCGAAAATCGAGGGCATGTCGCTGGCGCTGCTCGACGCCATGGCAGCGGGCGTCTGCGTGCTGACGAGCGACATCCCGGAGAATGTTGAAGTCGTGGAGAGTGCGGGTTTCACGTTTCGCGAAGGCGACCAAGCGGACTTGCAGAGCAAACTCAATTTGCTCATCCACAATCCCGAGCTTCGACGCGAGTCTGCGAAGCATGGACGGGAGCGGATACAGGGCCAGTATTTGTGGCCCGAAATCGCCCACTCGATTGAAACGGCTTATTACAACCTGCTGGGTTGGACGCCGAGGGAGAGCATGCAGCAGGATCGGATGGTAATCCGCACCGCGGCAATTTCGGCCGCGCCACGGAATCAAAGTCCCGTCGCCTGAGGCGCTCGTCAGGGCAGCCGGCGCGAATTCTTGCTCGAATTGCCGTGGCGCGAACAATGGCCTCGGGCAATCATTGGAGCTTTGTCGAGGCGGAAAAAACCGACTGACGCTTCGCTATTTCAGACGGAACTCGACCACGATCCTGCTCTCCACCTCAACCGCTTTGCCGCTTGAGAGATACGGTTCAAATTTCCAGGAGCGCACCGCCTCGGTCGCCGACTGAACAAGAATGGGTGGGCCTGAGATATCCCACAAGCGCTCCACGCTTCCATCGGGCCCGATCATCGCTCCCAATTCGACGCGCCCTTCGGTTCCCGCGATGCGCGCAGCTTCTGGATAGATCGGTTCCACTTTCGTGATAATTCTTTTCTCCATGGTTTCGGAAGAAACTCGCAGCGAATCTTCGACCGTGGGTCGACTCTCCAGTTCGTTCCACGATCTCTGCCACTCCCACCATCCCAGGGCGGCGAGAGCTAGCATGGAGGCAATCACGATATAAAGTGCGCGTCGTCCAACGTGAACCCCCCGCCGTCGCATGGGCACCGGTTCGCCCGTGGCTGGGTGCGCTTCGTTCTTGGTCAGCCCAGCGCTCTCATCCTTTTTGAAGTCCACTTTTTTGAGATCTTTGAAATCGAGAGGCTTTGTGGCGGAGCGGTAAATCCAGTAGCGGATCATCTCTTTCTGTTCGGCAGGCAGGCCGACAAATTCCAGGCCGCAGTGAAGTTGCGACTGATAACGCACCAGCGCGCGAGCGCGCACCGGCACGCCAACATTTGGGAGTCGCAGTTCGACGGCCACTTGCTGGCCTGCGGCCATTTCTCCCGCGATCACCGCGCCCACTCCGACTTCGCTGATGTCAGTGCAACGCCCCGGCAAATTTTCGGGAACGCCGGACCGCAAGACAATCAAGTCCAGAGGCACGCTGATCGGATGCCGAGGAAAATTGCGCTGTGGCGCTTCTTGCAACGTCGACGATAGAAGAGCACTCATCAGACTTCCTCCGCAAGGTCGAAAATCACGTCATGCGGCTGGACGCAATCGGCTGGAAGAACGACGAATAGCATGCTCGTGTGAGTTGTTGCACAGAGTATATCGGAAGCCTGCGAGGAAAACGCTGAATAGTTTGTTGCAGTGGGAAGGATTACTCCATATCGCGCCAATTTGGACCGACTCCAATCTCGACCACTACCGGCACAGCGAGCGCGTGCGCGTTCTCCATGTGCTCGCGAACCAGCGGCTTTATTATTTCCACTTCGCTCTCCGGTACTTCGAACACGAGTTCATCGTGCACCTGCAATGTCATCCGCGACCTCAACTGGCGCTTGCGAATTTCCGCGTCGATGCGAATCATCGCCAGTTTGATCAGGTCCGCGGCTGTTCCCTGCAGCGGAGTGTTCACCGCCGTGCGCTCTGCGAAGCCGCGCTGGGTAGCGTTTTTGCTGTTGATGTCAGGAATCGGCCGAATGCGTCCGAACATCGTCTTCACTTTCTGATCGCGGCGCGTCTGTTCTAGCGTGGCATCGATGAAGGCGCGCACTCCCGCATATTTTTCAAAGTACGCGTCGATAAATTTTTTGGCCTCTGACGACTCGATCCCCAACTGCTGCGATAACCCAAATGCCGACAAACCATAGACGATTCCGAAATTCACCGCCTTTGCCTTGCGCCGATCATCGGCCGTTACCATCAGCGGCGGCACGCCGAAGACCTGCGATGCGGTCAGCGTGTGGATGTCATCTCCGCGCCGAAACGCCTCGACCAGCAATTTATCTTTCGAGAAATGGGCGAGCAGCCGCAATTCGATCTGCGAATAATCCGCTGCCAGCAGGACGTGACCCGGCTCGGCGATAAAGGCGGCGCGAATCTCTCGCCCGAGTTCGGTGCGAATCGGAATATTCTGGAGATTCGGATTCGCCGACGAGAGTCTGCCCGTTGCTGTGCCGGTCTGCCCAAAGGTTGTATGTACGCGTCCGCTGTGGCTGCGAATGAGCGCCGGCAAAGCATCGACGTACGTCGATTTCAATTTTGTCAGCTGCCGGTACTCCAACACTAGCCGCGGCACTTCGTGATCTTCCGCTAAGCCTTCCAATACATCTACCGCAGTCGAAATCTTTTTGCCTTTCCCATATTTGACCGGCATTGGCAGTGCCAGTTTGTTGAATAGAACATCGCCCAGTTGCTTCGGCGAATTGATGTTGAATTCAACGCCGCAGCGCTCGTAGATGTCGCACGCCTTGATTGCGGCTTCGCGCTGCAATTTCCCTGACATCTGCTCGAGCGCCGTCAAATCAATCTTTACCCCAGCCTCTTCCATGCGCATCAGCACGGGCACCAGCGGCGCGTCGATTTCTTCGTAGACCGAGGTTAATCCCTGTTCGTCAACTTCCCTTCGGAGCAGGCTTGCCAGTCTGCCCGTCACATCCGCCGCTTCCGCAAGATTGCCGCTTAACTTCAAATTGAACCTGCGCAGCGCAACCTCCGGCAGTGAATGCGAGGAGTAGGTGGGATCAAGCAAGTAGGAATACAACATCGGATCGTGTTGCACTCCGGCCAAAGCAATTCTTCGCTCGGAAGAATACTGCGAGAAATAATGGAGCGCGAATTTGAGGTCATGCAAAGTCTTGGGCACGCTCGCGTCTTCGAGCAAGTTCTTCACTCGGTTGGCGAGAGCATGGTCTCCCATCGCGATCATCACACCAACTCCGGGCGCATTCGAAACAGCGATGCTCTCTGCCGCATCAGCAGTTTGATCCTCGGCACCCGCGGGTTGCAGATTCAGGAAGCCCGACTGCGCCGGCTGCGGCTCATCTTCTTCCGCGGAGCTCTCAGACTTGGCATTCTCCGTATGTTCTGTTGGAATTGCCACCGCGAGCGGCACGCTCTTATCCGCATCCCTCAAATACTCTTCGAGTTCAGCCTTCGTCTTAATCTCCCGGTAGTCGCCTTCCTTCACCTCAACCACCGGGAGCAGTTCTTTCAGCAGCGAAGTGAATTCGAGTTCGGCAAACAACGCGCGCAGCGATTCAACATCCGGCTCGCCGGCTTTCATCGCCGCAACATCCAACTCGACGGCTACGTCCGTATCGATTGTCACCAGTTGTTTGCTGTACAGGATGTTGTCGCGATTGTTCTGCAGCGATTCGCGATAAGTTTTCTTCTCCACCTCGGCGGCATGCGCCAAGGCCTGCTCCACGCTGCCGAAGCGCCGAATCAGCTCCACCGAGCCTTTGTCGCCGATTCCGGGAGCTCCTGGAATGTTGTCGATTGAATCCCCGCGCAGTGCCATCACATCCACCACTTTCGACGGAGGCACGCCAAGAATTTCCTCCACCTTGGCTGCATCGCAAATCAAATTATCTTTCGGCGGATTCAGCACGCAAACTTTCTCGTTGACCAATTGCAGCATGTCTTTGTCGCTTGATACCACATACACGGGATACGACTCCGCCGCCGCTTTCCTCGCCAGAGTTCCGATCACATCGTCGGCCTCGTAACCTTCGAGCTGCAAAATCGGGATGCGATATCCCTCCAGTGCGCGCCGAATGTAAGGAATTTGCTGCACCAGATCGCCGGGCATCTCGGCGCGATTCGCCTTGTAGCCGCCATATTGCGATTCTTTGAAGGTCTGGGTTTTGATATCAAACTTACGGATCGTAGTAATCGCTTCCGCCTGCTGATTGCGGATCGTGGGCGCGCCCACATCGAAGACCGCCGCTAAATATTCCGGCGAAAAATCATCGCGCAACTTGCGCAGCATGTTGACAAAAACATACGTCGCCGCCGTCGGAAGTCCCGTCTTCGTGGACATCGGCCGCTGCCGTGCCATGGCATGATAAGCGCGAAAAATAAATGACATCGTATCGATCAGATAAATCCGACCCTTAGTTCCGGCAGGAATGGGCAGATGTGTGGGCGAAGTTGCGGGCGGAGCGCCCTCGGGCGGCGGCGATTTTTTCCTGGCAGGCAACTTGCTCAGTTTAACAGTTCTCCGAATGACGGAGATCGAACGCACTTTGTCGCAAACGCGTATGATATGGAGTTTTCCGGCACACGGCCCCGCCGCGTGCTGGACGCTGGCCGCCCATGCTGCCGTTCAAGCTCGTCTATAGCGACGACTATTACCTGCCCATAGGCTCTCATGTTTTTCCCGCCGAGAAATACAAATGTATCCACGACCGGCTGCTGGCGTTGGGAATTGCAGCGCCTTCCGATTTTGTCACGCCTCGCCCAGCCGCTGACGAAGACGTGCTGCTCGTGCATACTCAACAGTACGTTCAGAAATTAAAGACGGGCACATTGAGCGCGCGCGAAGAGTTAGAGCTTGAGGTGCCCTACTCGCCAGAGTTGGTGCGCGCCTTCTGGCTGGCTGCGGGAGGCTCGGTGCTGGCCGCCGATCACGCGCTCAACGACGGCGTTGCGATCAGCATTGGCGGCGGATTCCATCATGCCTTCCCCGATCACGGCGAGGGCTTCTGCATGCTCAACGACGTCGCGATCGCCATCCGCTGCATGCAGCGCGATGAAAAAATTCGCAAGGCGATGACGGTTGATTGCGATGTCCATCAGGGCAATGGCACGGCTGCGATTTTTTCCGGTGTGCGTGTGGCCTACAACCCGCTCTCCTCGGCGTCCGCTACCGTTCTCAATCCTGCACACCACACCGCGCGCCCGACGCCGCGGGGCACGAGACCGCGCAGCAGCCATGCCGAAGATGTATTCACCATCTCGCTTCATCAGTTGAACAATTACCCGTCGTTCAAGCCTCCTTCATCGCTCGATCTGAATCTGCCCGACGGGATGGGCGACGCCGATTATCTGGCCTGTCTCGGCAATGCGTTCAGTATGGGACTGGAAAAGTTCGAGCCGGAACTTATCTGTTATGTAGCCGGAGCCGATCCCTATCGCGAAGACCAACTTGGTGGATTGTCGCTGACGATCGAGGGATTGAAGCAGCGCGACGCACTCGTATTTCAAATCGCGAAGGGTCGCGGCATCCCCGTGATGGTTACCCTCGCCGGCGGATACGCTGCGAAGGTGGAAGATACAGTCGCAATTCATTCCAATACAGTCGTCGCTGCTAAAGAAGTATTCGGCGGAGAGGGTTGAGAGAGAAAAAGCGCTACCTGCGAAAAAAGAAAACGCAGAAGCTATACTTTTCTGCATGGACGTAACTCCTTCGCAACTTCCGCATCGTGAGTTTTACAACATTCTGATCAATGCGGTGGCGCCGCGGCCGATCGCATGGGTATCGACTCTCAGCATTTCCGGACGACACAACCTCGCACCCTTTTCGTTCTTCAATGCTGTGTGCGCCAAACCTCCGCTGCTGGCATTTGCGCCGGGAATGCGAGCGCCCCACAAATCAGAGACAGCCGCGGACGAGGATGAGGGGCATCCTGGAGTGCACGTTAAAGACACGCTGCGAAATATTCGCGAAACCAGAGAGTTCGTGATCAACGTGGTCACCTACGAACTCGCCGAAGCGATGAACCTAACCAGTGGCGAATATGACGCGAGCATCGATGAATTTGAATTGGCGAAGATCGCTTCGGCGTCGTCTCATGTCGTGCGGCCGCAGCGTGTGGCGGAGTCTCCTGTGAGCTTTGAATGCAAGCTGTATCAGATTCTTGACTTCAATCCAGCGGCCGAGGGCGGCAGCCTGGTGATTGGCGAAATTGTCTCGGTGCACATCGATGAGCGTCATTTGAAAGAAGGCTGGCTGGATCGGAACTCGCTGGATCTGATCGGCCGCATGGGCGGCATGCAATACACGCGGACGAAGGAGCGATTTGAGATGGTGCGGCCTAAGGTGGAGTAACGGGGGAATTTAAACTCACCCTTGGTTGGTAAGTAGAGCGGTAGAATAAACAAACGAGGTAGAGCATGGCACCACTGACACCGGAAGTCTCCAAACTGCTGGAACAAGCCTTGTCCCTCTCGGTCGAGGAGCAGGAAGCATTGGCGAACTCGCTAATCTCCAACCTAGGTGGTGAGTTGGATGAAGGACCCCCCGAAGAAGGTGTAGACCAAGCTTGGGCGGAGGAGATCAAGCGTCGGATCGACGACATTGACTCCGGGAAAACCCAGATGATTCCGTACGAAGAGGTGCGCCGCCGCCTGGCGGCCCGTCTGGCGGATACCGGGAAATAGATTGTACCAATTCGATCCGCAAGCTTGGCTCGAACTAGAGGCTGCGGATGATTGGTATCTGCAACGCAATCCCGAAGCAAGCGTCAGGTTCCTGGCGGCTGTCTATGACGCACTTGAAGCTATCGCCGAGTGGCCGCAACGCTGGCCAAAGTATGTTTTTGGAACTCGGCGGTTTATTCTGTATCGCTTTCCATTTTCCATCGTTTATTTGGACGAACCTGCCGTGGTGAGTATCGTCGCCGTCGCCCACAACCAGCGGAGACCGGGATATTGGAAGGATCGATTGTGACGTTGCAAGCCCGCGAACACCTGCCCGCAGATCAGTTTTGGTTCTGGCTTGCTAAGATAAGAACACATGTTTGAGAATCTTCAGGAAAAACTTCAGCGCGCTTTTAAGTCTCTTCGCGGACAGGCGGTGCTTACCGAGGAGAATATTTATGAGGCGTTGAAACAGATTCGTCTGGCGCTGCTTGAGGCCGACGTCAACTTTAAAGTTGTCAAAGAGCTGATCGACCGCATACAGGCCAAGGCGGTCGGGCAGGAGGTTCTGACTGCGCTTTCGCCGGGCGAGCAGGTTATTAAGATCGTCCGCGATGAGCTGGTCGAAACTCTTGGCAAAGATACGGCTAAATTGAAGTTCGCCTCGCAGCCTCCTACGGTTGTGCTGATGGCCGGTCTGCAAGGGTCGGGCAAAACTACCACTTCGGGCAAGCTTGCAAATTGGCTTAAGAACGGCGGACACCGTCCGCTGCTGGTCTCGGTCGACGTTTACCGGCCTGCGGCTCGCGAGCAATTGAAAGTGGTTGCGGCGGCGATCAAGGCTAACCTTTATGAAGGCGAGGTTGGCGAAGCGAATACAGCTACCGTCGAGCGGTTGGCTAAAGAAGCGCGGCGCGAGGCGATCAACTCCGGATGCGACGTCCTGATCGTCGACACGGCGGGGCGTCTCCACATCGACGACCAGCTTATGGAGGAGATGCAGTCGCTGAAGCGGCTGCTCAATCCGCAGGAAATTTTATTTGTTGCCGATTCGATGACTGGGCAGGACGCGGTCAAGTCGGCCGATGAATTTCATAAGAAGCTCACGCTGACCGGCGTCGTGCTAACCAAGATGGACGGTGACGCTCGCGGCGGCGCGGCGCTTTCGATTCGTCAGGTCACGGGGCAGCCGATCAAGTTTATCGGCATTGGTGAAAAGTACGATGCGCTAGAGCCGTTTCATCCTGATCGCATTGTGTCGCGCATCCTGGGAATGGGCGACATTCTCTCGCTGATCGAGAGAGCGGAATCGCAGATCGATAAGAAGAAGGCGACAGAGCTTGCGACCAAGGCTCTTAGTGGCGATGGCTTTTCGCTGGAGGACTTCCGCGACCAGTTGCGGCAGGTTCGCAAGATGGGATCGCTGCAGAGTCTAGTGGGAATGTTGCCGAGCATCGGTGCGTTCTCCGGCTTGCAGAAGGCGGCCGATAAGGTTGACGAGAAGCAGATCAACCGGGTCGAGGCCATCATTAATTCGATGACCGGATTCGAGCGGAACCATCACGAAGCCATCAACGGCAGCCGGCGCAAGCGGATCGCTCGCGGCTCCGGTACGAGCGTGCAGGAAGTTAATAATCTGCTGCGGCAGTATGCCCAGATGAAGAAGATGTTTAAGCAGATGGGGAAGCCCAGTTTCGCGCGGCGGATGGCTGGGATGAAGTTTCCGGGGATGTAAGGGAGCATTCAGCATTTAGCATTCAGCACTTAGCCAAGGCCGAACGTACCCCGCGGTATTAGCTAAGTGCTGATTGCTAACTGCTGATATATGAAGTGGCGATCTCTTCAGGAATCGGGTCCGTCGAGTGACCTTCGGCCTTTGCGCGAGATTTTTGCTGAGCGCAAAGATGCCATTGCTCAGTACGTACCGGCTGACGTTCAAGCCATACATGCTCGCACCATTGCTAACTTGAAGGCTCAGGGACTTGCATCTCGGGCGCTCAAGGTCGGCGATGTGTCGCCTTCTTTTGACATTCCGGACCACAACGGTAAGCTTGTTTCTTCGGCCGATCTCTTGGCTAAGGGGCGCGTTGTCGTCTCTTTCATTCGCGGGCGCTGGTGCCCTTTTTGTGTTTTGCAAATGGAGGCGATGTCTTCCGTCGCGGCTGAGATTGCCGCCGCGGGGGCTGCGATGGTTGCAGTGTCTCCGCAAACCGGGAAGCAGGCCTTCTTTATGCATGACCAGCACAAGCTTGCTTTTTCGCTGCTGGTAGATGCTCACAATGGGCTGGCCCGGCAGTTCGGGCTGGTGTATCGCGTTCCTGAAGAGCAGCAGGCGCTCTATAGCCGGACGTTCGTCAACTTGCCTTTTGCCAATGGCGACTCTAGCTGGGAACTGCCTATTCCAGCGACTTATGTGATTGATCGCGATGGTAGGATCTTGTTTGCTTCGGTTAATGAGGACTATAGCGATCGGGTTGAGCCGCTTGAGATTCTGGCACGGTTGGCTTAGTGGGAGAGTACCCCCCTCCCCTACCTTGGTATATTAGAATCATCATGTTAGCGCATCGCTCTCGCTAAAGTATTCAGGAATATAGACTTATATGCAAAGTATTCAAAAATATAGACTTAGAAGTGCAGCGCGCTGTCTTTGGCTGAGAGCGGCGGGGCGAGAGTGCGAAAAAAAATAATTCTGGACCGATTGGAATCAACGGTTTAGCGGAAAATTCGCTCTAAATCTTTGACTCTAAAGGGCTAAATCGCAAAATATAGATAAAAAAGGAGTTAGTCGAGACCTTGACTTCGCCTCGGAATCCGTTGCTGCGCCTCGCTTGCTGATTCGCGCAAAGTAAAGATTTCAAATAGCTTAGAATCGATTACGGCTGCGGCCTCACTGGGCTGTAGCTAACTTCTATTATAGAGCAGGGTGTCAAGTGGTTGGACTTTGATTTAGGGGCGCATCGGGCGGATACGCTGTCAGGACTTGAACATGGCTTCTAAGCGGGCGTCCATTTCTTCTTCTTCGATAAACTCACCGCGCGCCGCGGCCTGCAATCCTTTTTCTACCGCAGCCATGAAGCGCGCTTCTTCATCGAGATAGCGGACAACAACATTGGTCACAAGCTGTTCGGGGACAGTTCCGGCTTTCGTGGCGACCTGCGCAATCTGCGCTTGCTGCTCGGGCGTGAAGTGAACTTCCATTGGGTTAGGGTACCGAAAAGGAATTGCTTTGGGCAAGGCGCAACGTACAAATCAGGGTCAGTAAGGCCAATGGGCCCGCCCGAGCAGAGCTTGGACGGGGCACCCTTGTGGGTTCAGCAGGTGTACTTTGCCCGGGCCGCCCGCCCGCCCAAGACGTAAAAACCGACCAACCAGCCGACCATTGACCCTGCCAGTGGACCGGGGTAGCATCTTAGAAAGGAGTTACTATTTTATGAAATCAAGCACGAAACGCACTCATTCATACTGGGACATCTGGCTGCGGAGCACTAAGCAGCGGCTCGCGGCGTTCGCCGTCTGTCTGATGTTGGCACTCGGGATCATCGCGGGAGGTGAGGCGCACAGCCATGTCGAAGTCAATCTGGCCAGACCAGTATTAGCCACAATGGTTAACAACAGCGCGTCAGGCACGATGGCGTTCAGTTCAACGGGTAAACGATCAACCTAGCACTTTGGTTGAACGACCCACCAAAAAGCCGCTCAGAACATCGAGTGGCTTTCTTATTTGGCTCCAATTTATCTGTACAATGTCGGGCAAAGAGGAACGGCACGAATGACTCCGATTTTCAGGAAGATGAGTGCACACGTCAATGAGAGGGGAATCGTGCTGCGGTTCAACGGGCCGAGCAATCTCAGCCACGACGAATGGGAGCGGCTGCTCGATGATCTGAGATCGCACTACATTCCGAGCTTCTATCAATACGAAAAGCGTCTCCATGTGGACGTGAGCGCAGAAGGCCAGATGCGTGCGGTCATCTACTTCACGCCGCAGACCGTGAGCATGGATGAAGCGATCGCGATTCTGAAGAAGTGGAACATCGAGGTGTTCGACGTTCGGGAGAAGCCTGCAGGACTATGAAGGATTTTCTCCAACTCTTGCAGGACGCGTTTCCGGCGCTGAAGTCGCATCCTCGCGTGATTCTTGCGGCTTTCCTAATTCTGACGGCAGTCGGTGCACTGGCGCTTGCGAAGGGATGGAGATCGCGAATTTGCAAGTCACGCTACGCAAAATTGTGCAACAAGATTTTCACGACGCAGCGTTGGCTCTTCGTGTCCAAGCCGTCCCAGACGGTCAACGATTGGAAATACTACACTTCGGAATCAACGGGAAAGGTTGGCGACGACATCATCTGGACGCTGGTCAGCTGGCCGGATCTGAAACCTGTCGATCGCTTCGTGATCGCCGGCGCGGTGGGAATGGAGAGCGCACTTGAGGAAAGCCAAGTGAAGCTCGAAGCGCGATGGCAGATCATTCACGATCCCGACTACCTCGGCGTTGGTTTCGTTCCGGCGCACGGAATCAGAAGCAAGCTCCGACGTGCCGCTGCCAAGGTGCTCGGATCGATTTAGAGGAAAACCCTCTCGACAGTCGCAGAAACAACCGCATCTTCTTCAATTCCAATAGCATCTAAACCTTGACAGTAATTCGCTCAGGTTATAGCATAGCCGGATGCGTAATCATCATGTCATTGATTATAAAGCACTAATTTAGTATCGGAGGATGTGCTATGGGAAAGATTATTGGAATTGACTTGGGGACTACGAACTCCTGCGTGGCGGTTATGGAGGGCGGAGAGCCTAAGGTTATCCCTAATGAAGAGGGTGGGCGGACCACTCCTTCGGTGGTTGGATTCACCAAGACTGGCGAACGGTTGGTGGGGCAGGTGGCTAAGCGGCAGGCGATTACCAATCCTGAGAACACGGTTTTCTCGATCAAGCGGTTTATGGGACGCCGCTATGACGAGGTTAGCGAAGAGCTGAAGATGGTCCCATATAAGGTTGAGCGCGATGGCGACAACGTTGCGGTTCTGGCGCAAGGGAAGAAATACACCCCGCCGGAGATCTCCGCGATGATTTTGCAGAAGCTGAAGAAGGCGGCGGAAGACTACCTCGGCGAGAAAGTGACCGAGGCGGTGATCACGGTGCCGGCTTACTTTAATGATGCACAGCGGCAGGCGACTAAGGATGCCGGAAAGATCGCCGGATTGGATGTTAAGCGCATCATCAATGAGCCCACGGCGGCGGCTTTGGCTTATGGGCTCGACAAGGGCAAGGACGAGACCATCGCCGTTTATGACTTTGGCGGCGGCACGTTTGATATTTCGGTGCTCGAGGTCGGCGAGGGCGTCATTGAAGTGAAGGCCACGAATGGCGACACGCACCTTGGCGGCGACAACATCGATCAGCGGCTGGTGGATTGGCTGATTGACGAGTTCAAGAAGAATGAAGGGCTGGATCTCCGCGGCAAGGGGAACGAGATGGCTTTGCAGCGTCTGCGCGATGCGGCGGAGCGGGCGAAGATTGAGCTTTCGACGACCATGGAGACGGAGATCAATCTGCCGTTTATTACGGCGGATGCTTCGGGGCCGAAGCACCTGGTGATTAAGCTGACGCGCGCGAAGCTCGAATCGATGGTCGAGGATATTTTGCAGCGCTCGGTTGGGCCGTCGAAACAATGCTTGAAAGATGCGGGCGTCGATGCTTCGAAGATCAACGAAGTGGTGCTGGTCGGCGGACAGACTCGCATGCCTCGCATTCAGGCGATCGTGAAAGAGCTGTTCGGCAAGGAAGGTCACAAAGGCGTCAATCCTGATGAAGTCGTCGCGATCGGCGCGGGGATTCAAGGCGGAGTGCTGGGCGGCGAGGTGAAAGACCTGCTGCTGCTCGACGTGACTCCTTTGACTTTGTCGATTGAGACGCTGGGAGGCGTGGCTACTCCGATGATTCCTCGGAACACTACGATTCCTACGAAGAAGACGGAGACGTTCTCTACGGCGGCGGATAGTCAGACTTCGGTTGAAGTGCATGTGCTACAGGGCGAACGTCCTCTGGCGGCGCAGAACCGGACGCTGGGGAAATTCCATTTGACGGGATTGCCACCGGCTCCTCGAGGCGTGCCGCAGATCGAGGTAACGTTTGATATTGACGCTAACGGCATCCTCAACGTGACGGCGAAAGACAACGCCACGGGCAAGGATCAGAAGATCACAATCACTTCTTCTTCGGGATTGTCTAAGGAAGAGGTGGAGCGGATGGCTAAGGAAGCGGACGCTCACTCGGCTGAGGACAAGACTCGGCGCGAAGAGATCGAGGCTAAGAATCAGCTCGACACGATGGTCTACAACATCGAGAAGATGCTGAAGGAGCATGGCGATAAGATCTCGGGCTCGGAGCGCGGTGATGTGGAGAATGCTTTGGCGGACGCCAAGAAGGCGATTGAAGGCGGCGACAAGGCGCAGATGGACTCGGCACGCGAGAAGCTGACGACGGCTTCGCATAAGCTGGCAGAGCAGATGTATAAGGCTACGCAGGCGGCGCCGGGTGCAGCACCGGGAGCGGGGCCGACTGACGGAGCCGGTGCGGCTTCTGGTAGTAACGGCGCTGGTGCGAAGAAGGACGAAGGCGTGATTGACGCTGAGTACGTGGATGTCGAGGACAAGAAGTAACGCTGCTGGCTTTTAGCCATTGGCTTTTGGCTCTGGGGGCGCGTGCTGCGCCCCCAATTTGCTTCATGGGTTGCAATGATTATCACGGGCGAGAACGGGGGTAGTGAATTGAGATTCGAAGTTAATGGACAGATGTTTTTTGTAAACTTCGTCCCGGAAGAGGGGCGGTGGTATTGCTTCGCGCCAACGGCTACGGGAGTGCAGCGGATTCCGGTATCGATGGATGCGGCGCCGTTTGAGGCGTTCACGGTTGATGTAGACGAGCAGGCGAAGGAAGTCGTGAATTAATTTCTGAAGTAGGGATGCTTCGACTTCAAGCGGCCCTCGGCTTTGCCGAGGGCCGTGCTACGCTCACGATGACAACTAAACAAATTTCTTTCAGAATGACAGAGCGTAGGATGGCGGAGAAAGACAAGCTCAAATTACGCTGACAGCTAGACGATGGCCACTCAAACTAAAGATAAAGATTATTACGGCGTTCTCGGGGTAAAGAAGTCGGCCTCTACCGACGACATTCGCAAGGCGTTTCGCAAGCTTGCCCGCAAGTATCATCCGGACGTCAATCCTGGGGACAAATCGGCGGAGGAGAAATTCAAGACTCTTTCCGAGGCTAACGACGTTCTCAGCGATCCCAAGAAGCGGAAGATTTACGACCAGCTCGGGTTTTATTCCGACAACATCGATCCTGCGACGGCGGAGGCTTATGCGCGCGGCGGCGGACAGCCTGGCGCGGGGCCGGCGGATTTTGGCGGAGGGTTCTCGGGAGGTCGCGCGGGTGGGCCGAGCAATGTTGATTTTGGCGGATTTGATTTTTCCGATTTGTTTGAAGGGGCCCGTGGTGGGGGACGGAAGACGTCGAGCGGATCGAGCGGCGGCTTTCGCGATATTTTCTCGAACATTTTCACGGGTGGCGGGCGCGGCGGTGCGGCGGACGTAGGGCCGGAGGCGGGCAGCGATCTCGAGTATCAGGTTAATGTGCCGTTCTGGACGGCGATCCGCGGCGGCGTGATGAAGCTGAATATCGCGCGCCGCGATGTGTGCGGGAACTGCCATGGGAATGGATATGTCGAGGCGCCGGGAGAATGCCCGCAATGCCATGGCAAGGGAACGATTGAGCAGACGGGCGGGCGGATGAAATTTAATGTCACGTGCCCGCGCTGCCATGGGACGGGGAAAAATATTTCGACTTGTGCGGTGTGCCATGGTGAAGGCACGATCGAGCGGACCGATCCGCTGGAGATTCGGATCAAAGCGGGAACGCGCGATGGGCAGCGCATACGGATTGCAGGTAAGGGCAACGCCGGGCTGCGCGGTGGGCCGAGCGGCGATCTTTACGTAATTATTCGGATTGATGAGCATCCGCTGTTTCGGCGGGAGGGCGACGATATTCACATCGTCGTACCGGTTACGGCGGTCGAGGCGGCATTGGGATCGAAGATTGAAGTGCCAACGATCGATGGCCGCAGCATGTTGAAGATTCCTCCGGGAACGCAGTCAGGGCAGAAGCTGCGACTGCGCGAGAAGGGTGTGCCTTCGGCTACGAAGGACGGCGTGCGCGGGGATGAGATTGTCGAGGTGAAGATCACGGTGCCGATGCCACGCGACGAAAAGACTAAGGAATTGCTGCGGGAGTTGGCGAAGCTCAATCCTGAAGACCCGCGGGAAGAGCTGTGGAGCAAGGTCTAGAGCGCAGTAGGTAGCTTATCTTATCTCCTTTAACCTTTCACACTGCTGAATCTTCAAGATGTTGACACCGTCAACAAATTACTTGACTTAGTCAAATAATATGAGCGATGGTGTATTCATGGCTACCGCTCCGCTAACCCCTCCCTTCGACGTTCGCGAACAACAGGCTCTGCACATGCGCCGGTTTAATCGCTTCTACACACGGCAGATCGGACTGCTCAATGAAGGTCTATTGAACAGCCCGTTTTCGCTGACGGAAGTGCGGACGCTCTACGAACTGGCCCATCGCGAGCGTTCGACAGCGGTCGAACTGTGCAAAGAGCTTGGGTTGGATGCGGGATATTTGAGCCGCATACTGCGCAAGTTCGAGAGGCAAAGATTGATTGAGAAGAATGTCTCGCGTCAAGACGGCCGTCAGAGTCTGCTTAGCCTCACGCAGAAGGGCAGAAAAGTTTTCCACCCACTGGAGGCACGATCAACCGCGCAGGTGAGTTTGATCATCGGCAAACTACCGCCCGCGCAGCGGGAAAATCTCGTGGGCGCCATGCAGACCATCGAGTCGATCCTGGCTCCTGGCAGCGCGGAAAGAAAGAGCGCGGATGGAAAGAGCACGGGGCGAGCTTACGTGCTGCGCTCACATCGGCCGGGCGACATGGGGTGGGTCGTATATCGACACGGAATTCTTTATTCGCAGGAATACCGATACGACGAGCGATTCGAGGCTCTGGTCGCGGAGATTGTGGCGGAATTTGTCGAGAATTTTAATCCGGCCCGTGAGCACTGCTGGATGGCGGAGAGCGACGGCCAGATAGTCGGCTCGGTTTTCTTGGTAGAGAAATCGAAAACTGTGTCCAAGCTGCGTTTGCTGCTGGTTGAACCTTCGGCGCGAGGCATGGGGATTGGCAAGCGATTGGTGGCCGAGTGCATACGCTTTGCGCGGAAGGCCGGCTACAAGACCATGATGCTTTGGACGCAGAGCGAACTCACAGCGGCACGCAAAATCTATCAGGGCGCGGGATTTCAAGTAGTGGGCGAGAAAACGCACGACAGTTGGGGGCGTAAGAATCTGGTGGCCGAAACCTGGAAGCTGAAGCTTTGATTCGCTGGCGACCCGCGATGTGGTCGGAGAAAACAAGAACACTCCGATGGTGTCTTTTTACGCGGCGGCGATCGGCGTGATGTTCCTGCTTTTTACGGCCAGCGGCGCCAGCGGGTCTTTGTTGGACGAAGCGGAAAGTGGAACGCTTGACCGGGTTCTGAGTTTGATGTCGTCGGTTGGAGGAAGCATGTTTCCGTGCTATTACATGTCGGAAGCGATGCAGCGGGCGGGTTTATTCACCATCAATGCGTGGGCGATCGACGGCTTCACGAAGGTCTTTTGGCGCGACGAACCGATTTCGCACCTCTGGCCGCAGGTGCTGGAGCCGCTCGGCATCGGAGTCGTATTTTGGGCGGTCGCGCGGCGGCTGGCTCGACGGTGGGAGTACTCGTAGACCGCGGCAAGAACCTCTAGCGCCGGAAATCTTGTCGCTCCATTACTCTTGACAAAAAAATTGCAAAAAAAATCTTGCATCTGGGGAAAATTCCCGTAATCTCACACATGCGAACTAACTTCGCCGAAATGTCCGGGAATCGCTGCAACTCGGGAACCGCGAGAGCATCTTCAAGGGAGACGCGGTGGTGAGAGTGAGTCGCTTGAGGAGGAAGCCATAGAAATTGGCAACAGTTACCACACGTCCTAACCTTTCGCAGACTGGCAATCCTGCCACCTCACCCTGCGTCACTCCCGCAGTCGTTTCTCAGAACGACAAGACGAAGAAGAAATCTATCCGGCTGACGCTCTGGCCGCTGGTGGCCGCGACTTTTTTTATGGTGTCGGGCGGAACCTATGGCACGGAAGACATCGTGCACGGGGCGGGCTATGGCAAAGCGATTCTCATCCTGCTGCTGACGCCGCTTCTCTGGAGCCTGCCGACTGCGTTCATGATTGGCGAGCTTTCGAGCGCGCTGCCGTTTGAGGGTGGATACTACGCGTGGGTGCGGCGCGCGATGGGAAACTTCTGGGGATTTCAGGAAGCGTGGCTGTCGCTGGTCGCGTCGATTTTCGATATGGCGATTTATCCGACGCTGTTTGTCGCCTACCTGACGCGGATGTTTCCGTGGTTTCAGGAGAACCATCGCGGCGTGGCAGTGGCGCTCGGGGTGGTGATTGTGTGCGCTGCGCTCAATATCATGGGCGTGAAGGTCGTGTCGACGACTTCGCTGTGGCTGTTCTTTGCTTTGTCGGCGCCGTTTGCGGCGATTTTTGTGCTGGCGCCATTCAAGATTCACGCGCTGGCGAATGCGGTGACTAAGCCGACTACTTCGAACGTCGACATTCTTGGCGGGCTGCTCATCTGCATGTGGAACTACATGGGGTGGGACAACGCTTCGACCATTGCTACAGAAGTAGAGCGACCGCAGCGGACTTATCCTCGGGCCATGCTATGGGCGGTGGCAATTGTTGCGGCGACCTACGTGCTGCCGTTTGCGGCTATGTGGATCACGGGGCTTCCGGCTTCGGCCTGGGAGACGGGCGCATGGGCTGACATTGCGCAGTTGATGGGCGGGCCGGTGCTGCGGATTGCGCTGGTGGCGGGCGGCGTGATGTCGGGCTTCGGCATGTTCAATGCGCTGGTGATGAGCTACTCGCGGCTGCCGCTGGCTATGGCTCAGGATGGAATGCTGCCAAAAGTGTTTGGCAAGCTGCATCCGAAATCGCGTGCGCCCTGGGTTGCTATCTTGGCCTTGGCAGTGGGATGGGGGCTGGCTTTGAATCTTGGCTTTGAACGGCTGGTCACGCTCGACATCATGATTTATGGCGTGAGTCTGACGCTGGAGTTTGTGGCACTGATTGCGCTGCGCATTCGCGAGCCGGAGTTGAAGCGACCGTTTCGCGTGCCGGGCGGGCTATTTGGAGCGATTGCGGTTGGGATTCCTCCGGTGCTGCTGCTGGGATTTGCCATCATTCGCAGCGAACATGAGGCGGTGCTGGGGATGAGCTCGCTGGTGTTTGGGCTGATCCTGATGGGAGCGGGAGTGGTCGCCTACGCGATTAACCACGCGCTGAAGCCGGCGGGCTGGGCTCAGCCGGAGCCGAAACCGGAGATGGCGGCGTAACTACTCTGCTAGATTCGTTTTGCCGTAGAGACGGGGTTTGTCCCGTCTCTTTTCTTTTGCGGCTGAGTGGCGCGGCTGGCCAGAACCATTTACCACGGGGACACAGAGGAACACAGGGGAAACCCGAATCGAGACGCGGCTGGCTGCGTCTCTTTTTCTTGCATCTGGTCTTGACTCTTGCATCTGGTCTTTGCGGCTGGGGGCCACTCTATACACAAAATGCAGAAAAAGTGGTGTATACTATAAGCATGGGCAGAACCAACATTGTGATCGATGAGAGCCTGATCCGGAAGGCTCGTAAACTGACGCGCCTCCGGACGAAACGGCAGATCGTCGACCGAGCACTGGATCTGCTGGTGCGTTCAGAAAGCCGCAAGGGAATCCTGAAATATTACGGAAGCGGCATCTGGCAAGGCGATCTGAAGACCACACGGAGAAATCGAGTGTGATCCTGGTCGACAGCTCGGTCTGGGTCGATTTCTTTCGTGCGTCGCCGGGACGTGGAGGGGCTGAACTGCGGCGGATGATTGAGGAGAGTGAGCCTTTCGCCCTGACCGGGATCGTCGTCGCCGAGGTTTTGCAGGGGTTGACGCGGGATGCCGGCGTGATTGAGCGTTACCTGGCACAGTGGGACATGCTGGAACCGAGCGGATTTGACACCTACCGGAGCGCGGCCGCGATTTACCGCGCTGGACGAGGAAAAGGTATCACGTCCAGCACGATTGATACCCTCATCGCAGCCATTGCGCTGGAACACGGCGCCAGCGTTTTTACGCTCGATCAGGACTTTGTGCGAATTGCGCGCATGACGGGTCTGGAACTGTACACAGGAATATGACGAAGCGTAAATCCAAGGGCGCATACATGTTGAGCCGGTTTGCGGGCGTGAGCGAAGCGGGAGCCCGCAGGCGAAATCCCGAGCGTAGCGAGGGAACCCGTGACCAAGCGTAAATCCAAGGGCGCGTACATGATCTCGGCGGTGGCTGAGATGTATGAGATTCATCCGCAGACTTTGCGGCTTTATGAACGCGAGGGGCTGCTCAAGCCTAGCCGCACTGAGGGCAATACGCGGCTTTATACGGATGAGGATTTGCAGCGGCTGGAGTTTATTTTGTCGCTGGCGCGCGATCTGGGGGTTAACATCAGCGGGATCGCGATTATTCTGCAAATGCGCGAGCGCATGGAAGAGATGCAGCATCAGATACAGGATTTCGTGCAGTACATACAGCATGAGGTGCTGGCGCGGGCCTCGGCAGCGGCCGACCCGGCGAAGGGCGCGATGGTGCCTTTGCGGCGACCGCTGGTGCCTACCGTGGATTCTTCCCGCCGCAAGTAAAGTTTCGGTGAAAGACACATTCCCCCAGCGGCTACACGATTGCTGAAAAACTCACGCGAAGCGCGGCAGATGCCTCAGCGGCTGAAGCCGTGATTAAAAACAGGCCTTTTATCGCAGCGGTGAACCGCTGCGCCACCCAAAAGCAACGCTGGAATTTACTGAAATTTCATCTTCCGGCAACCAAGCGGGTCTTTTTTGAGACTAAGGTTTGGCCATGACGTCTGAAAATGCTCTGGGTGCCCGCAGTGCGCGCGCTTCGTCGGCAACCGACCGGACGGATGCCACTCCGCATGACAAGAAGGTCAAGTTGACGCTCGAGGCGGTATCGCCTGGTGGTGCGGTGGTGCTGCATTGCCAGGGACGGATCATTTTTCAAGGGGAGGCTCGCGAGCTCTGCGGCATTGTCGCCGAGGTGTTGCCAGCCGCGCGGCGGATGGTGGTGGATTTAGCGGGCGTCGATTCGGTGGACAGTGGCGGGTTGGGGGAGTTGGTGCTGACCCACATGTGGGCGGAGGCGGCTGGGTATACGCTGAAGTTTGCCAGCCCTAAGAGATCGTTGCGACGGCTCTTCGAAATCACGAATCTGGTAGCTGTGTTTGACGTCTATGGCAGCGTTCCCGAGGCCGTGGCGGCGATGGTGCAGGAAGAGATACATTCGGCGTAGAAGAGACTGCGAACCGGTCGCGCAATCGTGATGTCCCTCAGCGGCTAAAGCCGAAATTGAAAACGGATCCCTAATCGCAGCGGTGAACCGCTGCGCCACCCAAAAGCAAAAGGAATGGGAATGTTGCTGCGTTCCCGGAGGCTGTTCCCTGTCCAAGATCGTTTGTGGACCATGCTCTACTTTTCCCGTTGGAAGCGATAGCGGCCGCCTCGCTCTTTGGCGGCTTGTTCGGCTACTTTCAGGAATGCTCTGCCGGCGTGCGAGAGGGCGGATTCCTGACGGTAGACGAGGCGTAGCTTGCGCTGAAAATGCAGGTCGCGGACGGGGACGCGCACCAGTTCGCCGCGGCTGATCTCACTCTCTACGCTGATCTCGGGCACCAGCGCCACACCTTTGCCCATGCTGACAAAACGCGTAATGGCCTGCAGGGTGGGGAGTTCTACGTCCATGTGTAGGGGCGTTTTGTGGCGGCGGAAGGCCTCGATCACTTTTTCGCGATAAGGAGAGGCGACGATGTGGGCGATGAACGACTCCGCGCCCAGTTGGCGAATGCTGACTTCTCCGGCGGAAGCGAGTGGATGGCCGGGGGGAACGACGAAGACCAATTCATCGAGGTAAACGACGGCGGAACGCAGCTGCGGTTCCTGCGGATCATACGAAAGGACGCCTAGCTCGACGTTGTGTTTGAGCACGTCGTCGGGAATGTGGCTGCCGAGCGAGCGGCGGACCGTGATTTTAATCGTAGGGTGCAGGCGGCGAAATTCTCCTAAGACGGGTAACAGGTAGAGGGCGGTGAATTCATTGGCGGCGATGGCTAGCTGGCCCTTTTGTAGCTCGCGCATCTCGACGAGGGCGGTTTGGGCGTCTTGCCGGAGGTTGAGGAGTTTCTCGGCGTATTCCTGGAGGACACGTCCGGCGTCGGTGAGCACGCCGTCACGCGAGGAGCGATCGAAGAGCGGTTCGCCGATGTCGAGTTCGAGCTTGCGGATGGTCTGGCTGACGGCGGATTGGGTGCGAAACAGCTTTTCGGCGGCGCGGGAGAAGCGGCGTTCGCGAGCTACGGTGAGGAAGACTTCGAGTTGGGAAAGGTCCATGGGGCCTCTTGAGTCAGGCAGCAGGTGACAGGTCACAGGTGAGAGGAAAATCGAGCCCGGACGCCTGCCGCCTCCCGTCTGGCACGCGCGATTTCCATCTTTATCAATTCGATACACTTCATAAGCATCTCTAATACTATCATAATTCGTAATGCTTACTTAAAGATAATAATCTTTTCTTCTATCCTGCTGGCCGATAGAGTTTAAGGAGCAACCAGATACTTCGGAGGAACGAGAACGATGGATCGCCCGCGCATCACTATTTTCGACACTACGCTTCGGGACGGCGAACAGTCGCCGGGATGCAGTATGAATGTGCAGGAAAAGGTGCGTTTGGCTCAGCAACTTAACCGCCTCGGAGTTGATGTGATCGAGGCTGGATTTCCGATCGCGTCGGATGGCGATTTTGAGGCCGTACAGCGCATCTCGGCTACAGTGCGGAGGCCGATTATTGCGGGGCTGGCTCGCGCTTGCAAGGGCGATGTTGACCGCGCGTGGCAGGCGCTGCAAGGGGCGGCGCATCCGCGTATACACGTTTTTCTGGCGACGTCGGACATTCACTTGCAATACAAGCTGCGCATCACGCGGGAGCAGTGTCTGGAGCAGGCGCGGGAGGCAGTGGCACATGCGAAGTCGTTATGCGCCGACGTCGAGTTTTCGCCCGAAGATGCAACGCGCACCGATGCGGGATTTCTTTGCCAGGTAGTCGAGGCGGTGATCGCCGCGGGGGCGACGACGGTAAATATTCCTGACACTGTCGGGTACAGCATGCCCGAGGAATATGGGCAGCTCATTCGGACGCTGCGGGAAAAAGTTGCAGGAATCGAGAAGGTAACGATCTCGACGCACTGCCACAACGATCTTGGTTTAGCGGTTGCGAACTCGCTGGCGGGAGTGCAGGAGGGGGTGCGGCAGGTAGAGTGCACCATCAATGGGATTGGCGAGCGGGCCGGGAATGCGTCGCTGGAGGAGATCGTGATGGCGATGCGAGTGCGACGCGATCGTTATCCTTACGAAAATGCGATCGCGAGCGAGCACCTGTTTGCTGCGAGCCAGATGCTGGCGGAGATCACACGGGTTCCGGTGCAACCGAACAAGGCGATCATTGGGCGCAATGCATTTGCGCACGAGGCGGGAATTCATCAGGATGGGATGCTGAAAAATCCGCTGACGTATGAAATCATGACGCCGCAATCGGTGGGTGTGCCGGATTCGCGACTCGTGCTGGGAAAGCACTCTGGCCGGCATGCGCTGGCTCTGCGTTGTGAACAACTGGGACACCAGTTTGAGCGGCGTGAACTGGATGAAGTTTATCGGCGCTTTGTGGTGCTGGCGGACCGCATCAAGAAGGTTCAGGACGGGCATTTGCTGGAACTCATCCGGGACGTGGTTGAAGGCAATACGAGCAATGGCAGCGGCGTTAGCAGCACGGGCAAGAAATTTCCGCCCGCAACGGCTGCCTTGCCTTTGCCTCGCGCGGCGGCGGCGGCAGCGAACTCCGGCGACGCCCATATAGCCCAGGTAGCGGGGAGTGCCGGACAGGCGACGGTGAAGATTCCTTTCAGCGATCACCATGGCGAGCAGGAAGATTATCTTTGGGGCGTGTAACTTTGAGGGGTTTAATTCCTCACACGTAGAGAAATGTAAAACTGCCGAACGCACTGCCCAGACTCCCTTTCTGCATATATTATCGATTCGTTCGTAGACGTTGCCGCGACTTCACGAGATCCTGGCTTTTCTGAAAATGTGACGACGCTCACTCGCGGCTGAGATGCTGGACACTGCAAGTTCTCCCGAATGCCGGTCATAATTGTGTCATAAGTCGGAGTTTGGAAATAAACGGTTAGTCGAGCAAGGAATTCATGCAACTCCGCGTCACATCTCTCCCCGGCGACGGAATCGGTCCTGAAGTTACTTCGCAGGCAATTTGCGTACTGGAAGAAGTGGCGAGCGGTTTTGGCCACGATCTGGAGCTTGACGAAAAGGAAATTGGCGGCGTCGCCCTGGCAAAGTATGGGAATCCCTTGCCGGACGCCACGATTCAGGCCTGTCTCGCTTCGCATGCCGTGCTGCTCGGAGCCGTGGGGAGTCCGGCGTTCGATCAGAATCCTCGCGAACGTCGCCCGGAAGCCGGACTGCTGCGCCTGCGGCAAGAACTCGGAGCTTTCGCCAATCTACGTCCCGCGGTTTATTATCCAGCGCTCGCAGCCTGCTCGCCGCTGCGGGAAGAGATTGTCAAGGGCACGGATATTCTCATCGTGCGCGAGTTGCTGGGAGGATTGTATTTCGGGCAACCTCGGTCCATTGAAGGCAATCGCGGCGAACGCCATGCGTTGAACACCATGCGTTACAGCGAGGCGGAGATCGATCGGATCGCTCGCGTCGCGTTTCAACTCGCGCTCACCCGGCGGCGGCGACTCCTCTCGGTCGATAAGTCAAATGTTTTGGAGTGCTCGCGCCTTTGGCGTGAAGTCGTGACCAGCGTTGCATGCGACTTTCCCGGCGTCGATCTCTCGCACATGTACGTGGACTCGGCCGCCATGTCGCTCGCCCTCAAGCCAACCGACTTTGATGTCATTCTCACGGAGAATATGTTTGGCGACATTCTCTCCGATCAGGCGGGCGGGGTCGTCGGATCGCTCGGGCTGCTCGCTTCAGCCAGCCTTGGAGGGGCGGTGGGCCTGTATGAACCGGTGCACGGATCAGCGCCTGACATTGCCGGGCGGGGCATTGCCAATCCGTTGGGCGCCATTCTTTCTGTGGCGCTGATGCTCCGCCATACTTTTAATTTGCCGAAGGAAGCCGAGTGCGTGGAGGCCGGGGTTACATCGACGCTGATGGGGGGCTTTCGCACGCGCGATCTGACGCGAAATGGGGAGCGGGCCGTTACGACGGAGGAAATGGGTGGGCAGATTGCGGAGTTCGTGCGACTGGCCGCTGGCACGAGCGGACAAGGTGCTTCATGAGCCGAGGGTCTCACGACTTTGTGCGGAACCGCGGCGCTAAATCTCACATTTTTTCCGGCGAGGGCACTGCGTCCGCGGCGTAATTGCCGGCGATCGCGTACCAGCGGATTCTTATCACTTCCAGGAACATGCGCAGTCCGTCGCGGAAGGGATGCAGGCGGGTTCCCTCGCTGTGTGCCCAGAGAACCGGGACTTCTTCGACACGCAGGCCGGCGCGGCGCGCTAGAAAAAGGATCTCGGGATCGAAGCCCCAGCGTTCAATTCTCTGTAGAGGAAAAATGCGTTGCGCAGCGTCGCGGCGGAAGGCTTTGAATCCGCACTGTGTATCGGCGAAACGCAAGCCCAGAAATACGCGCAACACCAGATTGTAGATGCGTCCGAAAGCCTGCCGATAGAGGGGCTGCCGCTCGGTTTGCAATTCCGCCCGCAGCCAGCGCGAGCCAATGGCGATGTCGGCGCCATGAGCGATCGCGTCGAAGAGCTTCTGCGCCTCGGTTATGGGCGAAGAAAGGTCGGCGTCGGAAAACAGGCAGATGTCGCCGTGGGCATGCAACATGCCGTTACGCACGCTGAAACCTTTGCCGCGGTTGCCGGGGTTTTCCACGAGCAGCACTTGCGGATGCGCCTTGCCATATTCGCGAACGATTTGCGCGGTATCGTCGGTCGATCCGTCATTGACGACGAGAATCTCCGCATCCCAGTTCTGCTCCTGGATGTGGCGAATGAGAGCATGGAGCGTCGGGCGCAGGCGCACGCCTTCGTTATATGCGGGGATTACGAAGCTGTAGCTCAAAAGTCCATCCGTCGAATGACTATGCCACTTGCTGGCGCTTGTCTAGCATGCCGAAGAATTCCGCGACCAACTCTTCATCCCAGAGTCCGCCTCGGCCTCGGCTCGCATAGTCGCAGCGGCTTGATCGTGGCTCAACGCTGCCTTATATGGGCGCGCGGTGCGCAGCGCATCGTAAATATCGACTACCTGCAGAATGCGTGGCAGCAGCGGGATCTCGCCGCTGCGCAAACCATCGGGATAGCCGCTGCCGTCGGAGTGCTCGTGATGATGGCGGATGATGGGAAGCACGAGGCGCAGCGACTTCAGCGGACGGCAAATCGATTCTCCGGTGACAGGATGCTGCTTCATGATCTGCCACTCCGCCGGAGTCAGATCGCTTCCCTTCTTCAGGATTTCATCGGGCACGGCGATTTTTCCCAAGTCGTGCAGGTAGCCCCCGCGGCTGAGGGCGACCAGCGACTCTTCTCCTACGCCAAGAAAACGTCCGAGATCGGTGGCGTCCCGTGCCAGTCGCTCGCAGTGGCCTTCGGTGTAAGGATCTCTAGCCTCTACGCTCAGTCCCAATGTGCATAGAACCGAATCGGCGGTTTCCAGTTCGTCGGTGAATTCCTTCAACTTGAGCAGCGAATTTACACGAGCGAACAGTTCCTCGGAGTAGATGGGCTTGGTCAAAAAATCGTCGGCTCCGGCTTCGATGCCCTTGAGGCGATCTTCGCGAGCGCTGAGACCGGTGATCATGACAATGGGAATGAGGCGCGTCTCCGAATCGTCTTTGAGTTCACGGCACAGTTCGTAGCCAGTCTTGCCGGGCATGATTACGTCGAGCAGAATCAGGTCGGGGGGTTCGCGGCGAATTTCGGCCTCGGCTGCGGCGGCATTCTGAACGGCGGTTGTGTTGTAGCCGCGACTCGACAACAATTCCTTGAGCAAGGCGGCGTTGACTGCATTGTCGTCGACAACGAGGATCGACTGCTTGCGGCGCCCCACCACTAGATCGCCCATACAGGCATAAGAGCTCGATTGCGGCGAAAAAGTTGTCCGGCGCTCTCGTGGTGGGTAAACCATGGATTCACTCGCTTCCTGGCCAGCGGTGCGGGTTGCTGTGATTCCAGTTTCCCACACTGGCTTGAACTGCGCCAGCGGGGTTTGAGAAATGAAGCTGCCGCCTGCGGTTTCTTTCACTCGAAACTGAACATTTTCGATGTTCAGGCATCATGGCGGCGATCATGAATGTTATGGCAGTCTCTCAGCATGTTGCGGAAATTCTTGCCGATATGGCTTTTGATGTTTGTGATGGTCTGCATGCTGGGGAGCCAATGCGCAGCGGTTGCGAAACCGCATGTCATCACTTTCGGGAAATGGATTTCTGCTAAATGGCCGAATGCTACAGGGCAAAAGCTCATCGACTTGAAGGTGCGAGCGCTGTTTGTGGATACGCGGCTGAAGGAATATACGATCGGAAATCCGCATGAACTTACGGATCGCCTGTTCGTGGTGCGGCGCGCTTTTCGCGTGAATGATGCGTTGCCTGGCGAAAACGCGGACGCTAAGATCAATGGCGCTTATTGGCAGTGGCAGCGCGGCGGATGGCTCCTGGTCGACCGCCTCACGAGACGCGTCTCGCAGCTAAACCTTCCCGAGTTTGATCCCTTCTATTCGACGGCGAGTTGGTATCGCGACTACGTCGCGTATTGCGGCGTGTCGGAAGACGGAAAAAAACTTTATGCGGTCGTCGCCCAGGTAGGACGCCGGAAGCCGATACTGAAAAAAGATGCTGGCGCCCCTAGCGGGGGCGATGAACCTGACTCGGAGTGTCCCGCGCCGACTTGGGAGCGCGCGCCCGTGCGCGTAACTTTTCAGCATGGCGACGACCCGAAGGTGGTGTTCTCTATCCGGAGCCGCGTCGTGGACGTCGTCAACGACGCCGAAGAACCGGAAGAATAACTGCGGACCCAACCGCAGAAATTCAACTTGACTGCGACCACGATCTCAGTAAGATTGTGCCAACGCTACTGCTTCGCGAAAAGCGCGAATGGGTGCGGCACCTAGCTGCGGGAGCCTTAGGGGGGCTGAGGCTGAATTTGCCCGTCCCAATGCTGGAAGAGGATGGCGATGGACACGCTCAGCCGCAAGGAGCGCAGCCTGAGGATGTCCCTAATCCGGAACCGGGATACCAAACCGGAACTGCTTGTGCGACGATTAGTTCACGGGGCTGGATACAGGTATCGGCTACATCGTGCGGATCTCCCTGGCAAACCAGACTTGGTTTTCGCCGGGCTGAAAAAAGTGATTTTTGTGCACGGTTGTTTCTGGCATCGCCATCCTAGATGCAGCCTCGCTAGACTTCCAAAGTCAAGATTGAGCTTTTGGGTGCCGCAGTTAACAGAGAATCGCCTCCGCGACTTGAAGAACTTGCGGAGCCTTAGAAAAGTTTTACGGCGCGCATCTTTAACGAGCGGGAGGACGCATTCAGAAATGCCACTAACGATAACCGATATTGCCGTTGTACACGTGGTTCGAGTGCGGGAGACGCAGGAGTATGACATAGAGGTGACGACCGGAGGCGGTAGCCGGGCGGCCGCAAGACTGGCGCGCAGGAAATTCTTGGGCATGACGGTTGACGAGCAGGCAGCAAGCTCCGTTGGCGTCACCGGGCGGAGCTTCGAGGCCGGTGCGGACGAGTTTGATGAGGACGAACTGACTGGTGAGGAAAAGGGGTAAACGACCCCCGCCGCCCCCGCCACTTAACGGGTCACACTGCTAAGTGAAATTTCTCGTCAAGCACGACCTTGGACAGCCTAAAACCGTCTACGAGGCCGATTGGATTTTTCCCTTCCTCGCTGGCTTCATTGATGGCCGCTTTGGAGAAGTGGCTGGTCGTGACGACAGCGCCCCTCGCGAATGGCTGCAAGCTTCCGCGCAGTTCGGCGACTTCTTTACGCCCGACCGAATGCAACCAACGCTTCGCCTGTACCTGGACTAGCGTATTTTCAAAGATCCAAATCCGACCGCCAGTTCTGGCGTTCACGTCGACACCGCCATCAGCGGTGAATCTTGTAACGCAGACGTCTGAAAAGCCGCAATGTACGAGCAGATCCTTGATGAAAAACTCGAAACTCCTAGGCTCCATTGCTAAGAGCTTGCCGCGAACCTGCTCAATCCGTTCGACGTTCTCAGTTTGCGGGCGGACGCTCTCGTCGACGATCTCGTCATCGTCAGAAGTGCTGACCATCCTCTGTCTCGATGCCATTAGTACTTGGCCCGAGGTGGCGGCGTCATGAGCAAGCGGCAAGACTGGCTGCTCATGATGAATTCTGAATTCGAAAAGCCAGACCTTACGAACCTTGCCGTCCGCATCGAGCTGCGTGTCCGGATAGTGACGAAGATATTCCAGCAACCCAAGGTACTTCCACCGCTTCGGTCCGACAGACGTATCTCTTCTGCTGGCAATTAAGACAAATCCATGGATGGGGAAATCGAATGTTTTTTGCTCGATCAACCGGCTGTTTACACCCGCAAGCGTCTGCTGGCCAAGTTTCCCCGCCGCCGTATAGGTCAGGATGTCGCCCTCTAGTCTGTCGTGGTACGGATTCTCGCCAGACCCATGAAGATTCTGCACTGACGTCATGATGACCGCTCTTAGAATTGCTTTGTCTCGCAACGAGAGACGAATGCCGCCGGCATTCGACACCTTGAGAGATTTAAATATCTCCTCGTTTGAATAAAGCTGTCCGACCTCCAACGCTTCAATCATCGAGGGCAGCCGTCCTGCATTGGGCTGAACCTCGGGGTTCCCGGATGCTCGGCCCCGCTGACGTAGACGGTTCGACTTTGTTCCCGTCCGGCGCCCACGACCTTGTTGCCGAATCCATCGATGACCTTGTTCCAGATTGGAATGTACCGGTCGATCAGGAGGGACTCGCAAAGCGGGATGAAGAAATCCTTTATCGCTAGGTATCTGCACCAGAAATCGTCGGCCTTGAGGTTCTTCGTGTTTCGAATCGAGTCGAGGTGATTCTTCAGCCTGTTGAAGAGAACTTTTCCTGCTGGTCCTTCAACTAAGACACCGCCTTTTCTGCCGCCCTTTCGAGCGGCCTCCCCCACGTATATGGGCTGCTCCCACTTCTGGCCCTTGTTCTTTTGTGCAATTGACTTATACGGCTCGTAGCTTCCTGTGTAGTAGATGATGTACACGCCAGCTCCTTCAAAGGCGGGAACCTGGGCTAGCGGGTGGACGGGTTGTTCCAAAACAACCTTTGCCATGCTTTCGGCGAGCGTCTTGAGGTCGAGTGGGTCGTAAGGGGCACCCGTGCTTTTTGGTTTTGGCTCATTAGCCGCCATTTCTTAGTTCTTCGGTGTAAGTTTGCTCCGATCATTGGTGAAAGTCTCGCGGAAAATCTCTTGCCCTGTTTAGCAACCGGCTCCCCCTCCTCAATCTCCCGCAGCTTCAACCGCGGGAACTTCTTCCGCCGCACTCCGCGTTGAGACCTTCGCGCTGGTTACAAGCACCACCGAGGCTATGATGATGGCGCTGCCCAGGGCGATGTAGCGGTCGATGCGCTCGTGGAGGACCAGCCATCCGAGAAAAAGGGCGACTACGGGATTGACATAAGCATAGGTGGAAACTTTCGAGGTGGGAACGTGCTGCAGGAGCCAGATGTAGGCGGTGTAGCCGATGAAGGAACCGCACACGACCAGGTAGAGAATCGCAGCCACTCCGCGGAACGTCCATGTGGCGGAGGATGGCTTTTCTATTACTAGCGCGAAAATCAGATTTGCAATTCCCGCGAAGAACACCTGCCAGGCGATGGCGCTGAAGGGATCGGCCGCCGCGGTCTGCCATTTTTTTGAGAGCACCGAACCGAACGCCCAACTGAATGATCCTAGTTGCAAGGCGAGGGACCACCAAAGCTCGCGATGGCCTAGGGAACTGTCATGGCGGAGATCGGGAAGGATGAGAACGAGCACGCCAGCGATGCCGATCGCGAGGCCGAGTTTGCCGCGGCGGGAAATGTGATGGTCGCCGAGCAACAGGCTATCGAGCACGAGAAACCAGAGTGGCGTCACGGCGATCAGCAGTGCGGCCAGGCCGGTGGGAACGATAAGCTCGGCGTAGGAGAGTGTGAGATTGCCGCCCATCAGAAGCAGAATGCCGACGGCGGCGAAATGGCTGAGCTGGCGCGTCGAAAATTTGATGCGGCGTCCGGTCAAGGCGCAATAGGCCAGCATCGCGGTGCCGGCGATCAGAAAACGCGTGGCGCACATCAGGCCGGGAGGAATCTCTTCGACGGCGATGCCGATGCCGAGATATGTGGAACCCCAAAAAACATAGACCAGCCCGAAGGCGAGGATGATTTTCCATCGGCTGGTGGGAGCGGTAAGCATCGGGTCATAGGGTGATCGGGTCATCGGGCCATCGCTAAGCGCCATTTAGCAGGTTACGCAACACGGCGACTTCGGCCTTAATGCCTGAGCGGAGCGCGGGATCTACATCGGGCGCGAAGTAGGGCGAGTGATTGGAGGGGAGCGTGTTGCCGGACGTTTTGCTTTCGGCATACTTCTGCGGGTCGGCGCCTCCGAGGCTCATGTAGAGCGACGGGACACCCTGCTCGATGAAGAAGGCATAGTCCTCGGACGGCGTGATGGGATCGGTGGTGATGACGTTGTCTTTTCCCAGCGCGGCCTCGAGCGGCGCTCTCAGGCGATCGGCGAGATGGGGATCGTTGTAAACGGAGTCGGTCGATTCGTAATGCTCGATCAGAGTTTCCTGCTGCGCGCCGCCGGCGACGGCTTCGGCTTTGGCGATGCGCGTGATCGCGGCTAGAACCTGTTTGCGTACTTCTGCTTTGTAAGTTCGCACGGTAAGGCCGAGTTCGGCCTGATCGGGGATGATGTTATTTTTCGTGCCAGCGCGGATGTAGCCAACTGTCACTACGGCCATCTCTCCGGGTTTTACTTCGCGGGAGACGATGGTTTGGAGAGCGAGAACCGTGCGCGCCGCGATCACGATGGGATCGATCGTCGCCTGAGGCGCGGATCCGTGGCCGCCTTTGCCGTAGATCGTGATCCGAAGGGAATCGGCGTTGGTGTTGTAGATGCCTGGGGTGATGCCGATCTGGCCCGCGGGAAGGCCATTGCCGACGTGAAGGGCGATGCCGACATCTGGCTTTGGAAATCGCGTGAACAGGCCGTCGGCGATCATGGCCTTGGCGCCAGATATGGTTTCTTCGGCGGGCTGGCCGATCAGCATCAACGTGCCGTGCCATGTGTCTTTGCTGTGCGCCATGATTGCCGCTGTCGCTACGAGCGATGCCATGTGCAGATCGTGACCGCAGGCGTGCATGACGGGGACGTCGCGTCCGGAGTCATCTTTGGTGTGCACTTTGCTGGCGTAGGGGAGGCCGGTTTTCTCTTCGACGGGAAGCGCGTCGAGTTCGGTGCGGAGCATGACGGTGGGGCCAGCGCCGTTTTTCAGAATAGCGACTACGCCAGTGCCGCCGACTCCTTCGGTGACTTCGTAGCCGAGGCTGCGCAAGCGAGTGGCGAGTTTCGCGGCGGTCTGGGTTTCGTGCGAGGAGAGTTCTGGATTCCGATGAAGATCGATGTACAAATCGTGGGCGCCGGGATAGACGGCGTCGACTTCTTTGGTGCTTGGCGCCTGCGCGCAGGCGTAGACAGTTAGTGAGAGAAAGAGAACGAGGGTTGCTGATTTCATGATTCACCGATGATATGCATCGGTGAGGGGCGGGGCAAGAGAGGCGCGCTATTCGTCGTTCGCGATTCGTCTTTCGCTGTTCGCCAAACGTCAGGTTGTCGCGAACAGCGAACGACGTGTAGCGCCTTTATCTTAGTCCGCGTGCTGACGATCAACTGACCAGATTGCTGCCGAGTCCTTCTCGAGCGGATAAAGGTGGACCATCCAATTGAAAACGATGGGATAAAACTGGCCGCCGTTGGCGTCACATTCCTGCTTGGTGACGATGGAACCCTTCAAACCAAATTTGGGATTCGGACCCATCGATTCGCCCCTTTGGCCCGCAGGCGCGCGACATAAATTCACATGCTCGTGCCACTGCGCGATGCTCAGCGGGATGCGTTCGTTTAGATCGTCTTCGGTGAAACGCTTGGGAGCTGTATACATCACGCCCGCCAGACGATAACCGTCGCCGACCTTCTCATAGAGGAGCGAAGTGGGATGCTCGGGATTAAAAGCGAACCTCGCTTCGATGGCATAGCGATAGTTGGTGAAGTGATATTGCTTCTGGGGCACTTCTGGATGGAAAATCTTGAAGCCCTGGTCGAGCGCAACGTGGTAATCCTTGTACTTTTCCATCACGCCACGCGCCGTGTCCGCGACTTTCTGAGCTTTCTCGGCGTCGCCAGGCTGTGAGGTGCGAAGAGCGGTCATCTTCATATGCGGGCCCATATCCATGTGGTGGCCTTCCATGGAATGCATGGCGTGCATGCTCGCGTCTGTATCCTCACCGGCTTCTTGCCCGCCCATTTGCGACATATCATGACCGGGCATATTCATGCCCTTCATGTCTTGCGACGAATTTTGCTGCGCGAAGCCGAGCGTTCCGGCCAGGCAAAGCAGAGCCAGCAGAGTTTTCATGGCAGTTCCCCACCCCTTTTGTGGCAATTATATTAACCCTGCCTTAGCCGCGTAGTTGCGCGCAACTCGGATTTTCGAAGAAGTGTTACGGCGGTAATTGAGGTAGAAGTTGCGACTTAGGCGGCCAACCCCACGCCCATGCTATCGAGGACTTTAATGGCCGCTTCGGTGCCGGAGCGAACGCAGTCGGGGACACCGATGCCGTTATAGCCGTTGCCGGCGAGCGCCAGGGTTGGCAGTTGCTGGCGAAGCGATTCGATGTGTTGCAGGCGCTCGAGATGGCCGACGGTGTATTGGGCCATCGCCGCCTTCCATTTGTAGACGCGGGCGAAGAGGGGGTCGGCGTTCAGGCCGATGATCTCGCGCAATTCGCGGCGAACGATTTCGAGAATTTCTTCTTCGCTCGATTGGAGGATTTGCTCGTCACGCGCGCCGCCGAGGAAGCAGCGGACGATGGCGCGATTTTCGGGAGCGCGGTGAGGGAATTTATTGTGAACGAAAGTGGCGGCGAGCATTCTGCGGCCTTCGCTGCGGGGCACCAGAAATCCGAAGCCGGGGGGAAGCGAGCGGCGCACTTTTTCGTCGTAACCAAGTGTAACTGTCACGGAGGAGCCGTATTGAATCCCGCCTAATTCTTGGGCCAGTTTCTCATTTGAACTTTGCATCACAGAGGCGGCGGCTTGCGCGGATGTCGCCATGATCACCGCGTCGAAGCGATCAGTCTTATAGCGGGCACAGACAGTCCAACCGTTGCCATCGCTCTGGGGAAGTAACGATTCGACGGGCGACGTAGTCCTGAGCGCGTTCGTGTCGAGGCGCGCAACTAACGCATCGATCATCTGCTGCATGCCGTCTTTGAGCGAGGTGAAGAGCGGGCGCGCGGGGCCTTTGGACGCGGCTTTCATCTTCTTGCGCGAGGCGAGCATGGCGCGGCCGAGGGAGCCGTATTGCGATTCCATATCGGCGAAACGCGGCAGCACGGAGCGCACGCTTAATTGCGACGCTTCGCCGCCGTAGACTCCGGAGAGTAGCGGGTCGGCGAGAAGGTCGACCATCTCCGGGCCGTAGTGGCGTTCGACCATCTGGGCTACGGTTTCATCGGCAGTGGCTTTGTGCGGTGGATGAAACCATTCCGCCGCCATGCGAAACTTTGTGCGCCAGGAAAAAAGCGGCGAGAGGACGGTGGGCATGATCTTGGTGGGCACCATGAACATGAGTCCATCGGGCATGACCACGAGCTTGCCGTTGGTCACGATGTAGGTTTTGCGATCGGAATCGTTGGAGCCGATGAGTTGGTCGCCCAATCCGATCTTTGTGCATAGGTCGGTGGCCCACGGTTTTTCGGTGAGGAAAGAATCGGGGCCGGCTTCGACGATGCAGCCATCGACGTGATCGGTGACGAGCACGCCGCCGAGACGCGGGTTCGATTCGAATAAGACGTATTCGACGGGCGAGCCGGATTTGCGCTTTTCTTCGAGCGCGAAGGCGGCCGAGAGGCCGGAGATTCCGCCGCCGATGATGGCAATGCGTTTCATGATTGCTATTCGCCGTTCGCTGTTCGCTCTTCGCTCTTCGCTGAAGGCTTCATTGCCTTCAGCCGGCTGCTTACTAGTTCGGCCAGCGCCGCTGTTAATACTCTCGAACCGTTTAGCGAGTCGGCTCGCCACAAGCGCATGCCTTCTTTCTCTGCGAATTGTTGGAAGAAGATGTCGATGTCGTAGAGGACCTCGACGTGATCGCAGAGAAATCCTACGGGATGGAGGAAGACTCCGCGATGGCCTTTCTCTTTTAGATTTTTGATTGTGTCTTCGACCGTGGGCCCGATCCAGGCGCCTCCCGACATGCCCTGGCTTTGGAAGGCGAAAGTCCAATCGTCGGGCGACAAGCCCGCTTCTTTCGCTACCAGTTCGGCGGTCTCTTTGGATTGGCGCTCGTAGGGATCGCCTGCAGTGATGGTGCGCGCGGGGACGCTGTGAGCCGTAAAAATTATGGGCAGTTTCGCGCCGTTTTCGGCGGAGGCTTTTTGCCAAGCGCCGCGGAGTTTTTCGGCGAAGGCTTTAGCTAGCGTCGGCTGATCGTGCCACTCCTCGACGAAGTCCATTGCGAAGGGGAGATTTCCATCACCGATGACAGCGCTGCGGTAGAGGCCTACGCTGGTGCGGGAATTTTGCGGCGCTAAGCAAATAGCGATTACGCGCTCGTATCCCTCGCTGGCGATTGCTTCCACGGCGTCGCTGATGAATGGCTTCCAATTGCGCATGCCGACGAAAACGGGCATGTTCAGTGACTGCGAAAGTTGATCGGCTTGAAGAAGAGTCCAGCAAGCGAGCGGAGAGAAGCCGATTAGTGAGTAGCGGTGACGGATTTCTTCTACCACGGTTGGCGGCAGGGGCCTTCCGCCGGTGACGTGTTTTAGGAATTCGGGAGTCTGGTCGGGATTTTCGGGGCTGCCGTGGGCGAGCAGGAGGACGGCGGTTTTCGCGGGCTTCGTTTCGGCGAACGAGTTCACTTTATTCGCGCAATAGCACTGGCTGGCGAGGCCTAGCGGGCAGGCTGTCATTTCACTCCCTTCCGCGCCTGAAGGCGCTTACTTTGGGCGGCGTTGGCGGCATCGCTAAAGCGATGCCCTGATACGAACCTCACCTGCGCTTGGGCTTGAAATCGGCCGAGTGCTCGCGGATGTAATCGCAGAGCGCTTTCACGTTGTCGACCGGAGTTTCGGGAAGGATGCCGTGGCCTAGATTGAAGATGTGGCCGGGGCGTCCGGCAGCTTGGCGCAGAATGTTTTCGGCGCGCGATTTTAGTTCTTTCCAATCGGCGAAGAGCAGCACGGGATCGAGATTACCTTGCACAGCTTTCTTGAGACCGAGGCTCTGCCATCCCGTGTCTAGCGGGATGCGCCAGTCCATGCCAATCACTTCTGCTCCGCTCTCTTGCATTGAGGGCAGAAGCGTGGCGCTGTCGGTACCGAAATAAATTACGGGCACGCCGGTCTTTTGCAGGCGATTCACCAGATCGGTGACGTGCGGCAAAACGTAGTGGCGATAGTCTTCAACGCTGAGGCAGCCAACCCAGCTGTCGAAAATCTGAATGGTGTCGGCTCCGGCTCGAACCTGTTCGGCGGAATACTCAGCGGTGACGGCGACCAACTTCTTCATCAATTCGTTCCACGCGGTGTGCGCGGAGTACATCATCTTTTTGGTGAAAATGTAATTGCGCGAGCCTCCGCCTTCGATCATGTAGCTTGCTAGGGTGAATGGCGCGCCGCAGAAACCGATGACGGGAAGCTTGTCGCCGAAGTGCTTACAGACTAACTTTACTGCTTCAGAAACGTAGCCTAGATCGGCGGCGCGATCGGTGCGGAGGTGGGCAATGTCTTCGGCGGTGCGTATGGGCTTCTCGATCTTTGGACCTTCACCCGCGGCGAAGTGAAAGGGCAGGCCCATGACTTCGAGCGGGAGAAGAAGGTCGGCGAAAATTATGGCGGCATCGACTTTGAGGATCTCGGCGGCTTCGATGGTGACCTGGGCCGCGACTTCGGGCTTCTTGCAGATCTCGATCAGGGAATATTGTTTGCGGATGGCGCGGTATTCCGCCATGTAGCGTCCGGCCTGGCGCATGAACCAGACCGGGGTGCGTTCGGTGGGCTGCGCCTTGGCGGCGCGGATGAAGAGAGAATTGGGGGCAGACATGAATTTATAAATCTAACATCTTCGAGCGGGCCGAGAACGTGACGTGGATCACGCATGCGGCACCCTTTACTGGGATTTGTGGAACATGTAAAAGAAAAGAGCCACGGTGAAACAACCGAACGCCTCGATGAACGAGGAGAATAGCGCTACTGGAGGAACCAGGTCACGCAGGACATTAATTAGATTGAAGACGAACGTCCACAGTAGAAGAGCTGTTATTAGCGTCGTCCCTACCAAGGCTAGCAAAGCTGCGGTTTTTAGTGTCATGGTGGGAGTATGAGCGCTGTTGATGCGGTCCGCAACTCGTCAGAGACGAAGAATGTAGTTCGATGCTACCTCGCGAAACGCCGCCAGTTGCCTGGTCTGTTCTGGCTGGCCCCAACCTAACTCTCTGGCCATCAATTCGGCTACTGCGGGCGCCATTTCCTGGGCAGCGCGAGCGTTCAAGAAGAGGGCGCGAGTGCGTCTGGCCACGACGTCTTCGATGGTGCGGGCCATCTCTTGACGCGCGGCCCAGACAACTTCTGCCTTGATGTAAGGGAGCGCGGGATGAAGTGGTTCGCCGAGTTGTGCGTCGGTCTCGATTAGTTTGCGGATTTCGTGGGCGTCTGATCCGTAGGTTGGGAGCGGATCGGACGGCTTGGCATCATCATGAAAACCGTGGATGTGGAGGTGATGCGTCACGCATGGCTTTTCTGGCAACTGGGCTAGAGTGGCCGCTTGATCGACGCAATCCTCGGCCATGTGGCGATAGGTTGTCCACTTTCCGCCAGTGACGGTGACGAGGCCGGAGCGGTCGATGTGGACGATATGGTCACGCGAGAGGGCGGCCGTTCTCACCGTACTGCTGGCCGCACCCGTCGACCCTACCAGCGGCCTTATTCCGGCGAACACGCTTAATACGTCGCTGCGCTTGGGGGCCTTCGCCAGATATTGGGCGGCGGTTGCAAGGATGAATTCGATTTCCCGCTCAGTGGCGACGGGCTCGAGTGTGGGCTTGGCAATGGGCGTGTCAGTGGTGCCTACGAGGGTGTGGCCGTGCCAGGGAATCGCGAATAATACACGGCCGTCGCTGGTGTGTGGAACCATGACGGCGCTTTCTCCCTGAAGAAAACTTTTGTCGAAGACGAGATGAATGCCTTGGCTGGGAACCATCATGGGCGTGGCGGTGGGCTCCGCTTGGAGGCGAAGGGCGTCGCTGAAAGCTCCGGTGGCGTTGATCACAACTTTGGCGGCGGCGCGGAATTCGTTGCCGGTCTCGGCGTCGCGGGCGGTAATGCCGTTGACGAAGCCCTGAGTGTCTTTCGTCAAGCCGGTGACCTCGACGTAGTTCAACAATGTTGCGCCCTGCTCGTAGGCGGTGGCGACCATGTGGATGAGGAGGCGAGCGTCGTCGAATTGTCCATCGTAGTAAACGGCGCCGCCGCGGAGGCCTTCAGTCTTTAATGTTGGCAGATGTTCGAGCGTCTCTTCCCGGGAGAGAATGCGTGAGGCACCGAAGCCGTATTTGCCGGCTAGCAACTGATAGAGCTTGAGTCCGAGGCCGTAGAAGGGGGCTTCCCACCAATCGTAGTTGGGGACGACGAAGGCCAGATCGTGGACTATGTGGGGCGCGTTTTGGAGGAGGAGGCCGCGCTCTTTGAGGGCTTCCATCACGAGGCCGATGTTGCCTTGCTCGAGGTAGCGCACGCCGCCGTGGGCCAGCTTGGTGCTGCGGCTGGAGGTGCCTTTGCCGAAATCGCTTTGCTCCAGGAGGAGGACGTCGTAGCCGCGGGAGGCCGCATCGATGGCGACACCGACGCCGGTCGCGCCACCGCCTACGACGATCATGCCCCAGGGATTGGGATGGGCTTCGAGGCGACGCCACATTTCGGTTCGAGTCATGAGGTTATGGCGATTCTATCCAGTCGAAGGAGCGGGTTACTGCTTTTTTCCAAAAGTGATAAAGGCGCTCGCGAGTCTGTGCGTCCATCGTGGGCTCCCAGCGCTTGTCGACGGCCCAGTTCGCGACTAGTTCATCTGTGTTTTGGAAGAAGCCTACTGCCAGGCCGGCGGCATAGGCTGCGCCTAGAGCTGTGGTTTCTTTCACCATGGGGCGGAGTACGGGCTTCGCCAGCATGTCGGATTGGAATTGCATCAGCAGATCGTTTGTTACCATGCCGCCGTCAACGCGGAGGAGGTCGAGGCCGATGGCGGAGTCGTTGCAATCGGAACTGGCCATGGCGTCGACTACTTCACGGACCTGAAAGGCGGTGGCTTCGAGCGCGGCGCGGGCGATGTGGCCTTTATTGATGAAGCGGGTCAGGCCAGCGATTACGCCGCGCGCGTCGTCTTTCCAATAGGGCGCGTATAGGCCGGAGAAAGCGGGAACGAAGTAGACGCCGCCGTTGTCGCTTACAGTTCTCGCTAGCGCCTCGATGTCGGAACTCTTCTCTATTAGACCAAGATTGTCGCGCAGCCATTGGACGAGAGCGCCGGTGATGGCGATGCTTCCTTCCAGCGCGTAACTCGCCGGTTGCTCGCCAAACTTATAGGCGACGGTGGTCAGCAGGCCGCAGTTTGAGAGCACTGGTTTGTTGCCGGTGTTCATGAGCATGAAGCAGCCGGTGCCGTAGGTGTTTTTTGCTTCTCCTGGCTTGAAGCAGGCTTGACCGACTAGAGCGGCTTGCTGATCGCCCAGATCGCCTGAGATCGGCACTCCCGCGATAGGCGGGAGGTTCGCGGTGCCATAGAGTTCGCTGCTTGAAACAACCTTGGGCAACATTTGGATCGGGATGTCGAAGTCGTGGAGGATTTCGCGATCCCATTGCAGCGTGTTGAGGTTCATTAGTTGAGTGCGGCTGGCGTTGGTGACGTCGGTGATGTGGACTCCGCCTTGCGGGCCGCCGGTGAGATGCCAGATCAGAAACGTATCGATGTTGCCGAAGAGGAGGTCGCCGGCTTCGGCTTGGGCGCGGGCGCTGGCGACATTTTCTAGAATCCAGCGAAGCTTCAGGCCGCTGAAATAGGTGGCTAGCGGGAGGCCGGTCTTGGCGCGATAGCGGCCTTGTCCGCCATGAGTGGCGAACTCGGCTACCGTCGCGGCAACGCGCGTGTCCTGCCAGACGATGGCGTGGTAGATGGGCTTGCCACTTTTCTTTTGCCACACGACAGTCGTTTCGCGCTGGTTGGTGATTCCGATTGCAGCTAGATCTTGCGGGCGCAGGGCGCGCGCGGTCATCGTCATTGCCTCTTGGATTACATCGCTGGCGCAGCGCCAGATTTCTTCGGGATCGTGCTCAACCCATCCGGGCTGAGGGTAAATCTGCTGGTACTCTTTTTGAGCTGATGACACGATGCGGCCCGAACGATCAAAGACGATGAAGCGCGTGCTGGTCGTTCCCTGATCGAGGGCTCCGATGTAACTCGCTGGCATTGGCTTGCTTCCTGAGAGTTTTTTTCTGCTCCAGCTTACCCGCGTACTGACACTTGCCGCGAAGTAATGAAGAGCTGCGGCAGAGACTTTAACAGAAGGGCGGCGTTAGAGGTACCGAGCACCAGTAGATGACTGTAGGGTGACAAAAGTAACTGTTACCGAATGCCTCGTCTGACAGGGGATTTCGAAGATCCGGGTTGGGCGGCGAGTAAATCGTGACGATTTTTTTAGAGAGCGAAACGGTCAATAGCCAACGGGAGCATAAACGGGACGAGGCCTCTTTTAGGGCCCCCAAATGGAAAGGTGATAGAGATAGAGGAGTTAGCGGTCGGGTCAGTGAGATACATTGCTCCGGGTAACTCGAAAAGCATTCTACTGTAACTAGCGGTAGCACGATGGTGGGCTGTTACCAAAAGCTACGTTGTGGCATCTTATGCAATAGATGTAGAAGGTTTGCGGCACGCGGCAAACCGGGAACGTGGGGTTCCAAATGAAGCGTCTGGGCAGGGTGATCCGGTCGGTACAGGCTTTTGGGCGAGAGCTATCTCGCCGGTCTGGTGCGATCGAGGCGCCGCTCATGCCCAAGATCGGTATAGCGCTGGGCGGAGGGTTTGCCCGCGGCATGGCGCACATCGGAGTGCTCAAGGTTCTTGAAGAAGAAGGCATCCCGGTCAGCATGGTTGCCGGGACGAGTGTTGGCGCGATCATGGGCGCGGCTTATTGCAGCGGGCTGACGATCGCGGAACTGGAAGAGGTTGCCCACAAAGTTCGCTTCACAACTTTCGCGCGCTGGACGCTTTCGCGTTTCGGCTTCGCCTCGACCGATCGCATGACTTCCTTCCTGAAGCAAACTCTCAAGGTGTATACGTTTGAGGAGTTGCGCATTCCCCTCGGCGTGACGGCTACCGATTTCAAGACAGGCGGAGGAACGGTATTTACCTCGGGGCCAATCATTGATCCGGTGCGGGCGAGTTGCGCTTATCCGGGAATGTTTCTGCCGGTCGAACTTGAAGGGCGCTGCCTGGTGGATGGGATGCTTTCTTATCCGGTGCCGACGCGGCCGCTGCGCGAGATGGGCGCGGAGCGCGTGATCGGCGTGCATCTGAAGGGACAATGGTCGAAGGGTTGCGCGCCTCGTCATTTCTTTGACGTGATTGGACAGTCGTTCGCGATTGCGCAGGACATGATGAGTTCGGTGTGGCGAAGCGCGGCCGACATTGTGATTGAGCCGGATGTCGCGGGCTTTGATTATGACGATTTCAAGCGGGCTGATGAGTTGATCAAGGTTGGCGAACTGGCGATGCGCGCGGCGCTGCCGGAAGTGCGGAAGTGGATGGAAGCGCCGGCGGATGCGCTGGCTCCGCTGGCGGTTGGGATGGTCGCCAGGCCATCGCCTATGCCGGCGGATTGAAGTTGGCTTAAGAACCTCACCTCAGGCGCTGAAGCGCGACTCCTCTTCATTGTGACTTTATGGCACGACTGGAAGTCGTGCCCTTCCCTAGACCTCTATTTCAAACCTTGTCATTCCCTATAATGGTGGCGTTATGGATGAGATTGATTATGCTGCGATGCTGGCGGTGGCTTTGGCGGAGGCTCGCATCGGGCTGGCGGAGGGCGGAATTCCAATTGGGGCTGCGATTTTTGATTCCGCGGGGAAGGTGGTTGGCGCGGGGCATAATCGGCGGGTGCAGAATGGGGATCCTTCGCTGCATGGGGAGACGGACGCGTTTCGCAGGGCGGGTCGGCAGCGCAGTTATCGCGAGCTGACGATGGTGACGACACTGGCTCCTTGCTGGTATTGCAGTGGGTTGGTGCGGCAGTTTGGGTTTCGGTCGCTGGTGGTGGGAGAGAGCAGAAACTTTCAGGGTGGGATGGAGTGGCTGCGGTCGCTGGGAGTCCAGGTGGTTGATTTGGATTCATCGGAGTGCGCTTCGCTGTTGGCGGATTATATTCGGCGGAATCCGGCGGTTTGGAATGAGGATATTGGGGAAGAGTGACGGGCGGCGCGACTGTTTACTGTATAGTTAACAGACGGGCAGAGCTCCTAAAAAAAATATCCTGGTCTTTAGAATCATTGATGTAGCGGGAAATTCCCGCCAAATCTTTGGGTTTAAATGGTTTATATGTAAAATATTGCGNNTTCGCTGCGCTCAGGATGACAAAGCTAGTGGAAGCTATCGCGCACCCTTTGATTTCGATTTCCTATCTCTATTATCTATTATATCAACCTCGACCACCCTACACCGACACGGTTTTTGATTTTATTTTGCGTGCCTCTTCAGCGGGTTAGCGGGAAATCGTGTTGATCGGGGGCTTGACAAGATTCTTTCTCGTTATCCGTTAGAAGAGCAGGTGCAGGGTCATTTGGATTTGGCGCGGGGCGCTTATGGTTTTGTTGACTATGCCTAATCCGGAAGGCTGGTTATAGAGGGGCTGACCCTCTACTGGAAAGTTGTTATAGAACTGGTTTTGGGAAACGTCGTCGATGGGGACATCGAAGCTAGCGGTGTTTGTCAGGTTGAAAATGTCGAAGGTGTATTTCAAGGAATAGCGTTCGGTAAGCTGGGTGAGTTTGGCGAAAGAGATGTTCGCGCTGCGCTGCCATGACTGGCGGAAGATATTGCGCTGACCGTTGGTGAAGTTGGTCTCGAAAGTATCGTTTGCCGGGATTGCGCCGTTGAGATCTCCGGGTTGGAGCAAAGGTATGGTAAAGCAGTTGGGGTTGAGCGCCTCGTCGCCATTTCCAAAAGCCCCCGTTGCACCTGTGACCGCACTTTTCGCGGTGCAGCCAGCCTTGAGCGGAACCACCGGGTTGGTGATGCCATCGAAGACGCTGAAATAGATGCTGCCTACAGCGCCGGTGTAGTCGATGATGCTATAGGGCTGGCCGCTCTGAATAACCGTGGTGCCTTCGATCACCCAGCCGTCCGCTACTTTGCCTTTCAGAGTAGATACTGCGAAGAACTTGGGCAGTTGATAGGTGTAACTGAGATTGAAAACGTGAGTGCGATCGAAGTCAGACGATCCGTAACCGGAGCGGAGATTGAGCGGGTTGTTGCCATTATAGAAAAGGCCCATACCGCTTTGTTCGTCGGTCGCGTGGGAATAGGTGTATGAGAAGCCGAACTGCAATCCGTGGCTCATGCGCTTTTCGATGTGAGTCTGGAGCGCGTTGTAAGCCGACACGCCGGCCGCGGTGTAACTTTCTGACTCTGCTGAATAACCGATGTAGGGCACGCGCAGGTCGACGTTGCCGCCTTCGAAAGTCTGGAGGAACGGTCCCTGATTGTTGGGCAGCGAAATGGGGCTGAAAGTATTCGGGTCGAGTACGGTATATCCGTACGTGTATTGCTGCGGGTTTTGAGAGTTGGGGTGGGCGGGATTGCTTGGGGTGGCGATTACCGGCTGATTGAAGGGTATGGGAATCACTTCGTGGCGGCCGAGGTTGCCGACGTATCCGATCTCGACGGCCAAGTCGTTACGCGGCTGCCATTGAATGTCGAGAGTGTAATTGATGGTGTAGGGGAGTTTGTTGGCGCGGTTATAGGTGGCGAAGGAGAAGAGCGATGAGCCGTTGATAATGGCTGCCTGGTTGGGCAGATACGAATCGATGCTGGCTGGATTGCCAGTGGGAGCGGGGCCGAGGGTCGGTCCCCAGGGATTGGTGAACGGGTCGTTGGCGTTGTTGTAGGGCGTAGAAGGCGCGGGGCACGTGGGAATGTAATTCAAGTAATAGCTGGAGGGCGTGCAGGCGGTCGCGTTAACGAAGGGCGGAGTCTGGTTGACGCCGAAGGGACCGCCGTCGATCACGCCTTCTGCGTAGCCGGGTGAGAGATAGGAGAAGAGTTCGCCGCGGTCATAGTAGATGCCAGTTCCGGCGCGGACTACGATTTTGTCGTTGAAGCGCTTGGGACTCCAGGCAACACCGAAGCGCGGGGCGAATCCCCATTGGCGGCCGGTTAGCGTGGTGTTGCTAACGCCCTTGGTTGGGAAAAGTTTGTTGTTGCCGGCGATGATGATTCCGTTGAGGCCGGTGCCGGAGGGGTCGATGGTATCGGTGGCGTCGTCGTAGGTGTAGCGGGCGGGATCGAAATTAAAGATGCGACCGTATTTCTCGGTGAGGCCGCCATCCCAATCCCAACGCAGGCCGGCGGTGAAGGTGAGATTGGTGCGGAACTGAAACTTATCCTGGACGTAGGCGCCGGACTGGCCGGCGCGATAGTAGCGGTCGGCGTTGCCTTGCAGAAATTTGGTGGTGGTGAAGTCGTCGTTGATATTGACGAATCCCTGAATGAACTGGGAAAAGTCGGCGCTCGAAATGATGCCCTGGTTGGTTCTTTTGTCGCGGGCGTTGAGTTGAGTGTAGGCGTAGCTGCCGCCGAAGTTTAGGGTGTGCTTGCCCTTAATCCAAATGGCGTTTGCCGAGGGCATGATGCGATTCTGGAAGACTCCGGTGAAAGCTCCTTGAGAGGCGGAGCCCTGGCCGATGACGAGAGGCTGCTGATTAGTGATGGGGCAGGCAACGAGATTACAGGTAGGGCCGTTGCCTGGGTTTGCGGCCGAGCTATTGATGCCTAAGGGATCGACGATGCTGATGCCGGGGAAAAAGGTCGAGCCGAAGGTGTTGATGGGAGCGGTTCCGGTTTGACCGGCGAAAGATTGCGGCGTGAAAGGCTGGCCGATGGTGCTGTAGACCTTCTCGCGAAGGATGCCGAGGACTTCGGTGACGCTTAGGTTGGGCTTGAGTGCCTGGGTGTTGGTGATGGACGCGACCTGGCTGCCGGCATCGAGATGTTGAGGAAATCCGGGGACGCTAGAGTAGGCGTAAGGGGCAACGGTCGGGTCGTGCTGGTAATAATATTTCGCGGAGATCGTGTCTTTGGCGCTTCGGTTCCAATCGAGATTGGCGACGGCTTGATCGGCGGTGAAGAAGGCGGTGCCGGGACTGATCGCGTTTTCCGGGAAAGTTGCGTCGGCGATTTGGCCATCCCATGAGGGGATGAGGTATTGGCCGTTGGGCAGTTTGTATTGGAAGAGCGCGACTGCGGTAGGACTGACGGCGGCGGGCCCGGCTGCCACGAGACTCGTGCCCCAGTATGTGTCGGAGAGTGTCTCGAGGGCCGTCACGGATCGGTCATTGGTGAGGCCTACGGGAACGATCAGGCGGGAGAGACCGATATCCTGATCGGAATCGTGAATGTGCTGATAGCTGATGAAGCCGAAGAGTTTGTCTTTGATGATGGGGCCGCCTACCGTGCCGCCGATCGTCTCGCGATGCAGTTCCGGATTTTTGTCGTAGGAAGGAATGTTGGGGTCTTCCTTGTTGAAGAAGGGAGCGGCGTTGAGCCAATTCGTGCCGCGATGCCAGTAGGCCTGGCCATGAAATACGTTGGTCCCTGACGTCGTGCTCATGTCGATGTGAGCGCCGCTGGTGGCGCCCTGTTGGGCGTCATACATGGAGGCGTTGACGCGTAATTCCTGAACCGTTTCTGGGGCGGGAGTGGGCAAAGCCTGGCCGACGGCGAGATAGACAGAGGCTGTGCTCTGGACGGGCGCAGCAGTGGTGCTGTTGGGATTGGCGACTCCGGTGTTATTGACGATGCGGGCGGAGGCGACTTGGCTGGTGCTTTTGCCGTTGAAGAGATTGCTGGCATCGACTCCGTTGAGGAGGAAGCTGTTGCTGGTGTCGCGCTGGCCGTTGGCCCAGATCGGCTGATTGCCGAGGCCGCTGTTGACGCCGGTGCCGCCGGGGAGTTCGGCGTTGACTCCGGGAGTAAGAATGGCGAGGCCGGTGAAACTGCCGGTGGGCAGCGGGATGTCCTGAATCTGTTGATCGTCGAGCACGTAGCCGTTGGTGGTATCGACGGCGTTCATGAGCGGGTCGGCTTGAACTTCGACGACGGTTCCTACCTGGCCGACGGGCAAGACGGAGTTGACGGTGGCGGTGCGATTGGCCTGGACGGTGATGGAGGGAATCTTTTGGGTTTCGAAGCCGTCGTGGGTGAAGGTGAGGGTGTAGGTGCCGATGGGAAGGTTGACGAAATCGTAGACGCCGCTGGCGTTGGTTTTTTGAGTGCGGGTGAGTTTGGTCTGGTCGCCTACGATGGTGACCGTGGTGTCGGGGAGAACGCCGCCGGTTTTGTCGGCGACGGCGCCGGTGATTCCGCCTAGCGTCTGTTGGGCTTGGGCGAGTGGCAGGATGAGAAGTGAGGATACGGCGAGGAGAATGGCTAGTCCGATTTTCTTAAGCATGAATTGCCTCATAAATTCTCGAATTTTAAAGACACGAGTACAGCACCGCTTGTAGGCGGACCGAAATTGCTTATGAAGTTATGAAAACGGTACTTGCGGCAAGGCTGGGTTGCTCGCGTTTCGACGCAAAAAAGGACGGAGCAAATTTACGCGAATTGAGAGCGGAAGGAAAGGATTCGCTGTAGTCAAAATTTCTTTGGCGGAGATCAGATATTTTTATGGCGGAGGATATGGCTCTTCGCGGCGGCTCCGCTCAGCGGCAAAGCCGGACTTCGAGGCCATCTTTTTATCGCAGCGGTGAACCGCTCCACCCCATCACGCCAAAAGCGGGCGTGCTGGGGACCCCGGCGCTGCGCCACCCAAAGGCAAAATCTTTCCGGCGTTCTGATTAGCTTACAGCAGGCGTTTTTTGTTACGCGAGTGGAAGGCGAACCAGAGCAAGCCTGCGGTCAAATAGGCTAGATAGATATACGGCAGTTTGCCGTAGGGACCTTCGGGGACTGGATATAGATTTCCTACCAGCGCTAGCAGCATGGCGGTGGCAGCGAGCCAGGGGATGATTTGCGCTCCCGCGCGGAAGACGCCGTGGTCGCGCAGGTAGCGGGGAAGCGCGATACAAACCAGTGCGTAGGCGACGATGAAGCCGTAGGTGGCGAGAGAACCCAGCCATCCGTAGACATCGAGACCGCTGGCGCCGCGGGCGGCGAGGACGGCGGCGGGCGCGAGGGCAGCGATGCCGGTGATGATGACGGCTCGACTCGGAGTTTGATTTTGCGCGTGCGTGTTGCGGAGGGAATCGTGGGCTAATCCGTTGTGAGCCATCAGCAGGAGGACGCGGGCGGCGGCGGTGATGCAGGCGAGGGTTCCGGCAAACAGGCTGACGAGCGCGCCGATGTCGATTAGCAGGCCCAAAACGGGGACACCGCCCACTTGCGCTAGCACATGCATGGGGGCCTGACTTGCGCCTAAATCCTGACCGGCAGTGTGGAAGCCTAGGACCTCGGCGTAAGCGCAGACGATGAAGAAGACTCCGGCGAGAAGCGCGCTTAGGATGACTGCGCGCGGAATTGTGTGGAGCGGGTTGCGCGCTTCGGAGCCGAGCGTGGTGGCGCTCTCGAATCCGACGAAACTGAAGAGGGCGAGCACCAGGCCGAGGCGCAGGCCGCTGCCGGTCATGCGGTGGAGATGAAGTTGTTCGCTATCCAAATGCCAGCCATGGCGAAAAAGAACCAATGCGACAACGATCACAATTACGGTGACGGATGCGGCCTCGATCCATAACATGAGGCGGGCGGAGATTTTGACGTCGCGGTAGGCGATCCAGATCGAGACAGCGGTGACTAGCGTCGCGAGCAATGCGGTCGAAAAAACGTGGCCAGTGGCATCGTGGAGCAGCAGATTCGCATAGTGGTAGAAGCCGCCGATGACGCTGGATCCGGTGGCCACGTAGGCGAGTAGCAGGCTCCATGCCACCGTCGCGCTGAGCCAGGGCGGGAGAATCATGGCAGCGTAGGTGTAGAGCGATCCGGGTGAAGCGGAATGGCGGGCGTAACGGGCGATGCAGAGCGCTACGAGCAACACGGCGGCGGTGGCGAGAGCATAGGCTAGCCACGTGCCATTGCCGGCTAGCGCGCAGACAAGCGGAATTGTGGCTGCGGGCGTTGTGGTTGGAGCGATGGTGGAAACGGACTGTGCCAGCGTTTCCATTGGGGAGAGAATTTCGCGGNNGCTTGGTTGAGTTGCATTGGGGTGGGATTGTATAACACGGGCCGCGCGTGGGTTGGCGGCAGAGAATCTGACGGGGGAGACGGTGTATGATCTGGCAACGTTTTGCCTGTTATAGATTGGGACGAGAAGAGAGTCGGCGATGAAATTTGATAAACAGTTGTTGCAGAGTCTTCCGAAGGTGCTATTGCACGAGCATCTGGATGGCGTGCTGCGGCCGCGCTCGGTCGTGGAGTTGGCGAAAGATGCGGGATATCGGGAGCTTCCGACTGACGATCCGGAAGCGTTGGCGCAATGGTTTTTTCGCGGCGCGAATCAGGGAAGTTTAGCGAAATATTTGGAGGGCTTCGCGCACACGATTGCGGTGATGCAGACGGAAGAAGCGCTGGAGCGCGTCGCGTATGAGCAGGCCGCGGATTTGAGCAAAGACGGCGTTGTGTATTTTGAAACGCGATTTGCGCCGATTTTTCACACGCAGAAAGGGTTGACTCACCAACAAGTCGTTTCGGCGGTTTTGAAGGGGCTGGAGCGCGGGCGCAAGGATTATGGAATTGGGGCGGGATTAATTATTTGCGCCATGCGCAATCTGGATGTGTCGCTGGAGATGGCGGAACTGGCTGTCGATTTTCGCGAGCGCGGAGTGGTGGGCTTCGATCTGGCTGGCGAGGAGGGAGGATATCCTCCGAAGAAACATGTCGACGCGTTTCACTACATTCAGCGGGAGAACTTTAATATCACGATTCACGCCGGCGAGGGCTATGGCAAGGAATCGATTTGGCAGGCGATTCAATATTGCGGAGCGCATCGGATTGGACACGGAACACGGTTGATTGATGACATCGCCGTCGCCGACGGCAAAGCTGTGAAGTTGGGCGACCTCGCGCAATATGTGCTCGACAAGCGCATTCCGCTAGAAATTTGCCTGCTTAGCAACGTTCATACGGGAGCCACGCCGAGTTTGGCGGATCATCCTTTTAAGATTCTTTATCAGGAAAAATTTCGCGTCACTCTCAATACCGATAATCGGCTGATGAGCAGCACGACGATGACGCAGGAATTTGAGGCCGCGGCGGAAACTTTTGATTTGAATTTGGACGATTTCGAAAAGATCACTATTAATGCGATGAAGAGCGCTTTTTTGCCGTACGATCAGCGCTGCGATTTTATTTACACGAAGATCAAGCCGGGGTATGCGAGGATTCGCAACTCTGGGAAGCGGTCCTAGTTAGTCTCGGAAGTAATTTTTCATTGGGAAAGTGCGGCAAGCGTCTCGGCGAGAACTAATGTGCCTCGGGCAATGTCTTCGGGCGACGCATATTCATCGGGGCGATGGCTGTATCCGTTGCGGCAGG
>PKXQ01000091.1 GCA_003132405.1 Acidobacteriaceae bacterium | reverse complement strand
CCGACATTGTCAGAGACGCCTGATAGCAGAAGTTACCGCGCAACCACCTTCCGCGTGATGCGAAAGAAAAGCCGCCCAGACCTCATCTGTGATTTTCGGCTCTACAAAAAGAAGTGCGCTCTTCGTCGATCTCTATTGAACCACCTGATCCAACACAGAGGATGTGCTTTTGGCGTTGTCAGCATCCCCTGAGTATTCTGCCGTGATCGGGTGCGTGCCCACCGCCAGCTTGGCTGTCGTAAGAGCGGCTACGCCGCCGCTCAATGTGGCAGTTCCAAGCTTGCTTGTTCCATCGAAAAACGTCACTTCGGCGGTCGGTGTCGGACCGGAACCCGTGACTTGCGCGGTAAACGTAACTTCTTGGCCGGATTGCGATGGATTCAAGTTAGAAGTCAGCGACGTTGTCGTCGTATACTTGTCCACAATTTGCGTGACCGTCCATGAACTCGGCTTAAGACCCGTGTCGCCGGGGTAGGCAGCCTTGATAGTGTCTTTCCCCGCCGGGAGCGATGAGGTTGTATAGGTTGCGGTTCCACTCGCCAGCGGCACCGAGGCCAGTACCGTTTTCCCTTGGTAGAACGTCACCAGTTCGCCATTCGGAGGTGCGCCGTAGTGCGACGTTACCGTCGCGGTAAAGGTCACCGATTGTCCGGTGAGCGAAGGCGATCCCGATGTTGTCACCCTTGTCTCGGTAGAAACCATCACATACTCCGGCAGCAGCGCGGAGTCGCTGTAGTCATTACTGGCATCACCGGAGTAAAAGGCCTGCATCACGCGCTCACCTATACTCCGGTAGCTTGTCGAGTAAATCGCTTGGCCATTCGTTAAAGGAACGATCGCGCCGGAACCTGCTCCTTGTTCCAGAAAGGTCACGGCCCCAGTCGCCGATCCAGCGTTTTGACTGGTCACGGTAGCCGTGTATGTCACCTTTTTGAGCGGCGCCACCGGATTCAGACTGGAGACCAATGTAATCGTGGTCGGAGAGTAGTCGACGGCTCGGTTGTTCAGCAGCACGCCTACCGCGCCGTTGTTAACTCCGACGACCAGATCCGGCTTCCTGTCTCCGTTCAAATCGGCGACGGCGACCGGAAACGGCATGGCTGCGCCCGGGTTGAAATAGACCGGTGGCTGGAAGGTTCCATCCCCGTTGCCCAGCAGTATGCTTAACACGTCGGCATACGCGCCCGTCCGGATGATGTCTGGTTTTCCGTCTCCATTCACGTCCGCGACGGTTACGCTGGTGAGATCAATCTCCCCGTCAACGGCCCAAGAGGTTACGACTGGCTGGAAAGTACCATCCCCATTCCCAAGCAAGATGCCGATATATGCTGCCCCCTCACACTCGGCAGCCCCGTTGGGGGAACCGCAGCTATCCGTTATTATGTCCGATTTCCCGTCGCCGTTCACATCCGCAACGGCGAGGGCAGGCAATCCATAACCGGCCGGGGCGTATCCAACTGGCGATTGGAAAGTGCCATCGCCGTTCCCTAACATCACGATGACTTCGCCTGCGCCATAATAGGGCGAGTCTTCGTTGAAATACCAATTATCCACGACCAGATCGAGAATGCCGTCCCCTCTCAGATCTGCGAGGATCGTGAAAACATTACCCCACCCACCCGTACCGTAAGTGACCGGTGCTTGGAAGGTGCCATCGCCATTGCCCAGCATCACGTTCACGGCCCCGCGGTTGTCGGTGACGACCAGATCGGGATTGCCGTCGCCATTCAGATCGCCGATCGCGACCGAATAGGCAGTTTGGCCCACGGAGCTGTAAACGATTGGCGGCTGAAATGTGCCGTCGCCATTTCCCAGCAGCACGCTGACGGTGTTTCCCCAAGCATATCCGTTTTCCTGGTAGCCATTGGTCAGCACCAAGTCCAGCTTGCCGTCATGGTTGAGATCTGCCATCGCCATCGCACCAACTAATTGTCCCGTAGAGAAAGTCAGTGGCTGCTGGAAGGTCCCGTCACCGTTCCCCAGCAGCACACTCACGACTCCAGACCAATCGCAAAAGAACGCATCTGTACACCCCGCCGCCACGATGTCGGGTTTGCCGTCGCCGTTCACGTCCGCAACGATGAGCGATCCGGCGGCCGCCACGGGGTACAACACTGGGGATAGAAAAAGGGTGCTTTCCGCTTGCTGTGGATCGAAGCCTGGTGCTGGTCGCACGAGGGGTGGAATAGACCGGTGCCCGGCCTCTCCCCCTCCCGGCGACAGCAGAGACTGGGGCGCCGAAGGTTGAGCAATCCGCTGACCCGCCCCCCTCATTTGCGCCGGGGCGGAAATGGCACCCAATGCAATCAGAATTGCGACAGAAGCTGCAATAACAGGGAGAGAAAAATGACGGGTGAGCTTGCGCATCATAAGAGACCTCCTTCACGGACGGAAGCAGGGNNAAAGCTCTCGCCTCAGGGGGTGTGCATAGGTGGGAGACTTGCTCTTCCGAGAAACGAGACGTACCCATCTGACACAAAGCCACGCGTTCTGTCAGTGAAGTAGGTCACATCTTGATGTGAGGTGATGGCCAAGAACCACAGCGCACGGCAAGACTGTCAATTGGCGCAACATCGCGATTACACTCATTGACCCGGTGGTTGTGAAGGCGGATGGATCAACGCCGGCACGCTGTAACTCAGCGGAATTATCAAGTATCAGGAGGGACGTTTCGCAAAGCAGGTAGGTTCCTAGTGTCTCAGTGAAAAACGGCGTGCCTCAATTCGGTGCAAGACGTTACCTCAGTAACCGCTGGTAACCACTTCGTGATCTAAACATCTTGTGACAAACGTCATATGATGAAAAAACTGTGTCTCGCTTCCACAAGTCGGCGCTTCTCTCGGCGACGGGCCTTCTGTTGGCCTTCGCGCTGGCACCACTGATTTTTCCCAATCCGGCATTCCGTGTGGCCATGGGAAATATTGTTCCGCTTCTTGTGATCATCGCAGCGTTCGTAGTCTCGGGCCGAAACGCTTACGACAGCCACGGACACACTCGTTTGTTCTGGGGATTAATGACGGCGGGCATGGCCATGTGGTGTTACAACCAGGCTTGCTGGACGTGGTTCGAAGTAGTGCTGCGGAAACCGCTGCCGGAACCTTCACCCGGCGCCATGGTGCTGTTCCTGCACATCGTCCCCATCATTGCGGCTGTCGCCATACGCCCTCATCAGGTTGATGAGCGCGAGGGAATGCTGCCCAGTACTTTGAACGTCCTCATTCTGCTGGTGTGGTGGATCGTGGCCTATGCCTTCCTTGTTTTTCCGGAGGAATACATCGTCCCAGACGTAGCGGCCTACCTGATGCGTCGCGATTTGCTCTATCGCGTCGACGAGGGCATCCTGATTGTCGCGTCCGCAACGGCCTTTTTCACCAGTACAGGAACGTGGCGGAAACTTTATCGCAACATCTTCCTGGCCACGGTCGTCTATTCACTCTCTTTGGAAGTCGCCAATGCCGCTGTCGTGCGCGGCCTCTACCAGACCGGGAAAATCTACGATTTGCCGTTCCTCGCCGCGGTGCTGGGGTTTCTCTGGGTCACGATTGCCGGACGGCAATCGCTTCGCGAAACGCAGGTCATTCCTTCTGGTACATCTCTCAGCCGGCCGGTCGCACCGTTTCTCGCAAAACTCGCTCTATTGTCTCTACCCCTCATGGCCTACTGGGCGCTTTTCCTCAGCCATGATCAGCCATATCTCCGTCAGGTCCGTTTTATGGTTGCGATGGTCGGCGTCGGCCTCCTCGCCTTTCTCGTCTTCCTCAAGCAGCACCTGATGGACCAGCGACTCTTACATCTGCTTAAGCATTCGCGCAACAGCTTCGACAATCTTCAGCGGCTCCAGGGCCGTGTAATTCAGCAGGCAAAGCTCGCCTCGCTCGGAGAACTGGTCGCCCTCGCCGCCAGCGAACTCGAGTTCCCGCTCTCCGCCATTCTCAGCAGCTCGGAACACATGGCGGCCAGCAGCAACCTCACCCGCGAGCAACTCGCCACCGCGCAGAAAATCGGCCAGCAGGCTCGCCGCACTCGCGAACTCATCAACGATCTGCTCAGCTTCTCGCAGCAGACGCCGGGAGAAAAAAGTCCACTCGACCTCAAGCCCCTTCTGCAACGCGCCATTCAAATGGAGGGATTCAAACTCGATAACAAGCGCATCAGCCTGACCGTGGAAACGCATGACAACGCGCCGCTGCCGCGCGTACTTGGCAACCCCAACCAACTACTGCAGGCATTTCTTCAAATCGTAGAGAATGCCGTCGACGCGCTGCAAGAAGTCGGCGGCGGACGCCTGCAAGTTTCCCTCTGGCGCGAAGCCAACGAAGTGGTCGTTCAATTTGCCGATTCCGGCCCCGGCGTGCGCGATCCCGAGCGCGTATTCGACCCCTTCTATACCACCAAGCCCGTGGGCAAAGGAACTGGCCTCGGACTCAGCGCGACTTACGGCGTAATCCTCGATCACAAAGGCCAAATCACCTGCTACAACCGTCCCGAAGGCGGAGCCGTTTTCGATATCCGCCTCCCCGCGCTGAGAGTCCCCGCCCAGTTAGCCGAAGCCGCCAGAGTCTGATCGCTCGTCTCAGTAACTCTATCCCCCGCTCGCCACAATCGCATCCGCCACTCGCGCCGCTTCCACCGCCGCTCGCACATCATGCGTACGAATAATGTGCGCTCCTTTCAAGATCAAAACAGTCTCCGCAGCCAGCGTTCCATAGAGCCGCTCCGAAATCTCGGCGTCCTTGCCATCATCCTTGCCGCCATCTTTGCCAACCCCCGCCACCATCCGCCCAATAAACGATTTCCGCGAAACGCCCGCCAGCAGGGGAAATCCCATCTGCTGCAGATCGCCAAAATGCGCCAGCAGCGGATAATTTTCCTCCAGGCGTTTTCCGAAACCAAATCCCGGATCGAGCACCAGATGATGCCGCTTGATTCCCGCCAGCATCGCCGTCTCCGCCCACTGCCGCAAATCGCGCTTCACCATCAGTGCCGCGTCCCCAATCGGCGGCAGCGCCTTCCACTCCTCCGGACGCCCGCGCGAATGCATCAGCACCGCCCCCACTTTGAGTTCAGCGATCGCCTTTGCCATTTTTGACTTCGAGTCCCCGGAATTTGCATCCCAGCGAAATCCGCTGACGTCGTTCACCACCTCCGCGCCCACTTCCACCGCCGCGCGCGCCACGCTCGCCTTATAAGTGTCGACGCTGATCACCGCCTGCGGACGCCGTTGCTTCAAATCCCGTATCACGGGCAACACGCGCCGCCGCTCCTCATCTTCCGACACAACCTCCGATCCCGGCCGCGTCGATTCCCCGCCCACATCGATGATCGTCGCGCCTTCGTCGAATAACCGCTCGCCGTGCGCCACCGCCTTTGTGGCATCGATGTACTTGCCCCCGTCAGAAAACGAATCGGGGGTTACATTGACTACTCCCATGATCAGCGTGCGCCGCCCCAACTCCAGGACGCGCGCCCCCACGTACCACTGAAAAATCGCTCGCATGTGCCGCTATTCTAGTGGAGCTCGGGAACATCTTGCGAATTTCGAAACTCAAGCAAGCGACGGAATGCCCAAAGCTCTTCCCGGTGTTCCTCAGTGCCCTCCGTGGTTCGAGCTATAGCGTGCATCACGATCAAGCCGCGCTCCGCCAACTTTCCGCCCCTGATAAACTATGCACCTAAAGACTTAGAATTGGACCGCATGGAAATCACCGTCTACTCCGCCCCCTGGTGCCCCGATTGCCGCGAGGCTAAGCGCTTCCTCGACGACCACCAACTGCCTTACACCGACATCAACATCGAGACCACTCCCGGAGCCGCCGATGAGGTCGTGAAGCGCACCGGCAAACGCGCCGTCCCGCAATTCGTGATCGATGGAGAATGGATACAGCCCTACACCCCCGGCGAAGGCTTCCACTACGAAGAGATGGCCAAACGCCTGGGCGTCGAGCCGTAAAGCAGTAGCCAGTACCAGGCGTCCAGCCACCGTTTTGGAGACTGAGCACTGAACCCCCGGCAACTAGCCGCTGCCCTTCAGTTACCTTCGGTCGCGTTCCACCAGACTTCTGTACCCTACCCGCTCCGCCTCAAATACGTCAGCATAGTTCCTACACAAGAGCCTACTCGGGAACCTCCCGCCTGACCGGGCGTAGCAGGGCCTGACAGATAGGTCTGACAGATTAGGTCTGACGAATTGGGTCTGACAAATCATGTTCAATTCTGATATCGGGGAAAGAACCGGCGAAGGGGAACTGGTCGAGACCTGGCAGCGCTTCGTGCAGGGATTGCTGGGCGTCCTGGCTCTCGTCGGCGCCGGAATCATGGCGCACTACTACGCCCCGCCTGAGAACGCCGGCCTCGAACAGCAAGTCCACCAGCTGTCTAGCCAGGTAGCCACTCTCGAAGCCCAGCAATCGATCTCAGCCGGAGTGGTCGACGACGCGCGTGAATCCGTCGCCTACATCTACGGCATTTATCACATCTCCTGGCGCGGGCAGCATTTTCGCGCTCGTGTAGCAGGCACAGGATTCGTTGTCGCCCACGGCATTTTGGCCACTAATCGCCACGTGGCCGAGCCATGGTACGGCGATCGCGAAGTAGCCGCCGCCTTGCGTGAAGGCGGCGAGCCCGTGCTCGAGAAGCTGGTCGCATATTTTCCGGGATCGCCGCTACCGGTCGTTCTCAAGCCGGCCGTTGTTGCCAGCCACGGCGATCTAGCGCTTCTGCGCCTAGAGGCATCCGACTTCACCGATAAATTGCGCCCATTGACTCTGGCGCAGGCGCCGCCACACGTCGGCGAGTCCGTCAGCGTCCTCGCCTATCCCATGGGAGTAACCGGTATGGTTGCGAAGTCTCCAGCGGTCGTCTACGACCGCCTGGCGGCGCATCCCGATAACGGCGACACCGCCGCCGAGCTCGCCGCTCTTTCGCTGATCCGTCCCTCGGCAACCTTCGGCCACATCGGCGATGTCACCGGAGACAAACTGATCTACGACGCTCCCACCGCCCGAGGCGGCAGCGGAGGCCCCGTCCTCAACCTCCGCGGCGAAGTAGTAGGCATCAACTCCGCCTACATCGACGGCTTCTCCGGAGGCACGTTAGGCATCACCGCCAGCGAACTGCGTCCTTTGTTGGAGAGCGCAAAACACCTGCCCGACCAGAAGCAAGAGCCAGCTACTAACACGCAAGTCTCAGGGGTCAGAAACGTATCGTCAAGCACTAACTCCCACTGTCTTCTCATCCCTAAAATTTGTCATCCTTGAGCGAAGCGAAGCACCTGCTTTGTATCTGCTCCGACCCAAATCTAAGTTCCGACAACCCGACGCCTAAGGCCTCTTTCTGTGCAATTCCTTGCACAGTAAGCTCGCCCACCTATTCTCCGAGCCTGTCCCGGTGCAGGCAAAGTGCCGTGTATTCAGGTACATTGTAACTTGCTGATTTAAATAATAAATTGGCCTTGTGGCTGCTTTAACAATAGAAGGACAAGTGTGACCAATTCCACCGTGTCATCCTGAGCGGAGCGAAGGACCCATGCATTTGAATTCGCCAGCATCTAAGAAATCATTCCAAGATCAAACTCAATTTAAAACCATGATAAAGAATCTTCTGTTCGCTGCGGCCTTGTTGAGTCTGGCACTGGCCAGCGGTTGCGCCAAAGGCGGCAACGGGATCGGTCCCCAGCAAGTTACCGTCGCCGTTAATGATGGCAACCAGGGCGCTCTTTACCCAGGTCAAGCGATAACGTTCACGGCCACGGTCACGCCCAGCTCAACCAGCCAGGTCGTCACTTGGAGCCTGAGCGGCACGGCCTGCACAGGCAGTGGGAACCCCTGCGGAACGATCAACGCGTCGACCGGTGCCTACGTTGCGCCCGCAACCGTGCCGAGTCCCGCGGGAGTGACGATCACTGCAACGTCGCAAGCGGACCCCTCCGCAACCGGCAGCGATACCGTCAACGTCGCTGATATCACCACCGATGTATCTCCGTCGACCCTGAGTGTCGGCAGCGGTCTGATTCAACAATTTACCGCCGTAGGTGTCCCTGACGACGCACCGCAGACCTTTACGTGGACTTGCACGGCGAGCAATGTAACGTGCGCGAACTTTCATCAGGACCCGAATGTGTCCGGCCTGGCGTACTACACGGCCAACGACAGCTGCAGTGGCAGTTGCGTTCAGATATCGGCGGCTGCAACTCTCGATCCGAATGGCTGCGCCCCCAATCCCAAGCTCTGCACCATTGCCAAGGCCTCGCTGGTCTCAAACCGTGTAAACGGCACCTACGCGTTCCGGTTCTCCGGATTTGATGGCAGCAACAACGCAACAGCCGTCGTTGGAACGTTCACTGCTTCCTCTTCGAATGGGGTCACCACGATCACGGGTACGGAAGACGAACTCACTTCGAGCGGCTCGGCGCAACATTCGATTACCGGGGGTTCCTATACTCCCACTGCGTCCGATCCCAACAACTCGAACAATGCCGGCACTCTAACCCTCACGACGGGAGCCTTCACTAACACGTTTCAGGTCGTTCTCGATGGTGCCGGCGACATTGAGATGATCGAATCCGACGGCCATGGCACCGGCTCCGGCATCGCACAGATATCATCCAATCCCAATGTTTTCAAAGGTGATCAGACTTATGCCTTCGGCTTCAGCGGCGTTGACGCCACGGGCAAGCGCGTTGGTTATGTCGGAGTTTTGCCGATGAATGGCAGCGGCTCGATCGTCGCCCCTGGCCAGATGGATACAAACGACAATGGCACCACCTCTAATGTTTGCGGCGCGTCGCCCTGCAGCATCACCGGCACTTACACCGGCCCGAACGCCAACGGAGCGTGGCACATGACATTAAATACTTCGGGCTCGACGCTTGGTTTTGATTTCTTCATTGCGTCCGGATCGGCCAGCAAGGGGAATCCGCTCACCTTCTTTGCCATCTCCACCGACCTCACCGCAAACCCGGCGGTTTCCGGAACGATGGTGCTCCAGGATTCGACTCAGACCTACAACGCTGCTGCCTTCAAAGGCACTTCGGTTTCCGCTCTGACGGGGGTTAATGGCGGGAATACCAATGTCTCGCTGACGTTGGGTACAACCGATGGCAACGGGAACTTCACGGGACAATTCGATCAAAATAACGCTGGCACGATTCTTACCGTGCCGTCATCGCCCTCGGCAGCGTCCTTCGCGTACACGTACGCGGCCAGCGACACCAATGGACGCTATACCTTCAACATGCTGGGCAATCCGGACGCGAACACGGCTGTGCCGCCGCTTCCGTTCGTTCTCTATGCCAGTGGCGCAAATCGCGGATTCCTGCTCGATCAATCCAGTTCGTCGGTGATGACCGGAACGATGAATCCGCAGGGCTCCGGCGGTGAGACTTTCGCTGCCTCGGAGTTGCCGGGTACCTATGCCGCAGCGACCACAAGCAGCGGCGATTCCGCAGTTACCCCACTTGCCGCCAACCTGCTCCTCATGTCTCTGGGCGGTGCGGTCTACAACGTCTTCGGAACGCCGTACCCACCGGGGCCGACCCAACCACTGAACGGTACTTACACGCTGTCCGAATCGGGTACAGGTACGATCGCACTGACTACTCCGTCGGTCAAGAATTACGTGATCTACGTTGTCGATACTTCAGGTTGCACGAAACAAAGCGGCCCCGTTTGCGCGATCCAGGATTTTTTCATGATGGATGAGACGACAACCCCAAATCCAGACCAGAATGCATCCATCATTTTCGCAAAGCAGTAAGCGTAGCGCCGGCGTCCCGCCGGCCAGACTGCACTACAACGTCTGAGTCCGGCGATTCGTACGTACAGAATCGTAAATGTACGTATCAAAGCATACCTACAACCACGCCCCTACAAATGTTCCACGTGGAACATTTTCGCCTTTCGCCCAACCTTACTTCCGTCGAATCACTGTCTTAGCCGTGGCCAGATTGTCGAAGCGGTCATAGGCTCGGACCACGACCACGTGGTCATTGGCCGTGCTCCCGGCCATAACCGCCGGCGCCGCTTCAGTTTGCGGGACGGGGATGCGGAAGTCGTAGTCTTCGGCCTTTGAGTCGGACAGGTGGCCGGTGGGCTCTACGAACTGCCAGTCGCCGCCGTCGAGCGAGTACTCCGCACGCTTGATCGCCGAGAAGGAATCGTGGGCGCGGAAGGTCACGTGAATCTGTTTGCCGTTAGGCTTTTCTTCGATGGCGGCGGCCAGGTTCTCGATCACGGGGGCGGTGCTGTCGACCTCGAAGCGCGGGCTGACGCGCTCGGCGTAGAGCGCTTCTCCCGGCGAATGCGAGGGGGCGTCGGAGGCGATGACCTTCACGGTGTATCCTCCGTCGGGCAGGAGGCTGGCGTCGAAAGAATAGAAGCGGTCGGTGATGTTCGACTTCAGCAGCAGCCAGCGCGACTCGCCGTCGCCGCGGTAATAGATGGAGTAGACGAGCTGGTCGTCGTTGTCGTCGTGGGCCGACCAGCGGATGCCGATCGCGTCGCGGTCGCGCGCGGGGGGCGGCGGAGTGTCGAAGTGTGACTGTCCCAGCCCCTGGACGGACAGATCGCTCCCGGTTACATGCGGGTTTGGCTGATAACGGTACCCAGGTAACACGGTAACATCGTCAATTTCGGGGGCGATATTCTTTGGCAGGTAGTTGAGGACAACGTCGTCGAGCTTGGGTGCGATGTTGCCGGCGTGGAGGACGGCTTTCCACTGCACGAAGCGCGCGGGAGGAATTTTGAGTTCGGAGTCGGCGGCGGAATCGGGTGCGGAATTGACGCGGGTCCACGGGCTCCAGTTGCGGTCGGGATTGTCTACGTTGCCGCTGCGCGCATAGAGCTCGATGTTGCCGGTGCTGCGCATGGTGGCACGTCCCCAGAGAGAAAAAATGTGAGCGTCGAAGACGTCACTCTCGTAAGTGCCTTCGGCTTCGGGCGCAGCGCCTAGAACAAAAATCTTTCCGAGGTTGCTGCTGGAGGCGTAAAGGCCTCCGGCGGGCGCGGGGGCGAAGGCGGTGATCTGCGTGGCGCTGGCCTTGATGAGATCGGTGAAATCGTCAACGCCGTTGATGGCGAAAATGTGGCCGCGATTGCCGGTGCCGGCCAGCAGGCGTCCGCGCTGATCGAAGGCGAGGGCGTAGACGAGATCTTCGCGCGAAGTCCAGAGGCGAGACGGAGCGCCATCGGGCGCGATGCGATAGATTTCGGAGCCGCCGCTGACTCCCGCTCCGGGAGCGGGGAAAGGCGACGCGGCAGTGGGCGGGGCAGCGGTGATGGTGATGTTGCCGCCACCGGCGGCTGGCGCGGTTTGCGGCGGCGGGGCGGAGAGTGCGATGGCCATCTGCGCAGCGCCGGGTTCGAGGCGCTTCTCTCCCGCCGCTGCGGCGTAGATGTTGCCGGCGCCATCGATGGCTAGCGCGGTAATTTCTTTTTTCGGAGCGCTGTAGAGAACGAACGCTTCGCCATTCGGCGCGATGCGATAGACGAGGCCGCTTCCATCGGAACCGGCGATGAGGTTTCCTTTGGGATCGAGGGCGAGAACACGGATGTGAACTTCGTCGCTCTTGAAAAAAAGCGAGTGCTGGCCGTTGGCGGTGACCTTGAAAATTTCTCCGTGATCGCCGGTGGCAATGAAGAGCGCGCCCGACTTGTCGATGACGATATCCCAGATGTATTTCGAGCCGGGGTCGAAGTAGGGGGTGGCGCTCCATGATGCTGTGGCAGACTTGGCTCCGGGCGCGGCTTTTGGAGGTTCGAGACGATAGACCTTGCCGTCGGGCGCGGTGGCGGCGTAGACGATTCCATTCTTAGCAACGACCAGAGATTGCACCTGCAATTCCTGCGGCTCGAAGATGGTCGCGATCTGGCCGTCGGGCGTGATGCGATAGACGCGCGCCGGAGAGCCGGCGGCGGCATAGATGTTGCCTGCGGAGTCGGAGGCGATCGACCAGATGTAGGTCGAAGGCGTGGTCGCGAGGGCTTTGAAGGCGGGAGCGAGTTCGAGTCCGCCTTCGCTGCGGAGGGCGACGCCCTTTGGCGTACCCTTGATCAGTTCGTCGAATTTGGATTGTTCCCAGGTGCGGGTGCCCTCGGCGAGGGCGAAGGTGGAGAGAAGAATTAGAGAGGATAATGCCGCGAGCGTCTTACTGACTAGATTCTTACGAGCCAAAATAGATACCTCAGGTCAAGTTTCCAACATAATGTTTGAATTGTCATCTGGGGCGGAGCGCTTCGCGGCACTAGTCAACAGGTTGCGGAAAAAGTGTTCCTCTCGCGGCAGCATGACCTCAGCGGCTGAAGCCGTCGTTGAAAACAAGCCACCCAAAAGCAAGAGCGGGATTTTCGCCGGGGCAGAGGTCCTTCGCTCCGCTCAGGATGACAACTTGGTTGGTTAGTGCGCTCCAGCTACTTGACGGTGATCGTCAGCATCTGCGCGCCGGCGACTACGTAGTCGAGGGGATCGGTTGAGGCTTCGCTTACTGATGATTCGCCTAGGACTACCATGTCTTGCGTGCCGCGCATGTTTTCCATGACGTTCATCACGGAGAGCGGGAGCGTGGGCATGACTTTGTCGGCGACCATGGCTTCGGGGTCGGACTGAATCAGCGAAACGTAGACGCGATCGTTGGCGTGTTCTTTGTTCAGCAAGGCGATTGTCGGAGCGAGGCTCAGGCCGCGGTTCATCATGGGCGTGCCGTGATGCAGGCGGTCGAGCGTGTCTCCGTCGCTGACGAGGACGCGCAAGGTTCCTTTTGATGTCGAGGTAGGAATACGAATCGGAATCTGGCGGACCAGGCGCTCGCCGCGATAGGGACGGATTACTGTCTCGACCATGATCTGGTCGCCGGGGCGGGCTTCGGTGACATCGGTGCGCGAGGCTTCGAGGTGAGCGGAGCGGCGTTCGCGAACGAGATCGAAATCGAGCTTCACGCCTTGCACGTCGGGGACGTCGAAGGCGTTGGTGTAGATGCGGCCAAAGTGATCGGCAATCGTGGCGGCAGCCATAGCGGCGGCGGGCTGGCCGTTATCCTGCGGCGCGAACATATTGCGCAGCGTGACGTCGGGATATCCCTTGACGCTGAGCACGCCATTCATGCGGTAGGTGATGTCCTCGCCATATTCGTTGATGCCATGCAGCGCGTTGAAAACGGTGGCCATCATGGCGAGCGGACTGAGGCGCGCGTTGTTGAGAATTTCGTAGTGGAATTCTTTGGTCGCCGCGTCGGTGTGCATGGAGACGGTGACGGGAATCATCTTCGACTCGCGGCCGGGGACACCCATGATGCCATTCTGGCGATCCTGCACGAAGGCGCCGATGGTCTCGGTGGTGTCGACGATCTTGAAAGCATTCATCGGGGACGGCAGAGTGGCGAGCACGGTGGCCTTGGTCATGGGAAGATCGACCTCGCCGAACTGCAAGAGGGGATGTCCGCAGGCGAGCAGGCGCTCGGGATCGACATAGGTAACGGTGCAGGTGGCGGCGATATCCATGTCGCCGCGGACTAGCACGGCGCTGACGGCAGAGCCGGCCACTATGGGCTCAGGCTGCTTGCGATCGCTGGATGAGCCGATGCCCATCACAGGGACAATGCCAGCGGCGGCAAACTGCGAGGCGTAGCGCTGCAAGGTTTCGGCGGAAAAGCCGTTGAAGACTAGAGGGGTTTCGATTGGCTTGAGATAGTTGTTGTAATTTACTGCGGGCAGAGATGAACTTTCGGCGGGGCTGGCGGTTTGAGTTGCTTCGTTCTTATTTGCGGCGCTGTTGTTCGACGAATCGTTTTGGTTGAGTTCGGCTCGCAGCGGCGCTGACGTTGGACGGCGATCGAGAGCATTGATCTCGAGCATTTCTTCGATCGGAGTTACTCCTGCGATTGGTTCTTTGGAAAACTCGCCGATGCGGAAGGCGAGCGCGCCGGCCAGCTTGCCGTCAAAATAGACGGGACTGCCGCTCATGCCGGCGACCACGCCGGTGTACTCGGGCTTCGTGCCGTGCAGGCGGACTAAAATAATGTCGCCCTTGGGGCCATTCACGTTGTGCATCACGCCTAGAACTTCGACGTCCATAGACTCTGGCTTGACGCCCTGGAAGACGGTGAGGGCGGTGCCTTTCATGCCTTCGTGAATTTGATTGAGCGGGATGATATTCGGCGAAGGGAGCGCGGGAAGAGTGGCTGCCGCGGGCACATCGGCCGCCGCAATCGTTTTTGGTGGCGCGGCTTGCGCAGCCAATTTTTGCGCGCTCATGTTTTGCGCGTTAAGGCAGACGAAGGACGAGAGACACAACAGGAGGGCGAGTGAGCGTACAACTTTCCCCATGAATACCCCGGAGGTCACAAAATGACCGTGATACCGACTCCGCATACTTTCAGAATGTTTTTGCCAGGAGAGGCAGCGCTTTTTAGGGCTCGCAAAATATCCCAACTGCGAAGTTCTTGCATCTATACTAGCACAGAAGTTTTCGAGGACTCCCCATGTTTTTCAGCGTATTTCACGGGCGGAAGCGACTGCTATGGGCTTCCCGCAAGCCTTTAATCCTGTTGACATTGGTTCTTTTCTGGATGGCGGTTGGGACGGCCGCCGAACGCGCGCAGGCTCAGGACACATCGCAGCAGGCTCCGGCGAATCCGAATCAGCAGGAGGCGCCGCCCGAAGCGGGAGGGCCGCAGAACGATGTGGGGCCGTATGTGATTCCGAAGAAGACCGACGTACCGCCGCCTCCGGCGCCGGAAAAGCCGAAGAAGATCGAGAACATGCCCGACTACTCGATCCGAGTGGATGTGCCGGTGGTGAACCTGGATGTGCTGGTGACGACGAAGGACGGGCAGACGATTCCGGGGCTGAGGAAAGAGAATTTCAAGATCATGGAAGATGGCGCGGCGCAGCAGATTGCGAGCTTCAATCAGACTGAGGCTCCGATCACGGCTGTGCTGCTGGTGGAATACGCATCGACGAACATTGGGTACATGATTGACGCGCTCAACGCGTCTTACACTTTTGCGAGCGGCTTGAAGAAGGATGACTGGGTCGCAGTGGTTTCCTACGACTTGAAGCCGCAGATCCTGGTCGACTTTACGCAAGATAAACGCGCCATCATGGGCGCGCTGAATATGCTGCGAATACCGGGATTTTCGGAGCGCAATCTTTTTGACGCGCTCTTCGACACCATCGACCGCTGCGATCGCATCGACGGCAAGAAATATATCATTCTCGTTTCAACCGGGCGCGATACTTTCAGCAAGCTGAATCTGGATCAGATCATGAAGAAGGTGAAATCGACCAAAGACGTGACTATCTACGGCGTCAGCATCGGATGGCAATGGCGCGAAATGATGGAGACGCAGCGGGCGATGCAGGGGCGAATGGGCGGGTTGCAGGAGATCACGCAGCTACAGGCCGACAATCAGATGAAGACGTTCGCCTCGATGACTGGAGGGCGCGCGTACTTTCCGCGCTTCCAGGGCGAACTGCCGGAGATTTTTCACGATGTCGCGTCCGACATTCGCAATCAGTACAGCATCAGCTATCATCCGACCAATACGAAGCTTGACGGCACCTATCGGAAGTTGAAAGTTGAGCTGCAGGCGCCGGACGGCGGTCCTTTGAAGGTGCGCGATCAGAAGGGGAAGGAAGTGAAGTACATCGTGTACGCGCGCGAAGGCTACGTCGCGAAGCACACGGTGGAATAGCGAGGCGGGAGACGGATCCGCTTCTCCGATTGGCGAGCGCGCAAAAGGGCTCGATTTTTGAGCAGCCGAACTTCTTAAGACGGCAAAGTTATCGGCACTGCGATGTCTTTCGGCAGGGTGGCGCGAATCACCTCTAACAATTCGGCGTTATCGGCTGGTTTTTGAAAGAAGGCGGTTGCGCCGGCCTTGAGGGCATGCTGCTCGCTGCTTTGCGCATCGCGCGCAGTCAACACAATAACCGGGATGGCGGAGAGCTTATCGTCTTTCTGAAGGCGATCGAGCACGACAAAGCCGTCGCCGGCGGGCAGGCCAAGATCGAGAATAATGAGATTCGGCTGTTCCTTATGGGCGAGCGCGATGGCCGAGTATCCATCGCCGGCGTGAACAGTTTCATAGTGGTTGGCTCGCAGGCGGAGTTTTAAGGCCTGCCTCAGGTCGGTGTCATCGTCTACGATCAGGATTTTTGCGTTTTGCATTGCACATCTCCGTTTCTTGAATTGCTGATGCTTCGAGAACTTGAATTTAGGTCTGCCCGGCAGCCATCGCTAATCGCGTCATCTCGGTTACTTTACTGGCAATTGCCTCGATCCGCTGCTCCAGAGTGCCGACGAGGGGATCAGGAAGCGGGACCGCGGTGGCGGATACCTTAAGTTGGCCAGCAGTTTTCAAGTCGCGCACGTTGCTTAACTGCTGGCGGATACGCGCCATCATTATTTCTGCGCTGGACAGATCGGTAGACGCCACGACAAAGAAGGATTGCTCGGCGCCCGCGGTCGGCATCGGAGGCAGGACGAGATCCTTGTCGAGATAGACGCAGCGCTGCAGGATCTCGAGGGAGGCGCGGCAGGTCTCCTTCCAATGTCCGCGAGGTGAACTGGAACGCATGCGCAGGTCAACTCTCAGCAAAACGACGGCGTCACGCAGCTTTCCGTCGTGGGTGATTACGGGCAGAAGAAGTTTCGCCATGGAGTAGAGCGGGAGGGCGAAAGAAAACGTGCTGCCGTGGCCGAGTTCGCTGGCTACCCAGATGCGGCCGCCGTGGAGGGCTACCAATTCTTTCGCAATATAGAGTCCGAGGCCCAACCCCTTGCGACTGCAATCGATGGAGTTCGGATCCTGATACATGCGTTCGAAGATCAAGGCTTTGGCTTGCGGATCGATGCCACAGCCGGTGTCGGCGACGGAGACGTAGACGACGTCGGGATCGGTCGGTGAAAGGCAGGCTTGCACCGTGACGGCTCCGTCGGCAGGAGTGAATTTGATGGCGTTGTCGATGAGATTGATCAGCACTTCGAGAATGCGATCGGGATCTCCGTTAACGAACGGGATTCTCGTGTCGACGACGATCTCCAACCCGACGTGCTTTTCGTGAGCAACCGATTGCATCATGGAAACAGCCAGCCGTATCAGATCGGCCATGGAGACGCAATGCGGCTCGATGCGAATTTTTCCGGCCTCGGCGCGGCTGGCCTCGAGCAAGTCCTGAACCATGGCTCCGAGCTGATTCACGCTTCTGAAGATCGTACGCAGATGGTCGCGCTGCTCAGGGTTGATCTCGCCCGCCAGGCCATCCATGAGAATGGTCGTGTATTGATGAATGCAGGTGAGCGGCGTGCGCAGTTCGTGGGAAACGTGGGAGAGAAATTGGTTCTTGAATTCCAGTTGCTGTTTGCGGCTCATTTCGAGCGTGCGGAGCATAGCCTGGCGTTCGATGGCGTAACGCATGGCGCGATTAAGAGCGCCGCTGGTAAAGGCGCCTTTCACCAGGTAGTCCTGCACCCCCTGATGGAGCGCCTTCATAGCCAAGCCCTCATCGTCCTGACCGGAGAGAATCACGATGGGCACATTCGGCGCGATCTCCAGTACTTTGCGGAAGGTATCAGCGCCGTGACTGTCGGGAAGATTAAGGTCTAATAACACGACTGAGGGCGCGTTTTTGGAGAGCGACGCCAGGCCGTCGGACAGTCTTTGGGCATGACTCACATCCATGGCCGAGTTGCCTTCCGCGAGACGAAGACGCACCAGGTCGGCGTCGCCGGGATTGTCTTCGATCAGTAAGACGTGGGTTAGTTGTTCGCTCATTAATTTCTATCTCTCCGGTGTTTCTCTGGCGCTCATCCTGTCGCGGCAGCCGGGCAAGGATCAGCCAGGAATTTGCGGGCGACGAAATGTGCGGGCGAACATCACGCCCTCTGAAACGCTGCCATATGTTGTTCCGTGGACAACCGCAAGCACTGCAGAAGCAAGACGATACTGCGGCCTATGAATCGCCTGCATTGGCCATCGGCTTCATTTCGCGCAACCTTCAGTGGAAATCGGGGTTTAAGTACCCAGACGGCCAGTCGTCTGGCCGATTTGTGAACACGATCGGCGCTGTCCTTTTGGTCATGTGCTGCTGAGAGCCAGGCAGAATGCAGTGAAAGGAAAGCGAAAATTGAAATTGCAGCCTAGATTGCGCGGATGGCATCTTAATAGGGTTAGAGGCTTCACGTAACGAAGCTGCAGAGGAGCTTCAAAAGATGAATACTTTGGAAAGCGATGCAGTATTTTCATGGCGCGGATTGGGCAAGCAGACTTTAGCTTGCGTTTTGTCATTGGCGCTGTTGATGGCGGCCGGCCCAGTTAGTCTTTTGGCGCGGGACTCGCCGCAGGACCAGGATGCGCAAGCCGCGCCGCCGCCCGATAATCAGGCGCCGCCGGCGGGTGCTCAGGCTCCGGCCTATGCGCAGCAGACACCAGAGCAATTGCAACGGTTAGTGGCGCCGATCGCGCTCTATCCAGATTCACTGGTGGCGCAGATTTTGGCGGCTTCTACATTTCCGGACGAAGTCGTCGAGGCCGACCGCTGGGTGCAGGCGCATCCTGATCTGAAGGGTCAGGCGCTAGGCGACGCGGTCAATCAGCAGCCGTGGGATCCGAGCGTAAAAGCGTTGGCGGCATTCCCGTCGGTGCTCGGAAATATGGATAAGAATCTCTCGTGGACGTCGACGCTCGGCGACGCCTATTACAACCAGCAGCAGGATGTGATGGACGCGGTGCAGGTGATGCGCCGCAAAGCGCGTGATGCCGGCGCTCTGAAGACCACGCAGCAGGAAGTTGTGAAAGACGATGGCCCGGATATTGAAGTTGAGCCGGCCGACCCCAATGTGGTTTACGTTCCGGCCTATAATCCGTGGCTGGTTTACGGCTATCCAATTGTGGCTTGGCCCGGTTGGTATCCGTACCCGGGGATCTGGTTTGGCGGTCCTTATCTGTCGTTCGGTCTCGGCTTCGGAATCGGCTGGTTTGGCGGATTTGGCTGGGGCTGGGGACACTGGGGGTTCAACTGGCATGGCGGATATGCCATGTATAACGGCGGCAGGTACTTCTCGCATAGCCGAACGTTCTACAACCGTGGCAATTTCGGCCGTGGCGGAATGGCGCGCGGCGGAGCTTACGGCGGACGCGGTGGGGCTAACGGAGCACGCGGAGGATTTGCCGCGAGGCCTTTCGGGGGGGACCGGCAGGCGGCCCGCGGATACGCTGCACCTCGCGGCCAGAGCGGCGTCCGCTCAGGCGCATTCAGCGGCTACGGGCATGGCGGAGAGACCCGGGGCTTTTCGTCTCGCGGCAGTTCTAGTATGCGTGGCGGGGGCGGCATGCGCGGTGGTGGCGGCGGACACGGCGGGGGCGGCGGCCGTCATTGATCGACCAGTCATCGATCGACCAATGGCGACTGGATAAATAATAAGTCTTGGGAAGGGCACGGTTTCCAGCCAGCCGCGTCCTTTGCCCTTAAGCAAGTCAGCCACTGAGGGAGCCAGCGTTACTTCTTCGGTTTGAAACACATTACGAGATGGAGAATGAGCGATATGCGGCGAGCAAATCTGGATTTCAATGAATTTCGTTGGGCCAATCTTCCTAAGTTGGCGGCGGCGGCGATTATCCTTGCGGCGTCGTTTTCCGCCATTTCGGTGGCGCAGCAAGCTGGCCAGAAGACATTTTCATCGGCGCAAGCGGCGGCCCAGGCGCTAGCCACGGCGGCGCAAAACAATGACGAGAAGGCGATGCTGGCGATTCTTGGGCCGTCCGGGAAAGAAGTCGTCTCTTCCGGGGATGAGGCCGAAGATGCCGACAGCCGCGCCACTTTCGCCAAGCGCTATCAGGAGATGCACCGTCTGGTGAAAGAACCGGACGGAACGACGATTTTATATATTGGCGCGCATAATTGGCCGTCGCCAATACCGCTCGTGCAAAAAGGTAACGCGTGGCACTTCGACACCGAAGCGGGCAAGAAAGAAATTTTGTATCGGCGCATTGGGCGGAATGAGTTGTCGGCAATCCGCATCTGCGAGGAACTGGTGGCCGCGCAAAAGGAATACGCGGATCAGCACGGCGGCGAACACGCGCAAAAAATCTTCAGCGACGATGGGCAGCATAATGGCCTGTATTGGAAGGCGGCCGACGGCGAACCGCAGAGTCCGATTGGTCCGCTAGTGGCGGGCGCAGTGGTGACGGGCTATGCCAAGAGCCAGAGCGGCGCGCCGACTCCGTATCGTGGATATTATTTCCACGTATTAGCGGGCGGAGATAAGAGCGGGTTTGCTTTTGTCGCCTATCCGGCGGAATACCGATCGTCGGGCGTGATGAGCTTCATTGTGAATCAGGATGGAGTCGTCTATGAAAAAGATCTCGGACGGAAGACCGAGACGGCTGCCCAGGGCATGAAGAAATACGAGAGTGCTGGCTGGCATAAGGCGGAAGAAGGCAAGACCGAGGAGACGGCCGAGGGAAGCGAGCCGGCGGCGAAATAAATATTTTTTGTCGTAATTATTTCTTGTCATTTCTTGTCTAGCGCGGCGGCCTGCGTTTCGATGCGCTTGGCGTCCGGCGCGCGGCCGAGTCCGCGATAAGCTTGCGCGAGCAGATGGAGAGCGGCTGCGTTTCGCGGGTCGGATTTGGTGAGTGCTTCGAGATCGGGCACAGCGGCGGCAAACTCGGACTGCTGAATTTGCGCTTCTGCCAATCCGAGGCGGCCATCGGTGTTGTCTGAATCGACCAGCAGCGCGGCTTCGAACTGGTCGGCGGCATTCTTTGCATCTTTTAATTGCAGGTAAACATGGCCTAGCAAGAGGCGCGCCGGCATTTGGCTGGGCGCGAGCTTGAGACTTGCTTCGAGCGCATCGCGCGCTCCTACAGAATCGCCAGACTTGTCCATCGCCTCGCCTGCTTCGTACGCGGCGTTTGGATCGTCGGCGCGCAGGTCGGATGCGCGCTTCAGGTGTGCGGCGGCCTTCGCGTAATCTCCGGCAGTTAATTCGATCTCGCCTAGTTGCATGACTGCGTTCGGCGAGGTGGGATCGAGCTGCGCTGCTTTCTCCAAAAACTGGCGGGCATCGCTCGATCGATTGTCATCGCTCGCGAGCATGGCGTTGTGCAGCAGATTTTGCACTTCGATTTTGTCTTTCGGGTCGGGCAGCTTTTCTGATTTCGCGAAATTGTTTGGCGTGGGAAGCTTCGCCTCCCACTTCGCCATCTCTGCACGCAAGGCTTGCAGCTTGGCGGCGTCGGCGGTGTAGAGATTTTTTGTCTCTTTGGGATCGGCTCGCAGGTCGTAGAGTTCGGGTCGCGGAGCTTCGATCAGCTTGGCATTCTCGGTGCGCAGGGCGCGCAGGGGAGCCCATCCCCAGCGCAGCGGGTAATCGGTTTCGCCGAGGAGTTCGCGTCCGCTTTTTTCGTCCGAATTTTTATCGAGCAGCGGAAACAGCGACTCGCCATTCAGTTCGGGCGGCGCTGGGATGCCGGTAGCCTCGAGGATGGTTGGCAGGATATCGGTGGTGCGGACCTGCGCATCGATCACGACGCCGTGCGGCGCCGCGCCGGCCGCGGTTTGTGGCGTTTTTAAGAGGAGAGGGATGTGGAGCGTTGCGTCGTAGAGAAAGAGGCCGTGAGTTTCTTCTCCATGCTCGCCGAGGCCCTCGCCGTGGTCGCCGGAGACGATGATGATGGCGTTGTCGTAGGCGCCGGCTTTTTTGAGGTAGGCGATCCAGTTGGCGACGGCGGAATCGGCGTAGGCGATCTCGCCATCGTAGAGATGATCTTTATATTTTTCTGAGTAAGGCGGAGGCGGCTCGTAGGGATCGTGCGGATCGAAGAGATGGACCCAGACGAAGTGAGGTCCAGTGCGATGCTGATCGAACCAGGCTTCGGCGTGCTGGACGACTTCCATGCCGCGACGCTCAACGCGATCCCAACGCTCTTTATTTTTTACATCGATATTCTTGCCGTCATTATTTTTGCCGTCGTTGGCTTTGCCGTCCGTCGCGGCGTCAGCCTTCGGAAAATTGTCGTAGAAGTCGAAGCCGCGATCGAGGCCGGGGGCGAGCGCGTTGCTGTCGAGAATTACGGCTCCGATGAAAGCGGCGGTCTGGTAGCCGCGCTTCTTCAGCAACTCGGCGGCGGTGACATGCTGCGGCGAGAGCGGGACGCCGAAATCGGTAACGCCATGCACGCTTGGCAAGAGGCCGGTCAGGATCGAGGTGTGCGAAGTGTTGGTGATCGGACTGTGGGTGAAGGCCTCGGAGAAGCGGACGCCGTCGGCGGCGAGCGCGTCGAGAGCGGGCGTCTCAACCTGCTTGTATCCGTAGCAGCCGACGTGGTCGGCGCGCAGGGTGTCGATGGTGATGAGGTAGACGTCGGGCGGGTTTTTGTCGGCGGCGGGCGCGAGGGCGGCGGGCGGGGCGGAGGCGGGCGCTCCGAGCGGGAGGATGCTGGAGAGGATGCAGAGGATGATTCTGGGAAAAAGCGCCAGCCGGGTCACTGGGGATCAGCGTATCACAGCGGGTTGGGGGACTGGGCCTCGAAGCCTCGCGATAGAAGTGAGTGTCTAATTCTGCGTCAAAGTCTCGCCAGCGGAGAACGGCGTTCTGTCTCCGCTGGCAAGCAGGTTCTAAAAGGTTAGCCGCCCCGCAAGTTGCACGATGCGCTCCGTGTACGTCGGAGGATTCACTATTGAGCTTCCGAACGTTGTGGTTGTGATCTGCCCAAAGGTTCCGTCAAAAAGGTTCGTGTCCGGGTTCGCGAATTCACCATGATTGAACACGTTGAATGCATCCATCCGGATTTCGACATTGACACGTTCAGTGATCGCCGTGTTCTTGGACAACGTCAAATCCAGATTGGTGCGGCCCGGCCCGCGAAAGAAGTCTCGCCCGGTGGTTCCGTAAGGGTCCGCTGGATTGTATGCATCGTTGATCGGCTGGAATGCGGCCGGGTTGAAATAGTAGTTGCCATTTTTTCGCGGATTCAAGATCGTAATTTTGTTAAACCCGGGCGCAAAATCGGCGAGAGCCAGATAGCCGTCGCCAGCGCCCGAGGGGCCAGGGTCAGATGCATTCGCCGGTAGGCCTGAGCTGATGCTAAGCGGAAACCCAGTTCGCCAGCTGAAAATGGGATAGAGGCTCCATCCTTTTACCAGACGCTTCGGAGCAGAGGCGAAGGCGCGGTCGAAAGGCAAATCCCATCCGCCGCTGAAAGTGATTCGCTCCTTAACGTCAAAGTCGGAAGAACCATAAAACTGGCTATGGTTGTAATAGGATACCGACGAATCCCGGTTGCGGAAGCCGGATGAGTTATCGAGACTGTGGCCGTAGGTAAAACCAAAGGTGAAGTAGGTATTACCCAGGTAACGGTTCTCGCTGTTCTGCTTCGTTATAGACGCTTCCAGGCTGTTGAAATTGGCGAAGCCGAGATTGGCGAACTGCGACGCGCTGGAAAACGGACAAGCTGAAAAAGTGCTTACTCCCGTGGAAGCAGAGTAGGCTGAGCAGAAGGTATTAAAAGTACTTTGCACGCTTGAGGTCTCATTCAAAATTCGAGCCGGGTTGGCGCCCGTCACGGTGCTCAGGTCAAAAGGGTTGATGTCTTCGAGGGCGGTTAGACCTTTTGAACTGCTGCCCACATAGCTAACCTCCGCGATCAGGTTCCTAGCCATTTCATGCTGGACGCTTAAGTTGTACTGGTAGGTGTAAGGCGTGTGCAAATGCGGATCCACGAAGTAGATACCGCCGCCGCCAAACGGCAGGAATTGTCCCGTTGCCGGATTGAACGCCGTGTTGGGGTCGGGAGTTGGAGAAGGGAAGGGATTGCCTGAAAGACCGGCGGAGGTCCAAGGCGAACTGTAAAACGGCAGCGGCCCGTTATAGGGCACATTGCCTGCGCTGGTCGGACAAAACGGATTTAGGCTGGTTGGAACACATGGGAAAGTGACGTAGGGCTCGCTATAGAACGGTGGCGCCCCATTAAATTGCAAATTGTCTTCGCCCTTCAGTACGTCGTAAAACAGCCCTATACCGCCGCGAATGCTGGTTTTGTTGCTCGTGCCCGGACTATAAGCAAAGCCAACTCGCGGAGCGAAGTTATCCTTGTCCGGGAAATTCGAACCGCGAGGCGCTCCCGGGTCTCCGGGGAAAACCAGGCCGAGCGGAGCATTGGGAAATCTTATTGATTGATCCCCAGGAATGATCGAGAAGGTTCTTCCTTCCGTGTCAATTTTGGGCGTGCTGTACTCATAGCGAAGGCCCAGAGTCAAAGTCAGGTTGGGCCTGACCCGCCACTCGTCTTGTCCGAATGCATACGTGTTTTTACTGCGGAAGTTGCTGATCGCATTTGGACCCTCAAACAGATCATTGGGGGCCCCGACAAGAAAGTCGGCTAGGCTATTGCCGGTGCCGTCTCCACCCGACGCGTATCCGTAAAATGCAAAGTTGCTATCGGTAAAGAAAGCATAGAGAGTATTTTGTTGATAGGCAGTAAATCCCGCACCGAACTTCCAAGTGCTGTTTCCCTTGACCCAGGTAAAGGTATCTGCAAATCCAAAGGTGTTGCCGATTTCAGTCGCTGGACCGGATTGGTCTTGCCCGAAATATAGGCCATTGTCGAAAGACATGAGCGGAGGACCATTGGAACCGCCCGGGTCGGACAATATCCCGAAGCCGGAAGGATCACCCGATCCGCCGTTGGAAAGGTTAGGCAGGCTGGAGACTGGCTTGTCGCTTAAGGTATTGTGCCGCTGTGCTGTCCCGCGAAGTTCGTTCAGCATCGAAGGGGAAAAGGTTCGCGTGTAGGCAAGATTGAGAAAGTAGTTGTTGATGACGAAGGTCGACGGAAAGCCAGCAACGTCGCCCGAGTAGCCAGAACGGCCGAAAGGCTCAAGGAGATTACGGCGGATGCCGCCGACGGTTCCCGTCAGCTTGTCCTTGGAGTCGATGTTGAAATCGATTTTGACGTCGACTTCGTTGTTATTGTCGGTGCTGCCCGCGGAGGGAAAAATCTCTCCTGTCGCATTCGACGGAATCAATCCCGTCGCGATGTAGGCTTGTGCGGCAGGATCGAACTTCGTAGGGTCGATGATCCCCTGGTTCTGAAGCGCCACATTGGCTTGGAAGTAGGGATTTGTCTGGAGAAAAGCAACCACATTTGGATCGGGGCCACCATTCGGGCCAGCCTGCGAAAAATCCCCGTTCAGTTCCGCCGTGGTGAAGATTTGCGTCTCCGGTTGCACTTCAGTGTGTACTTGACGCTGCCCCTGGTACGAAGTGAAGAAGAAGAGACGGTTCTTGATGATCGGACCACCCAACGTCCCGCCGAATTGATTCCGTTTGAGATTATTCCGGGGCAATGCTGGGACTTGTTCGTTGTTGAAATAAGAGTTGGCGTCGAAGTCAGTGTTACGGACGAAATCAAATGCGCTGCCGTGGAACCCGTTGGTGCCTGATTTGGTTACCACGCTGATGATGCCTGCGCCATTGCGGCCATATTCCGCGCCGTAGTTGCTGGTGAGGATGCGGAACTCGGCGATTGAATCGGGATTCGGATTGAGGACGACACCATTGCCCAATAGTTCGTTGTTGAGGCCGCCATCGAGCAGGTAGGTCACTGAGTCAGTGCGCCCGCCGCCGATGTTGAATCCTTGCCCGGAACTTGTGTCATCGGGGTTGTCTTCGGTGACTCCGGGTTGTAGAAGAGCCAGCGTCAGCACGTTGCGTCCGTTCAACGGCATGTCGACGATCGGGCGACTGGTGACCGACTCACCTAATGTTGGATTGACGGTTTCTACTCCCGCGGTTTGCGATTCGACCAAGACCTGCTCGCTCGTGGCGCCTACTTCGAGCTTCATGTCTACGCGAAACGACTGGTTGATCTCTAGCGGCGTGGTTACTACTTCAAGCGGACGGAAGCCTTGCTGGCGGGCGGTCACTCGATAGGTGCCGATGGGCAGGTTCAGGACTTGATAGAAGCCGCCTTTATCCGAGGTTGTGTTGGTAGAGACGTTGGTTGCCGTGTTGGTCACGGTGATATTGACGCCGGGAACTACCGCTCCTTGCTGGTCGGTGACTACGCCTACGATTTTGGCGGTGGCTTGTTGGGCGGTGGCTTTGGTGGCCGTCAACGTCGCTAGGGAGAGGGCGACGCACAGAAGCGCCACGGCTGCCAGCATATTTGCTAGGAATCTGCCTGAACGGGATCGCATTGGGAAGGAGCCTTTCTATTCATGATGACTCTGGTTGTGGATTGCCTGACTACCCACTGGCCAAAGTTTTTTTGACTGACGGCAAGGCATATTGCCTGCTGCGGAGTTCCGGCATTTTGTGCTTCGACCTGCATTGCTGTCAATCTTTGTCTTGTCATTTTGTGTAAAATTGCTTGCGTAAGTTGATGGCACCCGAGGCACCAAACGTGATTGCGCAATTTCAGAGAGTTACGGACGTATCGAAGAGAAGTATATGAATAACTGGACGACGCCGGGCGGTATTTCTACCAAATTGCATAGGCGGAGCCCTTGCAGGGCGATTTACCGCCGCTTTACCACGAGGCTTTCGCTGCTATCATTTCAGCGATGAGGTTGCTACCGAAGGTTTTTCGGCTTGCTTTCTTTGCGGCGCTATTCTGTCTTTTCATCCCTCCGATGCGGGCTGCCGTGGAAGCTAAGTTCGGCCCGCTGCCGGTGCCGCTCTCGAATAATGCGGTCGCTATTTCGCACGACTTTGGCGATTCGCGGATTTTTTCCTTCATGGGCATAGGGCCGAAGAAAACCTGGGATGCGGTGACGGGAAGCGCCTACGAGTTGGATCCGGGGACGGGGAAGTGGAAAGAGCTGCGGCCGGTTCCTGGCGTGGCGGGGCGACTGGGCGCGTCGGCGGTGGCTTTGCATGAGCAGGTTTTTATTTTTGGGGGCTACGTCATTGATGGGCAGGGCGGCGAGACTACCGTGCCGGACCTGAACGTGTTTGTGCCGGCGGAGAATCGCTATTATCGCGGGAAAGATATTCCGGTGGCGGTGGCGGATGCAGTGGTAGGAGTGTATCGAGATCGCTATATCTTTCTGATTGGCGGACGGTCGACGGCGGAGTTGGGTGCGGTTCCCAATGTGCAGATTTACGACACGGATAAAGATACGTGGATGCAGGGTACGCCGATTCCGGGGATGCCGGTGTTTGGTCATGCGGGCGCGATCGTTGGTGACACGATTGTTTTTGCCGATGGCGCACGAAAGAATACAGGCGGGGCGAATCCGAAGTATGTGGCTTCGAGCGACTGCTGGATGGGGAAGCTTCCGAGTTCGAAGAAGGGCGACATCACGAAAATTGAGTGGTCGCAGATTGTGGCGCATCCGGGGAGCGTGCGCTTTCGCATAGCGGCCGGTGCGGGAGCGGCGGATCGAAGAGGCGGGAAGATTTATTTTTCCGGCGGGAGCGATACGCCTTATGACTACAACGGAATTGGCTATAACGGGCGGCCAGCGGAACCTTCGGCGCTGACCTTCGCCTATGACGTTTACAGCCAGCAATGGGAGACGATTAACGATGACGTGTCCGAACCGACTATGGATCATCGCGGGCTGCTGGTTATGGGGCACAGCCTTGTCGTCGTCGGAGGCATGAGATTTAGCCAGCAGGTTACGGGCAATGTGACGGTGATCAACCTCGGCGGTCATAGGTAAATGTTGAAGGGCGCTTGCGCGAAATGAATCACCCGGTCTGGTGATGGCAATCACGGCACAGCTTGAGCGCGGGGTCTCCAATGGTTACTAGCCGCAATTCTGCGGTGTCCTTTGTTGTTTGACAATCCGTCCGGAGTACTAAAATAAAATACGGAGGCAAGCCTATGAGTCATGTCATGGAACCGCCCAAGCGCAGTGGAGCGGCGGATTACATCGATCAAGTTCTCAACCTTGTTAAAGCCAAAAACCCAGCCGAACCGGAATTCCACCAGGCCGTTCTGGAAGTGTTCGAATCTTTGAGGCCCGTGTTGGAGCGCCATCCTGAGTATCAAGAAGCCAAGATTCTGGAGCGAATCACGGAGCCGGAGCGCGTGTTGATGTTTCGCGTGCCGTGGTTTGACGACCGCGGAAAAGTGCAAGTCAATCGCGGCTTCCGCATCGAGATGAACAGCGCCATTGGTCCTTATAAAGGCGGACTGCGATTCCATCCTTCGGTGAATCTCGGCATTTTGAAATTCCTGGCGTTCGAACAAGTGTTCAAGAATTCGCTTACCACGCTGCCCATGGGCGGCGGGAAAGGTGGAAGCGATTTTGATCCCAAAGGAAAGAGCGACAACGAGGTGATGCGTTTCTGCCAGAGCTTTATGACCGAATTGCAACGGCATATTGGGCCGGACACGGACGTTCCCGCGGGCGACATCGGCGTGGGCGGTCGCGAGATTGGATATATGTTCGGGCAATATAAGCGGCTGCGGAATGAATTCACCGGCGTCCTCACGGGCAAGGGATTATCGTGGGGTGGTTCGCTGATTCGTCCGGAGGCCACTGGCTATGGCTGCGTGTATTTTGCGCAGGAGATGCTGAAGACTCGTCGCGACAAGCTGGAAGGTAAAGTGTGTCTGGTTTCTGGCAGCGGCAACGTCTCGCAATATACGGTCGAGAAGTTGCTTGATCTGGGCGCGAAACCAGTTACGCTGTCTGATTCCGACGGCGCGATCTACGACGCCGACGGCATCGACCGCGAGAAGCTCGCTTTTGTGATGGAGCTGAAGAATAATCGGCGCGGCCGCATCCAGGAGTACACCGACGAATTCAAGAGCGCCGTCTATAAAGCGACCGACAAGAAGCTCGACCACAACTGGCTCTGGAATATCAAAGCCGATTGCGCCTTCCCGAGCGCCACGCAGAATGAGATCAACGCAAAAGACGCGGCGAACCTCATTAAGAATGGCGTCAAGCTGGTGAGCGAGGGAGCGAACATGCCGAGCACGCTGGAGGCGACGAAGATGTTCCTCGACGCGAAAGTGCTGTATGGACCGGCCAAAGCGGCGAATGCGGGCGGCGTGGCGACGTCCGGTTTGGAAATGGCGCAGAACAGCGCGCGCATTTCGTGGACGCGAGAAGAGGTTGACGATCGTTTGCACAACATCATGATTGCCATCCACAAGAATTGCTTCGAGACGGCTGAGAAGTACGGCACTCCGGGCAATCTGGTGAATGGCGCGAATATAGGGGGATTCTTGAAGGTTGCGAATTCGATGCTGGATCAGGGGCTGGTTTAGCTCAAGCCTGATCTAGACATAAAGGCAGGCCATGCGGGAGGGAGCAATCCTTCCCGCATTTTTTGGTGGCTCGCTCTTGCAATACGCAAATTCAAGAAAAGTGGAATAAAGTAGTGAATCGGAGATCGCCGCGCGGAAGCAAGCCAAAATAACGAGCAAAGGGCCGGATCACCATACCGGTCGAAATTCGGCGGCTCTTGGGGTTTGGTACGGGAGACCGGTTGCTTTTCGAGAGTGACAAAGATGGTGTGCATATACGGCTTGTTCGCATCGAAAGCGCTTTTGCCAAATACGCGGGCATCGGGACTCCCGGCATCCCGTCGGGCAAAAAGGGCATCAATCGATGGCTGCGCGAGATGCGTGGCCACATTGACTGATCAATGATCGGCGTCGATCGGTTCACCGCGCGAATGAACACGCTGGGGTCAAACTATAAAACTCCAAGGGGAAGTAAATGAGAATGAATTCAAAAAGCCTGCCGCGATGCACCTGGTTCGTAACGGGATTACTGGCTGCCTGCCTCGCCCTCACCCCGTCGCTGCAGGCCGACGAGGGGATGTGGACTTTCGACAATTTCCCGTCGAAGACGGTGGCGGCGAAATATGGCTTCGCGCCTTCGCAATCCTGGCTTGATCATGTGCGGCTGTCTTCGCTGCGGATCGCTGGCGGCTGCTCGGCATCGTTCATCTCGGTGCAGGGGCTGGTGATGACGAATCACCATTGCGTGGTGGATTGCGTGGAGCAGCTTTCGACGCCGAAGCAAAACTTTGTCGAAACTGGTTTCGCCGCGAAGTCTATTGCGGAGGAGCGGAAATGTCCTGACTTCGAGCTCGATCAACTGGTCGAGATTCGCGATGTGACCAATGAAGTGCAGGGTGCAATCGCCGGCAAAACGGGAGACGAGGCGAACAAGGCGCTTCATGCCAAGCAGGCCCAGCTGCAGCAGGGTTGTGGATCAGATGCGGGCGTGCGCTGCGACGTGGTTTCTCTGTATCACGGCGGCATCTATGATTTGTATCGCTACAAGCGCTACACCGACGTGCGGCTGGTGTTTGCGCCGGAGTTCACGGTTGCGCAGTTCGGCGGCGATCCCGACAATTTTAATTTTCCGCGCTTCGACTTTGATATCGGGCTCGTGCGCGCCTATGAGGGGGACAAGCCTGTCATTAGCCATGATTATTTGCGCTGGAGCCGAAACGGTTCGAAGGATGGCGATCTTGTGTTCGTATCCGGAAACCCCGGCGGCACGAGCCGCGAATTGACGATTGCGCAGTTGGCATTTGAGCGCGACACGGGGTTTCCATCTGACATTCCGGAGACCGCCGAGTATCGCGGAGAACTGGAGGAGTTCATAACTCGCGGCTCAGAACAAATGCGAGAAGCACGTGAGCAGCTGTTTTTTGTGGAAAACGATTTCAAGGCGGACTTTGGAAGGCAGGGGGCTCTGCTCGACCCGCAGTTTTTTGCCGGTAAACAACAGGAGGAGCAACGCCTGCGCGCCGCGGTTGCGGCGGATCCAAAGCTGGCAGCGGATGCTTCGGCGTGGGACGATATCGCGCAAATTCAGCGAGTGCGCGCACAACTGTTTACTCACCACGTGGATGGTATTTTCAATTATTTTTCGGCGCCGCTTCATTACGCGATCACGCTGGTACGCGCCGCCGAGGAGCGCGCCAAGCCCAACACGGAGCGGTTGCCGGAATATACGGATCAATCGCTCGTACACGTGCAGCAGGCGCTGTCGGCGCCCGTGCCAGTCTATAAAGACCTAGAGGAACTTAATTTGAAGCTCATGTTTACCGAGTTACAACGGGACATGGGCGCGGACGATCCGTTTGTGCGCAAGATGCTGGGCAATGAATCTCCTGAGCAATTGGCGCATAGGCTGATAGTGGGCACGCATCTCGATGATCCCAAGGTGCGCGAGAATCTTTACAGTGGCGGCCAGAGTGCGATGGCGGCGTCGAACGATCCGCTGATTCGGTTTGCCGCTTCGATTGACGACGATCTTCTCGCCATGCGAAAAGATTATGAGGCACGGGTGGATGCTCCGACGCGGTCGGCGGCAGAGCGGATCGCTAGCGCACGCTTTGCGGTTTATGGCACCAGCGTCGATCCCGACGCGACGTTTACCGCGCGGCTAAGTTTTGGAAGCGTGAAGGGATTCGAAGACGCCGAGGGAAAATTCGTTCAGCCTTACACGACGATTGACGGACTGTTCCATCGAGCAACAGGCGCGGCTCCGTTCGTGCTGCCGGAAAGCTGGCTCAAGGCCAAGGCGACGATGAATCTGGCTTTGCCGATGAACCTGTCGACGACGAATGACATCATCGGAGGCAACTCAGGCAGTCCGTTGATTGACCGGGATGCCAATGTGGTTGGATTGATCTTTGACGGAAATATTTTTTCGCTGGGCGGGGACTACGGTTACGATGCGGCGAAGAATCGCGCGGTAGCGGTCGACAGCCGTGCGCTTCTTGAAGGCCTCAGGAAGGTCTACCACATGGATCATGTTGTCGATGAGATCGAGGCGGGGCGGCAGTAGACGGCGCAACTTGGGGAGACCGTATTTTCTGGCGAAACATCGGCAGCCAGATTCAGTGGAATGCTACTCCTTGTTGCTTCTCCGCCACATGGGCAGCGTCGGATTCCAGGTGTGCACCTCTTTTTCAAAGTTCCGCGGATCGCTCGATCCGGCGTTCGCTGCTCCGCTTGATTGCGGAAGCGGCACACCCTTCGCGTCGACAATACTTGCCGGCTTTCCCGTATTCTCCGTCATGATAGATCGACCTTCCGTTCCCAAGGATGAGTTTGTTGTTTGGTGTGATTAAACGCCGAGAAATGAAGATCAACAGTGATGTGCGCCACGGTAGCATGTGAGTTGCGTCACATGGACGTGCACAGAGTGCTGAATTCCGAGGGCTGACGGCTTCCCCTACCTTGCGCGCGCCAATACCAGCGTTACGTCGTCGGGTTGCTCGTTGTCGCCGATCCAGTCGGCGACGGCGGCGATAACGATTTCGGTGATGCGCTCGAGCGGAAGATGACGATTTTCGCGTACTAACTGGATCAATCGGCCCTCGCCGTATTCGCCATAATCGTTTTCCGGTTCCGTGACTCCGTCAGTGTAAGCCACGAGCAGATCGCCGGGGCGAAGTTGTACGGTTGCTTCCGGGAAACTCAAATTGTCGAACAAGCCGACTACAGTCCCGCCGCAGCTCAGCAACTGGGAGGAGCCATCTTTGCCAATCAGAATTGGCGGCAGGTGACCGCCATTGGCGTAGGTGAGGCTTCGCGTCGCCGCGTCATAGATCGCCAAAAACAACGTCGCGTATTTTGCCGCCGGAGTGCCTTCATAAAGTTGATGGTTCAAAAGCGCGAGCAGCGTTGCGGGCGATACTTCTGTCGTTCGCGATTCAGAATCAAGGAGCAGGCTGGAACCACCTCTCGACACGGCCATCGTGGCCGGTTGGCGCGGCATCAGTTCGCGGAGGATGGGCAGGTCTTCGATGCTGTAGGCGCGGACGGCCGAATAGATTGTCGCCATGAGCAGCGCCGCTGAGATTCCTTTGCCGCTGATGTCGCCGACGGCCAGCATCAGCCTCTCGGAATTGAGCGCGAGAAAATCGTAGTAGTCTCCGCTGACGGTTCGCGCGGGCCGGCAGAAACCGTGGACCTCGAGTGTGTCGAGTTGCGTGATTAACTTCGGATAGAGTTGGGCCTGCACTTCCTGCGCAATCGCCAACTCGCCTTCCAGTCGCTGCTTTTCCTTCTGCTCTTGCACCAGCTTCTCGATGGAAGTGGTCATCGAGTTGAAGGAGTTGGCGAGCGTCGCCAGTTGGTCGCTCGACTGCACGGTGATGCGATGGCTGAAATCGGCGCGATTGATGTGTTTGGTGGCTTCGTAGAGTTGGGCGACGGCCGAGGTAATGCTGCGCGTCAGTTTGGCGCCCACGAAAAGCGCAAACAACTCGATGAGAGCGAAAATGATCGCGATCGACAACAAGATATATTCGACGCCGCGGGCATAATCGCCGAGCGCGGCAAAGAGTCTCGCATAGAGGACGGATGGGCGCGTCTCGACCTCCGCTAGCGCTCCCGCACGCTGGCGTTCTCCGGTGGCCCAATCGATGACTTGCAGCGGAATCGGGAAAGTGATCTCGTGATCGAAGGTGCCGCTCGCGGGCGGAATCGTTCCAGCGGAGAAGGTTTGTTCGCGCTGTGCGCCGTTTTCGAAGGTTAAGAATGGTTTGGGCTCGGCGGGATTTGGCGATGCAATCGAACTCGGTGCCGGGCCGGCCGCGCCGTAGACCGCGATGCGGCCGAGATCGCCGGCGATTATCTCCACGAAATTCTTATCGAGCGGCTCACTTGAGAGCACACGCAGAGTTGACGAGGAAGTTGACGAGGAGGCCGACGCCGAAGTTACCGGCGAAGATACTGGCTCCAGCGCAATCACAGTGGCTGTCCGAAGATAAAGTGTGCCGTGATCGCGCACAATGTCGTCGAAATCGCCCGCGATAAATGGAGGAAAAGCGGAGGCGGTTGCTTTCTCGGGCCCGACGCAATAAGTCTGCGGCTCATTGCCATAGCGCGCGCAGACTTGACGGCGCGACCATTCGGTGCGGCGCGGCCTGGTCCGACTTAGAACTTCTTCGTCAAGTTTGCCACCTGCAGAAATTTGCGTCGCCAGGTGATGCGCGATGGTTCGGTTGGCCGACTCCATGCTGCGGAGATGAGTGGCGATGTCAGAGGTTACAACGAAGCTGGCGAACTGGCCGGCGAGCAGATAGAGCGTGATGAGCGAGATCACAACCAGCAGAAAGACCGGAATCACGCCGATAAAAATATACGTCACAATCAACCGGTTGCGCAGCCGCCACAGGAGCTGCGAGCGCAGCCATCGCGAGGCTGCGATGGCGAGCAGCACAATCGCCAGAACGCTGAGAAAAATTACCCAGCCGGTGAGGCTGTCCGAAAACGACGGGCTTATATGCCGCGTCAACCACTGCGCGGCGAACAGCAGCAGGTCGAGTCCCAAGGCGTAGAGCGCCGCCCATGCGACCCAGCTCTGCGGCCAGAGGCCTCTATCGCGCAGCTTGCTCTCGAGTTCCAGAGAGATCAGTTTCATCGCCTGAGTGCCGTTTATATCTCTGGATAGATGTCGAAGAACGCGGAGAGACTCGTCTTAAGTTGCTTTTCGATCTCGTCTTTGCTGCCCTCGAGGATGTGCATGGTGACATGCGCATCCCGCCCATTTTTTAATTTGATGGTTGCCGCCTGCACCTCCGCGACTTCGTCGGCGGGCAGCAGGCGCAGGCCATACACCAGTGTGAGGTTTGCCATCCCACGATTGTAAGGCAGAGAAGTTGGGTGGGAAGGATTCTAGCCCGGCGGCCAGGACAACGCGCGCCCGCCGATCAGGTGCACGTGCAGATGGAAAACCGATTGTCCGGAGCGCGGACCGACGTTCAATACGGTGCGATAGCCGTCTTCGATCGACCTCTGGCGTGCGATGCGGGCAGCGGTTAGATGACAGCGGCCGACGATCTCGGCGTCTTCGTCGGTGGCGTCCTTTAAACCGGCTATATGTTTCTTTGGGACGATTAGCACGTGCGTCGGACCTTGTGGATTCAGGTCTTCAAAGGCAAAGGTGTGGTCGTCTTCATAAACTTTCTTGGATGGTACTTCGCCTTTGATGATGCGGCAGAATAGACAATCCGCCATGAGTTAGTCTCCTCTCGCCTGGGATTACGATCATCCGGCGAGTAACCTGAGATATAACTGCCTTGTATCTCCGGAAGAACAATAACACGCCAAGTAAGTAGGATTTGTAAAGAACTGTTTTCAATCGAGGCGCACCAGGAATACCGATCCCTCGGCGGTCTCGGTCTCGCGAACCAGAGCGATGGCGCGCTCGCGGTCGTCATCCAATACTCGCACCCGCACCCACCACACTCCTACGGGACTTACGAACTTCAGGACTTTGGCCGTCTGGTAACGCTTCTGGAGGTGGTCTGCGAGTTCGGCAGCTGCCTTTTGACCGGCGAAGGAGCCGATCTGAACGGCCCAGCGGCCACCGGTATCGATAGGCGCGGGCGATTGCATCACCTCCAAGCGCACTTTCGCGGTGCCGGGCAAGTAAACATCCAGTGCCTTCGCGGCGGCGAGCGAAAGATCGACGATGCGTCCCGGCACGAACGGCCCGCGATCGGTGATCCGCACCAGCGCTGAATGGTCAGTTTTTAGATTTGTAACTCGGACAATCGAGCCCAGCGGCAAAGTAAGATGAGCGGCCGTCATGGCGTGCATGTTATAAACCTCGCCATTCGATCCGCGCCGATTGTGATAGGGAGCGCCATACCAGCTGGCCACGCCGGTTTCCTCGAAGATGGGCTTGGCATCGGCGGGAAGTTGTATCTTCTCGTCTTCACCTGTATTGCGGTTAGGAGCTTGTGCGGGTCGAGCGGTGGTCGGTTGCTCTTGCGGAATTGGCGGAGGCGGGGGAACCTGCGCCTGCTGAGGTTTGTGCCCACAACCGGTCAGCAGGATATTGCCCAGAAGCAGAAGCAAGGCAAGACAAGAAAGCACCGCAGCGGATGCCGGCGCCGAATTCCGCCGCGAATTCGTTAGTCCGTACCTGGAGGCGAGTAAGTTCAAGAATGCTTGCGCTGTGTTTCCAGAAAGTCGGCGAACTGCGAGAGCTTTCCTGCCGCGGTTCGCAGCGCCTTTGAAGAATGGCCTCGCACCGCGGGCACGACCTCGTCGTTCAAATAGTTCACGAGATCCGCTGTCTCTTTTTCCAGCGTCTCGGCGATATTCGCTACCGAGCGGTTAAAGCGCGCGGAAGCCTCTTCCACCTTGCGATCGAATTCGGTCATATTTACCTTTGTCCTGCGGGAGCGGCAGGCTGATCAAGCGTCGGCGCAGGATCCACGTTAGATTAAGTATGGAGTCGTTTGCGCGCACGGTCAATGCCAGGATCATGCCAATTGAATGGTGGAAATGAGTCCCTTCCGCCGCCTTCGAACCGCAGCCTAAATCGCCCCGAATCACGGTACAATCTCGCCATGCCTCGAGGACTGGCCTTGCCGCTACTGATTTATTTGATGTTTGTTTCGGCTTGCACGTTTTATGGCGATCACCCTGCCCGCGCTTTTTCCGAAGCTACTGGCGGCGAGGGCATGGAGCGCGTTTTCTGGAAAGAAGTGCAAGCGGCGAACTGGGTCCAGGTGGAGCGCTCACTGGCTTCGAATTACTCGGGCGTCACTCCATCGGGCACGCTCGACCGCTCGGCTACGATGGAGCAGTATCGAAATTGGCAGTTGAAAGACTATGCACTCGGCGACATGCAGACCGAGTTGAATGGAACGACGATCGTCGTCACCTACACGATTACTCTTCGTGGCACTGCCAGTGGGCCCGGGGGCGCGCAACCACTTCCGACGACGCCGCAACACATGATGACCGTGTGGCAGCAGCAAAAGTCAGGATGGGTAGCCATCGCGCACAGCGTTACTCAATCACAATAATGCCGGCAGCTGGCTCCATCTCAGAAAAGCGCCGGATGGCGGCTACGTCCAATGGGAAAACTCCAGCTGCATTTCAGCGCGCGCTGCTGCGCTGGTACGATGCGCAACGCCGCGATCTTCCGTGGCGCAAGACTCGCGATCCCTACCGCATCTGGCTCAGCGAAATCATGCTGCAGCAGACGCGCGTGGCTGCCGTGCTCGAACACTACCGAATTTTCCTTGAGCGCTTTCCCAGCATCGAAGCGCTCGCCTCTGCTTCTGAAGCCGATGTGCTCGCCGCCTGGAGCGGCCTGGGCTACTATCGGCGAGCCCGCAGGTTGCGTCAATGCGCGCAGCAGATTGTCGAACAATATAAAGGTTCGTTCCCGCAAAATTCCGAAGCTTTGCTTCCGCTGCCCGGTATCGGACGTTATACAGCCGCAGCCATCGCCAGCATTGTCTTCGGCGAACCGGTGGCTGTGGTCGATGGCAACGTGGAGCGTGTGTTGCGGCGCTTGATTGGCGGCACTCTTACGACTCGGCAGGTCTGGGAGCACGCGCAAGCATTTCTTGACCGCTCACGGCCCGGCGATTTCAACCAAGCCATGATGGAATTGGGGGCGACGGTATGCGTGCCGCGCGAACCCCGTTGCCTTGCGTGCCCGGCAAGAAAATGGTGCGTGACTCGTGGAGTAGAAGTGCGACGCGCGAAGCCCGCCGTCCACCAGCAAAAAAAAGCAGTCTGGTGCGCTTTGGATTGGCGCGAAGGAAACGGCGGCGGCAACGGAAAAGTTCGTCTGGTGCAGCGGCCGCGAAAAGCCGCGCTCATGGCCGGCATGTGGGAACTGCCGCAATCGTCCGCGCCTCCGCGCACGTCGCGAACTGCCGCACCCTGGCGGAAGTTTCGACATACCATCACCGTCACCAGCTACACCGTGCACGTCCTGCGGAATAAGCAGATAGGGAATCTGCTTTTGCCAGACGATCGGTTCGCTGCAAAAGGTAAATGGATCGGATTGGATCGGATTCAGCAACTCCCGATCACCGGGCTAACCCGCAAAATTTTGAAGGCGAGCGGTATGATCTAGATTGGTTTGGGGCATGTTCCCGATGAGGTGGCTCGATCGTTTATTTGGAGGTCAGAAAGATATGACAGCACTGCAGGCGGGCACCAAGGCGCCTGATTTTTCTTTGCCCGGCCTCGATGGCAGCACGTTCTCACTTAAAGATGCGCTTGAGCGCGGGCCGGTGGTCGCGATGTTCTTCAAGATTTCCTGTCCTGTCTGCCAATACACGGTCCCCTTTTTCGAGCGCCTGCGCAAAGCGTACGGCGGGAAAGTCGCGATCGCAGGAATCTCTCAGGACGACAAGGCCAGCACCGGCGCTTTTTTAAAGGAGTATGGCGCAGCCTTCCCCGCGCTCCTCGACGATCCCGCAGGCTATGCCGTTTCAAATGCTTACGGCCTCACGAATGTGCCAACGTGGTTCTTTATAGCGCCGGACGCTGAGATCAAAATCTCCAGCGTGGGTTGGGTGAGAGCGAATATGGAAGAACTCAACCGGCGTCTCGCCGATGCCGGAAAGATCGCGGTCACGCCATTGTTTGCTCCGAAAGATGACGTCCGCGATTACCGGCCTGGTTGAAGTTCGAAAAACTGATCCCGCGGTCGCGGGACGACAATGAAGTCGGTCGAGGTTTGATGGCAGAGTGAATTTGTGGCTTTAATTCGCAGCTATTCGCGCCACCATTCCGCCCAACACCAGCGTAACTTTCGACCTGTCCCGAGCGCGTGCTAGCCTGCTTTGTACCTTATTTTCAGCCATTTTCCTGTAATTTCACGAGAAGAGAGGCGATGCCCAAGCTCCCGATTTTCCGGTTGCGAAGTTCTGAACCGCCCACTCTGCCCGATCTTCAATATCACGGGATCACGCTCGCGCTGAGCGATTTGCAACTGGGGGTCGACAATCTTCGTTACGATGTTTGTCTCAGCCCGCGCATCACCGCCGATCTAAGATTTCATCTGGCGCGCTACATCTGCCGCTTTGGCGAGGTGGAGGCGCTCTTCGAGATGGACGTCCCGACCGCTGGCCAAAACAAGTTTATTGCGGCTGCGCAAGGCCCCGCCAAACTGCGCCAACCCGGCCCGGCCGATCTGAAGACTTTGCTGGTCTCGATTCATCTGGCGATTTTGAATCGCGCGAAAGCCGAGGGGAACCCGTCGATCGATCTGCTTGGCCGCCTCGCTGTACTCAAGTTCATACGCACGGAAGTGCAGGCGCAGTTTGGAAGAATTCTCGAACAATGCCGCATGAAGTTGAAGTCGCTGGAGGGTGTGCGACAAGTAAAGATGATGCAGACGCAGGAACTCGTCTCTTCGTTCCAGGTGCGCAAGAAAATCATTTTGCGGCGGGCCGGGCAGGAGGTCTTCAGGCTGCTTCGCGAAATCGAAAAGGAAACGCTGGCGCGCACGCGCCGTTCGCTGCTCGGCGAGTTGCCCGCTGATTGCTATCGACTGTTTCTCAATCCGCTGATTCTCAGCGAAGACGGACGCGACGATTATCTCTGCGCCGAGCACTATTACATGTTCGGCAACTTCGACAAGGATGCCGACCGTTTTCCCAACCTGCGGCAGTTTGCTCTGCATTTCCTGCGCGAGCTTGGCTATGGTGAAGCGATTGACGACGAGCATCTGGAGCAGGCACTGAACGTGCCCGAAAATGCCGCAACGCTGGTGGGTGCGGGCAACGGCGAAGACCTGACGCAGGAAGATCGCAGTCGAAAAGACCGCCTCGACATCTGGAGCCACTTACTGCAGCGCGAAGGCATTCTGGCGCACGTCGTCGCCTCCTACGAAGCCGTGCCGCTGCTCGCGGAATATGCTCCGCGCGTTAATCCGCAGCAGATTAAAAATGCTTTGATCTCTCGCGAAGAAGCGGAGCGCGTGGAAAAAATAATAGCCGAGAGCAGGCTTCATCCCGACCGTCTCTTTGCTGCGGTTGGTCGCGTTGCTTCGTGTCGCGGATCGGAGCGCGGCCGTTTTGCGGCGCGCCTGCTGCACGATCTATTTTGTTATCACCGGGATCTGCGCGGACTGGAAGCGGTAAGCACCGGCTTTGACAGTATCAATCTCGTGACTGACGGGAAAGTTCGCGAGCTCTCGACGCTCAATGGCATGCTCTACGAATTTCTGCCGCCCGAAGAGCAGAAGGCTGCGGAGGACCGAGTCAACCACCACGTCATTCTCAAGGCCGATGTGCGCGACTCATCGCGGCTGACGCGTTCACTGATGGAAAAAGGCATGAACGCGGCTTCTTATTTCAGCCTTAACTTTTACGATCCGGTCAACAAGTTGCTGGCAAAGTACGGAGCAACGAAAGTCTTCCTCGAAGGCGATGCCATAATTGTTGCGCTGCTCGAGCGCGAAGGCGAGGCTATGCTGGGCGTGGGCCGCACCTGCGTGCTGGCTTGGGAGATTGTGAGCCTGCTGCGCGAGTATAACGAGTTGCTGGAACGCTCCGGTTTGCCTCCGATGGAAGTCGGGCTCGGCATCGCCTATCAGGATGCGCCGCCGCTTTATCTGATGGATGGCGAGCATCGCATCATGATTTCCGACGCCATCAATGAGAGCGACCGTCTCTCCTCGTGCAGCAAGCGCGTGCGTAAGAAACTCGCGCCCGACGCCGGCGTATTCCAGGTGTATTCGGTGCAGATCGGAGGCAGCGGCAACAACGCCAGCGAAAACGCGGGCGCTGACACTGCCGCGGAAGAGATGCGTCTGAACTATAACGTTGGCGGAATTTGCCTTAGCGAGGCGGCGTTTCACAAGCTGCAGCAGGAAATTTCACTCACGCCCTGGGCGGCCGATCCGACCGAGTCTGGCTTTAACGGCCCCTGGGTTGACGAGCAGGGAGAGTTTTTTGTGGGTACCGTTCCGATCGCTAACGGCGTGTTCCGCAAGATCGCCATCCGCAAAAATCGCATCGCGCAGGTCGATGTGCGCGACCTATCTATCTTGTATTGGAATGATCGCTACTACTATGAAGTGTGCGCCAACCCCGCCGTTTACGCCGCTCTGCCCGGAGAAAAGTCGGCGTCGGCGAAGAAATAGAATTCACCGCTGGCAAATCTCAAAAGCTAGTCTTTGCCCTGAACGGAATCTGAACTACCGCTTCGAGCGCGACGGCTTTCCCCGCTCTTTCCGCGGGCGCGAATTTCCAGCGGGCGAGCGCTTTGGCCGCGTATGGGTCGAGACGTTCATCAGGACTGCTCAGGACGCGAATGTCTCCCACTTTTCCGTCAGAATGAATGACCGCATAGAGCGTGACCATACCGTGGACGTTGGCGCGCATCAGTTCCAGCGGGTACCCCGGGTCTATCTTCTCCGTCAAAACCGGCGTCAGCAGCTCGCCTTCGTGTTTGCCACCGTCGAGTTCAGCGAACTTCATCACCCAGCTGCCGCTGGCGGAATTCAGATTCGGCATATTCAGCCGCATTTCGTATAAGCGCTTACCGCCAAAAACCTGGCGATCCGTGTCGGTGAGTTTATCGTCGGGCACCGCCGCGGCAGATCGAGAATCGGTCTTCCCTCCGGATGATGGCGTTCCGGATGATGACAGGCTTGCCATTTCGCGCGCGTGGTTGGCATCGCCCACGTAGAGGCCAGACGGCAGAGTGCCCCGCTTGCCCGTTTTGACTGCGCCGTTCTTTGCTTCCGCATTTGATGCCGGCAGATCCGGAGTACCTGCGGCGCCTTGTTTCCCTTGCGGACCCGCGGCGAATGTTCCCCGGCGATTGCCTTCGGGAACGGCAACCGGCCCGTTTGGCGCGACGGGATGAAGTCCCAATGCGATGAGCCGTCCTCCTGCGCGCGCACCTCCTGCTGACGCCACGCTCGGCGGAGGAGCGACTGGTTGCACGCTACCGGGCAAATGGCCGCCGCGTGCGAGCGAATGTTGTTTGGCCAAGGTGAGTTGCGGAGCCGGTGCGATCACGTCACTTGGACCAATGTTCACCAGGCTGGCTTGTCCTCTGGTCGATTGCTGCGTTAACTCCGGAGGAGCCGCGACCACATCGGACTTCATGGCCGTTTGCATAACGCGATCGTGCGCAAACTCCACTTCCGGCGCCGGCGCGACGACTTGGGCCTCGGGCGCAATTATTCGATTCAACCGCGCCTGGGTTGCGTCCAGCGGAACGGCCGGTGCGACCGCGCCAGTGGCAATGATGTTGGGCATTGGCACGTCGCGATCGAGTTTGAGATCGGGCGGCACGACGATGGTTTGCGAGCGGTTGTCCGCCTCAGGAGGAACCGACAGGATCGCCTGCTTTGCATAGATCGGGTTTCCCTTTTGCGCCCTTGGTGGTTGTGACGCGCCCGTGTTGAGGGGCGGCAGGTATTCTTCCGGCGTATACGTCACCAGTGAGGCGCGGTCGAAAGCTGCGCTAGTCAGAATCTTTTGCTGCCGAATCCACGCGATTGAGATCGCCCACAATATTACAACTGCCGTTGTGTGCAACAAAACGGATTGCAGGAACCTTCCCCAGGGCAATTGTTGCTCGACGAAAACATCGTGCCAGAGAGCCAGTTCGACGCCTTCAGCGCTGGATCCGTCGCCCGGAGAATCGGTGCCGGATGAACCTGCGGCTGGCGAATCCGCACTCTTACGGTCTGCCCAAACTCTGCGCCAGAATTTAGGGTTCGCCGGATCGCGTTCTTCAAGAAATTTTGACAGATTTTTTCCTGGGGATTCCATCTCACTCCAATAGGTTTACTTGAGCCAACTTGCACGACGGCGCCCCCGGAAGGCGGAATCCGGGGCTCTTGGCTGGCTCGCCACGGACGGCTACTCTGTAGGTAGATTATAACTGACAGTACCGGGGTTGTATTGGCAATCCGCGGCTCTCAAACATTGAAATCTTGGTGGGCGCGTGGTGTAGTTTAGACGTATGGCGAAGAAGGATTCGAGCCTGGGATGGATTGGAATTCCGGCCCGCGTGTTCGCGATGACGTTCTTGTTTACGCTGCTATCGTTTGCGATTGCGCTGCTGCTGAGCATCCTCGGCACGGTGGTTTATTCGCAGGTGAAGCACGTCGCACCCAACCTCAGTTTTGCGTACCGGCATATTGCGTTTCCGTTTGCGATCACTGCCGGTGCAATCGTGCTGGCGCTATCTCTCGGGATGGAGATTCGAAACTACCGGCAGCGCAAGGCACTGGACGGGATCGAGCGGGCGAGTTGAGTATGGGTGACGTAAAAACGAATGCGCCGCGGATTGCCATACCGGTGCCGCATTCCGCGGATCCGAGTTACGCTCAGCGTTCGCTGCCACAATACGAAGCGGCGGTGCGCGCAGCCGGTGGAGAGCCGATCCGCATCGAACTGGATCAGACTCCGGCGCAAGTGAGAGAGCAAATTGAGCGCTGCGACGCCGTTCTATTGCCGGGCAGCGGAGCGGATGTCGATCCAGCGAACTACGGCGCCCCTCGCCATGAGAAAACGGAGCCCGCCGATCCCAAGCGAGATGTGGTGGATGAGTTGTTGTTGAATGATGCCTACATGCAGCGCAAGCCCATCCTCGGCATCTGCTACGGATTGCAATCATTGAACGTTTATCACTCGGGAACGCTTGTGCAGCACATCGAATCGGCGATCAACCACAGTCCGGGACGGACAGTCTCGAAGGCGCATACGGTCATGATCGAGCCGGAATCGCGGCTGGCCGAGATTGTGGGCGCGGCCGAAGCAGTTGCGGTGAATTCTTCGCATCATCAATCGGCGGACGCGGTGGGCGATGGATTGCGCGTGGTGGCGAGGTCAGCGGAAGACGGCGTCATCGAGGCTCTGGAAGGAACTGCTCCCGAACATTTTGTGCTGGCGGTGCAGTGGCATCCGGAACGGAGCGTGAACGAGGCGCCGGAAGTAGCTGAGTCAGCGCGGGCGATCTTCCGCGCGTTTATTGAGGCGGCAAAGACGAAGCACGCGGAGATGGCGGAAGAGTCGGAGCAACACACCATTCATGATTCGTCATCCTGAGCGAAGCGAAGGACCTCTGGATTTCGCCCGCGCAGGCAGAATCCATAGGTCCTTCGCTTCGCTCAGGATGACAAACAACATAGATCATCTTGAGTATCAGTCCGCGCGCTTCAACAATACCGCCACATTCGCAATCGCAGCGTTGTCCGTGCCCATGCCTTCCGGCGTTTTTGCTTTAACACCCACGCAGTCCGAAGGGATCCCGCACAACTCGCCGACGCGTTTGCGAATCGCGTCCGCATGCGGACCGATCTTCGGAGACGCCAGGATCAGAGTCGAATCCAAATTCACCACGTCGTAGCCCGCCGCCTTGACGCGCTGCAACGCCTCGCGCAGAAACACGGCGGAGTCGGCGTTCTTCCATTGCGGGTCGGAGGGCGGAAACAACGCTCCAATATCTGGCCCGGCGATGGCGCCGAGGAGCGCGTCGGTGATCGCGTGCAGCAGAACGTCTCCGTCGGAATGGCCGCCGAGGCCTTTATCGTGAGGCAGCAACATGCCTCCGATTTTTAGCGGGATGCCGGGCCTGAATTCATGCGAGTCCCAGCCGTAGCCGATGCGCATTTCTGGCTTCCGCTTTTCTAGGCTCAAGATTTTTCCTTATTTTCGATATCGAGATAGAACTCAGCCAATTCCATGTCGGCCGGCGTGGTGATTTTTATATTGCGCGCCGACCCCATCACGACCATCACCGGCAGTCCGGCGCGTTCGATCAGCGAGGCCTCGTCGGTGCCGAGAAAGCCGTCGGCTGCAGCCTCATCGAAAGCTTTTTTCAGGATGCTGTAGCGAAAACCTTGCGGAGTCTGCGCCAGCACAATGCTCGCCCGCGGAATCGTCGCTTTGATCAGCGCGCCATCTGCGGTTCGCTCTACCTGTTTCACCGTGTCAACGGCAGGCCAGCCCGCGATAGCAGCGCCATGTTTGTGCGCGACCTCGATCACATAATTAATAATCTCGGGTGTTACAAATGGCCGAACCGCATCGTGAACCAGGACGATGTCATCCGCATCGGCTGCGGTGCGGGCCAACGCACTGGCTACAGAATCCTGGCGATGCTCGCCGCCTTCGACCATTTGCACGCGCTTATTCAGAATTTCCGGATATTCGTTTTCGATTTGGGTGCGAAAGCCGGCAATCTCGTCCTTGCGCAGAGCAACAATAATTTCGTAAACGGCGGACACGGCGGCAAACTTGCGCAGCGTGTGAACGAGAATGGGCACGCCGTCAATTTCTTTGAACTGTTTGGTCGGCGCCTTTTTCTTAGTCCGGTCCGCCGACTGCGCCGCCATGCGCGTGCCCAGTCCGGCCGCGGGAATAATGACAAAAACCTTCATAGGGGCGATCAGTATAGTACAGGACGTAGGACTTTTTCCCGCACGCGGCACAAGCGCGAGTTGCCACGAACCCGCGCCACTGCGTAACGCAAGGTAAAACCCAATCGGCAACTGAAGCGAAGCTAGTCGGCGGCGCGGTCGCCGACCGCCGAGATGGCTTTCTTTGCCGGATCGGAAGCCGGCCCACTGGTCGTAGTGGGGGTAGACGTTGTGGTGGGAGGCGTCGACACCGGCGGCACCGTTATCTTGGAATCGTGACGGCCGGTCGCGCGTTCATCCCACTTGCCAAAGATCATCTTGCCCGCCGTCGTTTGTAGGACTGACGTCACCGAAATGTCGATCGTCTTGCCAATCATCTTGCGCGCGTTATCGACGACCACCATGGTGCCATCATCGAGATAAGCAACGCCCTGGTTGTATTCTTTGCCTTCCTTGAGGATGAATACGCGCATGATTTCGCCGGGCAGAACGATGGGCTTGAGCGAGTTCGCGAGTTCGTTAATGTTGAGCACGGCGACGCCCTGTAACTGGGCGACTTTGTTGAGATTGAAGTCGTTGGTTAGAATCTTGCCCTCATAGAGCTTGGCGAGTTCGATGAGCTTCATATCAACTTCGCGAACGCTGGGAAAGTCGTCTTCCACAATCTGAATTTGAACTGACGCAGTTTTTTGCAGGCGTTGCAATATGTCAAGGCCGCGGCGGCCGCGATTGCGCTTGAGCGAGTCGGCGGAGTCGGCCACCAGTTGTAACTCGCGCAGCACAAACTGGGGAATCACAATCAGTCCATCGAGGAAGCCGGTCTCGGCGATGTCGGCGATACGGCCGTCGATGATGACACTGGTATCCAATATCTTGTAACTCTTCTTACCCGACTTTTCGCCGCCGAAGATTCCGCCGAGGGCCGCCAGATTGAGTAAGTCGCCCTTATTAGACCCGACCGCGAGGCCGACATAAGCCATGACCAGCATGACCATAATCTGGAGGAAGCTTTGCACCGGGCTCGGAGGCAAGCTATTGCGAATGACGAGAGCGAAGAGATAGGCGCCGATAATGCCAAGCACGCTGCCGATGGCGGCGCCGATCAGGCGCTTCAGACTCATCGCGCGCAACCTCCACTCGAACACGATGATGGCGGCGCCGATCACCAGACCGACGGCGGCGTCAAGATGCGAGGGCAGGTTAAAGGGACGAATCAGAGAGCAGATAACAGCGACAATTAAAATAAACAGAAGGCGTATAAGTAGGACGTCCACGAGTAAGACCTCTCTCGGAGAAGGTACCGCTTTAGCGATTCCCGCCCGCCGCCAGTCATCCGGGGAAATAATAGTAAGAGCCCGGCGCCAGCGTTCTATTCACGGAGCTATAAGAAAATTAGAATGCGCCCCGCGCCCGGTTATATCCGGGTTAGTGCAAAAAGTGACGCGAGCAGTATATACCCGGTTGGGAAGGTCGACCAGTGTTTCGCTCCGGCCTTTATCTACGGGCTTTTTGGGCTACATTCCGTCGTAATTTGGGCCGCCGCCTCCCTCGGGTGGCACCCAGGTAATGATCTGGTACGGGTCCTGAATATCGCAGGTCTTGCAGTGAACGCAGTTAGCCGGATTGAGACTGATGCGCTTCCCATTCGGAGCCGAGGCGTCCTCGATCATCTCGTAGACGTTCGCGGGGCAGAAGTTCTGGCAGGGGCTGCCAAACTCTTTCACGCAGCGATCGTTGCAAATGTTGGTGTCGTCGATAAGCAAATGCGCGGGCTGGTCCTCTTCATGCTTGGTGCCGGAATGATAGAGATCCGTGAGTTTGTCGAAGGTCAGCCTGCCATCGCCCTTTGCCGGACCGAGCATGTGGGCTTCCGGCCCTCCGTTAGCGGGCAGTTTGGCGATGGGTTGTAGGTTCTCGTAACCAGAATGCGAGGGCACACGATTGCGCAGGCCGCCGGGGAAAATATCCTGCAACACGGTGTTGAACAAGCCCGCAACCATGCCGTTCTTAAATCCCTGGTGGAAGTTGCGCACCGGCCAGAGTTCGTCGTAAATCCAACTGGTCTCGACTCGGCGCTGATATTTGCCGAGAATCTCCGCCGATGCGTCCGATTTCACGAGCGCTTCAAAAGCCGTCTCCGCCGCCAGCATGCCGCTCTTAATCGCGAGATGAATACCTTTGAGGCGCGCGGAATTCAGAAAGCCAGCGGAATCGCCGACGATCATCCAGCCGTCACCGCCGAGCGGCGGCAGTGACCACCATCCGCCATAGGGAAGGGATTTCGCACCGTAGCGGATCATCTTGCCTCCGCCGAGCAAGCGCGCCATAAAAGGATGCTCCTTGAAAGCCTGCAGCACATGCTGCGGATCGAGGCGCGGATCGCTATAATCGAGCCCTGTAACGAAGCCGAGCGAGACAGTATTGTCTTTCGAGCCGTATATCCACGCGCCGCCATACTCTTTTGCGGTCAGCGGATAACCCATCGTATAGATCACTTTACCGGCCTCGATGCGGCCGGACGGCACCTCCCACAGCTCTTTCACGCCCACACCGTAAGTCTGCGGATTGCGGTCTTTCATCAAATCGCACTTTTGAATAAGTTGCTTGGTGAGCGATCCGCGCGTGCCTTCGGCGAGGACGACTACCTTTGCTTTCACGTCGTAGCCTGGTTCGAAATTCGATTTCGGCTGATTCTGCTTGTCGACGCCTTTATCGTCGGTGCGCACGCCGATGACGCGACTGCCTTCCGAGCCGCGGTCAAAGAGCAATTCCGAGCCCGCGAAGCCCGTAAAAATCGTGATGCCCGCTTCTTCGACTTTGCTGGCCAGCCACTTCACGAAGCGGTTGATCGAGATGACGTAGTTGCCGTGATCCTGCAACGGCGGTGGCGTTAGAGGCAGCTCGTAGTGATCGTTGCGCGTCAGGAAGTGGACGGCTTCTTTGTGTACGACGGCGTCGAGCGGGGCTTCGTTCTCAAATCCCGGCAGCAATTCTTTCATCGAGCGCGGATCGAGGAGGGCGCCCGAAAGACAGTGCTGCCCGGCCTCGCGCGCTTTTTCGAGCACGTAAATATTTTCTTTGCTGAGCGGAGATTCCGGATGGCGCCCGTTGTGCTCGTCGATCAGCTGCGAAAGCCGCAGCGCACAGGCCATGCCGGCTGGGCCGCCGCCGACGATGACCACGTCGGCGGGCATTTCAGGATGCTCGACGTTGGGGAGGGGCTTGCGGAAGATCAGCATTTGGCGATTAGCCTTTAGCGCTTAGCCTTTAGCGCTTAGCTTTTAGTGCTAGCGCCAAAAACATGATACGGGAAACAGCCTCGGCAGCGCATTGTCATTCGCTGCCTGTCCGCCATCACCACTTCTTGAAGATCACCGCGACGGCGCATGCGATCAGCGCGAAGCCTGCATAGTAGTTCCATTTCAGCGGTTGATGAAAATAGAAAATAGAGGACCGAAAAGACGGAAAATACCGTCAAGGTAATCACTTCTTGAATGGTCTTGAGCTGCGCCACGCTAAATTCGTAGGAGCCGATGCGGTTGGCCGGCACCTGAAAACAGTATTCCGCAAAAGCGATGAGCCAGCTTATGACGATGACCTTAAACAGCGGCGCGTGGCGATACTTCAGATGCCCGTACCAGGCAAAGGTCATAAAGATGTTGGAGAGGGTCAGGAGCAGAATTGTCCACATGCGGATATATTTTGCTCGACTCCGGGATCAGGTTGTAGTCGGCACTAAGGTTCCCTGGCGCCGAACGTCGAGGCGCAGCTGCGAGCGATCAGGCGCGCAGCGATTCCGCCCATGATTCGCGAATGGCTGGCAGAACTTCATCCATCTGCTTCGGCATTCCTACCGTGATCCGCACACAACCCTCGCAGCATGGGCTTGCCGAGAAATCGCGGACCAAAACGCCACGGCGCTTCATTGCCTCCACGAATGTTTTCGCAGCGTGCCCGACGCGCACCAGAACGAAGTTCGTCTGGCTTGGCCAGAAGCGCAGGCCGAGATCGTTAAAGAGTTGCGCCAACTGTTCGCGGCCGCGCTTGATCTGTGCGACATGTTCGCTCACAAAGGAGCGATCGGCGAGTGCCTCTTCCAGGCAAGCCAGCACCACGGAATTCACGTTGAACGGCAAGCTCAGCCGCCGCAGATAATCGATGTGTTCGGCAGCGCCGGTCAGCACTCCCAGACGCAGGCCGGCGAGTCCGTATGCTTTCGAAAACGTGCGCGCCACGAATAAATTCGGATGGCGCGCCAGGTCTGGGATCAGAGTGCGCCAATTCAATGTGCCGCCGCAAAATTCGAAATAGGCTTCGTCGATTACCACTGCCGCATGGGGCGCTGACTCTACAATCTTCAAGAGATCGGCGCGCGTTGCCGCGAGGCCGGTGGGATTGTTAGGATTCGCAATCGCGATTACGCGCGTGCGTGGCGAGATCCGCGCCAACAAATCGTCGACCGGTAGAGTCAAATCTTCTTGCGACTGCACGCGCACGACTTTTGCTCCCACTGCCGCGCCCAGCATCGGATACATCACGAACGTCGGGTCGGCAAAGAGCAGTTCATCGTCTCGATCGAGATATGCCGTAAAGACGAGCGACAGCGCCTCATCCATGCCATTGGTGACGAGCACCTGTTCGGGCGCGATGCCGAGAAAATTCGCGAGCAACCGCTCACCAGCTTCGCGTTGCGGATAGAGCGAAACATGTTTCGCCGAGAGCGAATGTAAGCGCGCCAGCACGCGCGGCGAGCATCCGGCCATGCTCTCGTTCAGATCGAGGCTCAGCCCGTCGCGGCTCAGGATCGGCGAATGATATGGTTTCAATCCGGCAATGGTTTCGCGTGGCTTCAGCATGGGATGCGCGTCAGTATGTTGCGATTGAGTTTACGACAGTCGTCCGCCGATCCCGTCATTCCTCAGTTCGCTTCGCAAATTTCACAGCAGCGAAGATCGCGGTGCAGATTATGAAATCGACCAGCAGCCCCCAGTCTTCCTGAAAGAGCCTATGCCGCGCCACCGGCGGCAGATGCGGCATGAGCAGATAATAGATCGCATTGCCGGAGAGCACGGCTAGGAGTGCGTCGAGAAAATTCTTTGCCGTCCTGTGTTTGGTCGGGATCTTCGTCAAGCCTCGGTCCACTCCTGCTACCATCGCTTAAGATGCTGGAACCGTCCACTCCAGTGCAGTTTGTAAAAGGCATAGGCCCGCGCCTGGCCGAAGTGCTGGCCGCCAAGGGCCTTCGGACGGTCGACGACCTGCTCCATTACTTGCCATTTCGCTACGAAGACCGGCTCAATCCGCGCTCCGTCGCCGAACTGCGCGCCGGAGAAATGGCCACCGTCATCGCCGAAGTCCGCAACTCAGGATTATTTCGCACCCGCCGCATGCCCATCTTCCAACTGACGGTGGGCCAAGGCCGCAACCGCCTCAAATGTCTGTGGTTCAACGCGACCTATTTGCAGGACCGCTTCCAGCCTGGGCAGATGCTGGCACTCTACGGCAAAGTCGAAGAGGATCGCGACGGCGGATTGCAGATCGTCCAGCCGCAATTCGAGACTCTCGGCGACATCAATACCAATGACGAAGGCGGCGCCGAGACGGCGGAAAAAGAGGCCGAGAAAAAGGCCGCCGCATCGCTTGAGATTGGCCGCATCGTTCCCATCTACGAATCGACCGGACAGGGCAAGCTTACGCCGCGTTGGTTTCGCCGGATCATCCGGTGGGCGCTGGAGAATTTAGGCCCCGATCTTCCCGATCCAATTCCCGCGGCGGTGCGGGGGCACTTGAGCCTTGTATCTCCGCGTGGAGCATTGTGGAAGGTACATTGGCCCGACGCGGGCGAGAGTTTTGCCGACCTGCAATCGTCGCGCACCGCCGCCCACATCCGGCTTATCTTCGACGAACTATTTTTTATCGAACTTGGCCTCGAACTCAAACGTCGCGAGCAGAAGGCGCAGACTGGAATCGCCTTTCAGCTCAACGATGGCGTTCGCACCGCAATCAAGAAGATATTGCCGTTTCATCCAACGGCGGCGCAGAAACGTGTGCTGAAGGAAATCGCGACTGACATGCAGGCGCCGAGCCCTATGCGGCGTCTGTTGCAAGGCGACGTCGGATCGGGGAAGACAATCGTAGCTTTCCAGGCGGCGATTATCGCCATTGAAAACGGCTATCAGGTCGCACTGATGGCGCCGACGGAGATTCTGGCGCAACAACATTATTTTTCAGCCCGCCAGATTCTCGAGCGCGCCGGATACCGCATCGTGCTCCTGACCGGCTCGCTTGAGCAGGACCGCAAGCGCGACATTCGCCGCCACATCGCGCAGGGCCACGCGCAATTAGTCATCGGAACGCACGCGCTGATTCAGGATCGAGTCGAATTCGAGAATCTGGGCCTGGTGGTTGTCGACGAACAACATCGCTTCGGCGTAATGCAACGCCTGAAGCTGATGAAAAAATCAGAAGACGCACATGTGGTGACGGGGCTTCGCCCCNNGGGGCGAAGCCCCGTCACCACACAAACTCGAAGTCCGATCCCGAGCCCGACGTGCTGGTGATGACTGCGACTCCCATCCCGCGCACCTTGGCGCTCACTCTGTATGGCGATCTAGATCTATCGGTGCTTGATGAGCTCCCTCCCGGACGCACGCCCGTCATAACTCGCGCCGTACCCGACGAGCGCGCCCCCGAAGTATGGGATTTCGTCGGCAAGCAAATCGCCGCCGGCCATCAGGCCTACGTCGTTTATCCCGTGATTGAAGAGAATGAAGAACGCGAACTAAAGGCGGCGCAGCAGATGCACCGGCAGTTGCGCGAAAAAATCTTTCCCAACCTGCATGTTGGGTTGCTGCATGGCCGTCTCGATGCCGACGAAAAAGAGCGCGTCATGCGCGAGTTCCAGCAGGGCAAGATCGAAGTTCTAGTCGCGACGACCGTGATCGAAGTCGGAGTCGACGTTCCGAACGCGACCGTCATGGTCATCGAGCACGCCGACCGCTTTGGATTGGCGCAGCTCCATCAATTACGCGGACGCATCGGCCGTGGCGCGGCGAAATCCTATTGCGTGCTGATGCGCGGAGGGAAAGTTTCCGAAGAGGGCGAACGCCGCCTCGACGCCATGGTTCGCTCGAACGACGGGTTTCAGATCGCAGAACTCGACCTGGAACTGCGCGGCCCCGGCGAATTTTTCGGCACGAAGCAGGCGGGTATTCCGAGCTTTCGTGTAGCCAACATCATCCGCGATCGCGAACTGCTGGAGGCGGCCAAGCGTGAGGCTGCGTTCGTGATCTCCGGGCCGAATAGCGAAATATCGAAGGAAGAGATTGATCGCGCGCTGCGGGAGATGCGCTCGCGCTGGGCGCTTAGTTATGGGCTGGTTGAGGTGGGATAGAACCGTATTTCACCAACGTAGCTTGAGGCGTTATTCGCTATGCTCTCGAAACGATGCTTGGGGCGGGTAGGCTGCGCGCTTGCCTTTGTAAGAGTTGAACTTTCAGACTCCCGAGTCCGTATACACTGCTTCGAGTCAATATTTCGGGAGAAACAAACAAGATGCCGTTACAAACACGCCGATTGACCGCGCTCTGTTGTCTGGTTGTTTTCTGCACGGCTCTCTATGTAATTTTTGGCGCTAGCGCCGCGTTTGCTCAACCCCCAGCGGAAAACGAAATGCCGTCCGTGATTCAAGTTCCGCCGGAGGCCCAGCCCTCGGCACATTTCGATGCGGTGGCGGCGACCAATGCCTATCTCGCGCAGATTCCCGCTGACAAGACGGCGCGTTCCGACGCCTATTTCGAGGGCGGCTACTGGATGATTCTCTGGGACTTTCTCTATGCCGTCATCGTATGTTTGTTGTTGCTGAATCTGCGATGGTCAGCGCGCATGCGCGGTCTCGCCGAGCGCGTCACTCGTTTCAAGCCGGTGCAGACATTCTTGTATTGGCTGCAATACCTCGTGCTGACGTCGATCCTCGTTTTTCCTCTCACGGTTTACGAAGATTATTTCCGCGAGCACAAATACGGGCTGGCCACGCAAACTTTTGGTCCGTGGATGGGCGACCAGTTGAAGAATCTTGCGGTCAATCTGGTGTTGGGCGGATTGCTGGCGATGATGCTTTTTGGGATTGTGCGCCGCCGCCCGCGCAGTTGGTGGATCTGGGGTTCAGTGGCGACTCTCTTGTTCATGATCTTCGGGGTGCTGATCGCGCCGGTTTATATCGTGCCCATCTTTAATAAGGTTGCTCGTCTCGATGATCCGAAGATTGTCGACCCGGTCCTCAGCATGGCGAGAGCGAACGGAATCCCCGCCAAAGATGTGTATACGATCGATGCGTCGAAGCAGTCGACACGCATGAGCGCGAATGTCAGCGGCTTTGCCAATACGATGCGCATTACGCTCAATGACAACCTGCTGCGCCGCGGCTCGCCGGAGGAAATTGAGGCGGTGATGGGACACGAGATGGGGCACTATGTGCTGCATCACATTTACAAAGACATTCTGTTTTTCTCGATCGTTATCGTGCTCTTCTTCGCCTATTTGTATGGGGGACTCAATTGGGCGCTCCAGCGCTGGGGAGAGAAATGGCAGATTCGGGGAGTGGGAGACACGGCTGTGCTGCCGCTCGCCGTTCTGCTGTTGCTAATCGTGGCCTTCGTTCTCACTCCGATATTCAACACCTGGACTCGCACACAAGAGTACGAAGCCGACATGTATGGACTGAATACGAGCCGGCAGCCCGACGGCTTTGCCCAGGCTGCGATTCATCTCGGTGAATATCGGAAGATGAATCCTGGGCCGGTGGAAGAGTGGATCTTTTTTGACCATCCCAGCGGACGCAATCGCATTTATGCCGCGATGCGGTGGAAAGCTGAGAATTTGAAGTTGTTCGCCGCACAGTGAGCAGGATCGGACGGTGTTGTCCGCTCGCTTGCATTAGGATCACCATATACTTTTCGCGGACAGGAGTGTCCGCGCCACACAACATGGCGGATCGCTGTCTGCTCTATTACATTACCGACCGCAGCCAGTTTCGCGGCGGTGAACAGGATCGTCGCCGAGCTCTGCTCGACAAGATCGCTGAAGGTGCCCGCGATGGCGTCGATTACATACAGCTCCGCGAGAAAGATTTGAGTGGGCGGGAATTGGAAATGTTGGCGCGGGAAGTGGTTGGGATTGTGCGTCAGAATTCTCCATCGACGCGCTTGTTGATCAATTCCCGTGTCGACGTTGCGCTGGCCGCTGGCGCCGATGGAGTTCATTTGCGCGCGGGCGATGTCGCTCCTAGCGAAGTGGCGGGGATGTTGAGAGCTGTTGCGCCAGCACAGACCGCCGGCAACTTTATTATCGCTGCCTCTTGCCACTCACATGAGGACGTGACTTGCGCGGAGTCCGAAGCTATCGACTTCGCTGTCTTCGCGCCAGTGTTCGGAAAAAGCGGCACTCGCCAGGCCGTGCCCGCAGGAGTCGCTGCGTTGCGACAGGCATGCCAGGCTAAGATTCCGATACTTGCTCTCGGCGGCGTCACGATGAAGAATGCAGCATCTTGCCTGGATGTAGGAGCGGCTGGCGTCGCCGGCATACGCTTGTTTCAAGAGAATAAAATCGAAGATGTCGTTCGCGCGCTGCGGACGCCTTAACATTATGGGCTCGACCGACCCAATGGAACCGGCGTTACTGCTTTGCCGATCGCAGGAAGAATTCGTTCCCGCACTCGTGCGTATTCCAGCCGGCTGGTTCTTCATGGGCTGCGATAGTGGGCAGGACAACGAGAAGCCTGTGCACCGTGTCTGGGTTGACGAATTTCTACTGGCAGCGCGCCAGGTCACCAATACCGACTACGGATACTTTTTGAACGCCACCAAATCATCGCCGCCGCCATTCTGGAACGATCCCGCGTTCAATGATCCGGAGCAGCCGGTCATCGGAGTATCGTGGCATGATGCAATTCGCTATTGCGAATGGCTGAGTTCAAGAGGAGGTAAATTTCGCCTGCCGACCGAGGCGGAGTGGGAACGCGCTGCGCGCGGAGGCAATAGTTACGAGAAGGCAAATGCGCTGTTTCCGTGGGGAGACACGCCTCCGCCTTCTCTGCCGGGCTATGCCGATCGTTGCGCAGGCTGGTGGAGGACGGGTCCCGAGCCAGTAGGTCTTGCTGATCCGAATACATTTGGCCTCTACAATATGTGCGACAACGTGCATGAGTGGTGCAGCGATTGGTACGCGCCCGACTACTATGCGGTTTCTCCTGAGCACAATCCGCGTGGGCCTGAAGGGGGCGAGCGGCGGGCATCGCGGGGCGGTTCATGGCGGCATCATGTGAAGATTTCGCGTTGCGCGGCTCGGTCGAGCATTCCGCCAGAGTTCAAGTATGCGGATTACGGATTTCGCGTCGCTTGCGAAGTAGAATTACCGGTCGGAGGTTAGAGGTGCAACTGCAGAGGTTAAGTCATCGCGAGACCTAAAGTTCTTACCTTTGCAATCTCACCTCTAACCTCTGCAACAGAATTTTATGACTGATCTCGCAAACCAATACCTCGAAGAAATGAAGCGGCAGTTTCGCGGACACAAGCGCATGGGCGAAGCTGCCGTGGCTCAACTCGAAGAGAAGGATTTCTTAGTCGCGCTCGATCCCCAATCGAATTCGGTCGCCATGCTGGTCAAGCACATCGCCGGCAACGCTCGCTCGCGCTTTACCGACTTCCTCACCAGCGACGGCGAGAAGCCGGACCGCTTTCGCGATCAGGAATTTGAGGTGTCGGACAATACTACGCGCGATGAAGTGATGCGCTGGTGGGAACAGGGTTGGACGCATGTGTTTTCAACGCTCGATTCGCTGCAACCTGAGGATGTGCAGCGCACCGTGACCATTCGCGGAGAGCCTCACTGCGTAATGCAGGCGCTCAACCGCGCGCTTGCCCACTACGCCCAACACATCGGACAAATCGTCTTCCTCGCCAAACACCTGCGCTCGGACCACTGGCAGACGCTAAGCATTCCGAGGGGGAAATCGGAAGACTACAAAACTTCGAGCCCGAAGACGCATGCCCGTGGAAACTACAAGGCGTAAAGCGCATTATCTGAATCGAAATCGGGGACGCCTAGAGAAAACCGAAATCAAGTTTCGAACGGTGTAGAATAAACCGTTTGCGCTTCTAATCCCCGGACTCATTAAGGAGGCTTCTGATGGCTGACACCATGCTTGCGGTGGTCAAGCCGGAAGCCGCGCCGGGCGCGGAAATTCGCGAAGTCAAAATCCCTACTTTTGGCCGCAATGACGTCCTCGTTAAAGTCAAGGTTGCCTCCATCTGCGGCACCGATCTCCACATTTATGAATGGGATCATTGGGCTCAAGGGCGCATTCATCCGCCGCTGATTCCCGGCCATGAATTTTGCGGCGAGGTGGTCGCGTTCGGTGACGAGGTCACGAGCGTTAAGGAAGGCGATTTCGTATCGGCCGAGATGCACGTGGCTTGCGGCAAGTGCCTGCAATGCCGCACTGGTGATGCCCATATTTGCCAGAACGTGAAAATCATCGGTGTTGACAGCGACGGAGCTTTTGCCGAGTACGTCGTCATTCCTGAATCGAATATTTGGAAGCTTGATCCGGCGATTCCGCAGGAGTACGCATCTATTCTCGATCCGCTGGGCAATGCCGTGCACACGGTGCTGGCGGGAGAAATTGCTGCGAAAACCGTAGCCGTCACTGGCTGTGGACCGATTGGCCTGTTTTCGATTGCGGTAGCCCGAGCTGTCGGCGCGACTACCATTTTCGCGATCGAAGTCAACGAACATCGGCGTAAGCTCGCCACAAAGATGAACGCTGACTATGCGCTCGATCCATCCAAAGAAGATGTTCGCAGCGTTGTCGCAGAAAAAACGGGTGGACTCGGCGTCGACGTGGTTCTTGAGATGGCTGGGCATCCTGACGCCATACGCACCGCGTTCGACATTGTCCGGCGCGGTGGGCGTATTTCTCTCCTTGGCCTAACCTCGAAGCCCATTCCGCTTAATTTTTCCGAAGACATAATTTTCAAGGGCATCACGGTTCAAGGCATCAATGGGCGCCGCATGTATCAGACTTGGTATCAGATGACGGCTTTGCTCAAGAGCGGACGCCTCGATCTTCATCCCGTTATAACGGATCGCATTCCGATGAAGGATTTTTCGAAAGCCATGGCGCGGCTAAAGACAGGAGAAGCCAGCAAGATATTGGTATATCCAAATGGGGCGAAGTAGCCTTGAAACGTCGCTAAGGAACCTTTCGACACGGGAAACAAATCCGCGAGCCTCATTCCTACCGTAAAATAGTGAAACCTGAGCAAGCTCTACCAATGGAGAGGTGGCCGAGTGGTTGAAGGCGCCAGTCTTGAAAACTGGAGTACGGGAAACCGTACCGGGGGTTCGAATCCCTCCCTCTCCGCCAGTTCTATCTTGTTGTAAACAAGCCCTTTATTGCCATTAGCGATTCCCGTGTGTCGTTTTTGTGTCGTCCCCGTTGGTACACCGCCCGGTGTATGTTATCATTGTAGTAAATAGAAAGGGTCAAGGAATTCAATGGAAATCACGGTTTATAAACGTCACTCAAAAGACTGCGAACACAAGGCTGACAGGACATTTCGCCGTTGCTCATGCCGCATGATGCTGGAATGGAGCGAGAACGGGAAACGATTCCGCGTCTCAGCAAAAACGCGCTCTTGGACAGAAGCGGAGCAACGGGCTCGCGCCAGGATGCAAGACGCCCACGCTCGCACGATTGGCGAGCAGCCCAAAGCTGGTGAGCCGATCTCGCTTGAGCGAGCGGTTGAAATGTTCACCGCCAAAAAGAGCGGCAAGCATAAGCAGACCCAGCGGAAGTATCAATACACCCTCAACAACCTCAAGGCGTGGGCAGCCCGAAACGGACGCCATTATCTGGCGGACCTCACCGAGAGCGACCTTGAAAAGTATCAATCCTCATGGACGACTCTCAAGAGCAGCTACGCCAAGCGGAACGAACAGGAACGACTACGGTCATTTTTTCGCTATTGTTGTGCATCCGCCGAGATCAAACTCCCGTACAACCCCACGTCACAGCTAGAGCACTTCAACGTCACGAGCGACGAACCCGAAGATCCGTACACTGAAAAAGAATACAAGGCAATCGTTGCGGCGGCTGATCGTGTACCGACTTTCACGGGCGATGTTGCGGAGCGAGTCAAGGCGCTAATCGCCGTCATGCGGTATGGCGGCCTCGCAATCCAGGACGCAGCAATCCTTGAGCGGAGCGCCGTAACGCCCGCCACGGTTAACCGCAAGCCCTGCTATCGCGTGGAAATACGACGCAGCAAGACGCACACCGGCGTCAACAACGTAGTGCCGAAAGAGGTCGGTGACGCCCTGCTGAAAGTTGCCAACGCCGAACGGCTGGCGCTATTCCACAGAGACCATGCAGGGCCTTGATGACGAGGGCCTCATTTGGTATCCGCTCACAAAAGCGGGCGACTTCGACTTTTCCAAGCGCCCACGCCTGATTCGCTATCTTGACAAAATGGACGGAACCATTCTCGGGAATATTTGGACGGATATTTCCCCCATCAATTCGCAAGCGCAGGAACGACTTGGCTATCCGACACAAAAGCCCTTGGCACTTCTTGAACGCATCATCAGCGCATCCAGCAATAAGGGTGACACTTTGCTAGACCCGTTTTGCGGCTGTGGCACGGCGGTTCATGCTGCTCAAAAACTTCACCTCAACTGGATAGGAATTGATGTTACTCACCTTGCGATTTCGCTCATTGAGAAACGCTTGAAGGACGCATTCCCCTGAATGGGCGTCTCTAGCAGAACGGCTTATTGAATTTTCTCCTTTGAATTTCCGTTTTCGTCCAAACCTTGCCGTTTCCAAACTTCGGACTGCACTTCGTCCAACCGCTCCTCCCCTTCCTTGATCCAGTGCTCGTATGTTTTGCGAATTTCTCGGACTCGTTCCGAGCATCTTGCGGACATCCTCGACACTGACGCCAGCAGCGAGTTGTTCGCTGGCGAAATAGTGACGGAACTTGTGGGTGCGCATCTCTCGCCAGCCGATTTGAGGGCGGGACGAATTTGGATTTCCCAGCGGTGCGTGATGGTCTGCGGGCTTCGGAATCCTGACCCGATACCGCTCTTTGGTCTTGCTGCGGTTGCCCGCCAAATTCTACACCTAGCGGCTGCTGATAAAATCGGAAGCGATGAAAAGCGAGACCCACCGTCTCAACAAGCTCACTGGCGCAAGTAGGAGCGTAGCGAAGCGATACAAGCTCACAACCGCTGCTGCTGAGATAATTGACCGAGCAGGGCAAATCCATGGACAGAAATCTCGTGCCGTGCAAATCGCCGTTGAGATTCTCTGGCGAACTCCAGGACTAGCTAAAATCCCGTCCGCTATTCTCCAATCTCCCATCACAGCGAGAACCTATAAAATCCCGGACCGGACAGTCTCACTCATTGAGGCTCTCGCCCGTAAAGGTTTCAGGACACGAGGCGGAGTCCTCGCGGCTTGCGCTGGGTTGCTTGCCTCGGACGTGGAAGAGGCAAAAGAAGCATTGGCGGGGAAACTAGTTGCTTATCGGCGTCCTCGTGACCGTCCGGCCTCGGTGTCCGCCACGTCCGTCCGGCGATAGGAAGTGAGGCTCCACGTTCCGATCTATGGAGCCTCTGTGTGACTCATTTGCAGCACGCCAGTTTACCCTTGAAGTCCTTCGCAAATCAAAGTGGGGCTGTGGCGAGTTACATTCTTCTCTCCCAGTGAAGGGAATTGCAGGGCGTTCTCGTTCTTAAAGGCTAGGAGCACTGCGCCATGGCTCCGCCGCAAGACGCGGCAATGCCTGTTAACATCGATCAAATTAGCTTCTGATTGATTCAAAGTAAGGAATGTCTGAAGATAATCCTTTCGATGCGAAAGAAATTCGCCCGTTCATCGAAGCGGCGGATAGAAAGGGACTGCTGCTATCCTTCGATGCAGGCGAATCGAAGCACAGCCTCGCTCTTTGGCAAATCGAGATGGACCTGGTGCGCGTATCTTTGGAAAACGCGATCACGCGGGCGAGGGGGAGACAGATTGATGGGCTCGCGGAGCGGCTGGAACGCCTTCTTCGTCATGGCACCGGTCCTCAACAAGTCGACTTTGTTCTTGGATCGCAGCGAGTTTACTACTTTCCTGAAGACATTGAGAAGATGGTGAACTCCGGTCCGAATGCTGCTCACCATTTCGCGCTGCGACCGTTTTCTTGGTTGCGCTGCAAGCCCATGGACGATGGCTCACAGCATTGCGAGGAGCACCACAACGAAGTCTGTCTGGTCTTCTAGGACTGAACGCGATTTTAAGGAGGTTCCATGGAAAGACGCTCTGTGATAACCACGATGGCTTTTAGCCTGCTGGCGCAATTACCGATCATTCGCTCAGCAGAGGCTGAGTCCAAGTCGTTGGCGGCGCAACCAAAATCTGTACCCGCCAGCGAGTACGAACCGTTCAAGAAGATTGCGAAAGAAAAAGGAGTCAAGATTTTTATCAACCAACCCCCGCCCATGAAAGCATTGACGGCGTTGCATCTTGACATGAACATGGTGAAGGCTTCGCTTGAAAATGCGATTGAGAGAACGAAGGAAAAGACCGCGATCAATCAAAAGTTGCGCCAGCTCCTGACCACAGGCACGCCCGTTCAACAGGTGGAGTTCGTACTTGGATCAGGCACATATTATTTTCCAGAAGATGTGGAGCAGGCGATAGCCCAGTCCGAAAACGTGAGCGCCCAAGGTGCCCAGTGCTGGGTCTGCGAAAACGTGTGCTCCGTAGTCTGCAGCTGTCTGGGAAACGGCGATCAGTACTGTCGTGACAAGTGCAGGCAAGTTTGTCACAAATATTGCTGATCGTTCCGGCGTGTGTGCGGACCACGCTAGCCGGCAAGCATGACGCGGGTTTGTCTTTGAGGACGGACCGAAATAGGTCGGGTTGACCCCTCAGATTGTGCCCTTTTTGTGTCATGATATTGAGGGGTGAGCGGTGAGAGCGTCTCAAGCGGGTTCTGGAATCAATAAGTTACGTGTTATCAATACGGGCAGAGGGAACGAATCCCTCTCTCTCCGCCAG
>PKXQ01000014.1 GCA_003132405.1 Acidobacteriaceae bacterium | reverse complement strand
GCTTAATCAGAGTCTCCCTAGCCTGCAATTACCCAGTTTACTGTGTGACTTCTTGGAAGTAACCGCATCGGGTGGCGAAGGCAACGGAGAATCGCTGAACCGCCTGTCTGTAGCTCGACACGAACTGATCCTTGCGGACGCCGGCTACTGTTCCGTTGCTGGGATTGAGTATGTCCAGCAAAGGGGAGCTGACGTACTGGTCCGCGTGAATCCTCAAGCCTTCGCAGCATATTCGCAGCAAGGAAGACGCTTCAATCTCGCAACGCAACTGCGGCGGCTATCCCAAACAGGGCAGGTCGGAGAGTGGCCGGTCACTCTGCACGGTCCGACTTCCTCGTTTAGAGGCCGAGTGTGTGCTGTACGAAAAAGTAAACACGCAATTGAGCAGGCTCATCGGCAATTGCGCCGCAAGGCCAGTAAGAAGCAAATGAGCACCAGGCCGGAGACGTTGGAAGTCGCCAAGTGCGTGGTTGTGTTTACGACTCGCAACAATGTATCGGCGGCGGAGATCTTGGATTGGTACCGGTCGCGCTGGCAAATTGAGTTGGTATTTAAGCGGTTGAAGAGCTTGGTCCAGTTGGGTCACTTGCCCAAACATGACGACCGCAGTTCTCGGGCCTGGCTGCACGGAAAACTACTGGTCGCCCTGCTCACGCAAAAGCTGATCCGCATTGGTCGCGATATTTCCCCCTGAGGATCCATTTTTTCGGGCTCGACAACCCCTGAGCCGGTGGCGTGAATTCGGTTTCGCCCTCCATCAAGTCCAGCACGCCATTGAGCCCCGTTTGTCTCTGGAACATACACTTCTCAACTGGAATGGAATCGCGCGAGCCCTCGCGGAAAATCCGCGCGTCCGGTTGCTACAGTGCTCCACATTTAAGCTTGAAGAGATAAAAGATTGGCGGAGTGTATCCGTCCGGCAACTGCCGCACGTCTTGCCCAGGGTTTGAGGTCGCAGTCGAAAGCATTCGGCGGGGGAGTGTGACTTCATCACGAAACCTAGAACGGCGGGTAAATTCAGCTTGACACTGCAAATTGTAATATGCAAATGTATTAATGTAATGCCGGAGCTGAGTCAATTCAAGGCAGAGTTCTTCAAAGCACTCGCTCACCCCTTACGAATTAGGATCTTGGACGAGTTGCGCCGCGGCGAAGTCGGCGTTAATGAGCTTTGCTTGCGCCTGGACGTGGAACAAAGCACGCTATCGCAGCAACTAGCAGTCCTGAGAACCCGCAGCATTGTTGTAGGCAGGAAAGACGGACAGAGTGTCCTGTATTCGGTTCCCGACCACGAAATCTTCAAGCTGTTGGATGTCGCCAAGAAGATTTTTAACAACCACCTGATCGACGTAAAGGACCTGCTGTCGCAGTTGGCCGTCACTCCTGCCGGCAGAGGGTAGGCCCTGTTTTTTGTGAGCGTATATTTAAATATCGTCATATTAGGTACTTCAGTTTTATTCGCTGGCGACCTGTTGGTGAGACACGGCCGGACAGCCTGCTCTCTGGCGCCTCCTATTTTGCAAGCGGGGCTTCCTGCGAAAAGGAGCCCAAGGAGGCGATGCAAATAGGCCGGCTAACGAGGCGTCCAGAATCCGCCGTCGCTTCGCACCCTGGGCCATGGGACAGGAGTCAGATTGCAGATGCAATTTCGGCCGATGGTAGGCAAGGCGCGACAGAAGGTGAGCCCGCAGACGAAGCATCCCCTTTTGGGCGAAGGTGCGATTGGCGCTCACCTTTCTGTGGGCAGCCGTGTCGATTCTCCTGATTTTCGCCGCAATCTACATAGCGTTCAAAGGAAACATTCGATGAGTAATCCCAATGGCGTGGACCCAATTCATCTCCGGCAGCTTCGAGCGATGGCAGAGAATTTATGCACGCTAGCGAATCGGCATCGCGACAATCACAATTACGTCGTGGCCCATGCACTGTACGGTCGTGCTTTGTCCGTGGCGCAAAAGATCCACACTCCCGAGAATGATGGGAACGTTCTCGTTTCCCGAACCCGGACAGACCAGCAAGCTGTTCTCGAAATGCTGCGCTCTGGAGAGAGTGGCCTGGAGAGACCTCCGTTGGAGAAAGCACAAAAGGTTGGCCAATAGAGTTCATGGCTCGACCAAAATATCGAAGCACCTCTGCCGCTTGCCACTACACTACACACTATGAAATTCTTTTTTCGGGCCAAGGTGAAGAAGTCTCATGAACACGCTTCCACTGGGCATGATCTTTGCGCTTAGTGTTGCCGCCTATTTGACCGGCGCTTTCGCTTCTCTCGCGTGCTGGCGAAAACCGGTGGTGGCCCGACGTATCTGTTGCAGCGCCGCCTTGGCGGGTGCTGCCTTAGGAGGATGCGCCGCGGTTCTCGGCATCCTTCGAGGCACACCGGTTGCGTGGTCGGTCCCCTCCGGAATTCCACTCTTTGCCTACAGCTTCTCCTACGATGCCCTGGCCGGCTTCTTCAATCTGGCCCTCGCGATCACCGTGGCCGCGGTTTCCATCTACTCATTCGGCTACCTCAAAGCATTCGAGGGCAAGAGGAACATCGGTTTTTTTGGCTTCTTGTTCCACCTCTTGCTTCTCAGCTTGACGATCTCTTTTACTGCCGCCAACGCGTTTCTGTTCCTGATCGCGTGGGAAGTGATGGCGCTTGCCGCTTACGGGCTGGTGACGTTCTACCACGAAGACCGGGAGACCAGGCGAGCGGGCCTGCTCTACGTCATCATGGCGCATATCGACACGGGGTGCCTGCTTCTTGGTTTCGCTCTGTTGATCAACGCCAGCGGCAGCGCTGAGTTCGCCAGCTTCCATAAAGCCGCCGTGCAATTGTCCAGCGCACAGCAGACCGCCGCGTTTGTCCTGTTCTTCCTGGGATTCGGCATTAAGGCGGGTGTCATTCCCTTCCATATCTGGCTGCCGGCGGCCCACCCAGTCGCGCCGAGCAATGTCTCGGCCCTGCTGTCGGGCATCGTGATCAAGACCGGAATCTACGGCATGGCGCGCATTTTCCTGGATTCGCTGGGAGGAGTTCCGTCTTGGGCGGGCCTGCTGGTTCTCATCGTCGGAGTTGTCTCGGCCGTTCTCGGCGTCCTGTACGCCCTCATGGAGCACGATCTCAAACGGCTCCTGGCGTACCACAGCATCGAGAACATCGGGATCATTCTTATGGGCCTGGGCGCGGCTTTGATTTTCCGGGTTGCGGGCCATCCTATGCTGGCTGCGGTGGCCCTGGTGGCAGCGATGTTCCACACTCTGAATCATGCGATCTTCAAGAGTCTTCTGTTCCTGGGAGCTGGGTCGGTGCTGCATTCCACGGGCACGCGCAACATGGAAGAAATGGGCGGCCTCATCCGTCCCATGCCCGTGACTGCGTTCTGTTTCCTGATTGGCGCGGTCGCCATCTCCGGCCTTCCCCCGCTGAACGGATTTGTCAGCGAATGGCTGACCTATCAGACGCTCTTGGCCGGATTCGGCGCGATCAGTGGTTTGAGGCGAATCCTGTTTCCGCTGGCTGGTTCGATGCTGGCGTTGACCGGGGCATTGGCCGCAGCTTGCTTCGTGAAGGCTTTCGCGATCACGTTCCTGGCGCTGCCGCGTGGAGCCAAATCCCGGAATGTGCAGGAGGCGCCCCGCACCATGCTGATTGGCATGGGCTGGCTGACGCTGGCTTGCGCCGCCCTGGGTTTAGGTGCGACCTGGTTTCTCCCGGTATTTGACGCGATGACTGAGCAGTTGCTCGGACAGCGAGTCGGCGCCCATCTGGTGACCGGTCATGGGCTGGTACTCTCCGCAGGCATGCGTACCAGTGGCACGGTGTCGCCCATGGTCATCGCGGTTGGACTCCTGGTTCTGGTACTTCCGGCGGCTCTCCTGGTAGCGATCGGGACGAGGAGGTTCGGGCGCACGCGCGGACCGGTGTGGGACTGCGGCTTGCCTGGACTCTCGGCAGAAAATGAATATACCGCCACCGCATTCTCCAAAGCATTGCGGATGATTTTTTCTGTCTTGTACAAGCCTCGCCGCGAGATTCAAGCTGTCTTCGACGTCTCGCCGTATTTTCCGAAAGAAATCCATTTCGAGAGTGAAATTGACCCTACGTTTGAGAAGCGGCTGTATGCTCCGCTGCAAGAGTTCATCTTCCGGTTCTCCAGTAGAATGCGGACCATTCAGGCGGGAAGCATTCATGCCTACCTGGCCTACATTTTTGTAACCCTCGTCTTGCTCTTACTGTTCGGGGTGCGCAAGTGACCGAGGTGTTCATCAACTCGGGGCTGCAGTTAGTGCTGCTATTGCTGGTTGCTCCCTTGCTTAGCGGCACGATCAAGACTCTGAAGGCCAGACTCCAGACCCGCCGCGGGCCGGGCATCCTGCAATCCTACCGCGACATCTTCAAGTTGCTGCGCAAGGGGATGGTGATTCCAGAGACGGCGTCATGGATTTTTTCTGCTGCCCCTTACATGGTCTTTGGGACGGCCACGCTGGTCGGACTCATGATCCCCATGACCACGACCCATGCCCCGCTGAGCCTGTTCGGCGGTGTGCTCGCGGTAGTCTATCTTTTGGCGCTGGGGCGCTTCTTTCTTGCCCTTGGCGGACTCGACACCGGAAGCTCGTTCGGCGGTCTGGGCAGCAGCCGCGAAATGACGATTTCCGCCATCGCCGAGCCCGCCATGATGCTGGCGATTTTCACCGTAGCTCTGGGGGCGAACTCAACCAACCTGAGCGAAATGGCAAAGATCGCCGTAACCCAGAGTTGGAGGTTTCTGGCGCCGTCGCAGATGCTGGCGTTTGCCGCGCTTTTTATTGTGCTGATCGCCGAGACCGGCCGGCTCCCCGTGGACAACCCGGCGACCCACCTCGAATTGACCATGATCCATGAAGCGATGGTCCTCGAGTACTCAGGACCGTATCTCGCTTTGATCGAATGGGGCGCTTCCATCAAGCAGTTAGTGCTCATGACGCTGCTGGTCAATACTTTCTTCCCGTTCGGATTGAGTTCTGCCTGGACGGTCCAGGCCGTCGGTTTGGGCCTGGTTTTCTATCTCGCGAAGTTGCTTTTGCTGGCGTGCCTCATTGTCCTGGTTGAAACCTCTAACGCGAAGTTGCGTCTGTTTCGAGTACCGGAATTGCTTATGGTTGCTTTCATTCTAGGGGCGCTCGCGCTCATTTCAACATTTCTGTTCTGAGGCTGCGTATGCACTTTGTTCCCAACCCGGAGCTTGGCAACCGAATCATCACCCTGATGGCGGCGCTGGTCCTGGTGCTGCAGATCGCCACGGTCGGACAACGCGGAATACTTTCCAGCATTCGCATCTTCGCCGTGCAGTCGTTTCTTTTGGGAGCGATCGCGGCCGTCATTGCATACTTCAACCAGGCCAGCCACATCTATATCGCCGCTCTCCTCATAGTCTTTTTGAAAGCGGGACTGCTTCCCCGGCTGCTGGAGCGACTGGTGGAGAGAATCGGAATCCGGCGCGAGATTGAGCCGCTGATAAACGTCCCGCTGTCGATCCTCATCTCAGGCGGTCTGACTTTGCTGGGCTACGTGGTCGCGGAGTCTTTCTACCATCCGGAAGAGACTTCTGCCCGGGCGGCGCTTGGACATAACACGCTCGCCGTTGCCATCGCACTTTTCCTGATCGGCTTCTTTGTGATGGTAAACCGCCGCAAGGCATTGACCCAGGTCCTGGGACTGCTTTCGCTCGAAAACGGCCTCTTCCTGGCCGCGATTTCATTGACCTATGGAATGCCGTTGATGGTTGAGCTTGGCATCTTTTTTGATGTTCTGGTCGCGGTGATGATCCTCGGCATTCTCGTCTTTCGTATTGGCGAGACGTTCGACTCCATGGACGTCAGCAAGCTGCGGAAGTTGAGAGAGTAAGCAAACACATGATTCTGCTTTGTCTTCTTATCGTTCCTCTGGCCGCCGGTCCCTTGGCCTTCTTCCTCCGAAGACGGCGCGTGATGGAGTTGGTCAATCTTGCCGCCTTCGCCATTCTCCTGGGTCTGGCCGCCGCGTTAGTTGCCCAGGTGCTTCGCAGCGGCCCGGTTTCACTCTGGGATGGGTTCTTTTACGCCGACGCTCTTAGCGCGCTGGTCGTGCTCTTGTCAGCTTTCGTGTCCCTGGTCTGTTCCATCTATGCGGTCGGCTATTTTCGTCACGAGGAGAGAAGCGGAGTTCTGCAGGAGGCCGAGGAAGTGGGCGGCCGGTTTGCCGTCGATAAGCTGCGCGAGTACTACGCCCTTATGCCCCTCCTGGTTTTCGCCATGATGCTGGTCGCGCTCGCCAACAACCTGGGAATTCTCTGGGTGGCGGTTGAGGGAACCACCCTGGCATCGGTGTTCCTGGTCATGTTTTACGGACGCGAAACCTCTCTTGAGGCAGCATGGAAGTATGCCATCATCGGGGGCGTAGGTCTTTCCATGGCGTTGTTCGGGACGATTCTGACCTACTATTCCGCCTATGGTGCCCTCGGTACGGACACGCTTGCGGGTCTAAACTGGTCCGTCCTCGCCGGAAACGCTGCCCAGTTTGACAAGCCGACGATGCGGCTGGCCTTCATCCTTATTCTTCTCGGATACGGAACCAAGGCCGGCATCGCTCCTATGCATACCTGGAAGCCGGATGCCTATAGTGAAGCGCCGATTCCGGGGGCAGCCATGCTTGCCACCGGCGTGCTCAACTGTGCCCTCTACGCTCTGGTCCGGTTCTACATCCTTAGTTCGAAATGCCTCGGGCCGCAGTTTGGCTCGCGGCTCCTGATTTTGTTCGGACTGCTCTCCATGGGAGTGGCCGTCCCCTTCATCCTCGTGCAGAGGAACTTCCGGCGTCTGCTGGCCTATTCAAGCATTGACCACAGCGGGATCATGGTGCTGGCACTCGGCTTCGGAGGACCTCTGGGTATCCTGGGCATGCTTCTGCACATGACGTTTCATTCGGTGACCAAGCCCCTGCTCTTCTTTTGTGCCGGAAATGTCCAGCAACATCTGAAAACCGACCTGTTTCAGAAGGCGAAAGGCGGGTTAATCCATTCGATGCCCTTGACCGGAGCCGCATTTCTTATGGTGACGCTTGCGGTCACTGGCTCGCCTCCCTTCAGCTTTTTCCAGAGTGAGTTCACCGTTCTGCAGGCAGGATTTGCGCGAGACTATTTTGTGCTGGCGATTTTTTTCGTCTCCTTTCTCGTGCTGATTTTTTCCGGCTTCCTCGTGCACATCACCGGCCTGGTTCTCGGCGAGAACCCGGGCCTTCCGGCGGCAGACATGTGCCGCTGGAAAGAATACTCCGTCGCGGGTTTGGCGGTTGTGATTGTCGTGATGGGCTTCTGGATACCGGCTCCGTTGTTTAGGCTGATTAAGGGCGCGGTGGGCATCGTGGTGGGTGGATGATGACGCAATCGATCTCCGCAATGTTTGAAGCTCTTCGGCAGAAGCTTGGCCCGCAGGTTCAATCCGTGCGTGCCGACCGCGAGGATGAAGTCTACGTTCTTCTCCGCGATGCCGACATTCGGCCCATCACAGAACACCTACGAGGCGAATTCGGAGCCCGGCTGGTTACGGTGTTCGCTGAGGACCGCTGCTCGGCAGAGGGAGTTTTCTTCAACTACTATGTCTTCGAACAAAAGGGCAGCGCTCAATACCTGATCGTGCAAGCGCCGGTACGGTCCGACACTCTTGAGTTTCCCTCGCTCTCCGCCGAACTGCCGTCCGCCAACTGGCAAGAGCGCGAAATCCAGGATTGGTTTGGCCTGAAGGCCGTTGGACACCCGAATCCCCGTCGGGTCGCCTTGCATGACAATTGGCCTGACGTATATCCATTGCGCAAGGACTTTCCCCTCGAAACCGTGTTGCCGCCCTTCGAGGGAGAACGCCACATCTACCGGCCGGCTTTCGGTGAAGGTGTTCTGCAAGTGCCAGTAGGCCCGGTCCATGCTGGAATCATCGAGCCGGGCCACTTCAACTTCGCAGTGGCGGGTGAACCCATCCTTTATCTGCAACTGCGAATGTTCTACACCCACAAGGGCACGGAAAAACTCTTCGAGAAAATTCCCATACACAAAGCCGTTTTCCTAGCGGAGAGCATTTCAGGAGATTCGAGTTTTTCCCACGGCACAGCTTTCTGTCAGGCCATCGAACGCGCAGCTAGCATTGAGGTGCCGCTCCGCGGTCTGGCGATGCGGACCATCCTGCTGGAGTTGGAGCGGATATGCAATCACGTCGCCGACATCGGGGCTATTGCGACCGATGTCGGCTTCGTCATAGCGAATGCCCACGCCAGCCGCCTGAAGGAAACGTTGGTCACTCTGAATGAGCAGATGACTGGCAGCCGCCAGTTGCGCGGCATGGTCTGCGTCGGCGGAGTGCGCAGGGGCTGGGACCAGGCGCAACTGAACACGTTGCGGGACACGCTGGACTCCTTCGCACGCGAATTTCGCGACCTGATCAGTCTGATTGATTCCTCCGAATCCACTCGTGATCGTCTGGAACAGACAGGAGTCTTGCGGCCTGAAAAAGCACGGGCTCTGGGCATCGTGGGTGTGGGAGGACGCGCTTCAGGAGTCGATCTCGACGTGCGGCGCGATCACCCTTACGCCGCGTATCCTCGCTACTCGTTCCGTGTCCCGGTTTACCAGGCCGGAGATGTTTGGCACCGGATGCAAGTTCGCATCGATGAGGTAAACGAATCCATTGGCATCGTTCGGAACGCTATGCCGGATGGTCTTCAGCGGGAGTTCCGTGTGCCAGTGCCCTCGATCCCGTCAGACCGCTGTGCTTTGAGCGCTGTCGAGGGTTGGCGCGGGGAAATCATCCATTGGATTCGCACCGGGCCTGATAATCATCTGCAACGCTGCAAGATCAAAGACCCCTCGCTCAACAACTGGCCAGCGCTGGTGGAAGCGGTCCAGGGAAACATCATTGCGGATTTTCCGGTGATCAACAAGAGCTTCAACCTTTCCTACTCGGGGACGGACCGGTAAACGATGTTCAAAATTCTTCAGAAGACGGTCAGCACGGGAACAGTCACCGCAAACTATCCGGCCGAGCCCATTAAGATCTCCGGTCGCTTTCGCGGACGTCCGAGCTTCGATTTCGACAAATGGAAGGACGCGCGACCCGCGGCCGAGGTATGTCCAACCGGCGCGATTTCCCTGTCCGACAAAGGTGATTCCCGGAAAGTCACTGTCGATTACGGGCTTTGTGTCTTCTGCGGGTTGTGCGCCGAAGCATCGTCCGAGCAGGCGGTGCGCATCACCCAGGAATTTGAACTGGCGACGTCGGACCGCCGTAACTTGGTTCTTGCCGCGGAATACACACTGAATGCCGACCGCACGCATCGCGGGTTGCGTAAAGTTGACCGTAAGTCGGTGAATGTCGAAACGGACGTCGAGAGCCTTGGGAAGAAAGCGCGCGAAACCATTCAGAAAATCCTGGGACGATCTCTCGCCATCCGTGAGGTGGATGCGGGGTCATGCAACGGATGCGAACTGGAGATTGTCGCTCTGAACAATCCGGTCCACGACGTCGAACGCTTCGGAATCCAATTCGTTGCCTCTCCTCGTCATGCCGACATGCTTCTGGTCACCGGTCCCGTCACGCGGAACATGGAACTTGCGCTGTTGAAGACGCATCGGGCGATGGCGGAACCCAAGGTAGTCGTCGCGGTAGGAGCTTGCGGCATCAGTGGCGGCATCTTCGGCGTGAACTATGCGTCTTTGGGGAGCGTCGACAAGGTACTTCCGGTGGATGTTTATATTCCGGGATGTCCACCCCGGCCACAAGCTCTTCTGCATGGAATCCTCCTTGCGATCGGACGTTTGGCTGAACGACTCCACGACAACCGCGCGGGTTGACACGCAATATCGGACCTTTGGCCTGGTTAAGGGGTTCACAGAGTCTCGAGGTGAGCGAAGCGGGGGAACCTGAGGTGCTCAGGACACCCAAACTGAGCGGTTCGAAATATGACATGGCTGCCCAAGTCGGTGGTCTGCCTTAGTTACTACGACCGTTTTCGCTTCCGCTCAGACGCGTTCGCGGCCCTGGTGCTCACCTTGCAGACCTTCCCTCTCGCCATCGCCATCGCAGTTGCTACCGGAGTACCTCCGATTTACGGAGTTTTGTGCGCGGCCATCGCTGGGCTTCTAGCCTCAGTGTTTGGTGATTCCAAGATTCGCGTCACCGCGCCGAACGTTGTCTTCGTCGCTGTTGCGTCGAGCATCGTTGCCCGGGAAGGAATCCTCGCTCTGTCTCTATCGACATTGTCAGCGGGTGTTCTCTTGGTGTTTTTTGGGGCCATCGGCCTCGGAGCAGGCATCCGAATGCTCCCGCGTCCTGTCGTCGTCGGTTTCTCGACGGGCATCGCAGTCCTTGTCGTTAGCCAACAAGTCCCCGCGCTTCTTGGCATCGATTCGCAAATCGTCGCCGATCCAGTTCCCCGGGCAGCGCTAACGCTTATACGATATCCGGGGCAGATCGAGCCGCACGCAATCATCTTGGTCTTTTCCACCCTGATCCTGATAATGGCCTGCCGAAGGGGCAGATACATTCCAACCAGCCTTGTCGCGATTACCACTGGTGCTTTGTTGGTGAAGTTCGGACATTTCCCCGTGCACACTATCGAATCGCTCTTCGGATCAGACTTAATGTCATTCCGCATGCATCTGGCTGGAGCCTTCAGGCTCGATCTGCTCGGCAGCATTCTTGCCCAGGGGTTCGCGATAGCAGTTCTTGTCGCCACTGAGTCATACCAGGCTATGGGACTCGCAGCCAAACTCACTGGCGAACGCTTTAATTCAAATGGTGAGCTCTTTGTGCAAGGGGGCGTAAATGTAGCTTGTGCTTTCGCCGGGGGGCTACCTACTTCTGGAGTCTCCTCCCACACGTTCGACAACGCGCGCCTCGGAGCGCAAACTCCCATTGCAGGCATCCTGCAAGCGGTTTTCCTCGTTGTGTCTCTGCTTCTTATGGCCCCTCTCTTTCGGTTCATTCCGATGCCGGTGATATCGGTGCTGATTCTGTCAAGCGTCTTCAGCATGACGAATTGGAAGGAAGTACTCCAGTTGATACAGGTTCCGCGCATTGAAGCAGCCGCGTGGGTCGCAACCTCTCTTTTGACGATCGCCACCGACCTCCCCATAGCCATTGCCGTTGGCATGCTTATCGGGGTGTTTCTTTACATCAGAAAAAAGCCAGCGATTCTGACCAAAGCCGCTCCGGGCACCTCCCACAATCCTTAAGTTAGCGCTTATGGGGCAATGCCCCCGAGGATCA
>PKXQ01000102.1 GCA_003132405.1 Acidobacteriaceae bacterium | reverse complement strand
GATTCGAGAATCGAGCTTCGTGTCGTAAGACTTGCGGCAGATGGCGTATGGCTTGAGAGAATCGTGAACGCAAAATCGAAAAACCTAAAGGGCGTCGAAGAATATCTCATTGAGATGACGCGAATCCCGCTGCGAGCGCCGCGAATACTAAAGATGGAAACCCGTGCTCGTCGGAGCGAACTGGTTTAGCACAAGCATCCCTGAGAAATCGAACTGAGACAGTACCCCTCTCGCTTATCGCTTGCCAAATTAACTGTGGTTGTTGAACCAGTCGAGGGCGATTTGAGTATATTGGCCAACCTCAATGAGGTAGCCGTCGGGATCGCGCATGTAGCAGCGCCATTCCCAGCCGTGATTGTCTAATGGCTCGGTAAGAAAGAACGCTCCTTATGTCGCCCCATTGTTTGTAGCAGGCCCAGATGTCGGCGACACGCAAATCAAGGAAGCTATTTACTCTGTTCAGATCCGACGGTGTTTCAAGAAGGACCTCTGGCTTGTCGGGAGTCGGGCCACCGCCGGAATTGAGAATGATCCACGTATTCGCCAGCTTGATGTAGCAGGGATTGTCTGGCTTGATCACTTTCCCGCCAAGAATTCGGACATAGAAGTCCTTCGATTTGTCCAGGTCGCTCACGGTGAAGAAGTGAGTTGCGAAGAAGCCTTCGTGTGCAATCGGCGCGTCAGGTAGATTCATCCGGTGCCTTCTGTGGTCGATAAATTAGGATGCGGCCGGAAACGCCTACGGTCTAAAGGAAGTGTTTCACCTGCTGGCGACCCTATAACTGACCGCTAGTGTAGGAGCGATTCCCAGTTGGCTGGTACCCTTCCTGCTGGTCCAGGAGCGGGCTGATTTTTTGGATGCGAATGCGGCGGAAGCAACTCCACACCCTTGCTCGTGATCATGCCCTACTTCTCGTAATCGTAGAACCAATCCTCACCCGGCTCGAAGCTGGCAATAATCGGATGCCCCGTCGCCGCCGCATGCTTGGATGCATGCTGACTCGGTGAACTGTCGCAACATCCGATGTGCCCACACTCCGCGCACCGGCGGAGATGAAACCACCAACCCTTCGGCGACGCCAGGCATTCGACACACCCGTCGCCACTCGGCTTCGAAGCCGAGTTAGTTCCGCGCCGATCTTTCTTTCATTTCCGATTTTCCTTTCGTGCGCTTCGGCCGGCAAGAAAAAATGTCAAGCCACCAGCAAGACCTTCCCGCTACCACCCGCTTCCGCAGCCGCTTGAGCTTCGGCCGCCTCGCTGAGTGGCAGTTTCTGGCTAATCGGGATTACTAGCTTGCCATCTCGGACAGCCTCAGCCATGAACTGAAGAGTTTTCGCATCGGGTGTAGCGTACACTGGCACGACTTTTACGTTTGGGTACTTCTCGGCATTTCGTGGCGCCCCGAGAACCGACGCAAACACTCCTCCCGGCTTGACCTTGGCGATCAGCTTTTCGGCAGTCTTGCCGTTGACCGTATCGGCTATGACATCGAGCATCGAAAGATTTGCAATCGCATTGTCGTCATCGGTTGCGACCAACTGATCTGCGCCAATGGTCTTCGCTTCCTCCATCTGGTTCTTCAACACTCCTGCAATCACGGTTGCTCCCCGTTGCTTCGCGGTGAATACCGCCGAACGCCCGACATTTCCGGCAGCACCTACGACGAGAACCGTCTGGCCCGCTTTGATCCCCGTAGCGGAAATGAGCTGGTTGCCAGTCGTCGTCACCAGCGGTAGGGCCGCCGCCTGGATCAAGTCGAGTCCCTTGGGAACTTTCGCCAGAATCGCGGCTTTCACAACGCAAAGTTCGGCGTATGTGTCGGCCGCCATTGCAAACACCTGATCGCCTCGGGAAAAGCCTTCCACTCCCGGCCCAACCGTGACGACAGTCCCCGCAATATCCACTCCCATCAGTCCCGGAAAGTTGATGGGATAATAGTCTTTCGTCAACCCTGCACGCCGTTTGTAGTCGATCGGATTCACACTCGTGGCAGCGACCCGCACCAGTACTTCGCCCGGGCCCGCTACCGGATCAGGGTATTCCTCAAACTTCAGCACTTCAGGACCGCCATATTGATGGACAACAACTGCTTTCATATTCGTCTCCTTTGTTAGGGTGGCAAAACTGTCACTAACAAAAAGGTTAGATGAGCGAGACAAGAATTGGTCGCCGATGTGATGGAGTCCCAAAATTCGAAACCGCAAGCCGCCGGAATAGGCATGGTCCTGACCGGTGGATTCTTAGCTCTGCACTCGGCGTTCGCGCGTCACGGCGGCTTTGGCGCAGCCTCTCTTCTATTCTTTTGAGGATGAACGCCCAGGTCGTGCCATGACGTTTCCGCGAGGTTGACGCCGTAGTAGTTTGCAGCTTTCTCGATGTTCGCGAACTGTTTCACCGCTCCCTCACTCCTTCCTAATTGCTGCGCAGCTTCACGTATGCTTTTCTCCTCCGCAAAACGCATCACCAACACATTTCTTTGATCTTCAGGAAGCTCATTCACCAGCCGGAACAGTCGGGCCAGGTGGAAGTGGACGCTTGTCCTCGTCCGAGAGCTCCGTCACGCCCCGGAAAAAGTCTGGCAGGCGCTTACCGACCCGGCGCATCTCCGCGAGTGGGCGCCCTTCGACGCCGATGGCAGCCTGGCCGCGGCCGGAACCACGGTGAAGCTCACCACGGTGGGAGCGCCCGCGCCACGAATTACCGAAACAACCGTGAAGCGAGCCGACGCTCCCAAAGTGCTGGAGTACAACTGGGGTAACTTCGATATGCGGTGGCAACTCGAAGATCTTCGACTTTGAAGGTCTGGGCAGCGGCACGCGCCTGACGCTATGGACCAACATCGGTCACCGCTTCATCTCCATGGGCGCTGCCGGTTGGCACATTTGTTTCGATGTCCTGGATCACCTTCTCAGCGGAACTCCCATCGGCCGCATGGTCGGCCCTGAAGCCATGAAGTTCGGCGGCTGGCAGCGATTGAACGCCGAATACGCCAAGCAGTTCGGCGTTGAAGCGCCCAACTGGCCGCCTCAGGTGGCTCAAAAGTCGAGAAGGCGGACCGGTGGCCCACTCAAGCCCGCTTTCGGCTTGAGTGGGAGAGTTCGCAGAAGTTTTAGCCGTGCCCGATCCGCTTCGGCCGTAGCCGTCATCGTCAACGGCGTCGCCGTGATGCAGGGGAAGTACAGTTCTAGGCTGGGCCTCTCGGCGGTGTTCGTGCTCGCCTTGCAGTTCTTCACCGGCCTGTACTTGTTCGCGCTGCCGTATGCAGCCAGGTGGGGCAGCCGGCGACGCACCGACTGAACCAACTCTGTCATCCCGACCGGAGAAGATCATCGCGAAAGCGATGATCTGCGGAGCGGAGGGACCTTGTGTTTAGTGTTTCCGACGAAATGACCCTGCCCGCTGTGCTGAAAACGCGTTAGTCCCCATGGCATGAGGGCAATCTAGCTTGTTCGCCGTGACGACGCCAAATCATACACGAGGCCGACCCTGAGATCGTCGAAGAGCGGAAGTGGGTCAAGCCGACATCGCCGGGGACACCCGTCTTTTCCCACGGCGGCATCGTCTGCACGGGAGAGACGCACAAGAACGTAGTCAAGATGACATTTGCCAAGGGAGCGGCGTTGAAGGACCCTAAAGGTCTATTCAACTCCAGCCTCGACGGGAAGGTGAGGCGCGCCATCGACATCCGCGAAGGCGACAAGGTCGATGAGGCGGGATTGAAGGATCTTATCCGCGCTGCAGTGGCGCTCAACATCGAGGACAAGAGCAAGGGCAAGCCGAAGCCCCGGCGAGCGAGCAGGCGGGCCGACTAACTTGCAGTTATCCGTTAGTGAGTCCCGTCCCAACCTGGTCCAAGCAACACTCTACCTGCTTGTGTCTTGGTAAGGTGACCATCTTCGTACTCAAGTTGACCGTTCACGAAGACATACTTAATACCCTCGGAGAGTTGGGTCGGATTTTCATAGGTCGCGTGATCTCGAATCGTCGCCGGATCGAAGATGGTTATGTCGGCAAAGTAGTCCTCTCTTAATAGTCCTCGATCCCGCAAGCGCTCGCGCTGCGCCGGCAGAGAAGTGATCTTGCGGATGGCCTGCTCCAAGGGAAGCAGCTGCTCATCGCGTACGTAATGGCCGAGCAGCCGCGGCATCGTTCCAAAGGCGCGTGGATGCGAGTGCGGCTCATAGAGCGGGCCCTCCAACGACAGTTCGCCCGCGTCGAGGCCGATGGAGGAGGTCCACGGCTGTTTCAGTCCGTAACGCACGTCATCTTCATTTGCGATGAAATAAATGGCTCCGGTTTGACCTTTATCTGCAAGCACCAGGTCGAAGAGAGCGTCGAGAGGCTCTTTCTTCTGAGCAGTTGCGATCTGAGCGAGTGTCTGACCGTCGTACTTCTTGAGATCGGGATTTACGATGCCCGAAATCAAGACGCCCGAGGCGCCGCCGCTGCCTAGATAAAGATTCTCCCAGTTGTCATGTTCAGTCGCCATCTCCTGCTTGATTTTGGCGCGCGTCGATGGATCTTTCAGCCGATCCAGTAGCTTTTCCATTCCGCCTTCAGCGACCCATGGGGGCAAACTGGAGGCGAGCGCGGTGCCACCCGCAACATAGGGATACATGTCGGCAGAAACGTCTTGCCCAGCGTCACGCGCGCTCTGGATCATCGCTACAATCTTCGGCATCGATCCCCATCGCGGCTTGCCGGCCACTTTGAGATGAAAGATTTCAACTGGCAAGTGCGCTTCCCGCCCGATGCGCAAGGCTTCTTCGATTGCCGGCACTTCGCTGCGTCCTTCGCTGCGCATATGGGTGGCGTAGATTCCGCCATACTGTGAGGCGGTCTTTGCTAATTCGATCAGTTCCTCCGTCTTCGCGTAATGTCCGGGGAGATAGATGAGAGCGGTGGAAACTCCAAAGGCTCCCTGCTGCATCGCTTGCGCGACGAGCTCTTTCATTTTTGTAAGTTCATCGGGAGTCGGAGCGCGATCCACATCTCCTAGCACGGCTTCGCGGACCTGCGCCGCGCCCACGTAGGTTCCGATGTTGAGAGGCGTGCCCGTTTTCTCAAGCCGCGCAAAATATTCTTTCAGGGTCGACCAATCGACCTTCAGGTGATACTGATCCAATTCAGCTTGCAGTTGGGGAATAGTAAGGGCATCTTGCGGCGCAACCGAGCCTCCTTCGCCCGTGATCTCGGTTGTGATTCCCTGGGACAGTTTGCTCAGGGATCGATTGTCAATCAGTAAGGACCACTCCGACTGGCCCAGCATATCGATGAATCCTGACGATATGATGAGTCCTGAGGCGTCGATGACGCGTTTCGCTGTAGCGTGCTCCAGCCGGCCTATCGCGACGATTCGATCTCCGCGAATCGCAACGTCTCCGGAAACCCATGGACTTCCGGAGCCGTCGATGATCTTGCCGTTTCGGATGATTACGTCATAGGGAGCGTCGGCCGCGGAAGCGTCGGCCGAGTTGAGCGGAGCGTCATAGGCAGCGGCCGCAATTTCGCCGAGCGCTTCTCCGGCGATCTTCTGTATTGCCTCCGGATCGTCCATCGGCACGGACACCATGTTGATATAAGCCGCAAACGCCAACTGTTGTCCGCTCGCCGTCTGGATGTAACCGGCCAGGCCCTTGCCGGTTACCATCAGATTTTTATTGAGCGCATCATAGACCGCATAGGTGCCAGTTTTAGCTTCGACGTGGCCGGCGGCGGGCGAGTGGATTTGAATCTTGAAAAGGGTTCCATCTCGCCCGAGAATCGGCAAGCCTCGGTGGAAGTCAGCGAAATCCTTCTGCTTAGTCATGAAGGCGAGGTAGTGGACCATGAAGTCCGCAGTAAAAAAAGCATTGCCGCCGGCGCCGTCGCTTTGCGATGCGGCGGTTAAATCGAGGTTCGCTTTCTTCAGGAAATCCTGTTCCAGGCTGAATCCAGCTTGATCGATCTCCTTGTCTTTGTGTGCGACTAAGGCACCCAGCAGAAACGGGCCCATGGTCGCGTGGAGGTTCTGACTCAGCTTCAAGGTGATTTTGACGTCTTCCTTCAACGGCAGTGATGTGTGTTCGGCAATCAGGTTTTCTGGTTTGTAATTTGCGGCCACTGCCTTGAAGTCGGGACGCGCAGCAGTTGTAGCGATCGCGACTTCCACGCCTTTCTGCTTCAGCGCCTCAGCAAGGACAGTCGCCGCGAAACGGCTGGGCTCAGGCACCGCGTAGGCCATCATGCTGGCGGCTTTACCTGCTGGGAACGCGCCAGCCAGCGTAACGCTGCGGGTTCCGTCGGGATTGAGTTTCTCAGCCGTGTAATTAAGCGACGGCGTTGCGTCGGCTTTGGCAGTTGTCGCCTGATTGATGATCTGGAGATAGGCAGTCTTCGGGGAGCTCTGCAAATTGACCGGCGCACCTTCCTTGTCCCCGGGGCTGACAATCACGTCGATGATGTTGTCGTTGACGACGATGGGGGAGACGACCACGTTCGTGCCGAGTTCGCGCTCGCCCTCGGGAAAAAGGCTTACGTCAACCAGCACTCTTCCTTTTACGCGTTTGATTCCTTTGCCTACGATCTGCTCCGCAAGCTCTCGAATCACTTGCAGCGGATCACCGACTCCTTTGCTGTCGGGGTCGCCATAGGAGTGGTCCATGTTCTCGTACGCGAGCGTGCCGTCAGGCTGGGTGCGGCCGGAGAGGTTCGGATCGCCGCTGGCAACGATGACGATATCTCCCTCGAGCGTGCCGTCTTTCTTAATTGGTCCGGTGCGGTAGACGCGGGTGTGGAAGCGATAATCTCCACCCAGCAACTCGAGCATTGAACCTTCTGTGAGCAGTTTTGTCGTCGACCCGGGCACCATCAGCTTGTCGGCGTTGAACTGGTAAAGCATCTTTCTGCTATCAAGGGAGTAGAAGGCAATTCCGAAGCTGGAATGCGCGAAGGCGGGCCGGCTCATAATGGCTTGAATGCGGTCCGGCAGCGCGGTTGCGGCTTGCGAGAAGACTGCACTCGACGACCAGCAAACGAAGAAAAATGCAAATGACCATCGCAGCGTTTTCATCAATCGCGCCTCGAAATTTTTTCAAAGAATCTTTGCTGATGTTGTTGAACTCATGCGGTCGCGCGAACGCCATTTTGCCAGTTTCTGGTCCACTTACCAACAGCCAATGAAGCCGAGCATGGGGATGAAGTTTGTGATCGTCGGAAGAACGGTGTTGATTGAGCAGGGCAAACTGGTACCCAACACGTTCCCGGGAAAGCCGCCGCTCGGCCCCGGAAGACCATAAAGCCAACTGTGCGTCAACGCGCTCAAGGCGGCGAGGAATTTCGGCGCGTCGGTACACCCACACTGTGTTTTCCGGAGGCGCTCCGGCCTCTCGCAACAAATGCGAAAGGCCGGGCTCCGAACATCTTCTTAGGCCGCTGCCTGCTGTCTTTGTTTGATGAACGCAAGCAGGTCGGCATTGATCTGATCTGCGTTGGTAGTAGGCATTCCGTGGGGGAACCCGGGATAGACTATCAGTGTGGCTCCCTTCACAATTTTGGCGGACATGCGGCCCGCCGCGTCGATAGGCACAATCTGATCGTCATCGCCATGCATGACAAGAGTGGGCACGTCGAACTTCTTTAGATCTTCGGTGAAGTCCGTTTCGGAGAAAGCCTTGATGCAGTCGTAGCCAGCTTTCATTCCTCCCATCATGCTCTGGAACCACCAATGCTCTCGGATGCCCTCAGAAATCTTCGCGCCGGGGCGATTGTATCCGTAGAAGGGGAGAGTGATGTCCTTGTAAAACTGAGGCCGATTTTTAACGTATTGGGCTCGCAGGTCGTCGAAGACCTCGATGGGCGCGCCCGCCGGATTGTTCGGCGTCTTCACCATCAGTGGCGGCACTGAACTGATCAGCACGGCCATTGCGACACGCTTTGAACCGTGCCGTCCAATGTAGCGGGCAACTTCGCCTCCACCAGTGGAGTGGCCCACGTGGATCGCGTCTTTGAGGTCAAGCTTTTCAGTGAGCGCCGCGAGATCGTCGGCGTAAGTGTCCATATCGTTGCCGTCCCACGTCTGGGTGGAGCGGCCGTGTCCTCGCCGGTCGTGCGCGATGACTCGGTAGCCGCGTTGGCCGAAGAACAACATCTGCCCGTCCCAGTCGTCGGCGGTGAGCGGCCAACCGTGGCTGAATACGATGGGCTGGCCTTTTCCCCAGTCCTTGTAGTAAATTGTGGTGCCATCTTTGGTTGTGATTGTCGGCATGGAATGATCTCCTTTGTGCGGCCTGAAGTGACCGCAACGGTAAGGATTCGGCGGTTGCTGGTTTTGAGAATTACGACCCTGGAACAGCCGGATTCTTCAACAACGGATTGTAGCAGTATGGCGTGCCTTCATGAGACTGGTCGACCGGAGCATTGACCGATCACATGCGGCGGTACGGCGCTCACGGCTGGGGACTAACCTCGAGCAGAAGGTGATCCTTGAATTCCGTTGGCAGTTTCGCCACACCGTCGGCCGCCGCGTCTACCGTGCCGAGGTCTTTGCTCTCGCTGTAATCGCTTACGCGATATTTGCCTGGCTTTAATCCTCGGAGTTCGACTGCGCCTTTCCAGTCGGTTGAGGTGAAGAAGGCATAATACATTTTGCCGTCTTTGGCGATGGCATATGCTTCGGGCGTGTCGTAGCCGGTCACGTAAAGATCTCTGAACTCACCCTTCGAAAGCATCTTTTCGTTATACAGACCAATCCATTTTTTCCAGCGCTCTTCTTTCGCGGCGGTCAGATTGACGTCTTTGAATTTCGGGCCGGGATCGGGCCATACAAACTTCGTTCCCACTACGCCTCCGGCGCCAATTGTGGAGGCAAAGTCGTCGCCGTGTTCGATGTAGTCAGTGCCGACTTTGGTCATCGCGGAAAGTTCTACATGATCGCCGTAGACCGCTGACTCGGGCCCAAGCAGGGCTTTATACATCTTGATCCGCCGCCGCACTTGCACCGCTCCGACTGGATCGGCAGTGACTGCCTGATCCATGAACGGTAGCCATGCCAGCGACGGCGGAGTCCCGCACGGGCAGCTTTGCGTAACGCTCTGCGGCTTAAGGACACGTGTTGTCTGAAAAATTTCCTTGTAGATATCGCCCATTGCATTCACCGAGTCCTGTGGCGACTTATGGTGGTGCGCCGGGTTATAACATTCCGGAACGCTGTAAATATTATCGAGTTTGCTGCCGTCGAATCCCCAGTCGCGAATAAATTTCTCCGTCAGCTGCTTGTGATATGCGCGGACCTCCGGCACCGCCGGACAGAGCACCGCCAGGCCGCGAGTCATGCGCGCGTGCTTTCCGTTCTTGTCGAGGACCAGCCACTCCGGATGCTCCTGCGCAATTTTCGAAACCTCATACTTGTGCGACTCGTATCTGCCTTGGCCATCTTCGACAGCGAGCGGAAGCCACCATATCTGCGCCAGCATGCCTTCTTTGTGGAAGTCATCCACCATCTTTTTGATGGAATCTCCGGGAAAAGTATCTGGGCGCGGATTCCAGTCGCCATAGACGTCGAACCATCGATCGTCGAGCGTCACCCACTTGATGCCCATCTCTTTTAACTTCGGAATTGTGCCCAGCATCTGTGCAGGAGTTACGTTTTCCTGATATCCCCAGCCACACCAGCTCACGTTGTAGGCTTCGCTCGATGGCTTCGGCAGGTCCCAGCCTTCTTTTTGCAATACGCTCGACCAGATTCGTAGCGGCTCATAAAAGTCGCCGGCGAAGACGGAAACGAAACTCCGCGGAGTGGAGTAGGTTTCGCCAGGCTTCAGCGTGATATTGGCGGCGTAGTCTACTTCTGTGTCCACGCGTCCATCGGCCGCAACTTTTGCCGGGATCGCGGCGGAAATTGGGATGGTTTCGACGTGGCCGACGGCTTCGCCTACCTGGCGCGTCCAGAAGGCGACTACGGGAATGCCGCCACCATAGCCGCCTTTGACCATCTCTCCCATAATATTCGGCTGAGAGAAAGCCGGCGTCAGCTTCACTACGTCGTCCTTGCCCCAGTCATAGCTTGCGCCGTGGAAGGACCACATCTCATAGGGATGCGCCTTCGCCTCGATCAAGCGCGCATTTAAGCGGCGCCGCTGATTCACGCTTTGGTCGATTTTGACTTCGGTGGTTCCAGTGTTTTTGTATTCCACAGCGCTTAGCAAAATGTTCGGGAAGTTGTCGTAGACTTCGAGCGCGAGCACAGCCTGCAATCCCGTTCCCGATGGCCCCAGCTGTCGCTCGGGAATTTCAACTCGTTTTCCCACTCCCATTTTTCCGATTGCTTCACGGACCTGTGCTTGCTGGAAATCGAGGGTAAAGTTCACATCTTTTCCTGCAACCCGCACAAAATTGCTGTCCGAGGGAGAGCCTACGTTCGGTTCGTCCAAGGAGAGTCTCTTGCCGTCTTCCAATAAAAGAGCGTGCACGTAACCATCCGGCGTGACTTCGAACTCGGCGGCGCTCGTCGTTAGCGTCACGGGTCCGCCTCCCTTCACGTCGACATTGATCGCTGAGGGCTTTGTAGGTTGCGGCTTTACGGTCTCGATTTGCGGAGGCGATTTCTGCAACTTAGAGCAAGCCATCGGCAGGAATGCAAGAACCATCATTAGACAAAGCGCCACCATTCTTCTTTTTCGAGCGACCATTGAAATCTCCTTCCGCGCTGGATCCTGATTAGGCTTCACAACTTCGACAAAATATGCAATTGACAAAAGCTACAAAACGAAAGTAAAAGTAATGGTTCGTAATATTACAACGAAAGCGCGGTTCTAGCACCTTTTTTCAAAGGGCTCGATCCAGACGGTTTCGGAACTCGCTCTTAGCCTACAGGAGGCTGGCCATGCCCACCCGTTTCGTCCGTCGGCAAGCTCTCTCGGTGATGTTGTACGCTCTGTTGTTTGTAATGGTCACGCCTCTATGGGCGCAAAAGGACGCTGGCGCCATTGTAGGAATCGTGCGCGATCCGAGCGGCGCTCTGGTCACGGACGCCAAAGTCACGGTAACTGACGTCGATCGGGGCGTTCAATTGGCGCTCTCCACTAATAATGACGGAGAGTATGTCGCGAGCCCGCTCAAAATTGGACGCTACAGCGTCACCGTCGAAAAGAAGGGATTCAGAAAGGCTGTTGCCGGGCCGGTGCAAGTCAACATTCAGGATCGCATTAGTGTGGATGTGGCTCTTCAGGCCGGCATGGCGACCGAGACAGTTGTGGTCACCGGCGAACGTCCGCAACTCGAAACAGAAACCTCGGACTTGGGCCAGGTGGTGGACAGTCAGCGCATCAACGCGCTTCCCTTGAACGGGCGCAACTACGCGCAACTGGCTCTGCTCGGCGTTGGCGTAGCTACCGCCGAGCCGGGATCGCGCGTCGAAACAACATACGGATTCAGCGCCAACGGCGCCCGCTCGCTGCAAAATAATTTCCTGCTCGACGGCATCGACAACAATGCGAATCTGGGCGACGTCTTAAACGGCGCGGCCTATGTGGTGCAGCCTGCGGTCGATGCGATCGCTGAGTTCAAAGTTGAGACGAATTCCTATAGCGCCGAGTTTGGCCGCGGCAACGGCGCGATCATGAACGCCGTGATTAAGTCTGGCACCAACCAGATTCACGGCGACCTGTGGGAATTTCTGCGCAACGAGAAATTAGACGCTACCAACCCCTTCGATCAGTTCGGGCAGCAGCCTTACAAGCAGAACCAGTTCGGCTTCACGCTCGGCGGCCCGCTGGTCAAGAACAAGATGTTTTATTTCGGAGACTACGAAGGCCTTCGCATTCGCCAGGGACTGCCGCAACTGTCCACGGTTCCTACGCAAGCCGAGATTGGTGGAGATTTCTCCGCGTTTCTTACGACCACTCCAGCTCTCGCCGTCGACGCGAACGGCAACCCCACGAGTCAGGTTGCGCTCGACTGCAACGGCAACCCGACCTATCAGGGAGAGATTTTCAATTCGCGTCTGGCGCTGAATAACTACGCGGGCAATCCCAACGGATTCTGCGGCTTTCCGATCGGCGGCTATAACTCCGGCGGACTGCCGACCAATATTCTTCCTCCCGGTATCTCGTGCCCTCCGGGTACAACTTGCATAAATCCGCAGTTGGCGTCGAATCTGGCCGCACTGTTTCCCGTGTCGAACACGACTGAGGGCGGCGGCAACGATTTTCTTAGCGATCCCAAACGCAACGAAACCGAGAACAAATTCGACATTCGCTTTGACCAGTCAATCAGCAACAAAGATAACTTTTTCGCGCGCTTCAGTTACGGCAACGACAGTAATTTCTGGCCGTCCCCCTTCAACAACGTTCTCGACGGCGGCAGCTTTCAGGACGGCTACAGTAACAACACAGCCGAGGGGTTGGCGGCCAGCGAGCTACACACATTCCGCAACAATCTGTTCAACGAATTTCGCTTCGGATTCAATCATCTTCAATCCCATCGCTACAACCTGAACTACAACGTCAATGTCTCGCAGCAACTTAATTTTCCCGGGGTACCCTATGGGCCGGATCTCGGCGGCCTGCCTTCGATCAGCTTCAGCGATGGTACTACGGCTATTGGCAGCTCGGAATACCTGCCCGCAAATGAACATCAGCACAGTTATGTTTTTACCGACAATCTGAGCTGGGTTAAGGGACGCCACGCCGCGAAGTTTGGCACTGAACTTCGCTTCGAACAGTTCACGATACTCGAGCCAGCCGCCGCCCGTGGCTACATGTCTTTCGGCAGCGACTTCACCGACAATCCCGCATCGCCCGGTTCGGGCGGAGAGTCGATTGCCACTTTTCTGCTTGGCATTCCTGACAGCGGAGAGATTACTGGCCTTAACAACATCATCTATAACCGGCAGATTTATGCGGTGTATGGCCTCGACGACTTCAAGGTAACTCCCCGCCTGACTCTGAATCTTGGCCTGCGCTACGAACTCTTCACTACGATTAAAGAGGCCAATAATAACGAGGCGACGTTTGATTTCAACTCGCTTTCGCTGATCGTTCCGAGCGGACAAAATGCGCAGTTGACTCCTACGCTCGCCTCCGAACTCACGATTCAACGAAACGGCACGCGCGGGCTGATCAGTCCGGACCGCAACAATTTCGCGCCGCGTATTGGATTGGCCTATCAATTGTCTGACAAACTCGTGCTGCGCAGCGGTTACGGCATCTTCTACGGTGGCCAGGAAAACGGGCCGTTCTCCAACCCCAGCCCCGGCTTCAATCCTCCGTTCTTCGCTTCGGAAGTGTTCACGACGCCCTGTTCTGCCGCTTCTGCTAATCCCAATTTTCTCGATTGCTCGATCTCGGCCGCGAACAATTCGAACCTGCCGCTTAACGTTCTGGCCAATGGATTTCCCACCAACTCCTCGGGGCAACCCAGCAGTTTGACCGACCCGAACACGCCCAGCCTCTACTCTCTTGACCCGCACCTGGTCACGCCTTATATGCAGCAGTGGCACGTCGGTCTGGAATACCAATTGCCCGCCGACACCGTTCTCGAAGTTTCCTACGCGGGCTCGCGCGGCTTGAAACTCTTCGCGTTTTACAACGGCAATCAGGCTGTTCCGTCTGCGGTTTCAACCGACCCCACCGCGCCGCGCCGCCCAGCGCACGAAGTAACACCCGGGGCGACCGGATCTTGTACGGTGGCCGCTTACTACGAATCTATCAACATGAACAACCCAGCGCTCTACAATTGCGACGGCGCGCTCGACGCGCCCATCGATACGTTCCGCTCGAACACATTTTCAAATTATGACTCGCTTCAGGTTCGCCTGGAGAAGCGCTACTCTCATGGACTGCAGTACGAAGCCGCGTACACTTTTGCGCACGCACTCGATAACGCTTCCAGCGCCAGTCTGGGGTCGGTGAACAACGGAGACTTTCAGGATCAGCGTTATCCGAACCAGAATTATGGCAACGCCGACTTCGATGTTCGTCAGCGCTTCGTTTTCAGTTATGTTTACGACCTGCCTTTTGGTCGCGGGCGAATATTCTCCCAAGATGCGTCTGGCGTAGTCAATCAAATTATCGGGGACTGGCAAGTGACCGGCGTCTTTTCCACGGCCACGGGCAATTACTACACCGCCACGGATACAGTTTCGGTTGCTAATGCCGATTGCGGCGGGACCGTTGGCTACTATTGCTCTCGCCCCAATCTTGTGGGTAATCCCAATGGCAAGCCTTGCGTCGAGGGCGCGCTCTTTAACACGTGTGCGTTTGCGCACAATACAGCGCAGGGAACATTCGGCAACGCGGGACGCAATATTATTGAGGGGCCGGGATATACCGAGTGGGATACGTCTCTAGTCAAACAGTTTCGGATCAATGAACAGAAGCGTTTCGAATTCCGCGCGGAATTCTTCAACGTCCTCAATCATGTGAACTATTTGTTTGGGCAGTTTGGCGCGATCAGCGCCGAGCCCACTCCACTGGAACTCAATCCGACTAACCCCCAGAGCGGGTTCGGATTCCCACTGGCTGCGCGAGCGCCTCGACAGATTCAGTTCGCGCTGAAGTTTTATTTCTGAGGAAGAGTCGAGGAATTTGCGACTCAATCGAATCATTATGCCTTCGAACGGTTTACTCAACGAAGAACGCCGCCGTGAAATCCTTGAGATTTTGCATCAGGATGGTCGCGTTCTCGTCAATGATCTCGCGCGGCGTTTTCGTATTTCGCAGATTACGATTCGGAAAGATCTGGAAGTTCTTAACGGTCAGGGAGTCATTGAACGCACGCACGGCGGCGCGCTGCCGGTGCAAAGCGGGGCGCTGCTTGATCCAACGCTGCGCGAGAAAGAGCAGCTTCACCGCAAGCAAAAGACACAAATTGCCCACGTCGCAGTCCGCTTGGTGGAAGAGGGCCAGTCGGTGCTGCTTGATTCGGGAACGACTACCACGGCGATTGCCCGGGCGCTGAAAAACATGGCGCGGCTGACTGTGATCACCAACGCGGTCAACATCGCGGCCGAACTGGCGGGAACGGATGTTGAAGTCATCCTCACCGGCGGCACATTGCGTAAAAACTCGTTCTCTCTGGTCGGACCGCTGGCCGAGCGCACTCTGCGCCAACTCAGTGCCGATATTTTGTTTCTGGGCGTTGATGGTTTCGACACTTCGGCCGGTCTTTTCACTCCGAATCTGTTGGAGTCGGAAGTAAATCGGGCCATGGTCGCTATTGCCCGCAGAACGATCGCGGTTTGTGATTCGAGTAAATTCGGCCGTCGCAGCCTCTGCAACATTACGCCGGTCAGTTCAGTCCATGAAGTGATTACGGATAAGCAGATTCCGAAGTCGGATTTGCGCGCGCTGAAAGAGGCGGGAGTAAAGGTAACATTGGTGTGATCGGAGTCGAAGACGAACGATGAAATCAGTTGAAGTGACAGAAAGCGGCCAGCACACATTACACGAGATTCTTTCTCAGCCTCAGTGCTGGAATGCGTGTCTAGCCACTCTGGCGGCCAGCGATGAGCTGCGAGCTGCCACCCAACTCGCGCGGCTGGGAGCCGCGTGGATATTTATAGGTTGCGGAACCAGTTACTATCTGGCGCAGGCTGCGGCGGCGAGCTTCAACTATCTCAACTTAGCGGCGCACGCGGTGCCAGCTTCTGAATTATTAATGTATCCCGCACTTACCCTGCACGCGGGAAAAACATATATTCCGGTTGTGATCTCGCGTTCTGGCCGCACGTCAGAGGCGGTTCGCGTCGCCCAGATGTTGGAGAAGGAGCATGATCTCCGCTCCATCGCTATCACCTGTGCCGATGGCCAACCGCTGGAGGCTGCATGCAGCTTGACGTTGAAGCTTCTCGGTGCTGATGAGCAGAGTACCGTCATGACGCGATCGTTTACATCAATGTTGCTTGGCCTGCAATACCTCGCGGCAACAGTTTCTGTCAACGATACATTTCGACGAGAATTGCTTGATCTCCCGGAACAGGTGGAGTCTTTGCTGGAAGACATTCCGCAGCGGTTGCGATTGTTTGTAGAGTCTCGGAATTTCTCCGACTTCGTCTTCCTCGCCCAAGGTCCGCTGTTCGGCATTGCTTCGGAGTGCATGTTGAAGGTGACGGAATCCTCCTCGTCTTATGCGCAGGTATTTCACTCCCTGGAGTTTCGCCACGGCCCTAAATCGATCGCCAGTCCTGACACGCTGATTACATTTCTTATGTCGGAAACTTCTTACGACGCGGAAGTCGAGTTACTCGAAGAAATGCAGGCCCTCGGCGCAGCTACTATGGTGATCGCGAACCGCGTTGATAGTCGCGCGCAGCGGGCGGCTGACTTCGCCATCGAACTTGGTCTGCAATCGCCAGAGTATGCGCGTCTAGCGGCGTTCGTGATTTGGGGTCAACTGTATGGCGTTTACTATGGAATCAAGAAGGGCCTGAATCCGGATACGCCGAAAAATCTGACGCGCGTGGTCGAACTGAAGCCGGCAGTTAGCACTTAGTTGACCTTTTAGCTACAGCATAAAAGAACCAGCTTCCATGTCCAAGCTCGATATCGCAATCGTTGGGGAGATCAATCTCGATCTCATCCTCTACGGGTTGCCTGAGCAGATGCCAACCGAGCGCGAGTTGCTTGCCTCCGATTTTGCCGTCACGTTGGGCAGTTCCTCTGCCATCCTTGCGCATAATCTCGCCGCTCTTGGCAGCCAGGTGGGCTTTATTACGAAAGTCGGCGGCGATTCTTTCGGCGCTATTGCGACGGACCGTCTGCGTGAACGCGGTGTGCATTTAACTCGGGTCGCTCACGGCGCGAAGTCAGGCGTAACTGTTATTCTTCCGCACGAGAGCCAGCGCCACATTCTCACTTATCCGGGCACAATTTCCGAATTACGTTTTAAAGATATTGATCTCGATTATTTGGCCTCTGCGCGCCACTTCCATATGTCGTCGCTTTTTTTGCAGCGGGAACTGTTGCCGCATGTGCCCGAGCTTTTTCGTCGAGTGAAGTCAGCCGGTCTGACAACTTCGCTAGACACCAACGATGACCCTGAAGATCGCTGGAAGGACGGACTCGCGAAGATTCTTCCGCACGTAGATATTTTGCTGCCGAATGAGCGCGAAGCGATGAAGATTGCGGGGACTAACGACTTCGAAAACGCACTCTCGCGGCTGGGGCAAAAAGTGAAAACCGTTGTCGTCAAAATGGGCGCCAGCGGAGCAATTGCGATTCAGGACGGTCGTCGATTCAACGCGGAGGCTATCCCCGTGAAGGTCGTCGATCCGGTCGGCGCGGGAGACAGCTTCGATGCTGGATTTCTCCACCAATTTCTGCGCGGCGCGGATCTTGAGAAGTGCCTGGCTTATGGAAATTTGTGCGGGGCATTCTCCACCACCGATTGTGGCGGCACCGAAGCTTTTCGCGACAGAGCGCGAATGCAGGAATTCTTTCGTCGTCACGAAGCCAGCAATCAATAAAACTCAGCGGATTACTGGCACCGCCTCCAGCGTTAGAACCTCAAACGGCGCTAACTCGAAAACGTGCGGCGAGCCTGCGCTCAGTAGAAAAGGCTGTGTCGAGCGGTCCTTTGTCCACGGGCTTTTCGCTTGGAAATTTACGGGTGCGCCCTCCGGGATCTCGAACGCCTGCCCGACATCCGCCGAGAACTGCTGTGGCTTGTTACTCGGATTCCTCAGGACGAGAATCGCTTTCTTGGACGACCATGAAGCCCAGCCATAGACTTCAAGTTTCGCCGGATCGCCTCCGACCCAATGCGAGTCACGCAGAATTGTTGCGTTCTGACGCGACCACTTCGCCGCCTCCGCGATGGTATCCCAATTCTCTTTGGTCAACAGCGAAGGCGTGATGTACATCTCCTGCAACTGCGTGCCGGTGCCGAAATAGTCGTGGACCTCGTCGGTGAAATCATGGTTCGGATCGGTGCCCAAATTCTTCGCATGGCGCGCGTAGATGAGCCCGTGCAGCATCAGTGCATTCAGGGGATAGAGCGGACCAGCCTTCACCACATGCTCGTATGTGTCAGCATCGCGGTAGGTGATCCACTTCTGGCGCCAGGTGCCGACGCCCGCAAAGCTGTGATCGTCGCCGCCTCGCCAGATTGAATCGGCGTATTGCAGCCAAAACGGCGATGGATAGGTACCGGTCGTGAGGTTGATATAGATGGCAGGCTCGGCCGCGCGCATATCCTGAATCAGGTTTATCGCCGCATCGAAGTCACTATCGAATTTGCTGCCGGGAATCACCTCGTTTGCGTTTCCCGTGCCGTCGATCTTGAATTGATTTACTCCGTAGGCACGAATCATCTCCACGCAAACATCGTGGAAGTGACGATAGTATTTTGGTCCCGAGAGCGCGAAGCCATCCTTATTTGTCTCGAATCCTTGTTCCACGCCAAACTTGATCCGTTCTTCATGCGGCTTCCCGTAACCACCCCAGGGAGACAGCCAAATGCCCGGCGCAGCGCCATATCTGGCGGTGGCCTCTTTTACCGGAGTGAATCCGTCAGGGAAACCGGAGTTGAATCGCCATAGCGTTTTTGGATCATCCCATCCGTCGTCGAAGAGAAACGAATCGAGCGAGACACCGCGCAGTTTGTTCAACTGTGTTCCGAAAGCATGGATTCGATCGAGTGCGCCAGTTTGATCAAACTTACCGAAATATCCGAGGTCGTACCAGGAGTTGTAATGCAGAAAGGTGCGATAGGGATGCGCACGCTCACGCTCCACATAGTTGAGAAAGCCGCGGCGTAATTGGGTTGGTGGCGTTACGCCGATCACCGATGAATATTTCACCTCATGATTCGCAGGCAGAGGGATTTTCCGGGAGAGCGCGCACGTCGCAACACCATCCGAGACCTCGCATTTAGAAAGGGGATGTTCGAAGCCGGCAAAAATGCCATCGGCGACAACCGGCGAACCCATCACGCTCCCAACAACCTTTGCCGCAGGCAGATTCCAATCGATCAAACGGATTTCGGAAACTGGGACATCCTGGCCCAACGCGCGTACCGTAATTTCCTGCCGGAGATAGTTTGAACCATCGCGAAGAATTCCGGCCCATGCCACGCGGATGTTTTCAGAGGCCGATTGTAAGGTGACACCAATTTTCTTGCCGCCGATTCTTTCAGAGAGCCTCGATGCGTTCGGATTCGCAGGGAGGTCTTCCACGGTGGGCGTAGAGACCAACGACATCTGTGAGGCGGGAAAGTCGCGACCGTCCTTCAAGTAAATGACGAACACTTCGCCCGTGACTGGCGCAGATTGTTTCGCGAGAAGATCGTCGAATTTAGTGAACTTGAATTTGCCGTTCTCAGTCGTCCACTCAACTAAAAGCGCACGGTTGGCGAGTGAAAGCTTGGTTCCGTCGCTGGCGGCAACTGCTTGTCCCGGATCGATCGTGAGAAGCGACGAAGGCAATGCGGCTGTCTGAGAATGGGCAATTGTCGCAGTAGCGGCGAGCAACGCAAGGAAAGCGAAGACCGGAAGAGATTTCACTGGAACCGTCCGCGAATAAAACGGCTATTATTTCGGTTGCGAGCGCCCTGGCTGAATTGAATCATCGGCGACGATCCAGCCTACCACGGCTTCTCAAAAACTCTTGAGCAACCCGCATGTAAAGGAACGATGGATGACGGAAGCAGATAAATTCATAGCGATGGTTTCGGCGAGAGCAACCGTCGATCTTCCCCTCGGTGATTTTCAGCCGCGCTCGATGCTGGTTACTCCAGTCCATGAAGTATTGAGGGCGAAGTTTCCGGCGATTGACTTCCACAATCACCTCGATGCGCAGGATCCCGCGGACGTGGTTCGAATTATGGATGTCTGTGGAATTGAGAGGACGGTCAACATCACTATGAAAGTGGGGGACGAAGCGCGATCCATCATGCGCCGCTTTCACTCGTTTGCGCCGGGACGTTTCTCGACGATCGCATGGATGGACTGGAGAGGCCTCCACTCTTCGGATTTCTTCGCACGCGCGGTTGAGAATTTGCGAAGCTTTATTGAAGCAGGCGCGTGCGGACTGAAAATCTGGAAGGATCTTGGGCTACAACTGCGCGATACCGATGGCGAACTGCTCCGAATTGATGATGTGAGGCTGGGGCCGCTGTTTGACGAGACCGCGACGCTTCGCGTTCCGGTGATGTTCCACATCGCAGATCCGGACGCATTCTTTCTTCCCATCGACCGGTTCAATGAGCGCTACGAGGAACTGGCCGCGCATCCGGACTGGGGCTTCCACGGATCGCAATACAGTAAGGACGAGTTGTTGGAACAGCGCGACCGTGTGTTTGCTCGGCATCCTCAAACTACGTTTGTCGCGGCGCATATGGCCGAGAAACCGGAGAACCTCGCCTATCTCGACAAGCTGCTTTCAACGTATCCTAACGTTTTTGTTGACATGAGCGCACGAACTGCCGAACTCGGGCGCCAACCCTACACCTCGCGCGATTTCTTTCTAAAGCACGCTGACCGTATCCTGTTCGGGACAGACCTGGTTCCTACGGTCGAGATGTATCGACTGCATTTTCGTTTTCTCGAAACGGCTGACGAATATTTCGAGTATCCGTCGCATGCGTCGCGGCAGGGACGCTGGAATATTTATGGGCTGCATCTTCCGGATGACGTGCTGCGGAAGATTTATTGCGAAAACGCGTTGCGTTTATTCAGCGGCCGTGTAGCAATCTAAATATTTCTGCGGACTTCCAAGCGCCTCGACCAGGTCGCGCATAAACTCCGCGGCTCGCGCGCCATCCACTACGCGATGATCGCTCGAAAGCGTCAAGGTCATCATGGGACGAATGCCAGGCTGAGCGGCTGAACCTTCCCCGACCGGCACTACGCGATCGGCGATCGCTCCGACGGCGAGAATGGCGGCTTGCGGTGGAATGATGATGGCGGTGAAGGCATCGACTCCGAACATGCCGAGATTGCTGATGGTGAAGGTGCCTCCGGAGAGATCGGCGGGACGAAGCCTGCCACTGCGCGCATGTTCTGCCAAATCACGCCGCAGCAGCGCAATCTCGCTGAGTTTCATTTTGTCGGCGTGGCGGATTACTGGCGCGACTACGCCGTCTTCTACGGCCATCGCTACTCCGACGTTAATGTCGGGGTTGGTGCGGACTGATTCCTGTATCCAGCTTGCATTTAGACGTGAATGCTTGCGGAGCACGCTCGCCACCAGCGCTATGAGGAGATCGGTATGGGTGAGTTTCGCGCCGCCTGCCTGTTCTATTTCGGCGCCCAGCTTTTGGCGCGCCGCATTCAGAGCAGAAGCGTCTACTTCGCGTATGACAAAAAAGTGAGGAACGGTCGTCCAACTCTGCGTGGTGCGTTCGGCCATCAGGCGAGAAATCGTGCTGCCGCTATCGGCCGGCGCGGCAGACGCAGAACTTCTGGCTTCTGCGGCGGCGAGAATATCAGAAGCAAGAATTTCTCCGCCGGGGGCCGAACCGCGCACATCAGCGAGATTGACACCTCGTTCGGTGGCTAGGCGCCGCGCCTTCGGAGAAATCTTGATGGGCTGAGTTGCGGATTGCGTCGCGGCTGAGGCTGGCGTTACGGTGGGGCTTGCAGGTCCGGAGGTGGTCACGCTAGAGGTGGTTTTTCTTCCCGAGGCGGCGGTGACTTCATCCGTGGGAGGAGTTTCTCCGGGGCGCACGATCCACGCAATAGTGTGGCCCACGGGCACTTCGGCGCCGGCCCGTACTTTGATTCCCGCGAGCACGCCTTCGCCGGGGGATTCAATTTCCATGACCGCTTTGTCGGTTTCGATTTCGAGCAGCGGCTCGCCCTTCGCGACCGATTCCCCTTCTTTCTTCAGCCACGAAATGAGCTTGCCGGTTTCCTGAGCCATTTCAAGCGCGGGCATAACGACACTGATCGCCATAGTTAATTTTCTGCCTGGATCCAAATTGGTTAGTGCAGCAGCGGTGCGCTTATCAGTCGCTGACGCCGACCCGCTCCTGCTTGGAACTGGCTTCGATCATCTCGCGCACCCGTTTGCTCGGCTTCGATTCGGTTTCACGGATCGCCGGAAGCGGACCGTCGACTGTGACGTAGTGCCGACCAGCGACCAGAAGCTCTTCGGCCGGGAAACGCGTGATGACTTCGTGACCGGTTTCGGTGACGACAATTTCTTCTTCGATGCGCGCCGCGCTCCAACCGTCGGTAGACGGCCAGAAAGTTTCGAGAGCGAACACCATGCCCGGCTTGATCTCGCAGGAATGTTCGAGCGACACGAGGCGGCTGATGACGGGCTTCTCCCAGATGGCGAGGCCGATGCCGTGACCGTATTGCAGCGCGAAACAGGCTTCTTCGTTGGGGAAACCGAATTCTTGTGCCTTCGGCCACACCGACGCAATCTCGGCCGTCGTTCGACCTGGGCGCACGAGTTCAATCGCTGCGTCGAGATATTCGCGGCATCGCTTGTAGGCATCGTTCATCGCGTGCGAGGCGTAGCCGATCGTGAAACAACGGTAGTAACAGGTGCGATAGCCCATGTAGGAGTGAAGTATGTCGTAATAGACGGGATCGCCGGGACGCAACACGCGATCGGAGAAAACGTGCGGATGCGGATTGCAGCGCTCACCGGATATTGCGTTGACGGCTTCGACGTATTCGGAGCCCATGTCGTAGAGCACTTTGCTCACCAGGCCGACTGCCTGATTTTCGCTCATGCCCGGCTTCATGGCGCGATAGAGTTCGTCGTAAGCGGCGTCAACCATCATGGCGGAGTGGTTGAGCAGGCTAATTTCGTCGCGCGTCTTGATCAGGCGCGCCTCTGACATGAGCGCCTGGCCATCGACCACTTTGATGCCTTCTTTTTGCAGGGCGAAGAGGACCGGCAACTCGATGATGTCGATTCCGACGGGCTCTTTGTGCAGGCCGCGCATTTCGAGTTCGATGCGAATTTTCTTTGCGACATCTTCGGCGCGCCCCATCTCGGGCGTCATGGCGCCGCGCAGCACGGAGATGCCGGCGCGCGAACGCTCTCCTAGCCAAGGGCAATGCAATTGGTGGTGCTTGGCGGCGGAGCCGAAATCCCACAAGATCGGCTCGTCATTTTGCGGGAGGAGGGTGAAGCGATTCGCTTTGTCCTGTGCCCATGTTCCTATATGAGTCGCCGTCAGGTAGCGGACGTTGTTCATGTCGAAGCAGAGGAGGGCCCCCATTTCGGATTTTTGTAGAAGATCTTTGGCGCGCGCCAGGCGCTCGCGGCGCAGGCGATCGAAGTCGATCCGGTTTTCCCAATCCACCGCCATCGTTCCGTAAGTTGGAAGAGCCATAATTTCTCCTTAATATGCGTGAAGCCGGCGAAACGCCGGCGCTACCGTCCGCACATTGCGCGAGCGGCTTCGAACACGGTTTGTTCGGTGGGCACGGTTACATCTTCCAATGGCGGCGAAAACGGAATTGGAACATGCATCGCGCCCATGCGCTTCACCGGAGCGTCGAGATCATAGAATGCGCCGGTGGCGATCACGGAGGCAAGTTCGGCGGTGACACCATAGCGTTCGTAGCCTTCGTCGAGCACGATCGCCCGCGAAGTTTTCTTTGCCGATTCGATCAGAGTTGTTTCGTCGAGCGGCCACATAGTGCGCGGATCAACCACTTCAGCGCTGATTCCGATTTCTTCGAGCATTGTGGCCGCGCCTAGCGCGACCTGCACCATGCTGCTGGTGGCGACGAAAGTAATGTCCTCGCCCACGCGTTTTATATCCGCGACGCCGAGCGGGACGGTGTAATCTCCGGCAGGCACCGAGCCCTTGAGTTTGTACATCATCTTGTCTTCGAAAAAGACGACCGGGTTTTCATCGCGAATTGCGGACTTCAGTAATCCCTTGGCGTCGTACGGCGTCGAAGGCAAAACCACTTTTAATCCGGGAACGTGGCAGAACCATGCGTGCAGCGACTGTGAGTGTTGCGCAGCGGAGCGGCGGGTTGCTCCCATGGTGGTGCGCATCACCATCGGCACTTTCCACTTTCCGCCGGACATGTAGTGGACTTTCGCGGCCTGGTTGACCATCTGGTCCATGGTCAAAGTGACGAAGTCGCCAAACATGATGTCGACCACGGGGCGCATTCCCGTCATCGCCGCGCCCACTGCGAGCCCGGTGAAGCCGGCTTCCGAAATCGGCGTATCGAGCACGCGCTCTTTGCCGAATTCTTCCAGCAGGCCGGAGAGAACTTTGAATGGCGTGCCCGCCTCGGCCACGTCCTCACCCATGATGCAGACAGTCTTGTCGCGGCGCATCTCTTCGGCGAGGGCCTCGCGGATTGCCTGCGCGAAGGTCAGTTCGCGGTCTTTTTCAGTTTCAGCGTGAATGTGCGCTTCAGGCATAGACGTCCTCGTCCACTTCGTCCGCAGAGGGATACGGCGCGGCGATGGCGAATTCGACCGCCTTTTTCATCTCGGCTTCAAGCTCGGTCTCAACGCGAGCAAGCGCCGCAGCATCGGCAAGATTCTGCTCGACCAGCCACTTCCCGAAATTTACGATCGGATCCCTCTCCGTTTTCCAGAGGTGTTCTTCCTGCTTGGAGCGGTAATATTCGCGATTGATATCGCCTACGTGATGGCCGTGATAGCGATACGTGTTGCAGAGCAAGAATGCGGGACCATCGGCGCGCCGTGCACGATCGACCAGTCGCTTCGCGGTGTTATAGACGGAGAGCACATCCTGGCCGTCCACGGTGGCAGCTTCAAGACCGAAGGAAGTGGCGCGGGCCGCGATGTCTCCGGCGGTGCATTCCGAGTAGTGCGTGTATTCGGTATAGAGATTGTTCTCGCACACGTAAATCACTGGCAGTTTGAAAAGTTGCGCGAGATTCATTTCTTCGTAGAGCACACCCTGGCCGAGCGCGCCTTCCCCGAAGAAACACACTGACACGCGGTTGTTGCCGAGACAACGGGCCGAAAATGCGGCACCGGTCGCGATGCCGGCGCTGCCGCACACGATGGCGTTCGCTCCCAAATTGCCGGTGGCCGGATCGGCAATGTGCATGGAGCCGCCTTTGCCCTTGCAGTAGCCAGCCTTTTTGCCGAGCAGTTCGGCAAACATTCGATCGGGGAAAGCGCCTTTCGCCAGGCAATGCCCGTGACCGCGATGCGTGCTAGTGATGTAATCGGTGCGCTCGAGCGCCTCGCAAACGCCGACAGCGATCGCCTCTTCGCCAATATAAAGATGCGCCAGGCCCGGCATGAGCGCGCGTGTGTAAAGCTCGTTGACCTGCGCCTCAAATTGGCGGATGGCCATCATCTGCCGATACATGCGCAGCCACAGTTCGACTTTTTCAGAAGCTTCTCGCGGCTGGGTCGCGGTTGTCATTGTGATCTTTACTCTCGAATCTTTATTTCTGAATTCCTGACATGCGCGCAAGGACGTCGAAGACTACGGCGAAGTCGAGCTTCTCCCAACCCATGCCGCGCGCGGCGGTTAGAAATTCGTTGCTGACGGCGGTCGTCGGAAGGGGCACGTTGAGCTTGCGGCCCAGTTCCATCGCCAACAGCATGTCCTTCTGCATCATGTTTACGTCGAACCAGGCTTCTTCCGGTTGCTGCAACACAAAAGGGCCGCGATAGACGACCATCGGCGACGCGATCGCGCTGTGAACCATGACGTCTACTGCAACCTCGCGCGAAATTCCGCTCTTTTCCGCCAGCAGCACGCCTTCGGAAAAGGCCATCATCTGCACTGCCAATTGCAGATTCAATGCGATCTTCATCGACAGCGCCACGCCGTTGTCGCCGACGTGCGTGACTTTCGGACCGATGTCGTGAAGCAGAGGTTTCAGATGCTCGAAGGTCTCCGTACGGCCTCCGACCATCACCGAGAGCTTGCCTTGCTGCAAAGTGATGACGCTGCCCGAGACTGGAGCGTCGACCATGTCGGCATTCTTTTCGCGAACCTTCGCCGCCAGCGCGCGGCTGACTTCGGGGCTGACGGTGCTCATGTCGATGTGAAATTTACCGGCGCCGATGCCGGCGAGCAATCCATCGGGCCCATCCGTCACCGCCGCGAGCGCGGCGGCGTTTGTGACCATCGTGAATGTGACATCCGACGCAGCCGCTACGGCCTTGGGAGAATCGGCGAACTTCATTCCCTTGTCGATTAGCCACTGCGCCTTCGATCGCGTCCGGTTGTAGCCGGTCACGGTGTGCCCTTTTTCGAGCAGCCGGGCCACCATGTTGCCGCCCATCACGCCGAGGCCGATGAATCCAAGTTTCGCCATAGAACGATTCCTTCTTGATTATGAATGCGGCTTGACGCGCGAACTGCGGGAGCTTTTCTTTGCCGGAGAAGGCGACGAATCCTGTAGCACCTGCTGGAGGTGAGCGCGCATCGCTTCTCGCGCAGCGTCTGAGTCTCGTTGCTCAATGGCCGCGAGAATACGCTTGTGATGGTACTGCCCGCGCTGCGGACCTCCCTCAACATTGAAAATGCGGCTGCGCTGTTCGCGTAACAGGCCAACAATCGAGTCAAGGAGAGAGAGAATCAGCGGATTCCCGACCGCCTCCGCCAGCGCCAGATGGAAATCGAGATCTGCTTCCACGTATCCGTCCGGGTCAAGGAGATTGCAATCCATTTCGGCTACGGCCTCGCGCATGGTGGTGAGCAGTTGTTCCTCGATTCGGTTGGCAGCCAGGCCGGCAATATCAGGCTCAAGCACTAGCCTTAGCTCTGCCAGGTTCGCAGAGCCTTCCTGCTGATTGACGCGGATCATCAGATCGAGCGATTGCCGCGTGGCTTGCGAAGTGCCATTGGTCACGAATGTGCCGCGTCCGGAGTAGGCCTCGACCAGCCCTTTTTCGCGGAGGGTCTTCACCGCCTCGCGCACAGCCGTGCGGCTGACTCCGAAGCGCTGCGCCAGGTCCCGCTCCGCCGGCAATTGATCTCCCGGCTTGAGCTGGCCTTTCAGAATCGAGTCTTCCACCTGCTGCACGATCTGCTCGTACAGGCGCGAGGTCTTCACTGCCCGATACATCGGCTTGGCGGCCAAAGGCGCGGCCGGTTGGTTGCTCATTCGAACCTCAACAAGAGCTAGGACATTTGCCATATCGGTATAGTGGTCTAACCACTATACCATGACAATCTTGCGTGCCACGATTACTGAATCCAAACTGTCTTAATGTTCACAAACTCCCGAATACCGTGTTCGGCCAATTCGCGTCCATGGCCGGAATACTTTACGCCACCGAATGGCAGGCGCGGATCGGACGCTACCATCTTGTTGAGAAAGACCATACCGGCGTCGAGTTCATTGATGAATCTCTCGGTCTCAGCCGGATCGTTCGTCCAGGCGCTGGCGCCCAGCCCAAAGCGAATGTCATTGGCGATGTGGATCGCCTGATTGATGTCCTTGACGCGAAAGATTGACGCTACAGGGCCGAAGAATTCCTCTTTATATGCGGGCGAGGCCTTCGGGATATCGGTGAGCACGGTGGGCGCGTAAAAGGCTCCAGGACGGTCGAGAGGATGGCCGCCAGTCAGGACGCGCGCACCTGCCGCCACCGTTTTTTGCACGTCGGCGTCCAGGGAAGCGACCGCATCGGCGCTCGAGAGTGGCCCCAGTTGAGTGCTTTCGTCGAAGGGGTCGCCGACGCACAACTCGCTCATGCGTTTCACGAACCTGCGTTCGAACTCATCGGCAATTTTGTCGGACACAATGAATCGCTTGGCGGCGATGCAGGATTGGCCATTGTTCTGGACGCGGGCATCGACTGCGGTGGCAACGGCCGCGTCGAGGTCGGCGCTCGGCATGACTATGAAAGGATCGCTGCCGCCCAACTCAAGCACCACTTTTTTGATGCGTTTCGCAGCGGAAACTCCAACTTGAATTCCGGCCTGCTCGCTGCCGGTTAACGTTGCGGCGACGACTCGCGAATCGTTCAAGATGCTATCGACCGGCCCGGAGCCGATCAGCAGTGTCTGGAACACTCCCTCGGCAAAACCAGCGCGGCGCACAATTTCTTCAATCTTGAGCGCACATTGCGGGACGTTCGAAGCGTGCTTGAGCAGCCCTACGTTACCTGCCATGAGCGCCGGCGCGACGAAACGAAACACCTGCCAAAAAGGAAAGTTCCACGGCATGATGGCAAGGATCGGCCCGATGGGTAGGTAGCGGACGAAACTCTTCTTCGCGCTGGTTTCGATCACTTCATCGGCGAGGAATTTCTCGGCGTTTTCCGCGTAATAACGGCAGCCCGTCGCGCACTTCAGCGCCTCGGCTACAGCGGCCTTTAAGGGCTTGCCCATCTCGAGGGTCATCAAGTGGGCACACTCGTCGTTTTCTTGTTCCAAAATCTCGGCCGCGCGCATCATTTTGCTCGCGCGGTCGGCGAACGATGTGCGCCGATGTTTCGAGAATGCCGAAGCTGCGCGCTGCAACTTCTCCTCAATCTCCGCCGCCGTGAGCGGCTCGAACGTTTTGAGCAATTCTCCGGTTGCGGGATTGATGGTTGCTATCGCCATGCCAGGTTCTTCCCCTTTATGGGGCTGGATTGATGATTCAGCCGCCGTACTCCACAAACATAGCAGCCAGGGGAGTTGCTTGTTTGTGGTCGGACCACAATACTACTTGACGGGTAGGCCACGTCAAGGCTATATCTTCAAATCGCGAACTTTCCGTATCACCCCGAAAGCGGTCGCGAATTGTCGGGCCTATAAAATCGTCCATCCTCACAGATGAGGATCTGGAGGTCGTAATGCATTCTCCGTCGAATGGCATTCGGGTTGTTGCCATTGTCTGCCTGATTTTCGTCCTGACTATTCCGCTCATTTCGCAAACTACGTCGGGCCGCATTCTAGGTAGTATCAGCGATCAATCCGGCGCCTCGGTGGCGGGAGCGACCGTTACTATAACCGATGTGCAGCGCGGCACGGCCCGCACCGTGACCACCGATCCTTCGGGTGATTATGTTGCCCCCGAACTGCAACCCGGCGTTTACAAAGTGCGAGCCGAGGCCAAGGGATTCAAGAGCGTAGAGCGCCCCAACATCGCGGTCGAGGTTGCAGAGGATGTGCGGGTCGACCTCGCGCTGCCGACTGGCCAGGTTTCCGAGACGGTCGTGGTTACCGACGAGGTTGCGCTCGTTAATAGTACCTCGGCCACCTTGGGCGGCACCTTGAGCAATGCGGAGATCAACGATCTTCCATTGAATGGGCGCAACTACGAGAACCTGCTCCAACTTCGTCCCGGCGTGATTCGCTATCCCGGCGGAGGATTCTCGACCACCAGCACGAATGGCCTGCGCGCGGAAGACAATGCTTATTTCGTTGAAGGACTGTTCAACAGCGAGCCCTACTCGGGCCAAGCCATCATCAATGGAGCCGGCATCGCAGGCGATTCGGCGACCATTCTGCCGATCGATTCGATCCAGGAATTCAATATCGAAGAACTCGCGCCAGCGGAATTTGGCTGGAAGCCCGGTGCGGTCGTCAACGTCGGCCTCAAGTCCGGCACCAATCAGATTCATGGCACCGCGTTCGCGTTTGGGCGCGACGGGGTGATGGACGCGCGGAACTTTTTCAATACGGTACCGAATACCAAGCTTCCGAGAACGCTGGAGCAATATGGCGGCAGCGCTGGCGGCCCGATTGTCAAAGACAAGGTTTTTTTCTTCGGAGCCTACGAAGGGCAGATGTATAACGTGGGGAACGACTACGGCGGTGTAGCCAGCCCATTTATGGTCCCTTCCTCGACCAACGCCGGCAACTGCCTGGCACTGGCCTCGGGCGACTGCGCTAACAGTATCCCTGATGCGATCGCGGATCTGCAGGCGGCAGGAATCCCGATCAGCCCAGCCAGTCTGAACATTTCGGGCTGCTCACTCTCTGGCACATGCAATGGAACCGGGTTCCCCACCAATAACACTCAAAGCACTTCGATCACGAATGGATTCCCGAACGACGTCACGATTTACAATGCGATCGGCAAGGTCGACGCCAACCTCACCGCGAATAACCGCGTCAGCGGGATGTACTTCTTCGGTAACAATACGGGAACGGTAGAAGACTTTCCTGAGTTGCAATCGAAATGGCGATCCGATATTCACACGCGGGCGCAGGTGGTCGGCGGAAGTTGGGCGTGGACGCCCAATCCGCGTTGGGTCAACGAAGCGCGCTTTGGCTACAACCGACTTTATCAGCCCACCTTGCCGGGTGATCTCAACACACCCGCGAGCAGCTACGGGCTTGACACCGGAGTTTCCGGTCCGGAAACAGGCGGCCTGCCACGCATCAGTTTTGGCCCTACCTTTACTGGACTAGGAGGGTTCAAGTGGCCGAAATTTCAAGGACCTGATTCGATCACGCAGTTTATCGATCACGTTTCCTACAACGCTGGCAAGCACGCAGTGAAGTTCGGCTTCGAATTGCACCATAACGTTGTGACCAATGCCTCGTATGGCAATGCCAGGGGCAGCATCAAGTTCACGCCGGGCGTTTATTCCAGCACAGTGTTCCCCGGTGTGACATCTACGAAGCTGGAGGATTTCTTTGCCGGTGCACCCACCATCGCGTCTGTGGAGGTGGGCAATCCAACCCTACACCTGCATAACTGGGCTTACTCCTTGTTTGCGCAAGATGACTGGCGCATTGCCCGTAACCTGACGTTGAATCTTGGCCTGCGCTACGAATACAGCACGGTGTTGCAGGAAGATCACAATCTGCTAGGCAATTTCGACCCGAACGTGGGCCTGGTGCAAGTCAATACGGGCCCCAATCGTATCTCAAATGTCTACAACCCCGATCACACCAACTTCGGTCCCCGCGGTGGTTTTGCGTGGGATGTATTTGGCAAGGGACAGACCGTGCTACGCGGCGGCGCCGGTCTGACGTATGAGACCGTGAACTGGCAGTCGTTCATCGCCTTTAACAATGCTTTTGGCTTAGGCAGTGTTCCCACCGGAGCCATCATCGACGCTAGTGGAGATACGTCTGGCGGCACGATAACGACCGCAAACATTAGTGTCACTCCCTCCATTCCCTGGGACAATGGGCCGGTCTACGGCAACTTGGGCACGGTCAATTGTTTCCTCGGCCCGTGCCCGATCATGACCGTCGACAGGGGCCTGACAACCCCGTACGTCTGGAATTGGAGCCTCAGCGTGCAGCACTCATTTACTCCAAACCTCACGCTGGAAATGGCCTATGTCGGCAATCACGGCGGGAATCTGACGGGGATTCGCGACATCAATCAGCCGCCAGTTGGTTCTGGATGGTCCGCAGCGGCAATCGCCACCTGCGTAGCCTCGGGATACACCGATCCCGTTAACTGCGCTTCAAACGGTGGCGCCGAGACAGCAGCCGAGCCCTTTGTTAACAAGTTCCCGTACCTGGCGAACATTTTTCAGATGGGAAACGTTTTTCGCTCCAATTACGATGGTCTGCAAGTTACGCTCAACTCGAGGAATTTTCACGGCCTGAACATGGTAGCCGGCTACACCTGGTCGCACGCCATGGATGACTTGAGCGCAAACTGGGACTTCGGTTACGGATCGGGTCTGCCGCAGAATGCTCATAATCCGGCTGCAGAATACGGGAACAGCGATTTCGACGTTCGGCAGCGCTTCACGCTTTCGATGACCTATGCTATCCCCGGCAGGAAAGGCTACGGCCAATCCTTAGAGGGATGGGAGCTCAACACCATCATCACACTGCAAAGTCCGCAATTCTGGGGGCCGATGGACGAGGGAACCGACGCAGCAGGTATTGGTGCGTTGCCCGTCAGCCCTCCGGCGAACACCCCCATCCGCTGGAACTTCTTCGGGAATCCAAGCGATTTCAAGCCGTCGGCGTCTGGAATTCCTTACTTTCCCGGTAATCACGTTCAGGGAAATCCGACCAACAATGCGGAGTGCAACACGCAAGCGCTGGCTCTGGACGCGGGAAATACCGCGGGGCCTGCCAGCACTGCATTGAACCTGTTCGGTTGTTACGCGGAAGGCAACAACGTCATGATCCCACCGGCACTTGGACAATTTGGAAACATGAGTCGAAATATATTCCCCGACCTCGGTTTCAAAGACGTGGATTTTTCTGTAGCTAAGAATTGGCACTTTACAGAACGTCTGCATGCGCAATTCCGGGCAGAGTTCTTCAACATTTTCAACCATCCCAATCTGGCCAATCCTTACGGCGGACAGAACGGTTTCGGTCTCAACGACCCTTCCGTTCAGCCATTTGGATGTGCCTGTGCCACGCCTGACGTAGCCGCTGCCAACCCTGTGATCGGCTCCGGCGGAAGCCGCGCCGTTCAACTAGGGTTGAAGCTTATTTTTTGACGAGTCGCATCTCCCCTGAACCGGGGCCGGATCTCCTCCGGCCCCGTCTTTTTGAATTCGGAAAGGAATTGGTCCCGTGTCTCTACGATCAGAACGTCATCATCAAGTCTCTCGGTTGTCGATCTCGTTAGCTGGCTTAGCAATGGCTGTTGCTCTGCTATTTCTGCTCGCCGCCCCCTGCTTTTCGCAGGAGCACGCCGAGCGGACTATCGACGAAATTAAGACGGAAGCAATTCACCGCGCCGAAGTTGGGCAGTATCCCCTCATCGGCCTTGATGCTGGCGACGTGCGGGAAGCGCTCAACTCGGTTCACACGCGCGATAAAGATGAGTGGGCGGCGGCGTTTATGGCCGTTGCCGATCGCTACATGAACGAGGCCAAGTCGCTGGAGAAGACTGACCCTGCGAAAGCGAATGCCGATTACATCCGCGCCTGGCGGCTTTATTCTTTTGGACGCTGGCCGATTCCGGCCTCACCGGGCAAGCAGCGCTCGTACGAAAAGGCGCTCGAGGCCTTTCGCGCTCATGCGCGCTTCTTCGATCCGCCGATGGAGATCGTGAAGATTCCTTTTGAAGGGAAAGAGATCATCGGCTATCTTCGACTGCCGAAGAATGCAACCGGCCCTGTGCCGCTGGTGCTCGCGGTGAATGGATTGGACAGCCGCAAGGAAGATCTGGCGGAGAGCTTCAGCGCGATCCTTCCTTTCGGCGTTGGGTATCTCGCCGTCGATGGCCCGGGGACTGGGCAGAATCCAATCAAAGTCAGTGAAAATGCGGATCGCATGCTCTCTCGCGTGCTTGATTACATTGCCACGCGTCCCGAGATCGACAAGAATCGCGTGGCCATGCACGGCGTGAGTTGGGGCGCATATTGGGCGACGAAGATGGCGATTGTGGAGCGCGACCGCTTGAAGGGAGCGAGCGCGCAGTCACCTCCCGTCGACACTTTTTTTCAAAAAGATTTTCTGATGAATTCGTTGATCGGTAACCGTGAATATCTGTTTGATCAGGTCCCGGCACTGATGGCGATTTTCGACAACGTGCACACCATCGACGAAATGGCCGAAGAGTTGCCGAAGATGTCGCTGGTCAAACAAGGACTGCTGGGCAAGCCGATGGCGCCGATGCTCATTCTCGCGGGTGTCAAAGATACGCAGGTTCCGATTTCCGACATCTACTTACTGTTGAGCAAGGGCGACGTGCCGAAGACCGGGTGGATCAACCCGTTGGGCGGCCATTTGGGACGGCAAGTCGGCGTGTGGCCTGATCCCCGCATCTTCAAAGAAGTAATTATTCCATGGCTGGTCCGCGTGCTCGAACCCGAGCCGGCGAGATAAGCGACAAAATGACGGAGACGCTTACACCTGCGCAATCCGTGTCTGCCAATGCCACGCCCGCATCCCGTAAAACGCCTTTCTATCGCGTTCTTTGGGTGCAGGTGCTGGTGGCGATGGCACTGGCTATTGTGCTGGGCTACGTCGATCCGGCTCGCGCGATTGCGATGAAGCCGCTGGGCGATGCGTTCATCCGCATGATCACGATGATCATCACGCTGATCATCTTCTGCACAGTGGTCACCGGCATCGCTGGCATGGAGAATCTGAAAAAAGTCGGGCGCGTCGGCGGCCTGGCACTCCTTTACTTCGAAATCGTTTCTACGGTCGCGCTGCTGATCGGCCTTGTCGTCGGCAACGTCGTGCATCCGGGCAGCGGCTTCAATGTCAACGTCGCCGCGCTGGATGCCAAGTCTGTGGCCGATTATGCCGGTCAGGCGAAAGCGCAGAGCGTCACCGAATTTCTGATGCACATCATCCCGACGACGGTCGTCGATGCCTTCGCCAAAGGAGACATTCTCGAAGTCGTTTTTGTGGCGTTGCTCTTCGGTTTCGCGTTGTCGGCGGCTGGGGCGCGCGCTAAACCGCTGGTCGAAGTCATCGACTCCCTCACTCACGTAGTCTTCCGAATCGTGAGCATTCTCATGATCTTTGCGCCCATTGGTGCTTTCGGAGCGATGGCCTACACGGTGGGCAAGTTCGGTCTGGCTTCTCTCGGCCCTCTGGCTAAACTGATTGCAACTTTTTGGCTCACTTCGACGCTCTTTGTCGTAATCGTACTCGGCGCCATAGCCTGGGCGGCCCACTTTAACATTTTTCGCTTTCTCGCCTATATCAAGGAAGAGATTCTGCTGGTGCTGGCAGTAAGTTCGTCGGAGATCGCGATTCCGACTTTGATGGCCAAGTTGGAGAAACTCGGCTGTTCCAAGTCTCTGGTGGGATTGATTGTCCCAACCGGATTCACCTTCAACACTGATGGAACAAGCCTGTACATGACCCTCGCCGCTCTGTTCGTGGCGCAAGCCACCAACACGCACCTGACGCTGACGCAGCAACTTACTATTCTCGCTGTAGCGGTGCTGACTTCGAAGGGCGCCAGTGGAGTGCAAGGCGCATCGTTCATCGCACTCGTGGCGACGCTTTCCGTGATTCCGACAATACCCGTTGCCGGCATGGCATTGATTCTCGGGATCGACCGCTTCCTGAGTATGTTCAGAGCCCTGGTCAATATGATTGGTAACGGAGTAGCGACGCTTGTCCTAGCGCGCTGGGAGGGGGAACTGGACAGCGAAACACTTCGGCAAGGCTTAGCTCAGCCCTCATAAACTCTTCGTCTGCAGTTTGGCAATTCATCGCAGGCTTTCCCACGCAGCCACGAAATTCTCACATCCTTCAATTTTGAACGGTGTTACTATCGACCTGCGTTCCCTACTTTCTACCCAGGCATCGCGGATGACTCAATCCTCGCGTTCCGTCGCCTCGCCTCGCGTGGTCAACATTGCCGATTTGCGCGAGATCGCTTTCCGGCGCACACCCGCAGCCGTTTTCGATTATCTTGATGGGGGCGCAGAGGGCGAAGTCACGCTCCGCGAAAATTGCCGCGTCTTTGAGGATGTCACTTTCCGTCCCCGGCAGGCGGTTGCATTCGCCGAGTGTAACTTCCGTACGCGTGTTCTCGGATACGATCTTGCTCTGCCTTTCATGCTCGCGCCCGTCGGCTACAGCCGCATGATGCATCCGGCAGGTGAAGTAGCGGCCGCACGCGCCGCAGGCACCGCAGGCACCGCCTACATTCTCTCCACCATATCCGGATACCAACTCGAGGAAGTAAAGGCCGCCTCTACCGGGCCAGTATTCTATCAGCTGTATCTGATGGGTGGACGCGAAGCTGCCGAATCTACACTGGAACGCGCGCGTGTTGCCGGATTTGCCGCTCTCGTGGTGACTGTCGATACGGCTGTCTCGGGAATCCGCGAGCGCGATTATCGCAACGGAATGCGAGAACTCGTCAGCGGCGGCCCCTTCGACAAAATTCCATTTCTTCCGCATATCCTTTCGCATCCGCGTTGGCTGATAAGTTTTCTGCTTGATGGCGGCTTGCCTGCGCTCCCCAACGTCGTGATTCCCGGCAAAGGCCCCATGAAGCTCATCGACGTTGCCGCCGCCCTCGCCGAATCGACCGTCACCTGGAGCGATCTGACGTGGATTCGCAAAGTGTGGAAGGGCCCAATCATCGTCAAAGGTGTGCTCACGGCGGACGATGCGCAGCGCTCCGCCGATGAAGGGGCCGCCGCGATTGTGGTCTCCAATCATGGTGGACGACAGCTCGATTGCGTTCCCTCTTCCTTGCGAGTGCTGCCGGAGATCGCTAAGGCCGTGAGCGGGCAAACCGAGGTTTTAATGGATGGGGGAATTCGCCGCGGCTCCGATGTTATCAAAGCTCTTTGCCTGGGCGCGCGCGCCGTACTCTGCGGACGCGCCTATGCCTACGGTCTCGCGGCTGCCGGAGAAGCCGGAATCAATCGCGCGATCGAAATTCTGCTCGCCGATCTCGACCGCACCATGCGGCTTCTCGGTTGCGCCTCGGTCGCCGAGCTTGATCGTTCTTATGTGAATGTTCCTTCCAGTTGGCACGCCGATTAGCCCGGACCTGCTTCACTAATGCGATAAAATCTCGCAGGAGCTGACCCCGTGCATCGTCGCGATTTTAATCTGGCTATTCTCAAAATGTCGGCGGGGGCGTGGCTATCCCCACGCCTGCTCGCTCAACCTCTGAGCAACTCGGCCGAGGAGGCACCGCCCTCCATCGCTGCTCTCTACAAAAATGCCATCGTCATCGATTCGCTCTGCGGGCCCTTCGTCGACATGGACGCGCCGCCGAAGCCCGAGATCCTGCGAGCAGTGCAGCAATCGGGCATCACTGCGATCAATTTCACTATCTCGGATCCAACTTTCGAGGGCACAGTCGGCAACATCGGTGCGGTCGAAACGCTGGTCGATGAGCATCCCGAAATCTTCCTTATCGTGCGCCGTCATTCCGACATCGCGCGCGCCAAGCGAGAAAATAAAATCGGCATCCTTCCCGGTTTCCAGTACACCGCATTCCTCGAAGAAAAGCCGGAGCGCATCGAAACATTTCGCCAGTTGGGCGTGCGCATCATGCAGCTCACTTACAACAATCGCAGCATCTTCGGCGATGGATGCCTCGAGCCTGGCAACGCCGGTCTGAGTAAGGCGGGCATCGCCGCTGTCCAAAAAATGAACGACCTCGGAGTTGCGGTCGACCTCAGCCACAGCGGATACCGGACCACTTCTGAAGGCATTGCTCAATCCGCTAAACCCGTGCTCATTACACATGCGGGATGCGCCGCCGTCTACGCTCACCCGCGCAATAAGCCCGATGAAATTTTGCGGTCGCTGGCCGAGCGCGGGGGTTATTTCGGCGTCTATCTCATGCCTTATGTCGTCGCTTCACCGACCATACCCGCGCGAGAACATGTGCTCGATCACATTGTGCACGCTATTAATGTGTGCGGTGCTGATCATGTCGGAATTGGCTCGGACGGCTCCATCCAGAAGACGGTCCTCACGGCCGAGCAGAAGGCCGCCTTCGATGAGGACATTGCGCGCCGGAAGAAACTTGGCATCGGCGCGCCGGGCGAAGACCGTTATCCATACGTCCCTGACCTTAACGGGCCCGATCACATGGAAATCATTGCCGTCGAACTGGCCAAACGCGGTCAGCCGGAGGCGGTGATCGAGAAGGTTCTGGGCGCGAATTTCCAGCGAGTAATTGGCGAGATTTGGGGCACGGCTTAGGATCGCGTATCCGTAGTTTGGCGGTATCGTAACCCCGCATTTCATTCCCTGAGAGACTTCGGGTACAGCCCAATCTAGCCTGCAGTTCCCCGTGATGAACATCACAACTTCGTGTGACCTCAGTTACACCCAGACTTTTCAAAACCGTACATTTAGGATGCGCTCATAAAGGAGCTCTGAGGAGTTAGGCAGAGAGGACGGCGACTTAGTTGCTACCAAGATTTGATGGGTGCGACCCGAGATAAGGAATTACTCATGTCCGACAACAATCCAACTACCGTGTTTCATAGCAACCGTTACAACGCAGAGGCGACTTGCGAGCATTGTGAAGGTATCATCCGCCACGAATCCTGGTGTATTACGCGTGACCCAGATGTTTATTATGCTTATCAGATTGTTGTCGCCCTAGTAAGTTGACGGTAGGAGACGCCCTCATCCTCCACGCGCTCGGCGCCATTTGGGGAGAAAAGCCTTGTCAAGCTGGTTGTAAGTCGATCGTCCACTAGTTATCTCCTGCCATTTTGCAGCGGCCGAAGCCTCCCCGGTCATTGTGGTTGCGATTGCTTCCTTGTTATCGCTTCCCAGCATTTTGTGATCGCCATCACTGCAAACTGCGCCGCTTGGCGTATGTTCGTGGAGATGAACCCATCCATCAAGATCGATCGCGCCGCCTGGCTGCAAGGGCCCTCTGCGGAATGCTCAGTGGCCCCAAGGGACCGTAAGAATCCCTGGCGTCTTGTCCTCCTTGGGGCGCCGGGCGTGGGTAAAGGGACGCAAGCCGAGCTCCTGACGGGGCGTCTCCAGGCTTGCCATCTTTCAACGGGCGACGTTTTTCGAGCCGCCAGCCAGCGGCGCGACTGTGATCAATCTCCAGCGATGAAAGCAGCGCTTGAGTACATGCGCCGTGGAGAATTGGTACCCGACTCGACCGTATGGGACATGGTGCGCGAGCGCAGTCAATGCATTCTTCAGTGCGACGGTTTTATCCTCGATGGATTTCCGCGCACGCTGACGCAAGCTGAATTGCTAAAAGAGTTGATGGAGAAAGAGCAGCTTTCGCTGAGCGCCGTTGTCAATTACGAGTTGCCGGTGGCCGAAATTGTGCAGCGGCTAAGTGGCCGCCGCACCTGCGAAAAATGCAAATCAGTTTTCCATGTTACGGAGCGACCATCGAGTGGCGGCGGCATATGCGATCGCTGCGGTGGGCGCCTTTTCCAACGCGAAGATGACCGGCCGGAAGCCATCGCCGTCCGCCTCGACGCCTACGAACGAAGCACCGCGCCGCTCATCCAGTTCTATAAGAGTCTCGGTCTGCTGCTGCCGGTTGTTGCCAAAGGATCTCCCGACGAGATCCTGGCGCGTACGATGGAGAGATTAGCTCAAGTCGACAAATTGACAAAGGCCCTCTGAGCTACATTCGGGATGCATCCTCTCCTCGGATCGACACGATCTCTTGGGCGCTCCTTCGAGCTCGCGGTCGTAAAGAAAGATTTGGCAGCGCCGCCACTCCCCACCAGAACGCCTGCGCAATCAAGAAATAGTAATTGCAGAATGCCTGCTTGCTGGTGGAAAACAGCAGCAGCAAGGACACTCCATAACAGGCCGCGAACATTGCCGCATTGCGCATTCTTTTCATCATTGCCCACACGACAAACACCAACAAGATCACCGGGCCGATCTTTAGAAAAATCGGATAGGGCACGGCAAAACTCAGTGACTGCGCGCGGAATGGCTGCGCCAGGTGGAACAAAACCAGATCGCGCCACAGACCAGGAAAATTCCAGAGCGCAAATGGCAGCACCGTGGCGGCCGCTACCAGCAATGCCCCGCCAACCAGTTTTCCGTAGGACTTCCAGTGAAATGGCTGGATCAGCGCGGCCAAGAACGGCAATGCCAACACGTTGTATTGCTTGGAAGCTAGAAAGAGGCCGAGAGCAATAGGAAGCCACCAGCGTTTTTTCATTGCCGCATACAACGTCCCGCTCAGCGTCAGCAGAACCAGGGGTTCGGTCCAGCACATTATTTCTACGAAAAAAGTGAGCGGGTTCAAGAGCAGAAGCGCCGCAATGCGCAAGCTCCGCGAGTTCGGAACGATCGCAAACAGTAGCCCGGCCGAGATCATCACCGCGAAAATATACGAGTATCTGACGTCACCAAGAAAGTAACCCGGCAAGGCCCAGAAGAGTGTTAGCGGAGGGTATTGAAAGCCAACCTGCACGCGGCCGTTGACGACCATTCCCGGGTCGTAGAAGTTATAGCGTGAGCCGTAAATGTCAGCCTGGGTTGTGCCAAAGGGGTCGATACCGTGCAGCAAATTGTTGCAGGCATCGCGCTGAAATGTGTAAGTGTCGATTAGCGGGAGCCAGTGCCTACAGAGGGCCACCGCGACGATACCATGAGCGAAAATGAGTCCAGCCAAAATCAACCACGTCCGGCGCGGATTTGAGGGCGGCAGAGCGGCAGTTTCTTTTGCCGGGGGTTGAACTTTTGTCGAAACCGCAATCGCGCCAATGCCGAAGACGATCGCGAGAAATATCATGATCAATCCCGCCGCGAGGCTGCTTCCCCATAGATAGCTCATAGTTCCTGCCAGCACCCAAAATCCGGCGCAAGCCAGGAGAAATGCAGGCGAGTAATCGCGCTCGGTGCGCGGTTTGGGGACTCGCGTTGGGCTGTTCGACATCTGAGCTTGGTTCTCTCGCTTTCTAGCCATCATGACAACGAGTGGACTCACATCAACCGCTATAATAAGTCCCGCAACGGAAAGTCCGTCGTGAGCTCTGTTTCCAGAAAGTCGCCTAAGCCACCGAACGCCGACGCGAAGCGGCGTCTCGCTTACTTCACTGCGCGTCGTGAACAGATCGTTTCTACAATTCGCGACCTGGTCGAAATCGAATCGCCCAGCGATAACAAAGCCGCTATTGATCGCGTGGCTGAGACTGTGGCCGAGAAATTCTCGCGCCTTGGCGGCGAGATACGTTTTCATCGCGCGAAGAATTTTGGCAGCCATCTGCAAGTCAACTTCGGAGGGAGGTCAGCCAAACCGGTATTGCTGCTTGGCCATTACGACACGGTGTATCCACTGGGCACGCTGGCCAAAATGCCGTGTCGTGTCGCGGGTAATAAACTGACCGGGCCCGGCGTCCTCGATATGAAGTCCGGTATCGCCCTGATGCTGCACGCGCTGGCGGCGCTCCAGGAATGGCATGCGGAGGGCTGGCATGGCGTTTTACTCCGTCCTGTGACCGTGCTCCTGGTTTCTGACGAGGAAGTGGGCAGCAACTCTTCGCGGGCGATTACCGAGGCGCTGGCTAAAAGAGCAGCCGCAGTGCTGGTGCTCGAACCGTCCTATGGGCAGGAAGGTGCAGTAAAGACTGCGCGCAAGGGAGTTGGCGATTATCTCCTCAAAGTGACTGGCAAGGCTGCGCATGCCGGTCTCGACTTCCAGAAGGGTGTCAATGCGATTCGGGAACTGGCGCGCCAGATCGAGAAGGTTTCGGGCTTTACCGATCTGAAGCGAGGCTTGACGGTCAATGTCGGAGTGGTCAGCGGCGGATCGCGGACCAATGTGGTTCCGGCCGAGGCTGAGGCGCAGATCGATGTGCGGATTGCGCGGCTGAAGGACGCGGCTGGCATCGACAAGAAGATGCGCAGGCTGCGACCTTTCAATCGCCAATGCAAAGTCGATATCAGCGGTGGCATCAATCGTCCGCCAATGGAGCGCACATCTGGAGTGGCAGCGTTGTACGCGCAAGCTGCGGCAATTGCGCGTGAATTGGGATGGAAGCTTGGAGAAGCTGCTGTTGGCGGCGGTTCTGATGGCAACTTCACAGCGGGTCTTGGGATCCCAACGCTGGATGGGCTTGGCGGTGTGGGCGATGGCGCGCACGCCACGCATGAGCATATCCTGATCTCGGAACTGCCGCGGCGCGCTGCGCTTATCGCAGGCCTGATCGAGCGCGCTTGACAGGCCCAAAGGCTACCTGTGGCGCGTGACGGACTTCACAGCCGCCTGTGACCGACAGCACAGTCGGCTTTGACCTTAGGGTTCACACTAACCTAGAATTGAACTGGGGTCGTTTGCGTGAATCCGTGCCTAAGGCGCGAGAACCCCGTTTGGAGGCTTTATGGGTGAAGGACTGTTTCAACCACTGCATATTCTGCTGATTATCGGGATCGCGCTGCTGCTGTTTGGGCCAAGCAAGTTCGCCGATCTTGGCAAAGGGCTGGGCGAAGGCATACGCAACTTCAAGTCGTCGATGAAAGAGCCAGAGGAAAAGCCGAAAGATCCGCCAAAACCGCCGACAGCCTAAAGTTCTCAGTTCCCGGTTCTCAGCTCTCGGCGTTCTCAGTAGAACCGAGAGCCGAGGCGTGTAAGTTGACTTCCCGCAGCATTCGGAACACCAACGCTACTGGCAATCCCACTACGTTAAAGTAATCTCCTTCTATGCGCGGAATCCATCGCGAAGCGATGCCTTGGATTGCGTAGGCTCCTGCTTTATCCATCGGTTCGCCACTTGCGATGTAGTCAGCGATCTCCTTCTCGGTTAGTTCGTTGACTACCACTTGCGTGGTTTCGCTCGCGACTGAGATGTGTCCATTGAACGCCAGACAGACTCCTGTGATTACCTGATGTTTGCGTCCAGAAAGCTGGCGCAACATGCGCGCGGCGTCCGCGGTGTCGGTTGGCTTGCCTAGAAGTTGGCCATCAATTGTGACTACTGTATCGGCTCCGAGCACGACATCGTGCGGACGCTGACTGGCTACTGCTAGCGCCTTTTCGCGGGCTAAACGCTCGGAGCAGGCTTTCGCAGATTCTCCGGCAAGCGGATCTTCGACGATGTGCGCGGGTTGCACTGCGAAGGCGATTCCTGCGTTGCGTAGTAATTCCTGGCGACGCGGCGACGCGGAGGCTAGCACTAGCATGGGCGACATTCTCTATTCAAAAATCAATTGTTTGATTGCGCTAACAGTTCGCGGGCGCCCGCTCCACACACAGATTAAGAACTACTCCAGCGCTTCGGGCTCGATCGAAATATTTTTTTCGCCTTTGGAGCGCTTCTCCCAGTATTTCTTGACCCAGGCTTCGTAGCTTTTGCCGGCGGCGGTGTCGCGTCCGGTGAAGGCTATGGCGGCTATTTCGGAGTAGGGGATCGCGGGGCGATCGTTGCTGGTTGCCAGCATCAAGCGAACTACGGAGGTCTGTAGCGTTGCGCCGATGCGGCGGTCGAAGAGGTATCCAGTGATTTCGGAAGTGTTTTTGCGGGTGATGGTTACGTCGCCGCGATAATCGAAGGCTTTTTCTATGACGGCTCGGATGTCGGCTTCGGTGGCTAGTTGCGGAATCCAGCCTTGAAGATTTTCGCGCTCGAATCCGGGGACGACTTCGAGATCGTCACTCGGCAGATCGTGGCTGGGGAGTTCGTGGGTTGCGCTCGGCGGCGGCGCAACTGCTTGCGCTCCGTGCGGCAGCAGAGGATCGTGCCCGTGTTCGCGTCCGCTCATGCGTGGCTTTCTTCGGGTTGCGCAGATGGCGCTTCGATTTGAACCAACGGATTGTACGAGTGCACGGGGCGCACTTCGCGATCGAGATCGGCTAGCGCGTCTTGATCGGGATAGAGCGAGAAGGTCGCTCTGACTGTGTCGGCGAATCCGCGCAGCGAGCCGAAGGTGTCGTCTACTGACGACGGCTCGTAGCCGCAATGCACCATGCAATTCGCGCATTGCGGATTGCCTGATTCGGTGCCATAGCTTGCCCATTCTGTCGTTTCCATTAATTCTTTATAGGATTCGGCGTAGCCGTCTTGCAGCAGGTAGCAGGGCTTTTGCCATCCGAAGATGTTGTAGGTCGGCATCCCCCACGGCGTGCATTTGTAGGTGCGCTTGCCCATCAGATATTCGAGGAAGAGCGGTGACTGGTTGAAGCGCCACGTCTTCTTGCGATTGGAGAGCATGGCGCGGAACATGCGTCTTATGCGGGCTCGGCCCATGAAATGTTTCTGGTCGGGAGCTTTGTCATAGGAATATCCGGGCGAGACCATCATGCTTTCGACGCCGACTTCCATCATCTCGTCGAAAAATTTGCGCACGCTGTTGGGATCGGCTCCGTCGAAGAGAGTTGTGTTCGTGGTCACGCGAAACCCGGCTGCTACGGCGACTCGGACGCCCTCGAGGGCCAGATCGTACCCACCTTCGCGGCAGACAGAAAAATCGTGGTGCTCTTTTTCTCCATCGACGTGAACGGAGAAGCTCAGATACTTGCTCGGCTTGAAGAGGTGCAACTTTTCTTTCAGCAAAAGAGCGTTGGTGCAGAGATAGATATATTTCTTGCGCGCGACTAGGCCTTCGACAATCTTGTCGATTTCGGGATGCATCAGCGGCTCGCCGCCGGGGATGGAGACCATGGGCGCTCCGCACTCGTCGACGGCTTTGAAGCAGTCTTCCGGGGAGAGATCTTTTTTCAAAATGTGGGCGGGGTATTGGATCTTGCCGCATCCAGCGCAGGCCAGGTTGCAGCGGAACAGCGGCTCGAGCATGAGCACGAGCGGATAGCGCTTGCGTCCGGCCAGCTTCTGTCGCAGAACGTAGGAAGCCACTGTCCACATCTGGGATACGGGAACTGCCATCGACCCTCTTTCCTCAGGAAGAATGTGTTTCTATTCTACCGGATTCTGTGGGCGGCGGGCGACTGAGGTATAACGCGGGCGGGGGCGCCCGCGCCACACGATTCGCGACGGTGCTCTCTACATTTTGACGGTGGTGCCCTGGCTGGCTACGCACTGCCATTTTCCGTCGGAGGTTTTTAGCCAGGTATCAGTCCAGCGCTCGTGGGTGTCGACTTTGGCGCCGGTGTCGTCGGTGCCTTTGCCTCTCCAATCGCCGCTGGCAATGGCGGTGTTTCCGAAGACGGTTACTTTCACGTTGCTGATCTGGGTGATCTCCCACTTGGAGGCTTTGATGGCGGCGAGGGTTTCTTTCTTTCCAACGACCTTGCCGTCGCTGTTGGTGTTGATGAATTTGTCGGACAGCATAGGAGCGAGGGCCTCGGGATTGCTGGCCTTGGCGGCGTCGATCCACTTTTGTTCGAGTGCGGCTATGGCTTTCTCGGTGCCGCCGGACATTTCTTTGTCGGCTGCCTGGGCTGCGACCATCAGGGATAGGAATGCTACGACACTCAACGCAAAGGTTCTCTTCATTCATTGCTCCGTTTCTTTATTTTGGATTTTGAAGCGCGACGAATGATATGCCACGGGGTGCTATGGGGCAATGGCGGTGAAATTTGTGGCGCGGAGTTTGGTTCAGGCGGAACAGGCGAGAGCTTGAACCACGAAGGACACTAAGTATCACGAAGACTTCTCGTCAGCCTGGATGGTTCCACTGATATGAAGCGGCCCACTCATTCGCAAAGGACGCGAATGAGTGGGGCACCGGCACTTTTCACTTGCTTCCTATATTTACTCCGATTCCCAGGCTACGGTGAAGCTCGTGCCGTCGGAGGTTAGGGGACAGCTTCATCGGCACCGCTGCGTCGCTGTGAGCACGGACAAGTTGCCGAGCTTTCGCTCGGCTGGGCAGGTGAGGGCGCGAGTGCGGTGGCTTAAAGCTTCTCGAAGAAGTGGGCGGTTTTCTTGCCGGCTTGTTCGGTATAGTAGACGGTGACTTTGGCGGATTTCTCGGTTCCCTTGGCAATATCTTTGCCGGCGTCTGCGGTGGCGTGACCGGAAAGTTTGAACGTCTCTTCCGTGCCGTCGGCGGTTTTGACGGCTACGGTTTTCGCGGCGCGATCGATATGGGTGATGGTTCCGTCGACCGACTTGAGGCCATCTTTGCCAACGTCATCGACCTCGACGGCTGTTTTGTCGGCGCCTTTTTCGGTGTAGTGCGCGACTACGTCCGTGCCTTCCTTGAGTCCATGAAAGGTGTCTTCGGTGCCCTTGGCGGTTTCATGCTCTCCGGCTTTGACGCCGTGGACCGTGGTCTTGTCGACAACTTTGACGGTGTGCTCGGTGCCGTCTTTCGTTTTGATGACCATGGTCTCGGTGGCGGAGTCGAGCTTGGTGATGGTTCCGTGGACCGCGCTGACGACGTCGGCGGCGGCCCAGATGAACGTGCTGAGAAGTAGAAGGGCGAGAGATGCCCTGACAATGGTTTTCATTTTCCAGTCTCCTTGAATTCGATCGGAAATTTCAATTGCCTGGCCCTGAGATGAAGTTATCCATATTAATCTCTCCGGCTTTTGTGTGGCAATGGCGGGATGGTTTGAACAGCTTTGGCGGCGCAGCGTTACCGTTGTCATCTGTTCCCCTCGGCCCTCGCAGACGACAATGGCTATGGGCTTTTGCTGCGGACTTTATGTTGCGGACTGCGGCTACAGACCTCGCTCTGGCCGGTGCGATCAACATGGAAAAACCTCTGCACTTCGACTGTCGCGCGGCGCTCGCGGTGGTGCTGCTTGCGGGCATGACGCTGGCGGTGTTTGCCCCAGTGGTCTCGTATCAGTTCATCAACGTGGACGACAACGTATACGTTACCGGCAACGACCATGTGCAGCGGGGGTTGAGCTGGCATAACGCCGTGTGGGCGCTGACCGCCCTGGATGCGGCCAATTGGCATCCGGTGACATGGCTCTCCCACATGCTGGACGTGAGCCTTTTCGGCCTCAGTCCTGGCGGCCATCATGCGATTAGCCTGTTGATCCACACGCTGAATGTCGTTCTGCTATTTTTCTGGCTGCGCAGCATGACTGGAGCGCTGGGGAAGAGCGCGGCGGTGGCAGCGATATTCGCCGTGCATCCGCTGGCTTTGGAGTCGGTGGCTTGGATCGCGGAACGAAAAAACGTGCTCTCCACGTTGTTTCTCTTGCTTGCGATGTGGGCGTATGCCGCATACGCTCGCAAGCCGGGAGTGCTTCGCTATCTGCTGGTTGCGCTTTGGTTCAGCCTGGGGCTGATGTCTAAGGCCATGCTTGTCACCTTGCCGTTTGCGTTGCTTTTGCTTGACTACTGGCCGCTTCGGCGTTTGGGGTTTGCGCCGATGGCGACGGATTCTTCGGAACCGATAGCGGCAGACTACGCTCTGGCTCCTGCTAATGCTCATGCTACGGAAGCGCCCGCTACTGTTTTCTTTTGGAGATGCTTAGAGAAAGCTCCGTTGCTTACGCTGGCGGCGGGAAGCGCGGTGCTGACAGTGAAGGCCCAGGCGCTGGATAACGAAATCAAGATGGTTTCGTTGCCGTCGCGGGTTGCCAACGCCGTGGTTTCCTATGGAACGTATTTGTGGCAGATGGTGTGGCCGTCGAAGCTTGCAATTTTCTATCCGTATCAGGATCGCGCGATTTTTTCTCGGGCGGTTATGATTTCGCTGGTATTGATCTGCGCGATCACGGGGCTGGCGGTCTGGCAGGTGAAGAAGCGCCCTTATTTCGCGGTAGGATGGTTTTGGTATCTTGGCACGCTTGTACCTGTGATCGGATTGATTCACGTGGGAGATATCGCTCACGCCGATCGCTATACGTATGTGCCGCTGTTAGGAGTATTCATCGCGATTGTGTGGGGAGCGGCGGAGATTGGAATACACTTTCCCGCGCTGCGCTACGGAATGATAGCCGGCGCCGGGCTGGTGGTTGTTGCGCTGGCGGCTACGACGACGAGCGACATTTCCTATTGGCATGACGGGATCAGTATTTCCGAACATTCGCTGGCGGTGACGGGACCGAACTGCCTGATGGAACGAGCGTTGGGTGAGGCGTTCTACAGCGAGGGCCGCCTGGACGAGGCGCTGGAGCACCTGACGCGATCGTTCGAGATTCAGGCGACTGACGTCGCGTTCTTCGAAATTGGAACGATCAAGCTCCAGCAGAAAAAATTGGAAGAAGCCGTTTTTTACTACGAGAAGGCGCTGCAGTATCCAGGAGAGACGCGGATGTTGGCGCAGATCCACAATAATCTGGCAGTACTCGAAATGCAGCAAGGGTCGCTGGTTGATGCGGAGAAACATTTCCGCGAATCGGTTGCCCTGGATCCAGCTTCGGCTCGACATCGGGTCGCCTTTGGATGGCTGCTGGCGAAACAGGGCCGGTACGACGAAGCGATCGCGCAGTACGAAGCGGCGGTAAAGATTGCGCCAGACGCCTTGGCTTATTTCTCCTTAGGCTCGGCGCTGGAGGAGCAACATAAGCTGCCGCAGGCGGCCGACGCCTACCGCGAAACGCTGGCGCTGGCGCCGACTTTTCAGGAAGCACGGTTGCGGCTCAACGCGATTGCGGGCACTCGCCCTTAAGACTAAATCTTCTGCAAGCGCTGGACGTCGTGAATGCCGGGGATCTGGCGAACTCCATCAATAATTTTTTGCAAGTGTTTCAGGTCAGCGATGTCGAGGACGATATCGATGCTGGCCTGGCCGTTCTCGCTGCGGGATTCCATGCTGCGGATGTTGGTTTTGGTGTCGCTGATGACGGCGGTGATTTGTTTGAGCATGCCCCAACGGTCGTCGCAGAGAAGAGTGAGTTTCACAGGATAGGAAGTTGGCTGACCGTCTTTGTCTCCGGCCCAGAGGACGTCGATGCGGCGGTCGGGCTCGTAGAGAAGATTGGTGACGTTGGGACAATTAATGGAGTGAACGGCGACGCCTTTGCCGCGGGTAACGTAGCCGACAATGGACTCGCCGCGAATGGGATTGCAACAGCGGGCGCGATAGACGAGGAGGTCGCCTTGTCCGCGGACGACGATGGCGTTACTGTCGGCGCCGAAGACGCGGCGTACAACGCTGGAGAAGCCGTGGGATGCGGACTGCTCTTCGGTAGCGGACATTGGTTCGGCGCCGGGCGGAGCGAACTTCGCGAGAACCTGGCGGGCTGAGTATTTGCCATAGCCGATGCCGGCCATTAAGTCGTCAGGACGGCCGAGGCCATATTCGGTCGCGACCCGCTGCATGTCGGCATCTTTGATTTCTTTGAGCGAGATACGATATTTGCGCGCCTCTTTTTCGATCAACTTTTTTCCGATTTCGATGGCGCGCTCGCGCTGGTGGACGTTGAGCCAGTGCTTGATTTTGTTGCGGGCGCGGGAAGACTTGACGATGGCGAGCCAATCGCGGCTGGGCTTGTGGCCGGGCTGAGTGATGACTTCGACGATGTCGCCGGAGCGAAGCTTGTGGCGCAGGGGAACCATGCGTCCGTTGACTTTCGCGCCGGTGCAACTGTGGCCGACCTCCGTGTGGATGGAGTAGGCGAAGTCGATCGGCGTCGACTCACGCGGCAGGACTAGAACTTTTCCCTTCGGAGTAAAAGTGTAAACCTCTTCGGGATAGAGATCGACTTTTAGAGTCGAGAGAAATTCGCTGGGATCGGAGACATCGCGCTGCCACTCGACTACCTGTCTTAGCCACGCCAGTCGCTGCTCGTCTTCGGCGGAAACGGGACCGTCTTTGTATTTCCAGTGGGCGGCGATGCCCTCTTCGCACATCTTGTGCATCTCTTCGGTGCGGATCTGAATTTCGAAAGTCTCGCCGGTTTCAGTGATGACGGAGGTGTGCAGCGACTGATAAAGATTCGGCCGCGGCATGGCAATGAAATCTTTGATGCGTCCGGGCACGGGCCGCCAGAGATTGTGGATGATTCCGAGGACGGCGTAGCAATCCTGCACGGAGTTGGTGATAACGCGCATGGCGTAGAGGTCGTAGACCTGATCGACGCTGATGCGTTGACGCTGTAGTTTTTTGTGGATGCTGTAGAGGCGCTTGATGCGGCTCTCGACGCGTCCGGTGATTCCGGCTTCTTTGAGGCCGTCGCGCAGCACGCCTTCGACGCGGGCCATGAAGGCTTCGCCTTCTTTGCGGCGCGACTCGACAGCGGCGCGGACTTGCTCGTAGCCGATAGGATCAACGTACTTGAAACCAAGGTCTTCGAGCTCGCCGCGAATTTTGCCCATGCCGAGGCGGTGGGCGATAGGAGCGTAGATTTCGAGGGTCTCACGGGCGATTTTCTGCTGGCGCTCGGGATCGAGATGTTCGAGAGTGCGCATGTTGTGCAGGCGGTCGGCGAGCTTGATGAGGACGACGCGGANNGATTTTGGTGACGCCTTCGACGATGTGGGCAACTTGCTCGCCGAATTCCTGGCGGATTTCGACGGTGGTGACGGAGGTGTCTTCTACCGAATCGTGCAGGAGACCGGCGGCGATGGAGACAGCATCCATTTTCATGTCGGCGAGAACGTTGCCGACTTCGAGGGGATGGACGAGGTAGGGCTCGCCGGAGGCGCGGGATTGTCCGGCGTGGTGCTTCTGGGAAAATTCGTAGGCTTTTTTGACGAGGTTGAGATCGTCGTTGGGACGGTTCTCGCGGAGCTTTTTCATCAGCTCGCGGAAGCGCGTGACCGTGAGTACGTTGGTCGCGATCTGTTGGCGCAACGTCGCCATGATCGATTTTAACGCAGCTTAGCGGGATTTCAGCGCTGAAACCAGATCGCAGTTTGGTTTGGCTGGTGCAGATATTCGGTGTTGAATTACGAAATTATTCAACTTTACTGGAGGCGTTCGGCGCCCCTTCCAGAGTGTTCGCCGAAATTAGCCCAGTCGCGTTCCTCGCGAATTTGTTACAACAACTCATCTGTGGCGGAGGCGGGCAACGGCTCTCCATTACTAAAAACCCAGACGCCATGCCTGTTCTTGAATAGTCCAGACTGACTGTCCATATTGGTATGATGAGTCGGTCTGACCGATCAGTCAATCGCATTTTAGATGGAGATGTCCGGTCAAGGGCAGCGGGCGGGGGCGCCCGCTCTACACCGGCTTGGGAGGTTTTTTTTGAGAGTGCTCGTTAGCGGGGCTTCGGGATTGATTGGGCGGGCGCTTCTTCTTTCGTTCACCCGGGCTACTGAGGTTGTGCGGCTGGTGCGGGGACCTGCTCACAATTCGGGACAGATTTCTTGGGATCCTTTAGTTGCGTTGCCGCCGGCTGCGGTTTCTGGGTTCGATGCGGTGATTCATTTAGCGGGTGAGAGCGTGGTGGGGCGGTGGACGGAGGCGAAGAAGAAGGCGATCCGTGAGAGCCGGGTGCTGAGTACGCGGAATCTGGCTACAGCTTTGGCTCAATGTGAGGCCAAGCCTCGCGTGTTTATTTGTGCATCGGCGATTGGGTTCTATGGGGATCGCGGGGACGAAGTGCTGCGGGAAGAAAGTGCGGCGGGGCAGGGATTTCTGCCTGCAGTTTGCTGCGAATGGGAGTATGCCAGCCGGATTGCGGCGGAGGCTGGTATTCGCACAGTGAATATACGGACGGGGCTGGTGCTGAGCGCAAAGGGCGGAGCACTTGCGAAGATGTCGACGCCGTTCAAGCTGGGGCTTGGCGGGCGGCTTGGCTCGGGGCGGCAGTGGATGAACTGGATTCATATCGACGACTTGGTGGGTGCGATTCAGCATGCCCTGGGGACAGAGGCGCTGTCGGGGCCGGTCAATCTGGTGGGGCCGAATCCGGTGCGCAATGCCGAGTTTACAGAGGTACTGGCTGCGGTTTTGAGGCGGCCAGCGGTTTTTTCGGTGCCGGAGTTGGCGCTGCGACTGGCTTTCGGCAAGGAGGCGGCGGAGGAAATGTTGCTCGCCAGCCAGCGGGTAGAGCCTGCGAAGCTTGTAGCCAGTGGGTATGAGTTTCGGTTTCGGGAGTTGCGCGCGGCGCTCGAGGGCTTGTCCCTAAGTGATCCAGAGTCAACCCGAACGTGATAAGGGTCACAGCCAGCTTCCGGGTAGTCTGCCAAACTAAATGCTAGATGCAGCAGAAGTCTATTGCGGCGGCGTTACTGGTAGCCATGGTGGCTTGGGCAGAGATGGCGCTGGCTCCTATTCTCCTGATGCATGCCGGCCACGTGCCTGCGGCCCGTGAAATGTCGGAGAACATGGCGGCTCATCACCATGTTATGCCGGTGGGGCATGCCTGCTGTCCTGGGTTTGGCAAGACAGCGAATCCGGTTGCCCTAGAACTTTCTGCCGGTAGCCTCCCGTGTCACGATGGGCATCGCTGCTGCTTTCAGCAAGGGCCACAGAGCGTTCCCGGACGCTTGAATACGCGCCTTACGCGCCAGATTACCCCGGCTGAGGTTGGCGAAATCGATCCAGTTCTTGACCAAGAATCGCATCTTTCACCGGCGAGTGGAGTTGCGCCTGCTTCTCCGCCTGGCCTGTTTGGAATGGTTCTTCGCGTCTAGGCTGCTCCCTTATTGACACCTCTATTTCGCGGAAGGCGGTCGCGCGCCTCAACCGTTCTCATAACTTGTTGCTCATAACTCGATATTTGATAAAGGAGGTTTTATGAAATTCAGAATGATTGCTTTGATCCTCACGCTCGCTCTGTCGCTGGTTGGCTGGTCTCAGGACACGCCGGCAGCCCCGAACTCTTCGCCGGCCCCAAAAGCTGAGGGGTGCTGTCATCACAACATGGCCGAAATGAAAGACGACAAAGGGTGTTGCCATCACGCCGCGGCCGACGCCAAAGACGCCGCGTCCTGTTGCAGTAAGGACAAGTATGAAATGAAAGATGGCAAGTCGTGCTGCGACGGAAAAGACGTGAAAGCCGCGATGAAAGAATGCAAGAAAAACGGATGCTGTGCAGACAGCAAGAGCTGCAGCAAGAGCAAGGGAGACAAGACCGCCATGAACTGCTGTGGCGGCAAGTGCGAACGGCATCCGCAAACGCCGTCGGCGAGCTAATTCAACCCAGTTATGCGTATGCCCCGGTCGCCTCAACGGCCGGGGCTTTCTTGTTTAGTCCGGCGGAGGAAGCTAAAGAAGATTGCGGATAGCGATCTGTCATTGTGATGGCGAACGCGGATAGCGGCGCAGAGCAGAGTTGGGTGCAATTATTTGTTGCACGTAGCAGGACTCGTGGACAATCTTTCCTTCCTCATCGCTGCTGGCATCTTCGAGGCGCACCTCCTGATTACAGATGAGGCAGCGGAAGAGATGGCGTTGAGGAAATCGTTCGCGGTATGGCGTTTCCAAGATGAGCAAAACCCTAAATCAATTGAATTTGACAGTCTGTACGATAGCGCACGTGAATTTGTTGTCAAGCGGCGTCTATTTTGCGGGCATGTTTTCGGGCGCGGCGGGTTGAATGCAGGTGCGGGTGATGCGGTCGTGCCAGCACAATCCATGCGGATCGAGGAGGCACCAGAGATAGCCGAGCCCGACGGAAACGGCAGAGAGAAAAGAGGCGAACACACGCCAACGGCGCGCGCTGCGGTCGAGGGGCGAGCCGTCAAAGGCAGCCAGGCGCAGACGGGTAGTGCGGAGGCCCGGGGTGGAGCCGGTATACACAATAAAAAAAAATTGATAGACCGCCCAGAAGGGAGCGGCGATGGCGCCGACCGCGCCGATGAGCAGCGGGAGCGAAGCGCGAAGAGTGGTAAGGCTGGGATGCAAAGTCGGATTCAGGCCGGGGTTCAGGCGCAGAAAAATTGCGCCGAAGGCGCTGAGAGATACGGCGAGAATGAATCCATCGATAAGGGCGGCGAAGGCGCGCTGCGCTATAGAGGCCGACGTGGATAGGAAAGTGGTGATCGGATGGGCTTGCTTGTTGGCTAGCTCTTGCGGAGAAGGTTCGATCAGCATTCCGCCTAATGCGGGAGGCGGTGGCAGAATTTCAGGGGCTTCGACGATACGCGGGCGAGAGTGATCGAAGACGGGGTCGGCGAGATCGCTTACGTGATAGACAGGGATCGCAGCGGAACGCGGGAACTCGATCACGTTGCCGGCCTGGGAAGAGAGTTCGTGGGATGGCTCGAGCGACGGCTGGGTTACGTTTCTATTCGACGCCGGACTGGGCATTAATTCCGCTCCGGCGGATGCGTTGGCGCTTTGTGAATATGATTCGGGATCCCTTGCGAGATTGCTGTGGAAGGAAAAGTTCTGCGTAGCCGATGCACTGGGGATGGCAACTGGATCCGGCGGAGCGGGCGTGGAACGCGACCAACTCTCGGGCGCATCAAACGGTAAAAGCAGCGAGGGATAGCGAGGGCTGCGCGGCTTGCGGCGGGTGCGATAGCGTTCGAGGCGGGCGGCGACCTCCACACGCCATGAATCGCTAGTTGGGTGGGAACTGGGCTCGGAGAGACCCAAGGAATCCGACTCGGTGTCCGGAGAAAGGCTTGGGCTTGAGGTGCACGTTGCGATTGGGTTGCTAGCGCTCGGCGTGGGTGCGATATCGCTGGCGATGCAGTCGCCAGGGACGGACGGCTCTTGGTCAGCTGAAAAATCCGTCCATCCGTTCGTGATCGCTCGGTTTGGCATTGGTGCGTTCGAGATTGGTGCATTCGACATAAATACGGCTACGGCGATGCGGCGGGTCGTACATCAGGTCGTTCTCAACAGGTGCCTCAACCGACGGCCTCGACAAACAGCGCAACTTTGCTTCGCCTGTCGCTCGCATGCTAAGGTCAGTTGGTTCCGGTTGGCGGACTGTTTTGCGGAGCGCTCGCTTGCATGGATCTGGTTATTGATCTCCCGTTAATGATCGCCTATTGATGATTGCTCGCTAATGTTTACCCGCTCTCGAATCTTTATCACGGCCGCATTGGTCTGTCATCTGCTTCTATGGCGCGGGATAGTAACCAGCCAGACGCTGCCCCCTGCGAATGGAGCCAAGGCTGCTGACTTTCCCACCGCTCCAACGGCGAATACAGAAGAAGAGGCCACGATTCGGGCGGTGGAACAGGAGAAGGAGGGATCGATCTACCATCTGCGAGGCAAAGCGGAGATTGATTACCGAACTTACATCCTGCATGCCGATCAAATTACATATAACTCGGACACGGGGGACAGCGAGTTGGAGGGGCATGTGGTGCTTGATGGGGGCCCTTATGACGAACACGTCGAGGCGAGCCATGGCACTTACAACATTCGCACGCAGGTTGGAACGTTCTACGATGTGATCGGAACGGTGGGGCTGGAGATGCGGAAGTCTCGCTATGTGCTGGCGACCTCCAATCCTTTTGCTTTTACAGGGAAGATTGTGGAGAAGCATGGGCCCGACCGCTATCTGGTGCGGCAGGGGACGGTGACGACCTGCGAGTTGCCGCATCCGAAATGGCTATTTGGCGGGAAGCGTATCTCGGTGGAGGTGGATGGAACCGCGTCGATTCATAACAGCGATTTTCGGCTGATGGGCATTCCGGTTTTTTATTTTCCGTTTGTGAGTTTTCCGGTGGAGCGGCAGCGGAAGAGCGGGCTGCTGATTCCTGACTTTGGCAACTCGTCGACCAAAGGGCTGATTGCCGGGGACTCCATCTACTGGGTTTTCAATCGCAGCATGGATGCGTTAGCGGGAGCGGATTATTACTCGAAGCGGGGATGGTTTGAGCGCGGCAATTTTCGCTGGCGGCCGAGCGATACATCGTATGTGTTCTTTAATTATGTGGGGATGGTGGACCGCGGGATTGGCACTCCGCCGCAGAATCAGGGCGGCGAAGATGCGCACTTTCTTGCGGAGCGGGCTTTTGGAGAGTTCCGCGGCGTTGCCAATGTCGATTACTTGAGTTCGTTTGTCTTTCGGATCGCCTTCACAGACGTGTACACGCAGGCGATCGACTCGGAGGTTAGATCGCAGATTTTTCTCTCCAACACGACCAATGGATTTCACTTCAATGGCTTGGCCGAACGTTATCAGAATTTCGAGGTGTGCGTGCCGCCGCCCACGCCGGAGCCGGGGACTTGCACCACGATCACGCAGGCGGAGTTGGTGCGAATTTTGCACACGCCGAGCTTTTTTATTTCAGGCGAGGAGCGGCAGTTAGGAAATACGCCGCTGTATTGGTCGTTCGAGAGCGCGGCTGAAGGTTTGCAACGACGGCAGGCGGCGGAACTCGGGCAGTTTGGTTTTTCGCAACCCGGGCTGCGAACGGCTGCGCTGGTTGGCAGGTTCGATCTGGCGCCATCGCTCGTGATGCCGCTGCAATGGCAGGGCTGGTCGTTTCGCCCCGCACTTACATTGCGGGACACGTTTTACACGGAGGAGTTCAACGCGGCCGTGGATGCCGCGACAGGGAAGGCTTCGAACGACATTCTGAATCGCAAATCGCTGGAGGCGTCAGTCGAGTTGCGGCCGCCGGCTTTGTCGCGCGTGTTTGACCGTCCCTGGCTGGGGCGAAAGTGGAAGCATGTGATCGAGCCTCGCATGCGCTATGACTACGTAACCGGCATCAATAACTTCGCCGACATTCTGCGCTTCGACGCAACTGACGTGCTCACGAACACTAATGAAATCGAATACTCGCTGGTGAATCGGATCTATGCCAGGCACATCGATCCGAATGTTAAAGATTGCGATCCGCTGAGCATGAGCACGCTGACCATCGGAGGGGTTCCGCAGGTGGGCGCGGTGCCGTGGGAGTTGCCTCCCAACCCGGATGCTCAAGTGTGCGCCTCGGGGCCGCGCGAGATTTTAAGCTGGGAGATCGGGCAGAAATATTTCTTTGATCCTACGTTTGGAAACGCACTGGAGGTCGGGCAGCGGAACGTATTCACTACGACGGCTGATTTTACGGGGACGGCGTTTCTTGATTCGGAGCGGCGTTTCGCTCCCATCATTTCGCGCCTGCGCGTTGAGACCAGTCCGCGCACTAACACGGAGTGGGATCTGGATTACGATCTCAAGGCTGGACGCATCAATTCGAGCATGGCTCTGGTCAATTATCATTATGGCCCATTTACGATTGGGGGCGGCGATGCCTTTTTGCGGGTGATTGACACGCTCGCGGGGCAGCCGCTGACCACGCCCACCGATTATCACCAGTTCCGCGTGCTGCTGGGTTATGGGCAACTCAACAAGCCAGGGTTGAGTGCCGCCACCAGCTTTGGTTTCGATGCAAACCTGGGAGCGCTGCAGTTTGCGACGGTGCAGACAAGTTATACCTGGGACTGTTGCGGGCTGAGCCTGGAATACCGGCGATTTGCGCTGGGCGCGGTGCGGAATGAGAATCAGTATCGATTCACTTTTACGCTGGCGAATATAGGCGCGTTTGGCAATCTCAAGCGGCAGGAGAGGTTGTATTAGGCGAGTTTTATTATTTTGGCAGCCAAAGGGAGCATTGAGAACGTTATTTCGAGGAACAAATGGAGATTGTGACCACTGGCGCCAAACTCGATCAGCAGGCTGAACGCTTGCGCGAGATTCTCGCGGGGCGGGGGCGGTTGATCGTTGCTTACTCGGGAGGCATAGACTCGGCCTTTCTCGCATGGATGGCGCATCAGGTACTTGGCGAGCGGATGGTCGCCGTGATTGCCGACTCCGCTAGCCTCGCGCGGACTCATCTTGAAGACGCGCTCGCTTTCGCGCGCGAGCGTGGCATTCCGATCGAAGTCGTGGCGACGCTGGAGCTGGAAAATCCGGACTACGCTCGCAACGATGCCATGCGCTGCTTTCACTGCAAGGATGAACTATTCACTGTTCTGGAGCGCTATCGAGAGGCGCACGGATTTGACGCGATCGCTTACGGAGTTAACGCTGACGACACCGGCGATTTTCGTCCGGGGCAGGAGGCCGCGCGACGGCATCATGTTCTGGCTCCGCTGCTCGATGCGGGGCTGAACAAAGCGGAGATTCGGGAACTGGCGCGGCAGGCGCAGTTGCGAGTGTGGGACAAGCCGGCCTCGGCGTGTCTTTCTTCGCGCGTGGAATATGGGCGCGCCGTAACGCCGGAGGCCCTCAGCATGATCGAGCGGGGCGAGGATGCGTTGCGAGCGCTCGGATTCCGGCAAGTGCGCGTGCGCCATCATGGAGAGATTGTGCGCATTGAGATTGCGCGCGAGGAGCTTCCGCGCGCTTTGACGGCAGAGATGGCGCGCGAGTTTACTTCCGTATTTAAGAAACTCGGATTTAAGTTCGTCACGCTTGATCTGGAAGGATTCCGCTCGGGGTCGATGAATCAGTTGCTGAGTGCTGAAGAGTTGCTGCGAAGAGGCGCGTGAAAATCCCTCCGAATTTCGACCTGGAAAGCTGCGTCTCTACGGCGGCAACGCTTGATGGCATGAGATAATCAAGCGATTTCCTCATGTATAGGTGGCTTCAATTCATGATTGTGCGGCGTGCGTTTTTAGTTCTCCTACTGATTTGTCTGGGCTGCTCGGCGCAGGCTCCTCCTTCATCCACCACTTCTTCTTCTACTTCTAACGGCTCGTCGGATCTGACTAAGGTGATCGAGCGGCATGTGCGGGCGCAGTATCAGCTTCCTCCGGACGTGAAGGTGACGGTGGGGCCGCTGCGGGCTAGTGAGTTTCCGAACTATGATGCGCTAACGGTTACGTTTTCTAGTTCCACGAAAAAGCAGGATTTCGAGTTTCTGCTGGCGCACGATCACAAGACGTTGTTGCGCATGACTAAGCTCGATCTCGGCGCCGATCCGTATGCTGAACTGATGAAGAAGATCGATGTCAGCGGGCGGCCGACGCGCGGCAATAAAGATGCCAAGGTGACGGTCGTCAACTATGACGATTTCGAGTGCCCCTTCTGCGCGCGCATGCACTCGACCATTTTCCCGGGGCTGTTTAAGGAATACGGCGATCGCGTTCTTTTTATCTATAAGGATTTTCCCCTGGAAGAGATTCACCCTTGGGCGGTGCATGCGGCGGTCGATGCCAATTGCCTCGCCGCGCAGAACAATGATGCCTACTGGGATTATGCCGATTACCTGCATGGCAATCAGAACACGGTGAGTGATGCAAAGGGGCGCGATGGGCAGAATGCCGAACTCGACAAGCTCGCGACTTTGCAGGGGCAGAAGCATAATCTCGATGTTCCGAAGTTGCAGGCGTGCGTCAAGCTGCAGGACGAAAGAGCGGTGCGCGCTTCGATGCACGAAGCCGACACGATTGGGGTGGAAGCGACTCCGACGATGTATGTGAACGGACAGAAACTGGATGGGGCGGTGCCCGAAGATGAAGTGCGACTGGCGCTGGATCAGGCATTGAAGGATGCTGGGGTTGCGCTTCCGGAGCACAAGAATTGAATTTGTAATTGCTGATTTGTAATTTGCGATTGGGAACCGGACAAGCGGAATTAGCACCTACAGATTGCCGATAAGAAATTCTTCTTTGATACTAACTCGGATACTAACTCTGGAACCGACTCGCCGAGTATGGCGGAGGGACAAGCTTGAAAAATCGTGAGCGTCTGGGGCACGTAGCCCTGATCATCAGCGCGTTATTGTTGGTTGGGTTAACGGCTTGCAATCGCAGCAGCAGCGGCGGCGACGTGATGGCTTCGGTGAATGGGCGCAAGATTTACCGCACCGAGGTCGACAAATATTACGCCAACCAGACGGCGGGCTCCGACCAGCAGCCGACGGGCGAGCAGGCGGTGAGCCTGCGGCTGAGCATTCTGAATGAGTTGATTGAGACGGAAATCCTGATGCAGCGGGCGGAGAAGCTGGGGCTGCTGGCGACGGACGAAGAGGTGGATCGCAAGCTGAATGAAATCAAGTCGCCATATACGGCGGAAGAATTTAATAAGCGGCTGCAGGATAAGAAAATTTCACTCGAAGATTTTAAGCGCGACCTGCGGCGCTCGCTTACACGCGACAAGGTGCTGAACAAGGAAATCACCTCGCGCATCAACATCACGGACACCGATGTTTCCAGCTACTACAACGAGCACAAGGCCGAGTTTAATTTGATCGAAGCGCAATATCATCTGGCGAAGATCATGGTATCGGGAGCGGGGAACGGGCAGGTGCACAATCTGCAAAACAGCAAAGCGCAGAACGATGCGGAGGCGAAAAAGAAAATTCAGATGATTTCCAATCGCCTGGATAGTGGAGACGATTTTGCCACGCTGGCCATGAATTATTCCGAGGACCCGGAGACCAGCAATAACGGCGGCGATTTGGGAATGGCTCCGGAATCCGCGCTGAAGAATGCTGATCCTGCGACGCGCGATGCGGTGATGAAGCTCAAGCCGGGGCAATATACGCCGGTGATTCCGGTGATTAATCCGACCAATCATCAGCCAATGGGCTACCTGATTGTGAAATTGATTTCGAAGGAGCCGGCGGGGCAGAGGGACTTAAATGATCCGCGAGTGCAGCAGGCGATACGGCAGCAATTGCGCGATCGGCGGGAACAGTTGTTGAAGGCGGCGTATTACGAGACGCTGCGGGACGATGCCAAGATTACGGATTATTATGCGGAGGAAGTGCTGAAGGATATGGGCGCGGCGAAGTAAGATCAACTTTGCAGCGGCCATATTTAAATCCAAAAACTAGCCCTCCAGTTTTTTCGTCAACACATCGTTCACCAGTTGTGGATTGGCCTGCCCCTTCGAGGCTTTCATCACTTGGCCTACGAAAAATCCAATCATCGTTTTTTTGCCGGCGCGATATTGTTCCACCTGCTTGGGATTCGCAGCGATTAATTCATCGGCGAGTTTTTCTAGAGCTGAGGTGTCGCGGGATTGCTCGGGGCGGCCCTCGGCTTCGTAGACGGCGGGGAAGTCCTGCTTGCGTTCGAAGCTTAGGTCGTAGAGATCTTTCAGCATCTTGCTCGAGATTGCACCGGATTCGACCAGGTCGGCCGAGAGCGTAACTCCAGCCATCGAAATCGGCGACTGATCGAGTTCGAGGCTTTGGGCTTTGAGGCGCCCTAGTAATTCGCTCTGGACGAGGTTGGCGACGCGCTTCGGATTTTTAGCGGCGCGGGCGGCTGACTCGAACTGGTCGGCGAGTGCTCGCGTTAAAGTCAGCGTGTGGGCATCTCCCGCGGTGATGCCATGTTCCTTGATCATGCGCCGGCGGCGCGCTTCGGGAAGTTCGGGCAGACTGGCGCGGATTGCGGCCTGCCATTTTTCATCGACGACTAAAGGAAGAAGGTCGGGCTCGGGAAAATAGCGATAGTCGTGCGCCTGCTCCTTCGATCGCATGCCATAGGTCTTGCCTTCGTGAGAGTTGTAGAGGCGCGTCTCCTGCGTGATACGGCCGCCACCTTCGAGGATTTCGACGTGGCGTTCGATCTCATATTCGAGCGCCTGCTTGATGAAGCGGAATGAATTGACATTTTTGATTTCGGTCTTGGTGCCGAATTCTATTTGGCCGCGCGGGCGGACACTGATGTTGGCATCGCAACGCAGCGAGCCTTCTTCCATGTTGCAGTCGCTGACGCCGGTGTAGAGGATGATCTCCTTGAGCCGCGTGAGGTACTCGTAGGCTTCTTCGGGCGAGCGCATGTCGGGTTCGCTGACGATTTCGGCCAGGGGCACGCCAGTGCGGTTGAGATCGATGGCGGTTTTATGAGCGGAGTCGGCAAAGCCCTCGTGCAGGCTCTTGCCGGCGTCCTCTTCGAGGTGCAGGCGGGTGATGCCGATTTTCTTGTTGCTGCCCGCTTGATTTTCGTTTACGTCGATTTCGATAAATCCGAACTCCGCGAGCGGCTTGTCATACTGCGAAATCTGATAGCCCTTGGGCAGGTCGGGATAGAAATAATTCTTGCGCGCGAAGATGGAAACTTCGTTGATGCGGCACTGTAGGGCCATTGCGGCCAGCGTCGCAAATTCGACTGCCTTGCGGTTGAGGACGGGCAGAGCTCCTGGAAGGCCGAGACAGACGGGGCAGACGTTGGTGTTGGGGGGATCGCCGAAGCGGGTTGAACAGGAGCAAAAGATTTTTGATTCAGTCAAGAGTTGGACGTGTACTTCGAGTCCGATGACCGTCTCGTATTTGGCGAGAAGATTCTCGGAGACGGATGGAGTGGTCGCCATGACAAGAGATTATAGCTGGACCATTGGCCTTGGCTGAGGGCGGTCGTCGCGAAAAACACGCTGCCTCCGCCGGCCAGTTACGGCCGCTTCGCTTCTGGCGCGCTCAAATATTTTTCCATGGGGATTTCGAAATACATCAGTTCGTTGCCTCTGGCGTCGCGCACACCCATGAGGTAAAAACTGGCTCCGGGCAGGGGATTTGCAATGTCTTGAATATCGAAAAAAAGAAAACCGCGCACGGTCGAGTGCGGCTCTACCGCCTTGGCGCCGAATTGAGCGCGGTCAATTTCGTCCCACGTCTTGCGGCTCACGCCGCCCTTGACTTCTTTTTTCGGTAGTGGAATTGGCAATGTGATTTGGCCATCGTTTCGCGAAGGGCGTGAAAGGCGGCGGACCACTTCGTCTGTGGTAGAAGGGAGCAACTTGCTGCGATCTTTCGTGTTCAACTGGGCCTTCATGTCGACGAGTGAGACGGGCTGATCGCCGTCGTTGGTGATCACGAAAAAAACGGGTAGATAGCCGCTGTTGCGATAGTTCACGGTGAAGATTGAAGCCTTATCTTCGACGTCATAGGGGTCGACAGCGACCACGACTTTTTCCATCGGATGATCGTCATGCGCAGGGTAGGCGCGGGCGGGCTGCGCCGTGGGCATCACAAATTCCTTCGACGCCAGCGCGCCCAGAGCGCCGAGCAGCACCAGAGCACAAACCATCGCAAACTTACCTGCATTCCGCATAAGTGAATTATAGGATGTCAGATTGTTGGATGCAGTTAGCGCGAGCGATGCTGTCTTGTCCGACGCAGCATCGGATTTCGGCGCGCCATTTAGAATGGGACTTCTTTCATGTATGCGCTCTACAGTGCGCTAGCCGCTTTTTTCCTGGTGCTGACGCTGCCCTACTGGGTGCTGCAGATGACGCGGCACGGCAAGCATCGGGTGGGGTTGCGCCAGAGGTTCGGCGCTGTTCCGCCCGCGCTGGCCGCCAGCGGCGAGCGGCCCACGATCTGGGTTCATGCGGTTTCGGTGGGTGAGGTGATTGCGTCGAGCGCAGTCATTACGGCGCTGCAAAACAAATTCCCAGCTCACCGTGTGCTCGTATCGACGACGACCAGCACAGGGCGGAAGCTGGCGGCGCAAAGATTCGGTGCGGAGAACGTTTTTTATTTTCCCCTCGATTTCGCAATGGCTATTCGGCCTTATCTCGACGCTTTGCAACCGGAACTCGTCGTGATTGCGGAGACTGAATTCTGGCCGAATTTTCTGCGGCTGGCCAAGCGCAGCGGGGCTCGGATCGCGGTCATCAACTGTCGAATTTCTGACCGATCGTTCCCGAGCTATAAGCGTTTCCGCTTTTGGCTGCCGCGATTGCTGGAGAACACGCTGCGAAATGTCGATTGTTTTCTGGCGCAGACAGAGGAAGACAAACGGCGGCTGATCGAGATTGGCGCATACGCAACGAAGATTGCGGTGACCGGCAATTTGAAATTTGATGTTGCGCCGCCGCCATTGCCAGAGATCGTGGCCAGTCTGCGAGAGGATTTCGAGCGCTCGGCTGCTGGGCCGGTGCTGGTTTGCGGCAGCACGCTTGAGGATGAAGAGGGAAGTTTGCTTTCGGCGTTTCGCAATATTCTGGTTGATCATCCGAGGGCTGTGATGATTCTTGCGCCGCGCCATCCGGAGCGCTTTGACGAGGTCGCCGCCCTCGTCGAGCGACTCGGCTTTCGGATGTGGCGACGTTCTTTGTGGAGTGGCGAAGTGCTTGCGGGAGGCGTGCTTCTCGTGGATAGCATTGGAGAGCTGGCGACGATTTATTCACTCGCTACAGTTGCGTTCGTTGGTGGGAGCTTGGTGCCACGCGGTGGACACAATATCATCGAGCCCGCACTCTATGGCGTTCCTGTCGTGACCGGCAACCACTATGAGAATTTTCGTGACGTGGTTAATTTTTTTGCGCTGTGCAATGCGGTTCGCATCGTGGGACTGGCGGAACTTCCGCTGGTTCTAATCGAGCTGATCGAAAACGGCGAGGAGCGAGCGACGCTGGGACGGAATGCACTGGCAGCGCTCCAATCGCAGCGGGGCGCGACGGCGCGGACTGTCTCGGCTCTGATTGAGTTGATGAGCGGTGGATCGTGAATCCGCTGAGCGGGCTTTACGGCAGCGTCGCGGGTTTGCGGAATGCGCTGTTTGATCGCGGCGTGTTGTCGTCGCGGCGGCTGACGCAACCAGTAATCAGTGTGGGGAATCTGACAGCAGGCGGCGCGGGCAAGACTCCATTTGTCATCGCGCTCGGACAATTGTTGAAATCGCGGGGCATTCCGTTTGACGTGCTCTCGCGCGGTTACGGCCGCAAGACTCGGCGCGTTTTGGTCGTCGAGGTTGAAGGCAAGGCGGCTGACTTCGGAGATGAACCGCTGCTGATTGCGCGACGGCTGGGCGTTCCGGTGGTTGTCGGCGAAAGCCGTTATGCGGCTGGACTGGTTGCGGAGCGGAAATTTGATTCGCAATTGCACATTCTCGACGATGGGTTTCAGCACCGTGCTCTAGTTCGCGATTTCGATATTGTGCTGATGACCGAACACGATTTCGCCGACACGCTTCTGCCGTTGGGACGATTGCGCGAACCGCTCCTATCGCTAGCGCGGGCGGATGCAATCGTGTTGCCTGCGGGGTTGCAGATCGATCATCGAGCGTTTTCTCAAAAGCCGATCTGGCGAGTCGAGCGCAAGCTTGTTGTCGCGGATGCGCCTTCTGCGCCAATTGTCTTCTGCGGTATCGCACGGCCGGAGCAATTCTTTTTGCAGGTGCGCGGGGTGGGAATTGAGCCGGTAGCGGAAATCGAGTTTCGCGACCACCACGCCTACGACGGAAACGACGTGGAACGGCTTCTGGCGATGTCTCGCAAACTTGGGGCTAGTGGCTTTCTGACGACTGAAAAAGATTCGATCAATCTGGAATCGTCATCATTGCAGTCGGAGCTCAGGCCGCTGGCGGTCGCGATGCTCAGCGTTGTGCTCGACCATCCTGCGGATATGGTGGATACGATTTTGACCACAATTGCGGAACGGAGGGCTCGCTCGTGAGAAAATCTTGAGTTGCGCGACGTGAATGATTTTTGATCATGATGACAAAGCATATTAAAGAAAACGATCGTCTACGGAAGATCGTCGAATCTTTTCCTAAGCTCTCGATGACCGTGCTGGCCGATCTGGTCGCTGATGAGTTTGTGTTTGGCGAAATTTCTCGCGTTTCGCGCGAAGCGCCGGTGCTGATTTTGAAGCACCGTGATCGCAAGGTGGTTCCGGGCGGCGGGGCGAACGCCATCTACAATCTTGCCGATCTTGGAGTAAACGTGTTGCCGGTGGGTGTGGTAGGCGACGATGAGGCGGGGAAGCTTTTGCTGCGCGCGTTTCGCCATAAGCGGATCCCGGTGAGCGGAGTGTTCAAGGACAAGAGTTTCACTACTGTGACCAAGACGCGCATCCTCGCTGGATTTGCGCACACTGCCGGACAACAGGTTGTGCGCCTTGACCGCGAGCCCACGGAAGGGCCGAACGCGCACCTGCGGCGCGAGCTTGTTCTTTCGGCGCGGGAATATGTGCGGGCGTCGGATGCGCTGCTGGTTTCAGATTATGGATATGGCGCGGCCACGCCGACTTTGCTGAATGTGATTCGGGAGAAGCGTGGCATCGACAGGGTTCCAGTGACACTCGACTCGCGCCATCGCATGCTGGAGTTCACGGGAATCACTGCGGCGACGCCGAATGAGTCGGAGGTGGAAGAGGTTCTCGGCATTCGCATCGGCGAAGACTGGGAGCGCCTGCTGGCTGCGGGAGATCAGATCGTCGGCGCAATGAATCTGGAATCGCTGCTGATTACGCGCGGCAAGGATGGAATGGTGGTTTTTCCGCGACGGCATAAGCCTGTGGATATTCCGATCTACGGCAGCGATGAGGTGGCGGATGTAACCGGGGCGGGCGATACGGTGGTCGCAACTTTCACCGCCGCCCTGGCAGCGGGGGCAACTGCGGAAGAGGCTGCCCAGTTGGCGAATTACGCAGGTGGCATCGTAGTGATGAAGCGCGGGACGGCGACTGTGAGCCAGCAGGAATTATTGGAGGCGCTGGACAAGAGGCCGCCGATGACGCGGGAGCACTAGACCTCAGCGGCTAAAAATTTCACGATCGTTGAGTACATCATCATTGAGCAAATCACTTCAGCAAAAAATTGTTTCGCGGGATGAGCTTCAGGAGCGGGTGGCGGAATGGCGGCATGCGGGCGATCGCATTACGCTGGCGAACGGATGCTTCGATGTGCTGCACGTTGGGCATGTTCGCTACCTGCACGCGGCGCGGGAACTGGGCGGCAAGTTGATTGTCGCGGTGAATGCGGATGCTTCCGTACGCGCATTGAAGGGTGAAGGGCGACCGGTGATGCCTGCCGAAGAACGCGCGGAGATTCTCGCGGCGCTGGCGGATGTAGATGCCGTCGTCATTTTTCCGGAAAAGGATGTGCGCGCTATTGTTCGCGAAATCCGTCCGGATTTTCATGCCAAAGGGACCGACTACACGGTGGAGAGTGTTCCCGAGCGCGATGAGGTCGAAGCCTGCGGAGGGCGAGTCGTGATCGTTGGCGACCCTAAGGATCACTCGGCGAGCGAGATGATTTCGCGTTCGCGGCCGAGGCCGCAGACATCGTGAGGTGGCGCGGATGGCGGCCGGCGTGGCGGGCTTGATGATGGGCCAAACTACGGGAACGGCCAGCTCTTTTCCTCTCGCTCCAAGCACTCCGCAATGGAATAGCCTGCTCATCGTGCGGCTCAGCGCGATGGGGGATATTATTCACACTCTGCCTGCGGCGGCCGCGCTGCGCCAGGCTTTTCCTCAGGTCACTTTGGGATGGCTGGTGGAAGAGCGCTGGGCTGAACTGCTGTGCACCCTACGTTATCCGCGGTCTGGACGGCGCTCGCCGGAGCGTCCATTGGTCGATCGAATCCATGCCGTCAACACTTCGGAATGGCGCCGCTCGCCGCTTTCGTTCAACACGTGGCAACAGATGGCGGTGAGTTTGAGTGACGTGCGCGGTATTCGATATGACGCGGCGATTGATTTTCAGGGCGCGGTGCGTTCTGCGTTGCTGGCGCGCTGGTCGGGGGCAGCGGCGGTTTATGGAGATGCTCAACCGCGCGAGAATGCTGCCAGCATGTTTTACACGCGACAGAGCGTATTGAATACGAGTGGCACTCACGTCGTGGAACAGGCGCTGGCACTGGCTGAAAACGTGATTTCACACGGGATCATAACAACTGAAGACTTATCGAATGCGGGCGCGACGACGCGAGAGCTACAAAGTGAAGTCGAGTTTCCGGTGGACTCGGATGCGGAGAAAACAATTGCCACGCTGATTGGTGGGGGCAGTGACTTTGTAATTCTTAATCCGGGCGCGGGGTGGGGCGCGAAGATGTGGCCGGCTGAGCGCTACGGGCAGGTTGCGAAGGAACTCGCGGAGGATGGATTGCTTTCGCTCATCAACTACGGGCCGCGCGAAGAAGAGTTGGCCGCGGCGGTCGAAGCAGCGAGCGCGGGGGCGGCGCGAAGGATATCGTGTTCGATCTCTGAATTGATCGCGCTGACGCGGCGGGCGCGACTGTTCATTGGGGGGGATACCGGGCCGATGCACCTGGCGGCGGCTCTGAAGATTCCAGTGGTAGCAATTTTTGGACCGACGAATCCGGCGCGCAACGGGCCTTTTGGGACGCGATCAATTGTGTTACGAAGCGCGATCAGTCAGACTGATCACACGCGGCACCGGGAGCCGGAACAAGGTTTGCTTGAGATCACTGTCGACGAGGTTGTTTCGGCGGCGCGGAGACTGTTGCGGGATCGGAGTGCAGAGCCTCGCGCTGCCGAACAAGTGTTGCGGAAAAAAGTGTTTGCTGAAAAGCCGTGAGTGAAGTTTCACAATCCGGAGCGAAATCCCCGCAGCCGATGGTCAGCACATGGTCGCGAGTGGCGCGCCGCATACGCGTTCCGTTGGGATTTATCTTTGCTGTTTTCTACGTGTGGCTGGCGCGGCCTACGAAGACTTCGCTGGTGATCGGCGGTCTGGTGCTGATCCCGGGGCTAGTGTTGCGCGGGCTGGCTTCAGGGCACGTGCAAAAAGACAAGCAGCTCACGATCAGCGGGCCCTACGCCTACACGCGGAATCCTTTGTACCTTGGGTCGCTGGTGCTGGCCGGTGGGTTTGCTATCGCGGCGCGGAGTTGGTGGATCGTCGCGATGATGCTTCTGATGTTTGCGTTGATTTATATTCCGGTCATCGCGGGCGAGGAGCGATATCTGCGGCAGGCATTTCCCGAATACGACGACTACATGCGCAACGTGCCGCGGCTGTTTCCGCGATTTTCGCCTTATGGCGGTGCGCAGAGCGCGTACTCTTCGGCGCGTTATTGGAAACATCGCGAATATCAGGCCAGCATTGGCTGCGCGGTCGTGCTGGCGATTCTTGCCATGAAGCTGGTGTGGTAGTCTGCCCTGAAGCATGCGTCGTGCCCCTCAAGGACTAAACAGATTGCTGAGAGACTCATCGGGCTGGCGGCAGTCTCCCTCAGCGGCTAAAGCCGGCAATGGAGTGAAGCTCTTTATCGCAGCGGTGAACCGCTGCGCCACCCAAAAGCAAGGTCCGAGGCGAGTATTTCTCTTTGCGCTGTTTGCATTGATCTTTTTGCTGGCAATCGCAATGCCGGCGCAGCAAGGGCAGCCAGCGGGGCAGCCCCAAGCGTCGATTGGCGCGGCGCCGGTTCGGATCGTGGCTCCGCGTCCTAACTATCCTTTTCCCGATGGGCGCAGCTATGTTTACTCGGCGGAGTGGCATTTGATCACGGCTGGGACTGGCGTGGTTAGGATGGAAGTTGCCGGAAACGAACGCAAAGTTATCGCGACCGCCGAATCTTCGGGCGCGGTGAATGTCATCTTTCCGGTTCACGATCATTTCGAAGCGCGTTTTGATCCGCGTACGTTTTGCTCGCTCTCGATCTTCAAGCATAGCGAGGAGGGCACACACAAACGCGAGACTTCGATCCGCTTCGATTACGCGGGAAAGAAAAGCACGCTTGACGAAAAGAATCTGAAGACGGGCGAGACCAAGCATGTCGAAAACGATCTGGACAGTTGCGCGACCGACGTCATCACAGGTTTTTATTATGTGCAATCGCTGCCGCTGCAAATGGGTGCCACTTATGAGTTTCCGATCAGCGATGGGAAGACGGCGATTGTGCGGGCGATGGTTGAGAAGCGCGAGCAAGTGAAAGTGCCAGCGGGAACATTTTCAACGGTGCTGGTTTCGGCGGAGGCGATTTCGGGATCGTTGAAGTCGAAGGGCAAGGTGTGGGCGTGGTTCTCGGACGACGCGAGTCACACCCCAGTGCAGATGCGCGCCAGGCTGGGATGGGGCACGCTGCTGTTTCGGCTGCAGCGAATCGACAAGTAGATTGGTAAATCGTGATTTGTAATTTGCAATTGGGAAATCCGTATAATTTCCCAACCATGATTTCCAAAAACAAATTACGAAAATGCCTGCTCTACTTCTGAGCAAGGACTGCTTGCTTGGCCTTGGCCAGTTCCGGACGCGCCGAACTCGAGCCTTCGCAGGTCTTGACCAGCACAGCGTAATATTCGGCGGCTTGCGAGGCCTGGCCTGCCATTTCGGATGCCTGAGCGGCTCCGTAGAGGCCGTTGAAGCGCTTGGGATTGAATTTCAAATCGCCTTTGTATTCGGCCAGCGCCTGATCGGGACGCTTCATTTCGAGAAGCACGTCGGCGAGCATCTCGCGCGCCGGCATTGAGGTCTGCTCTTCGCCGACGGCGTCTTCGTGATCGGCCTCCTTACGGAGCATCGCCGTTGCCTGATCGTCTTTACCTTCGCCGTGCAAAACCCAGGCCGATGCTTCCTCGTACAAAATGTCTGTCCCCTCCGCTTCGTAAGGTTTCTTGCTGGTTACATAGTTTTTGTGGATTGCAGCGATCTCGCGCAGATTTTTCTTTGCGCCGGGCAGGTCGCCGCTGCGGGCGCAACCGATTGCCTTCGCCCAGTAGGTGTAGGCGCGATCGGCTGGATAGGCCTTCGCGTTGACTGGCAATGTCGTCGCCTCCGACCATCGATGTAGCTCAAGGTCGTACATCGCTTCGAATTTCGACATGGCAAAGGCTTGCATGTCGCGATCCATGCCGCCCATGTGCATCGCGGGCATGGTCTTCACTTCGTCGATCACTTTGATTGCGTCGGTTTCCCGCCCGCTTTGCAGATAAGCGTAGATAAGAAAATCCATGGCGTGGAACTGATGAGCTTCGCCGCCCATGTGCATCTCGGAAGCCTTGCGGGTCGCGGCGATGGAGGCGAGGTTGGATTGAATGTCGTCCGGCCAATCGCCGACGCGCGCAAAGATGTGCGACGGCATGTGGACGGCGTGAGGAGCGAACGGGGCGATCTGCGCATAGCGCTGCGCCGCCGGCAGACCGAGCTCCGCCAGTTGCGGCTTGTCATAAGCGTGGATCAGATAGTGGGCGATGCCGGGATGATTCGGTTCTTCGGCGAAGAGCTTCTCCAGAATTGCGCCGGCTTGCTTGCGATTGGCAAAAGTGGTGTCGTCGTCTGGTTCGGAGGCGAGCAACGATAGCGCGTAAAAAGTTGCGGCTTCGTGGTCGTCGGGATACTTCTGGTAGACCTTCTCCATGGCGGAGCAGTATGCGCGAGCGCGGGCGTGATGATCGGCAGTTGCGCTGTTGGCATAAAAGGCATGAAGGGCCTGAATGTAATCGCGCTCGCGGGCGGTCGTCCCGGCGCTCAACTGATCGGCCTTTTTCAGCTCTGCCGAGGCTTGGCGAATACGGGCAGACTTAGGCTGGTCCCAGAGCTGGTGCCAAAAGCTCAGGGCCTCGCCCCAATGCGCCATGGCACATTTCGGATCCTGCTTTTCGGCATCGAGAAAAGTCTTTTCCGCCTCTTCGTACCAGAACGAATGGAGCAGCGCGATGCCCTTTTCGAAGGTTTTCTGCGCTTCGGGAGTGCAGGACACGGGGAAGTGAACGGTGCCCAGTTGCTGCTGCGTAAGATCGTCGTGATGGCCTTCGTCCGCAACTGCCGCAGCGGAAAATGCCAGAGCGATGGAAAAGAACAAGATCAATTTGCGCATGGGAACACCCCGGTTGGAGTGTAGTAGGCCGGATTATTCGCGGTCAAGGCGAAGGAGGATTTTGCCGATAAGAAAAGTGGAAGACTGCGGCACTCACTAAGATCGCGACGCGAGTCCAGATAAAATCGATTCGAATCGGCGTGAAAGTCAGTGCGCATCAGGGTTCAGAGGAGAATCCACGCGAATGCGAAGCGCTATAGTCGGCGGGATTCTGCTTGGGATAATCGGTCTGGTTTGCGCCGCGCAAAGCCGGATCGCGAGCGATGAATCCGCAACCGTCTTTTCTCTGGAAAATATCTGGAACCAGGCCGAAGTCGAGCACGATGCGGCGGCCATGCGCATGTTGCTTGCCGATACTTTTCTGAACACGGATGACGATGGAACCTTCATGAATAAGACTCAGTGGCTGGCTCATCTGGACAAGGGAACCGATCAGTATGAGCTGCTGGGAAACATCAACATGAAAGCCGACCTATATGGCGATACTGCCGTTGTGACTGGGGAATATCGGGAGAAGATAAAAGAGAAAGGGAAGATGGTTGTGCACTCCGGGCGCTTTACCGACACTTGGATTCGGCAAAGCGGACAATGGAAATGCGTGGCGAGCCAATCCACACTGATTAGCCACTAAGCTGATTCGCCACTAAGAAGAGCACATCAGAATCAGGTCAAAGCCAGCGAAGGTTCTGCGCTCGCTGGAATTATTTCATTCCTGCGAGGAGCGCTTCGGCTACTAACTTCTTCGTTTGCTCATCCATTTCGGGCTTCCCGGAGTTTTTGCTGATTTCACTGGCGAGATGCTTGTTTTTGATTCCGATATAAACGGCGTTGTAGGGACTGTCGCCGAGGTTCTCTACTTTGTGCTTGAAGGGCGGATACCAGCGAGCCTCTCCGGGCTTGGCAAACACCTCGTGGGTCTTGCCGTTTTCATCGGTGAACTGGAGATGGCCGGCGGTGAGCACGACGACGACGCCACCCATATGCGCGTGCAGGGAAGATTTCTCATGCGGGCCGTAGTGGACGTTGACTACCTGCACGTACTCATTCTCGAACGCGAGTTTGTAATGGGAGGGCTCGACTTTGAGCGGATCTTGCGCGAACACGGTCGCGCAGAAAAGTGCGAGCGATATTGTGACGCGGTACAAACCGCTATACGCGGGTTTTCCCATGAAGGATGACCTCGTGGACTCAGACACCTTATTCTTTAGCTAGTTTTGAGCTTATCTTGCCTCGCGGGACTGTCAATCGGGAAGCCCGGCCTTGACCCAAACTGGTAAGAGGCGGAGGGATTGAAATGAGGCTATTGCAGGCGGAAACGCTCGTTCATTAGGCGCTGAAGGCGCGGGCGGTAGAGAATGTCATAGGCCAGCTCTTTATCGGGGAACATGCTGAGAGCGGCGCGGCGGGCGTTGGCGGCAATTTCGGCAGCCTCTTCGAGGGTCAGGTCGGGATCCTGGCCGATCACGGACATGACCATGCTCATCATGACTTGCAGACGGCGGAGTCGGCGCGCCTCATCCATGGGCTCATTGTGTTCGCCGCCGCACTGGCCGGCTGGTTGCATCTCCATACTGCGTCATTCCTTTTGAATTTGGATGTCGAGTGCGGCCCGCGCGTTGTCGCCCCGGCGTTGTCGTTCTATAGGCCATTGTGCCAGCTTTTGCGCACGAAGCAAGCTTCCCTTGGCCGTACACTTCTGTGACCGACAAGACAGGGGCGTGGTGACTGCCGTAATCTGTCATCTAACACTTTTACGGAGGACGCATGCCAGAACCTATCAATCCCACGCCTCAAGCCGACCCGCAGCCCGTGCCCAACGAAAGGCTGGTCAAGGTTTTCGACACCGAACAGGAAACGGAAGCTCTCGTGGTACGGGGCTTGCTTGAATCGAGCGGTATCGACTCGGACATGAAATCGCTTGACGCGGTGCAGGACGCTTTTCCTGGAGTTGGCGGGACGGTGATTCTGGTGCGCGAGGAAAACGAAGCGGAAGCGAAGAAGATTATCGAGGCCTATCGCAAACTGCCGCCGCTCGATGATGAGACGGCGGATGTTGTTGGGTGAGGGCTGATTCAGTGAAGTAGCGCTACGTCGGGGGTCACTGACTGGCCATCAAGATAGAAGGTGACCAAGCCTTCCTTATCGGTGCGATAGGTTTTCACGCCGGCTTGTTGTAGCCGCTGCAAGACTTCGAGGCGAGGATGTCCGTAGACGTTTCGCGCGCCAACGGAAATCACCCCGTAACGGGGATGAATGGTCGTGAGCAGGTCGGCGGATGTTCCGCTGGCGCTGCCATGATGCGCGACCTTTAGCAGCATTGCTTCACCGGGCCGCTCTTCGACTACGCGTTGTTCCGCGGCGCGCTCCGCATCTCCTTCGAGCAAAGCTGTCGTGCCGCGAAAAGTCGCCGTAAACACCAGACAATCATCGTTCGGACGCATCGAGCCGGTAATCTGATCGCGGCCGGGAGCGAGCATGTGGAAATGCGCTCCGCCAAAGTCAAATTCATCGCCTTCTTTTTTTACTGAAATTTTCATGCCCGCACGCTGAGCTTGCGCGACGATGGGCGCCAGTTCGCCGACGGGTTTGTCGATGCTGAGCCAGAGTTCGCGCGGATGGAAATTCGCGTCTCTGACAATGTCGGC
>PKXQ01000068.1 GCA_003132405.1 Acidobacteriaceae bacterium | reverse complement strand
CATAACTATTGAAATCAGGCGTTTACACGTTTTGACCGCTGGTCAATAAGTGTAATCGGAATTTTTCGCCAACAATGATCTGGCTACTGCCGAAAAAGGCGAGGACAGTTTAATCAGGGATGGCTGGCAGCGAGGAAACGAAAGGAGTGGAGTGCTGCCTTAGGAGGGTTGCCAGCGGCGAAATCAGCCCAAAAAGCGTCCCAGACTCAAGTACCAACCCGAGCCTGGGACGTTGGTTAAACGGTTGCCCCTCCGCCGTACGTGCGATGGGTGCGGCGATACTCCAACGAATAATCAACAGCGTGATCAGCACGATAAGAAATACATGTGCCAGGGCTCGCAGGAATGCTTCGCGCCAAATGTGAAGGCTCTCCGCCCGAATATAGCTGGCATCATGAACAATCACGAGGCCACCGATGACTTCGTCGAGTTGGCATAACGGTAGAGCGTACATGTGCACGGAGGTATCATCCACTCGTTGAAACGCGCCTACTCCGTGGTTGTCACGCAACGCCTGGGACATTACAGAGGGAACGGTAGTCAGCGTTGATGCCAGCGCCCGCGTAACTGCCAGCAAATCGCCCTGCCTGCCGTAGATAGCCAGTCCCGAGAGATGCTCGCGGTTCCCAAAGTGCTGCACGATGCTTTGCAAATCCTGCACCGAATTCTTCTCCAGGTCGCGTTCCACATTTCCCGCGAGGCTTTCGCCCAATACCTCAGCACGCCGCTCGAGGTCCCGCCTGAGGGCACGTTTCTCACGAAACGCCTCGTAATACGAGGACGAGAGCGAGACCAGCGTGATGCCCACAATGAGGAAAACAATGAGCCGGATGCTGAGTAGTCGCATGGCACTGGCCGCCCAAATAGAGGAGGAGGAAATTTCATCGTACCGCAATGAGCGACTACTTGGTATCAGGGGTTGTCGGACTCAGCGGGGAACAGCGTGAAATCAACAAGGGGTAGCTCCAAAAGGCAGCATGTGAAAGACTAGCGGCATGACAACCAAACCACTGAAGGTAGGCGATTCGGTGACGATTCGAGGGTCGCCGGTCGTGTGTGTCGTAACCAGCGTTAACACCGAAAGGAACACCGTTGACGTGAAGGCCACTAGGGACGTCGTCGTTCTCCAAAAGGATGTGCCATGGGCGACGGTATTCCTCCTTGACGAATGTCAAAACGGACTGCGCATCGTGACAAAAGGTACCGACGAGCGCTAGGCGGGTCGCGACTGCTCCTCGGTGAAAGCTGTAGACCGGGAAATGTTTCGCTCCGCGATCTTCAACCTTAACCTTGCTGCACTAGAGCGGCGATAGTTCGTCTTCGTTCGCCTCTTTCTTCCCGCGAACAATTTTCTTCTCCAGGAAACGTCGGGCCAAGTCTCTGCCCCCCATGCCGAATGCGATTGCCAAGCCGAGCATCAGGGCTCCGAAGGCGATTCCGAAGGCAACCAGCATGGTCTGTTCCGCCAGGCCCAGTTCTTCGAAGACGATAGACAACACGAAAACAATGATGATGCTGCGGACAGCGAGGCTCAAAACTCGGGGTGAAGGCACATTCGCATTGACCGCAGCCAATAGAGCGGCGCGAGAAAAGAAACTAGCCGCCAGCAGTCCGAAAAACATGATGAACATCGCTACGAATAGACGCGGCAAGAAAAGAAAGAATCTTGCGACTTGCTCCTGCAGGCCCAGTATCCCAAGCACGCTCACCCCCAGCAGAATGAAGCCAAGCCATGCAATCCAGAAGACAAACCGGCTCAACACTTCCGTAGGCGAAGGCAGTGCAGCCTTGGAGAGCAACTGTGAGGCACCAGCGTTTTCTGAAAGCTTGTCTAACTTGACGAGCCTCAGAATACTGCGCAGAATCACTTTCACAACGTACGCGATCACCCAGCCCAGAGCCGCAAGGATCAGCATTACAATGATACGAGGAAGGAAGTGCGCGAAACCTCTGGCCATCTCGTGCAGAGCCTGACTTAGTTCGCTGACGATCATTTCCCGCATAGTTTGCCTCACTCTCTCGTTTTCCACAGCTGCAGCAGATAGGGTTTCAAGCGCTCGAACACAAGGCACAAGTCTTCGATATTTTTCTCCACGTCGCCCGCGGAAGCGTTACGATTCTCGGTCAGGAACGTGAACATTCTCCCGCGGAAAAGCGGCGCCAAGGCCTGGATGATATGATCCCGGCTGATCACAGATTTCTGATACGACGCGGCAAACTCGTAAACCGTCCTGACCCACAATTCCGCAGGGTAACGAAACTCCTCTTCGCCCAGATGGGCGATGCTCTGGAGTTCTGCCAGAGTGGAGGGGGAAAGAATTGACTGAAAGACGGACTCCAGTTCAGCGATCCCGGCCAAGAACATCTCTCGCAGTCGTTTCCGGTTTACACGCAGCGCTTCCAGCAGCACTTCCTGGTCGGACCCGGTAGTAGGCGCCGGTTGGGAACCGGTCACGACACTCCAGACGGGAAAGTCGGGTTCCAATGCGGAGAACAAAGCACCGGCAGTTTGTCGCAGCGCCGGCACGAGGTCAACGGCACGACGCTCGATGCGATCCTTGTCTCCGAGGAAAGACTGGCAGATACGGTATTTCCCGGTGATCGCAGCCAGGGTGAAGCGGAGTTCGACACCGGCCCCTTCGGTTTCGTCACTCCAAACATTTTGTCCAAGGAATTGACTTCCGAGACGGCCGGAGAATCCGAACTCAGGCGAGTATGCCTCACGGATTCTTAACCCGTACAGCGCGCGCGTCATCGGGTACAGCAAATTCGTTATGAGCAGCCCTTGAAACTTATGTCTGCGATATATGGGTGTCACCAGATCGAAGCCGTCGTCAAAGATGGGGCGCAGAAGCTTGGAGAGCCATTCGGGTTGGATGTTCGCGGACTCGGGGGACATCACCACACAGGCCTTGGGGCGGAGCAGTTCGGCGGCAGCCAGGATAGTCCGAAACGCGCCACTCGCTGATCTCGAGCTACTCGCATACTTCGTGCTTATCGAGTGCAAGGTCCTGAGAGCCTGGAGATTGGAGGCTGGGCGGACGTCATCGATGGAGACGCCCGTGACCAGTTCGGGAGTGCCATCCCGCGACCCCCCATCGGCGTTAATAATCACGGCTCGTTCTCGGGGAAACCCGCGCAGGATGCCGCTCTGAATTGTGTGGACGATCGACCCGACAGTTTTGGCGTTATTGTGCGTGGGCAAACCCACGAGGATGTCTACTTCGCCGACGTTCATCAGTTGGCGAAGAAAATCATCTGTAAGATAGCTCTCCTCTGCCACTTTCGTCTCCGTTCGAAATACCGCGCCGTCGTGTAAACGCGCCTCAAGTAACATCGTTTTGACGATCTACATTTCCTTAGATTCGCCGCAGCCGAAACCAGTAAAACTGGTAGGGTCCCATCGTCAGCAGATATGGCAGGTCACCCACACGCGGAAATATATTTTTGCCAAACATCTCGATCAGAATATTTCCCTTGTAGCGCCGTAGATCCAGTTCGACAGCCTGCGCGGTGCTCGAAAGATTGTTGACCACCAGGACCACCTCGTTGCCCAGTCGCCGCACGTAGGCCAGTATTCTGTGGTTGGCTGGGTACAGAAACTCGATCGATCCCCTGCCGAAGACTGTGGTCGATTTGCGGACCGTTACGATGCTTTGCATCCAATTGAGGAGCGAATGTTCGCTCGCTTTTTGCCGCAAGACGTTCACGGCCGGATAACCATATACCGGATCCTCGATAAGGGGCGCATACAGACGCTCCGGGGCCGCGGTAGAAAAGCCGCCATTCCATCCTCCGTTCCACTGCATCGGAGTTCGTACTCCATTGCGGTCGCCTAAATTGATGTTATCGCCCATACCGATTTCATCGCCGTAATAGATGATAGGAGTGCCCGGTAACGACATCAGCATCCCGTTCATTAACTCTATACGCCTGCGGTCGTTGTCCAACAAAGGAGCGAGCCGCCTTCGAATTCCAAGGTTCAGTCGCATCGTCTTGCTTCCGGCGTACATGTCGTACATGTAGTCGCGTTCCATGTCGGTTACCATCTCCAGGGTCAGTTCGTCATGGTTGCGCAGGAACAGGGACCACTGGCATGAGGGCGGGATTTCCGGGGTTTGCTGCAAGATTTCAGTGATGGGCTTGCGGTCTTCCAATTTCAGCCCCATGAACATCCGGGGCATCAACGGGAAATGAAACGCCATGTGGAATTCATCTCCGTCACCGAAATAGGGGCGGAGATCGGCGGGCCACTGATTAGCTTCCGCCAGAAGCATTCTGCCGGGAAAATGTTCATCAAGTTTTCGCCGCAATTCCTTTAGGACATCATGGGTCTCCGGCAAGTTCTCACAATTTGTTCCCTCGCGTTCCACAAGGTATGGCACGGCATCGAGGCGGAAGGCATCAACCCCCATCTCCAGCCAGAACTTCATCACATTCCACATCTGCTCACGAACTGCGGGATTGTCGTAGTTGAGATCAGGCTGGTGGCTAAAAAAACGATGCCAATAGAAGGATTTTGAAATCGGGTCCCACGCCCAGTTAGACGTTTCTGTATCTAGAAAGATGATGCGGGCGCCTTTGTATCGAGTGTCGGTGTCACTCCAGACATACCAGTCGCGGCGTGGATTGTCCTTCGAACTTCGCGACTCTTGAAACCACAGGTGCTGATCGGAGGTGTGATTCGACACCAATTCGATGATGACCCGGATTCCTCGGTCGTGGGCCGACCCGAGAAACTTCCGGAAATCCTCTAATGTTCCATAGCTGGAATGGACCGCGTTGTAATCGGCGATGTCGTAACCATCATCGCGCAGAGGTGAGGGGAAGAATGGCATGAGCCATATCGCGTTAATCGCCAGTTCCTCGAGGTAATCGAGCTTCCCTTCAAGCCCCTGAAAATCACCGATGCCATCCCCGTTGCTGTCGTGGAATGTGCGGACGTGGACCTGATAGACGATCGCGTCCTTATACCAAAGCACGTCCCGGTTTAATGGCAAACCGCTTCCTCCTGGGACAATTTCAGTACATCCTTGCAAAGCAGGGCAAAATGCAAGTTTATATGAAGTGACAACCCTAGAATCCAACTGTGCGCTAACACCGGACCGGTGGATCCGTAGCATTCAACCTGGACCGGTGAGACCACAGAACTCTTTTACGCACGCAGATTATCCCGCCCATAAACGGGAAGTCGTTGGAAGTCTTGGTGTGCCACTTGAGGGGCTAGTTGGAACCAAATGGGAGCCGACAGTCAACCCTAGCCGACACTAGCGGCTGTTCTGGGACCGAGTTCCCGCAATACCCCCCGATGGTGAAGCGATGACGGAGGAGGGACAAACTGTCAAAGGAATGGTCCCGGCCACAGTCTCGTTCCCGCCACGTGAAAGACATTTGTCAGCAGGTACGGCAACGCCGAGGCAATCACCGCCCCAAGTCCGATAAAAAGACTCTGCATCGCAAATCCGCGAGCGGCCGCCAAAAAATAGGGCCGCCGCCCCAACCTGCCCCAGGTTCGATCGCTGGCATGTCCTATGATCGGCTGCACGATCAATCCAGTAAGCGGCGCGGCAAGCCACAAAATCGGAATCTGATCGGCTCGCGCTCCCAGGTATTCATAGATCGCGCTCATGTTCGCCATCTGCAATCCCCAGCCAAACTGTATGCCGGGAAAACCGAAGCTCATATTCCAAATCTGCCAGAAGGTTCGTGGTGGCTTGTCCATAAATTCTCTTGCCAAATTATGTGCAACAACTTTTTATCGGCAATTCGATGGTTCTTCCTACCGATGGTAAAGCGTGATCAGCGATCTCAGCCGCGCGCTCAATTCCCCGCTTAATGCTCCCGGACGGTAACGCCATTTCCAGTTTCCGCTGACCTTGCCCGGAAGATTCATGCGCGCCTCACTGCCCAGCCCAAGCACATCCTGCAAAGGAACGATGGCCACATCAGCGACCGAAGACAGCACCGCCCGCATCATCACCCAGTTAATCTCGGAATCATCCTCAAAATTAAGATACGCCCGAGCAAATTCATGCTCTTTGCGAACATCATCCGGAGTGCGTGTGCTGTCGCCCACCCCCGAACTCTTCCACCATCCCACCGTGGTGTCGTTGTCGTGCCCACCGGTATAAGCAACAAGATCGCGACCGTAATTATGTGGACGAAACGATGGCCCCTGCGGATCAGTGCCGAACGCAAATTGCAAAAGACTCATCCCCGGCAAACCAAACTGTCGCCGCAACCTCTCTACTGGCGGGGTGATCACGCCCAGATTCTCCGCCACAATCGGGAGTTCGCCAAACGCATTTCGCAGTGCCGACAAAAGATCTGCTCCCGGCCCTTTCACCCAGCGCCCGTGAATCGCAGTCGTCTCACCGGCCGGAACTTCCCAGTAAGATTCAAAGCCGCGGAAATGATCGAGTCGCACCATATCGAAAACCGCGAGCGAAGCGCGAAAGCGCTCGATCCACCACTGGTATCCGTTGGCGGCGAGCAAATCCCAGCGATAAATCGGATTCCCCCAAAGCTGCCCCGTGGCGCTAAAATAATCGGGTGGTACACCAGAGACCACCGTAGGCCCGCCCTGCTCGTCGAGAAAAAATAAATCGGGATGCGCCCAAACGTCGGCGCTATCGTGCGCAACATAGATTGGAATGTCTCCCATAAATCGTATGCAACGCTGCTGGCAATAGATCTTAAGACGTTCCCACTGCTGAAAAAATTCAAATTGCCAATACTTGTAGGCTTTGACCTCCGGAGCGAGTTTTCTTGACCACTCGATCATCGCCCGCGCGTCTCGCCCGCGAATCGGCGAATCCCATGATGTCCAGATGCGTCCCTCATGCGCGTCCTTGCAAGCCATGAAGAGCGCGAAGTCGTCGAGCCACGAACCAACCCTTTCGCAAAAACGATCGAACGCTGCTTGATCGCTCCGCGACCCGTCGGCGAAAAAAACCTGTGCCGCTCGGCGTAACGCCGCCATCTTGAATTCGATCACTGGCCCATAGTCAACAGAATCTTCAGGGAATGGTGCATGAGTGCGGTCGAGATCCGATTCTTCGAGCAAACCCTGCTTTCGCAATTGCTCAAGACTGAGCAACATCGGATTCCCGGCAAAGGCCGAAAAGCACTGATACGGAGAATCGCCGTAACCGGTGGGATTCAGCGGCAATACCTGCCATAACTTCTGCCCAGCAGCAACAAGGAAGTCGGCAAATTCATACGCGCACGGTCCCATATCTCCGATGCCGAAGCGACCGGGGAGAGAAGTCAAGTGCAGCAAGATGCCACTGCATCGCGCAAATTTCACTTCGTAACCATACTCACGTCGGCGGCATTAGAGCAAGGAGCGCGCCATTCCCAAGCGTGAGAGGTAAGATCAGATATTCTCTGGGATCGAGTCTTTAAACGGTACCGGAGTCCATGAGTCAAGCCGGCCAACGCGGATCATATCAGCAGCTTCTCGGCGAAAGATGGCGCAGGCGCAGAAGGCGCGATGGGCGAGCATACGGAAACAATCGCCATCGGTGTCGGCCAGTGTCGCTCCTGCGAAGCGCACCATGTCGGCGTCAGCCCGCAGGAAGATCGCGGCTGCTCAAAAAGCGCGGTGGGCCAAGGTTAAGGCGCAGGAGAAGAAAGCGGCATAGGTCTACTTAACCTTCACAGATGTCACGAAAAAAACTCCCCTGAGATTGAATGATCTCCACTGGCGCCGACCATTCTGCATCGTCATTGTCTGTCCGATTGACGCGCGCGCTGACTGGGAAGGAACTCATCGGTTGACCCTGGACCGCCTGCGTGGAGCTTCCGCGATGAGTTGCTGCGCTGGCTTTTTCATGGGGAACAGTCTCTCCTATCCGAAGGACCTGCTCATCCCATTTGTCATTACTAATCTGGCCAACTTCCTCGAAGCCCGTTTGGGGACAGTTTCTAAGTCGTCGCCACCGCCTCGGTGTTGAAAACCCGCGCATAATCGTTTCCCTAGAAACGCCGTGAGGAACAGCCATAGTGATTTCCACTCCTGGCGCTACGAGTCGTAGTCCTCGAACCTTCAGAAATGATGGGATTCAATAGCATAGGTCTGCACTGCACGCCGGCGTTTCTTCGGTTTTGGCCGAGGCCGGTTCACTTCACTGCCACGGCGGTGAACTTATGGCCGAGGAACTCTTTCGCCAGCGGCTACAGTTGGTCCCGGTACCGATAATCTTGATCCGGCTGCTGCGTCAGGTCACTCATGCCTGTGATCTCAACACGGCTTTGGCGTGACCTAGCGCACAGCTATATGGCCACGAACACTGTATCTCAAGGAAGACCATCTTATGAATGCCTTCAAAAATGCTAGGCATCTATTTCGGGTGGCCGCTGTTTTCGTCGTTGGCGGCTTGGCGTTTGTGGGAGTGCGTGCGCTCCTTGTGCCGAAGAGTTTCGGACAGTACGGACACTACCGCGGAAATGCCATAGCCGAAATCGCCGCTCGTCCCGTGAACTACGCCGGCCACCAGGCTTGCGAAGACTGCCACACGGACGTTCTGGAAAAGAAGAAGAGCGGCAAGCATGTGCACGTCAACTGCGAGGCGTGCCACGGACCACAGGCGAAGCATGTCGATGACCCGGGCTCGGTGCAGCCCGTCAAGTTCGATACGGCCGTGCTGTGCGTCCGCTGTCATGAAGCGAACATCGCCAAGCCGAAAGGGTTCCCGCAAGTCGCTTCCGCCGATCACTCCAACGGGCTCGCCTGCGATACCTGCCACCAGCCCCACAGCCCGGCCATCACCGCCGGAGAGACGACCGGAGGGACGAAATGAACCTTACCCGGCGCCACATGCTGCTTCTGTTGCCGGCGGCGGCCATCGCCTGGAAATATGTCCTTGCCGGAACCCCGGAAGCCTCCCCCAACTACACCATGAGCCAGCATTGGTGGGGCATGCTGATCGACCTGCCAAAATGTATCGGTTGCGGCAACTGTGTCCGCGCGTGCCAGGCCGAGAACGACGTGCCCGACGGATACTTCCGCACCTGGGTGGAGCGTTACCACGTATCGGACTACGACATTGAAAATCCCCACGTGGATTCGCCCGACGGCGGCAAGAAGGGATTTCCTCTTTCCAAGGAAGAGGGCGGAAAGAACTTCTTCGTGCCCAAGCTGTGCAACCATTGTGCGGATTCACCCTGCACGCAGGTTTGCCCGGTGGGCGCGACGTTCATAAGCCCCGATGGCGTGGTTCTGGTGGACAAAACATATTGCCTCGGCTGCCGGTATTGTGTGCAGGCCTGCCCTTACGGTTGCCGCTTCATCCATCCGAAGACCATGACTGCGGAGAAGTGCACTCTCTGCTATCACCGGATCACGAAGGGCCTGACCACCGCATGCTGCGAGGCGTGTCCGACAGGCGCGCGGCAACTGGCGGACTTGAAGAACCCCAACGACCCGATTCATGAATTCCTGAAGGCCCACAGCGTACAAGTCTTGAAACCTTACATGGCGACCCACTCCAAGGTCTTTTACAACGAACTGGATGGTTCGGTTCGATAAGGCTCGGTACGATGAAGTTCGGTGCAATGGTTCTGTGAGATGACGTGCGGTGCGATAAGGAGACTGTGATCGTTATGCCTGGCGTTGAAGGCTTCATGTATCCGAACGAAGTAGAGCTCCAGTGGAGCGTCCTGATCGTGTTGTACCCGTTTCTCACGGGACTGGTTGCTGGAGCATTTATTCTGGCTTCGCTGGAGCGCGTTTTCCATGTGGAGGCGGTAAAGCCCACCTACCGGCTGGCGTTGCTAACAGCCTTGGCCTTCCTGCTGGTGGCGCCGCTGCCGCTGCAACTGCACCTGGGACATCCGGAACGGTCGTACGAAATGTACCTGACGCCGCACCGCACATCGGCCATGGCCATGTTCGGGTTTGTCTACCTCTGGTACTTGATGGCAGTTCTGCTGTTGGAAATCTGGCTCGACTACCGGCGCGACATCGTGCTGCTGTCCCAATCCGCCACCGGCTGGAAGCGCTTGATCTACCGGCTGATGACCCTGGGCTCAAGCAACATCCGCGAACGCGCGCTCGCGATTGACGAGCGCATCGGCTGGCTGATTACCCTGATCGGTATCCCCTCGGCGTTTCTGCTGCACGGCTACGTCGGCTTCATCTTCGGCTCCGTCAAAGCGAACCCGTGGTGGTCGTCCCCGCTCATGCCTGTGGTCTTTATCTTCTCCGCCATGGTGTCGGGCATTGCCGCCGTGATGCTGCTCTATATGCTCTTGACGTGGTTGCGCAAAGAGACGATCGATATGCGCTGCGTGGACACGGTGGCGAGCTACCTGTTCTATACCTTCATCATCGACTTCAGCCTCGAAATGCTCGACCTGATTCACCGCATCTACGAGGCCGATGAATCCTTCCGCAGCCTCGATTTCATGGTCCATACCAAGCTGTACATGTCGCATATCGTGGTCCAGATATTGCTTGGCACGGTTACTCCCATTTTGCTTCTCGCCTTGACCCAGGTGTTGAGGCTCGGCGAAATGGCCCGCAAACGCATTTACGCTGTGGCCGGATGCCTGACTCTGATCGGCATTTTTGCCATGCGCTGGAACGTCGTGATCGGGGGCCAGTTGTTTTCCAAAAGTTTCCTGGGATACACGACGTACAAGATGGGCCTGGTCACGCGCGAAGGACTGCTGGTGGCCATTGTGCTGACGGTTCTTCCGCTCATTATTCTGTGGGTGCTGGTGAAGCTTCTACCGCCATGGCCGGAGAAGAGTTCGGGCTCGCTCCCTGACGCCGCACCCGTGCACTAGCTTCGCGCACGACGTTCCGCGCACTAGAGTTTTGCGCATGACGCTTCGCGCATGACGTTCAACCCGTGTTCGTTGCCAGCCTCAAAGCCGGTGGAGATTATGGACGATCTCGACGCTTTAGCTCGGCTCACCGCACGCCTTGAGAACCTGGAACGCCGAGTCTCCACCCTGGAACATCCAACCGAAACGTCGGCGTCTGCTCCCGCCGCGCCAGTCAAGCCGGCCACGCTCCAGCCAACCCGCGAAGCGTTCCCGTTTGCGCAAGAAGGCGGAGCGTTCCCGGTGCTGGGCAAGGCCATGCTCGGAATCGCCGGCGCGTACCTGCTCCGGGCCGTGGCCGAATCGGGATCATTTCCAAAGTTGGCAGTGGTTGTTCTGGCGCTCGCCTATGCGGGGATGTGGCTGATATGGGCAGCGCGAGTTCCGGCTGCGGCCTACTTTGCGAGTACCGTCTATGCCATCACCGCGGCCTTGATCCTCGCTCCCATGCTCTGGGAACTGACCCTGCGATTCGAGGTCTTGCCCAGTTCGGCAACCGCCGGCGTCCTCAGCGTGTTTGTAGTCTCCGCCTACGCTCTGGCCTGGAAGCGCAGTCTGACATCGGTGGTCTGGGTGGTCAATGTTACCGCCGTCCTCACCTCCCTCGCATTGTTGATCGCGACTCGCGATCTGGCGCCTTTCACTTCGTTGCTCCTCATCATGGCGCTGGCCAGCGAGGCAGCGGCTGCGCGTAACCATTGGCTCAGGCTCAGGCCGCTGGTCGCCGCCGCAGCGGATCTTGGCGTTTGGATTCTGCTCTACATTTACTCCCGCCCGGAAGGTATCCCCTCGGACTACAAGAATGTCGCGAGGCCGGTATTGCTCGCGCTTGGCTGCACTCTGTTTCTGGTTTATGGAGCGAGCATCGTTTTCCGGACGATGCGGCTTCGCAAGAAAATCAGCGTCTTCGAGATCGGGCAGACCGTCATCGCATTCCTGCTGGCTGCCTTTAGCGTGCTGCGTTTTGGAGCAAGTGCCGGCGCGCCTGGTGTCAGCGTAATGTTAGGAGCATTCTGTTTGCTGTTGTCGGCGGTGTGTTACGCGGCTGCCTATGCCTATTTCGACCGCCACCACGAAGAACGTAACTACCACGTGTATGCCACCTGGAGCGCGGCTCTTTTCCTGGCGGGCAGCTTTCTGTGTCTTCCGCCGATGCCGCTGACGTTGTGCTTGAGCGTGGCCGCGATCGTGGCCACGCTGCTGGGCGTGCGGGCATCTCGACTGACGCTCGAATTCCACGGCCTGGCGTATCTGGCTGCGGCGGCTTATGCATCCGGTCTGCTGGACTATGCCGGCCGTACCCTGGCAGGAACGTTTCCCGCCGTGCCCGGTTGGATTGTCTGGATCGTCGCCGCTTCGGCGGTATCGTGCTATGCGGTTGGCGGTCGTTTCCGCACAGAGCGCTGGAACCAGCGGCTCCTGCAATTGCTTTCGGCCATTCTCGCGGTGGCTGCGGCGGTCACCTTCCTGGTTTCTCTCTTGGTGTGGCTGGCAGCAATCGGCATAACGACCGGCGCTTCCCAAGTAGCCGTCATCCGCACGCTGATCACCTGCCTGGCCGCGCTCGCGCTTGCCTTCATCGGCTCGCGATGGCAGCGGAGTGAGCTTATATGGATAGCCTACGGCACGCTGGCTTTGGTCACGGCGAAACTGCTGTTCGAAGACCTGCAACACGGGCACCCGGGATCCACTGCCGTGTCGATCTTCCTGTATGCGGTGGCTCTGATTCTGGTTCCTCGCATGGCGCGCGTCGGTCGTCGCCCACCGGAGATTCCCGTCACGGCAAGGGAGATTAAGTAGGGACACGGAATGTCCGCACACCTGCAAGAATACCGTGCCTGTCGCTCACTCCCTTTGCCCTCGGCCACGGGGTTCTGCGACTATGACCGACTCGCCGGAAATTCTTCCGGGCCAAAAGTCGGCTTGTGGGAAATGTGACGATCAGTACTGGGAAACGCCCTTGTATTTAGTGAACGGGCCAACTTTCGGGTGATCAGCCACACGGAATTAATCCGAACCTGTCGAAATTGATAAGCGAGATTTCGCCGTTCGTCGGTTTCGTTGCCATGCTTCGAGTGCTGACAAGGTCAAGGTGCTATCGATTTGTGATGGTATTGCATTCGCCTGATTGCCTGATTGGAATCATCGAGACTGGACTGCATGTCTCCCCTCTAGAAAAAGACGCGCGCAAGCTCGCCCGGCGGACTCGAAGAATTTCTCACCGCCGCATATCCGATCTTACAGGCGCAACAAAAGTAGGGTCAAAGCCATGAGGGGGATATTGGTATTCGTGCAGCAAATGCCAGCACCCTGTTTCCTTGTAATTTCTGTAAAGCGCATGAACATTGGTTAGAACGCACGCTACATGCGTCCCTCCATAGTAAACATTGGGGATTCCTGCATCCTTGAAAGATTGATTTCACAATGGTTGGAAGTCCCGGCGGGGGGGCGTTCCTCTTTCCATGCACTGCCGTGGATAGTTTGCTTGGAAACCTTCAGTATAAATGCTTCTGCCAGAACAGCAGTATTGAGACAAATGATTGGGCCGCGAAGCTTCTGGGCGAGCGCTACCGCGACATTATCAGCACCAGCGGAACCGTCAGCAGCTTGCCCGGACAGGACGGCAGCCAGAGCAGCGGAGCCAGCAGCCGCGAGCCGCGCCTGTATTTTGTGGAGCCAACAACAACGGACAACGATTTATTTTGACTCAGAAGGCGAAGTGAATCATGCATGAAGGCGGCATTGTGTGAAGTTCGGCCCAACTGCGGGGGCGGGGGGGGGTAATATCGACCCGAACAAATCCAAAACAGGTGAGTGATTGATCCAACCGTGCGCAGGCCCAAGACGGTGACGCAGGCAATCGAATCACGTATCCCCGGACTAACCAATCGCGTGCCTGCCGTCATTGATGGCCTCCCTGCGCATGCAAACAGCGGACGATTTATTTGGCACTCCAGAAGGGAGCCCACGAACGTGATAATAAGGACAGCAGTTTAGCTGGCACCCTCTTTAAACGGTTGCAAGGTGTCGCAGGGAATATCCTCCATAGGCTGACCAAGTAGTTGCTGCTTGGAGATGTCGAATAACTGGATAGCGGTTGTCAGCCCACCGTGGGACATTGCCAGCACTTTAAATACTCCTCGCTTGTGATGAGAGATTACGAGGTCGCCAGCAGAAGGGGCGAATTCATTTGCCATGTGAACAGTTTCCCACAGGTAGAGGCCGATTGCTACCGAGTCCGCGCCGGGATGCAGACACTGGTTCAGATGTTATGGAAGTGGCGTTAGATCACCGATCATTCAGGATAACGATCAATATCAGCGCAACTACGAGTAGGCCGATACGGATAGGGTGCTCCCGGCAGTAGCGGAGAACTGAAGGCCAACTCATTATCAAAATGATAGCCGTTCCGTGCTAACCCCACACCAGTGACGCCGATCACTATTCCGGCTCAAACAACTCTGTAAACTTCGTTGTTAGCCATTGACCGCTGGCCTTCTTGGGTGGATAATGGCGCGTTCTTGACTGCGCATTTCTTCCCCCTGGTGGTCGAGCCCGGCCCGAATTCAGATCTGATCGAAGGATGATCCTGTGAAATACTTCGTCTGCGTATTCCTGTGTTTGACCACCACATCATTATTCTCTCAATCGATCGCTCTTCCACCAGCCAATCGGCCTGCGAGCGTTGCGCCTCCGATAGCAGCCCAATCCGATCCAAAAGCACAAGCCACCATTCTTGACAGCTACGGCAAGCTGCCTTTGAGTTTCGAGGCCAATTACGGGCAGACTGATCCACAGGCAAAGTTTCTTTCACGCACTCGCGCTTACTCCATTTTCCTAACTGGCGATGAAGCGGTTTTCGTCTTGAGTCCGAAGACCAACGTAAAGACGAAGGCAACGACCGGCGATCATCTGGTGCCATCCAAAACTGCGAACGTGCTACGGACGATCGCTCTTCCACCAGCCAATCGGCCTGCGAGCGTTGTGCCTCCGATAGCAGCCCAATCCGATCCAAAAGCACAAGCCACCATTCTTGACAGCTACGGCAAGCTGCCTTTGAGTTTCGAGGCCAATTACGGGCAGACTGATCCACAGGCAAAGTTTCTTTCACGCACTCGCGCTTACTCCATTTTCCTAACTGGCGATGAAGCGGTTTTCGTCTTGAGTCCGAAGACCAACGTAAAGACGAAGGCAACGACCGGCGATCATCTGGTGCCATCCAAAACTGCGAACGTGCTACGGATGAAACTGCGAAATGCTAATCCTGCGGCGAAGGTTGTTGGCTCGGACGAGCTGGCAGGAAAGAGCAACTATTTTATCGGCAATGATCCGAAGAAATGGCGCACCGGAGTTCCGACATATGCCAAGGTGAAATACGAGGGGATCTATTCGGGGATCGATCTCGTTTACTACGGCAACCAGCGGCAGCTTGAGTATGACTTCATCGTTGCGCCGGGAGCAGATCCGCATCGGATCGCCTTCACCGTCACCGGAGCAAAACGCTTCGCCCAGGATGCTAACGGCGATTTAGCCATAACAATGAAAGCGACAAATGAAGAAATTCGCTGGCATAAGCCAATGGCCTATCAAGAAACAAATGGAGTTAGGCAGGAGGTAGCGTCAACTTATACTATCAAGAATAACAACGAGGTAGCGTTTGAACTCGCGAAGTATGACACCCGCAAAACGCTCTACATCGATCCGCTGATCTACTCAACCTACTTGGGGGGCAGCTCGGATGACATCGCCTTGGGCATTACCGTAGACAGTTCGGGAAATGCTTACCTGACGGGATGGACCTCCTCAAACGATTTCCCAACGATGAATCCTTTGCAGACAACCAATGCGGGTGATGAGGACGCCTTCGTAGTAAAACTGAATTCCGCTGGATCGGCCTTGGTGTATTCCACGTACCTTGGCGGTAGCGGTCAAGACAATGGTGTTGGCATCGCCGTGGACGCCTCGGGAAACTGTTACGTCACTGGGGTTACCTCATCCCCCAACTTTCCTACCATGAATCCCCTGCAGGCAACGTATGGCGGCGGAAACTACGATGCGTTCGTCTCAAAACTTAATCCCACAGGGACGGCATTGGTTTACTCCACCTACCTAGGTGCGAGCGGCGATGATGTTGGCTACGGCATCGGCGTGGACGCTACGGATGATGCCTACATTACGGGCTATACCACCTCAACCAATTTCCCCACCATGAATCCCCTGCAATCGGCTAACGGCGGTGCCTACGACGCCTTCGTAGCTCAGTTCAACCCATCCGGGTCGGCGCTGGTTTACTCTACCTACCTCGGTGGAAGTGAGGACGATATCGGTTTGGGGCTGGCAGTGGACAGCTCAGGAAACGCTTACATTACAGGGGTCACAGGATCAACCAACTTTCCAACTAAGAATCCGTTGCAGCCAGCTAACGGCGGAGCGGGCACCAATTCCTCTAACGCTTTCGTGACAAAGATCAACCATTCGGGCTCCTTGGTTTACTCCACGTACCTGGGCGGCAGCGGCGGCGATGATGGTTTTGGAATCGCGGTGGACAGTGCGGGCAACGCTTACGTTACTGGCTATACGGACTCAACAAACTTTCCGACCGCAAACCCTTTACAGGCCACACCTGGCGGTAATGGCGATGCCTTTGTGTCTAAGATCAACTCCTCTGGCACCGCATTAAGTTATTCCACGTATCTAGGAGGCGGTAACCTGGACTGGGGCTATGGCATCGCTGTTGATAACACGGGCAACGCTTACGTCACCGGTTATACGGCTTCAACTAATTTTCCTACCTCGAATCCATTTCAAGCCGCCAATGCAGGTGGCTATGACATTTTCGTAACGCAGATCAACCCGTCCGGCTCCGGGCTGGTTTATTCCACATATCTCGGAGGTAGCGGGAACGATTACGGGCGCAGCATTGCAGTAGACGCCACGGGCAGTGCCTATATAAGTGGATATACCGCTTCTACCAACTTTCCTACCGCAAGTCCGCTTCAGCCGGAATTTGCCGGTGGGGATAATGACGCCTTCATCACCAAACTCTCTGGGGCCAGTACATCATACGGCGTGGTCTCTCCAACGAGCGTTAATTTCGACCAAGTATTAGTAGGCCAAACCAGCCCGGCTCAACGAGTAAGTCTGACAAATACTGGAACCTCTGAACTTACGGTGTCCGATATCGAAATCAGTGGAGAGTTCGCGCTCCCCACCAATCACTGCGCCAACGGTGTTAAGCCCGGAACCCACTGCGATGTCTACGTCACCTTTACGCCGAAGGAGACGGGCACAGAAACCGGGACACTGACATTCATCGATAATGCATCGAACAGCCCCCAGACCGTCTCCCTGACAGGAGTAGGATCGAACACTGCACCTACCGCAACCACGATCACGGCATCGCCAAAATCGATCAACGCTGGACAGACAATTACCTTTACAGCCACAGTCACATCTTTAGGCGGAGGAGTAATCCCTGACGGCGAGCAGGTGACTTTCTACACTTCGTACGGATGGCTAGGGACTGGCACGCTTCAAAGCGGAGTCGCGATCCTCACTACAACAAGCGTTAGGGGCATAGGGCAAGACGCAGAGACAATTACAGCGGAATATGTGGGAGATCAGAACTTCGACAGCAGCAAGGGCAATGTCGATATCTCTGTATACAAGTGGCCGGTGACAATAACAGCCGCAGGCAGTCCCAATCCCGCCATGCTTGGAGAACCAATCACCCTGACAGCCAAAATCAGCTCTAGCAGCCCTGTCGCTCCGACCGGGAACATTTATTTTTACAAGGTTAGAGGCTGGGGAGTCATCCAAAACGGAGTGGCCTCGGTACCATATAAGCCCCTTCCGCAAAATTGTTGCGGCTACGGAATAACCGCAACGTACAAGGGTGATGACTACAACCTAAAAGGAGAGGGCAAGGGCAGCGGAGTCCTCAATCCATCCACCACAACCACGACGATCAAATCCTCGAAGAATCCATCCACGCAAGGTCAGGCAGTCACATTCACTGTGGCTGTGAAAGCCCCGTATCTTCCGCTCGTTGATGGCTCCGTCACCTTCACCTCAGGATCGACTACATTGGGTACTGTGCAACTCTCCGACAGCCGGGGCAGCATAACAACACCCTCACTTCCAGTGGGCCAGGATACGATCACAGCGACATACACGCCGAGCAACGCTAATTTTTTAAGCAGCACTGGATCGTTGGTGCAGACCGTGCAGTAATTTTCCGCTGGATTGAGCGGAAGGGAAAAAAGAATGAGACTGCGGTTATTCGCGTTATTGATCTTGTGTTTCCCTGCGCTCGCCCAGAGCACTCCCAAAACTATTGCGCTCACCGATACCTCTGATGTTTCTGCCAAGGATATATTGAAAGCACTAAGTAAGGAATGCCAGAATGTCAGCATCACGAACGACGCTGCCAAAAGCGACTACACGCTCGACGCCATCAAGCGCAAAAGCGGCGAGGGCAGCATCTGGGGCAAGAGCTTCTATCTCACCCTGCTCGACCGCGATGGAGTGACATTCATCGCCGCTTCAGATCAATATCTCGGCAAAGCCGCTAAGGATGTATGNNATAAAGACATCTGTAAGTGTTGAAGTGGTGGATACGGAAACGCTCACACAATCTCAGGATGTCCGTGGTGACGCCAGCGGTGGACTCGCGGGAACCATCGTAAATTCGACAACGGGACGAAGAACTCATACAGATACCTCGAAAATATACGTCATCGTGAACGGTGAGCACGCTCTGCTGGATTGTTTCGAACATCGCAAGGGCTGCGCTACCATAGGCCCAGGCAAGTATTATGGACAGTTTGATGGCGGGTCTATATGGATCAATTATCAGATGCCGCTCACGCACAAACCACTTCGTAACCACTATGCGATTCGCGACTGTTACGTTCGGACACTCAAGAAACGTCCAAGCAAAATTCACCAGACACTCCATCGTATGCGGTCAATCCAAAGTGCGGTATGATGACGCCACCGGGGTGTCCTATGAAGGCTCGTCCCGTTTTCGTCGTGCTCTCGATTCCGTTGCTCATCGTCATCATTTTTGTTTCCCCGCGAGCGTTTCAGAATCGACACCTGGTTTACCCAACGCCTGAAACCGAAAGCGTCTTCCTCAAGAATTACTCGCCACGATCTGTATTGGAGCCGTTCGAATCGAAGCAATTCAACTCGCAATGGCTTGGCCACGAAAGCGATGCAGCGGGCGAAGGCTTCGCGTCTCATGACCGCGCATTCTGGGGAACGATAGCAATCAGACCGGAAAACTGGATGGCTCTAATGACGACCCTAAACAATGATGCATCGACGCAGCTTCTTCGGGAGGGGGCACAGATCCTCAATCAGACTGGCGATCCGCGAGACGGATTTCACCTTAGCTATAAATTCGGCAAAAGTTACGGTGAGGTAACGATTTCTCTGTTGAAGATTGCCATGAGTCCGCGCGTCCCACCAGGGTGCGTGCAGGCGGGGGTTAATATTGCCCTTACCGAAAAATGGTTCCCCAAAGAGCCAGGCATGATTACAGCACGGATCGGCATCCAGCCCTCACGCTAACCTTGGGATGACACTAGGCGTTAGCACAAGCTTGCGCCTTTGTTTCTCCTTTTTGCCGGATCGATGAGTGAAATCGCCACTGCCGCGCATCGGACGGCGGATCTCTGCTGCCGGTCGGAAGAGGATCGCGGAGGCGACAGCGGGCGAAGATCAGGGCAGGGAAGAGCTAGGGCAATGCGCCTCACAAGATGGTGAAGTGAGGTTCAGCCACTGATACAATGATACAGTTTTTGGTGAAACTGAGAGATACAGGAGCGGCATCTGCGGCGATTGCGGAACGTGCGGAATGCGGTAAAAGCATTATAAACACAGGCGATTACCCGCAACCGTAGTGGTGGTCGCCACTTACGTGAAAAGAACGCTATCGAATTCCACTCTCTCCGCCAGTTCCTTTGTTTGCTGCTAGATATAACATGGTGATACCTCGAATGATACCCTATTTGAGAGGAAATCAGCCATGAACCGTCAATGCAGCGTCACCAAGCGAGTCCAAACCAGCAAAGGAATGCGCTACTGCCCGGTCGTCCTCGCGGCCAATGGCCGCATCCGCCCCGATGTGGTGCTGGTGAATGGAGCGCCTGAACGCCACACCGAAGGGGCCTACTACCTGGAATGGCGCGAAGGGTCGAAGCGGGTCCGGCTGTCCGTGGGCAAGGATGCGGCGGACGCCGGGGCCCGACGCCAGCGCAAGGAAGCGGAACTCAACGCGGTCAACAGCGGCGCGGCCATCGTGCCTGAGAACGGCAATGGGCATCGGTCGGTTGCGGCGGCAGTTGCAGACTACCTGGACGAAACCAAGCTAACGAAAAAGCCCAAGACCCTAGCGGCCTACAGCACGGCCTTGAGCTACTTCACTGAATCCTGCCACAAACTCAACATCGAAGACATTGACCGCAAGGACTTGCTCAAGTTCCATGCGTTCCTACGGGATGACAAAGAGCAGGCGCCGCGTAGCTGCTGGAACAAGTTTGCGAACGTTATGAGCTTCCTCAAGGCGCAAGGGATTCGCGGTTTGGTTGGCAAGAACGATTGGCCGCGTTTTACTGAGGAGGAGCCGGAGGTCTATGAGACAAAGGAACTCAGCAAGCTGTTCGCAGCTTGCGATGCGGAGGAGCGGCTATGGTACGAGTTTTTTTTGATGACCGGGATGCGAGAGCAAGAGGTCATGCATGCGTACTGGGGGGATGTTAACTTCGCTGCATCTACTGTTCGCGTGAGTCACAAGCCGGACAGGGGATGGACGCCGAAGGCTTACAAGGAGCGGGAAATTCCGATTCCCTCGAAGCTCGCAAAGAGTCTCAAGGCATGGAAGGCGAAGGCAAACCGGGATTGCAATCTGCTGTTCCCAACTGCTGGATGCAGACCGAAGCTGGATTTCTTGGACTGTCTCAAGGTCGTAGCGGAACGTGCGAAGCTCGACGTGGATGGCTTCTGGCTCCACAAATTCAGAGCGACGTTCGCAACGAAATGCCTTTGGGCCGGGGTCGACCTTCGCACCGTTCAGCAGTGGCTGGGTCACTCCGACATGGAATCGACCATGCGGTACTTGAAACCATCACGAAGTCAGCAGACACGGGATAAGGTGAACGAGATTTTCACGTAGGTGCCTTTGGTCTGGTTGTGAGTGAAATGGCGATATTTCAACAACTACTCGGGGGCGCGATCATTCGGCGTGACTGATGCCGCCGGGCGTCGGGTTGGGTAACTTGATGGCGACGCCCCTAGGGCGAAGCTGCTGACGAAGATCCAGCCAGGGCATTGATCAGATTCTGTCCGTTCGGACTTCCCCATCCGGTTACCAGGTCATAGCCAACCACGGCATTGTACGATTGCCCGTGGCCGTTGCTGTTATTTCCGCTTGTGATGTCATGGAAATCGTTGTTGTAGTTCGTACCAGCACCGATCGAGTAGACGACCGGGTTAACGAACCCCAAAGTTGAGTTCCCGTTGGCCACCACTTGTTGATTGACGAGCGCAAGAAAGCCGGCCCAGCGAGGCGCGGCGAAGCTGGTGCCGCCAAAGTCCCCCGTGCAGGATCCTTGGTCACAAAGATAATTGTCAGTATTTGCTTCCGCAGCCACGTCCGGAACATTGCGTATGGTCGTGGAAGCCTGGTTGGAGGAATTGGCCACGCCGGCCTGCCAACTCGGCATCGCGAAGCCATCGTCGGCAGGGCCGCCGCCGCTGTCGAGCCAAGCCGTTTCTGATTGCCAAGGACCGCCCGCGCCATTCGTGGTCAAATCCGTTCCGCCGACGGCCACCACGTAAACGGATTCCGCCGGATAGCTATTGTCTGTTGAGTTCGAGCCCGTGTACGCTCCCGCGTCTCCAGATGCCACGAAAAGATTCTGGCCTTGCGCCGCAAATTCCTGGAATATGGGGTCAAGCTGCGCAGTGTCATCCGGATTCCATCCCCACGAGCAGCTTAGTTGCTTGGCGATATTGTCGGTCGCCATTTCATTGAATATGTCAACGTCGCCGACACCGATTTGCGAAGTGCCTGGAGCGATATAGACGCGAATTTGGCTCATCCCGGGAGCTATGGACGCCGCCTGTACGATATCTAGAACCTGTTCTCCATCATCGCCGTCTGAGCCGGCGCTGGCGCCGTCGAGCAGCACGTTCTGAATGGGAACGCTATTGGGCTGTCCTGCAAAGCTCGCGGTTACATCGCTTGTGTTGTAGCCGTCGAACTCCAACAGCCCCACTGCCTGGCCACTGCCTGTGAGAGCGCTGCCGCCGTAGTAGGCTGCACGCATGTCGCTACCAAGATACGCACCACTCGGCCCCGAGCCAGTGCTGTTGCGGCGAAAGTTCGCTGGGGCCCTTTTGAACTTCGCACGTGGTAAGGAGAAATTGTTCAACCCCGCAATGTGCGTCACCGGGACGCTCAGGTCGAGTGAGGGCTCACGGTCCGGGGAATAGAAAGTACGGTTCTGCGTTGGATGGTGATAGGTCGTCATCGCCACATGGAAAGCCTTGTTGATCTGTGACACTGTGCCATCAATATGCACCAGCAGGCGATTCGCAGGTGTATGGGTCACGCTGAAACCCTTAGATCTGGCGAACTTCACCACAGCCTGGTAATCCTGCTTCGTGGGGCCAAACTGTTGCGTGAACTGAGCCACCGTAAGAAAATGCCGGTAATCGACGTTGGATGGGTCATAAAGCCGTTTCAATAGGTTCGTCAGTTCGCCTTGATTGCGGAGCGGCAAAATGATCGCAAGCCTCATGTGTTGACTTTTTGACATGGGACCGACGCGTGCGGCTTGGCCGTTGGTAACGGCAGGGCGAACATGCTTATGCAATACCTGAGATCCCTTTCGGGCTGCTGCTGGAATTGAGAAGAAACATAGCCCGACGAGGCAAATAAGGACGGTAGGCCCAGTGCGACCCCTTTTGCTCGTTCTCATTCTTCTAATCCTCTCGACTTTCTAAGTTCGACGAGATGGCGCACTGTTAATGATGTGTATTTATGCCAAGCGGCTGGCCGAAGTAACAAAATCTTAGCGCACCTCAGCCTGGATTTCCAGTTTGCCAAATGAGACGGTTGTTCCCGAGTCACGGGAAACCGGAAGTAGGCGTTGTCAACTATTGCAATCAGATGGGATGAGAAGGCC
>PKXQ01000152.1 GCA_003132405.1 Acidobacteriaceae bacterium | reverse complement strand
CCATCTACTGGACGAGTACAGGGGCTTGTATAGTTCCCCTTCCGTGTAGTACAAAGAGCCGACAAAGAAACGATGAATCATACGAGGCGCGTACTGTGACTCTGCCTCATAACCGGGCGAATCGGTTTCGCCTCCCTAGGAGCCGCTCTTCGTGGAACACATCGACCATGCCGTCGTCCGCCGCTTTGATACTCGGTCCAGCCGGCCTTGTGAATTTTGCCGCGAACTCGATCCGCATTTTGGCCAACGCCGCCCTCTCGATCAGATGGTTGCCAGCAACCGTAGAGCCGCCGCTTCCTCGCATTTGACCGAGGACGGCTACGTGCGCCATCGGATGCTCGAACTCCGCCGCATCGCCGCCCGGGCGCCGCTCACCGCCGCCTGAACGGCTGGATTTCGATCCCATTTCCGCCCCAGCGAGAATTTTTCGCGCAACTCTTGCTACCTCGGCAAGTTCTAAACAGTAGGCCGCGATTGGTGTACCCTATGCGGGGAGGCTTCTCATGCTGGCCGGTGTGCGAGCCCGTTTCGTCTTTTCGTTGTTTACCGTGTTCTTTGCATTTTTCCTCATCAACTCTTTGACCAGCCAGGCCCAGGTCAACGGCGTGCCGCCGTCCCTTACTTCCATGGGTTTTGGCGGCAGGCCGATTAACGGCATTCCGCCTTCGGTCACATCCATGGACTTCGGCAAGAAGGCGCTTATCGGCGCAAAGGGGAACGGCAATAACTGGTCAATTTTTGAAGATTGCTGCTCCGACTTTTTCTTCCCGGCAAAGCAAGGCCTGCCCTTGACCGCTGGCCACAAGCGTCGCCACCGTCACGGCGATCGCGGAGACTTTGCCATCGGAATCATGGAACCGGTGTATGTTCCCGCAGTCGTTCCCTATGCGCCAGACGACGACGCTGATGACCCTGCCGACGCCGATGCCAGCCAGTCTCCGGTCCCGCTACCCCCGGGCAAGCGGCCTCCCCATCGCATTACGGCTCCTGACGCCGATCCGGAGGCTAGCGTCACGGTTCAGCCATCGACGGTACTGGTTTTCAAAGACGGTCATCATTCCGATGTAATCAATTACGCCATCGTGGGCGATATGCTGTTTGAGTTTGCCGACGGCCGCACCAGAAAGATTCAACTCGCCGAACTCGACCTTCCCGCCACGCAAAAAGCCAACGACGACCGCGGAGTCGACTTCCAAATTCCGGCCATGGCAAAAGGGCAATAAGTAGGAGACCAGAGTTTACCGAGAATAGCGCCGCCGTCCCGGGGCTGTCCGGTGGGCGTCCTCGCCCGCCGTTTTAGGCATGGAAACGGCTGAGATCCCGCAAGCTGGTCCCCTCCGTCGAGACCGCATAAAGTCAGCGCTACTAGTAATCGCCACTGGAATTCCCGCTTGACACGCCGGCGCTCAACAATGGATACTTATGCATTGACTTGCATTTTTATTCATGTCGAAAACAGTCCGGCACAAAGCGATTCTCGACCTCCTCGATGAAGGCCCCGTCGAGAGCCAGGACTCGCTCCAGCAGAGGTTGGAGCGCAAGGGCTTCGACGTCGGCCAGGCCACACTGTCGCGGGACATTCGCGAACTGAAGCTGGTCAAAGGTTCGGACGGATATCGCCGCGCCGGTAACGGCTCTGGCTCGGACAGTGTTTTGCCTTCAGTGATGCATCTGGCACGCCAATTTGTGCTCGAGATCCGCCAGGCACAGAACTTGCTGGTGGTGAAAACCACAGTCGGCAGCGCGCAGCCCGTGGCCGCCGCGCTCGACGCCTCGCACTGGCCTGAAGTAGTCGGCACGATCGCCGGCGACGACACCGTGCTGGTAATCGCCACCGACAACAAGAAAGCGCAAGCGTTAGCGAAACATATTAGCGAGTTGTCGTAGAAAGCAGCTGCCAGGAACTTAAGACCAGTTTCACGGAGTTATGAAATGCACATGAGAACTGAGCCTGCCACACCATTGAGCCTATCGAAAACGAAGTCGCCGCAGATTTTGACCGAGCCTCTAGCGCCGCGCGATCTGGTCTCCATCCACGATCTCGCCCCTGCGGAGATCCTCGAGCTTTTCAACCTCACCGCCATGCTCAAGCAGCGTCCAGCGGATTTCCGCGGCGTACTCTCTGGCAAGCAGATGGTGATGTTTTTCGAGAAGCCTTCGCTGCGCACCCGGCTCACCTTCGAAGCGGGCATGGATAGCCTCGGCGGCAGCACTTTCTTCGTCGACCAGACGGCCAGCCGTCTCAACGCGCGCGAATCGCTCTACGACATCGCTCACAATCTCGAGCGCTGGATCGACCTTATCGTGCTGCGCACTTTCAGCCACGCCGAGGTCGAAGAAATGGCAACTTACGCCAGTGTGCCGGTGATCAACGCGCTCAGTGAACTCGAGCATCCCTGCCAGGCGCTCGCTGACTTCTTCACCCTGCAAGAGCATTTCGGCGATCTCAAGAAACTTCATTTCGCCTACGTCGGCGACGGCAACAACATGGCGCACTCGCTGCTGCTCGCCGGTGCGTCGGTCGGCGCAAAAGTTTCCATTGCAACGCCGGAGGGCTACACGCTCAACCCAGTCATCGTCACCATGGCCAAGGCCATTGCCGAAGAGACCAAAGCCACGCTGCGTATCATGACCGACCCGCGCAAGGCCGTTGCGGGAGCCGACGCCGTTTACACCGATGCGTGGGCCAGCATGGGGCACGAGCAAGAGGCGGAAGATCGCGCCGCGATTTTCGCGCCCTATCAGGTGAATGCTTCGCTCATGCAACTCGCCAAGCCGCACGCGCGTTTTATGCATTGTCTGCCCGCACACCGCGGGCAGGAAGTTACCGACCAGGTCATCGATTCGCTGAACTCGGTCGTTTTCGATCAGGCGGAGAATCGTCTGCACATCCAGAAAGCTATACTCGTATGGTTATTGGGCAGCGGCGTAGGCCGCTTCCCGGTTCGGAGCGCGCATGCCTAAAGAAGAAAAAATTGTTCTCGCCTACTCTGGCGGACTTGATACCTCAATCATCATTCCTTGGTTAAAAGAGAATTACGCCTACGAAGTTATCGCTATGGTTGCCGACGTAGGCCAGGGAGACGACGTCGAAGCCGTCATCAATAAGGCCTACAAGACCGGAGCCAGCAAGGTAGTAGTAGAAGACCTGCGTGAAGAATTTCTTACAGGCTATGTATGGCCGGCGCTAAAAGCTGGTGCGGTCTACGAAAATAAATATTTGCTCGGCACATCACTCGCTCGTCCCGTCATCGCAAAACATCAGGTCGAAGTCGCTATACGCGAAGGAGCAACCGCGGTCAGCCACGGATGCACCGGCAAAGGCAACGACCAGGTACGCTTCGAGATGGCGTATCAGGCGCTAGCTCCGGAGTTGAAAGTCGTTGCACCATGGCGTGAGTGGGATCTGAAGTCGCGCGAGGATTGTCTCGACTACGCCGAGAAGCGCGGCATCTCCGTAACCGCGAGTCGCGAGAAAATTCACAGCCGCGATCGCAATCTGTGGCACACCAGCCACGAAGGCGGAGAACTGGAAGACGCCGGCAACGCGCCTTTTGATAGCACGTGGCAGCTGACCAAGTCGCCGCAAGACGCGCCCGATAAAGAAGAGCAGGTAGAAATCGGATTCGAAAAAGGCGTGCCCGTATCGGTCGGCGGCCAAACTCTGGATCCCGTCTCGCTAGTCGAATTGCTCAACGAAATTGGCGGGCGCAATGCCGTTGGCCGCATCGACCTGGTCGAGAATCGATTCGTCGGCATCAAGTCGCGCGGCTGCTATGAAACTCCCGGAGGCACGTTGCTTCTTGCCGCTCACAACGAACTTGAAGCGCTCTGTCTCGATCGCGACCTGCTGCACTTCAAGCAACACGTCGGACTCAAATATGCCGAGCTCGTTTACTTCGGCCTGTGGTTCACACCGTTGCGCGAGGCGCTCGACGCATTCTTCGATACCACGCAACAGAATCTGACCGGCTCGGTGACGCTCTCGCTCTATAAAGGCAATGTCAGCATCGTCAGCCGCAAGTCGGATTTTTCGCTCTATCGCACCGATCTGTCCTCGTTCACCATGGGCGAAAGCTACGATCAGAAAGATGCGGAAGGCTTCATACGCATTCTCGGATTGCCTTCCCGTTGCCGTGCCCAAACGCATGCGAAGACAAAGGTAGAGGTCGCGCAGTGAAGGTGTTGATTTTGGGTGGCGCAGCGCTTCAGCGCTGCGGTAAAGGTGTCAGTTTCATTGGGGCTTTAGCCCCTGAGGTCGCGCGTGAAAATGTGGTCTGGCCGCTTCCGCCAACCGCTTGACCCCGAATTCGAAAAATGGCAGCGGTCGTTCCCTTACGACCAACGCCTGCTCCCCTTCGAACTCGCCGCCAGCCGCGCCCACGCCAACGCTCTGGAACACGCGGGAGTGCTTTCCTCCGAAGAACTTTCTGAAATATTAAAAGCCCTCGCCGAGATTGGCCGCCGCGCCGAATCCTCGCCCGAATTTCTCAACGATTCCGAAGCCGAAGACGTCCATCACTTCGTCGAAAAGCAACTCGCCGCGCTGATTGGCGCTACTGGCTACAAACTGCACACTGGCCGCAGCCGCAACGAACAGATCGCAACTGACCTTCGTCTTTTCGTCCGCCACAGCATCGACACCTTACATACTCTGATTGCCGATTGGATCGAAGCGATTCTCGCGCATGCCGACGCAGCGGGCGGTGCAGCGATGCCGTCCTACACGCATCTGCAACCAGCAGAACCCGTCCTCGTCGCGCACTGGCTACTCGCCTACGTGGAAATGTTTTTGCGCGATGCCACTCGCCTGGCCGACTGTCGCAAGCGCGCAAATCTATGCCCGCTAGGCTCAGGCGCCGTCGCAGGAGCCACGCTCACCATTAATCGTCAGGCGATGGCCGCTGAACTCGGATTCGACGGCCCCACACCAAACAGCATCGACGCCACGAGTGATCGCGACTTCGCCATCGAATTCGTCGACGCGCTCTCGCTCCTCGCGCTTCACCTAAGCCGTTGGGCGGAGGAGATGATTCTCTTCTCAACCTCCGCCTACGGATTCGTCGAGTTGCCCGAGGCTTATTCCACCGGCAGCAGCGCCATGCCGCAGAAAAAAAATCCCGACTTGCTCGAACTGGTGCGCGGCAAAGCGGCGCGCGTCACGGGCTGCGCCACCACGCTGCACACTCTGATGAAGGGCTTACCGCTCGCCTATAACAAAGATCTACAAGAGACGCAGGAAGCACTCTTCGACGCCTCCGACACGATCCTCGGCATGTTGCCGCTAGTCACCGGATTCATGAACAGCGTCGAATTTAACGAGACGAAAATGAGCGCGGCGGCGCAAACCGGCTTCATGAATGCGTGGGCCGCCGCCGCATACCTCGTCGAGCGCGGAGTCCCCTCGCGCCTCGCCCACGAAGCCGTTGGCAAAGCTGTCGCTCTCGCGGTCGAGCGCGGATGCGATTTGCAAAAACTTCCACTCGCCGATCTGCAAGCGATCCACGCCAGCTTTGACGCGTCCTTCCACGCCTCCCTCGGCCTCACTGAAGTTCTCGCCCTCCACGACGTCCCCGGAGGCACCGCGCCTCGGCACGTCAAGCGCGCGCTGCAAAACGCAAGGGAACGCCTTGCCATGCTGCGCTCGCAGGAATCGCTCGCCGCGCGCTAGCCATACTTTTCTGTGAATTGTCATGTACCTTTTTTTTGGTACTTGTCCGCAATTATTTGCGGCATTGAATTCACTGCGCGTTATTTTCTTTTCAATCGGGTGCCTTCACCCCTACAATTGCACGCAGCCCTTACGCTTTTCTTCCCCGGGTTCGGGCCCTATCTGCAACCGCCGTTAGGCGGGCCAAGAAAAAAGAAAGATTACCAGGAGGAGTACATGTTGAAGTTTTCCGTCTCCCGCTCGCTCGCGGGAACCGCCATTTTCCTCTGCCTGCTGGCTGCCCTTGCCAATGGCCAGAGTTGGACGCCTGTCGCAGCCTCATATCCGGGCAGCGGCGCCGGCGCATCTTTTCTGCTCACCGACGGCACCGTCATGGTTCATCAGGAGCAAAGCTCCACCGATGCATGGTACAAACTGACCCCAGATATCAATGGCAGCTATGTCAATGGCACGTGGACAACGCTGGCGCCGATTCCCTTTTACTCTCCGCTTTTCTTCGGCTCGGCCGTGTTGCCCAACGGTGAGTTGCTCGTCGAGGGTGGCGAATACAGCGACCTGAACCCTGTCTGGACAAACATGGGCGCGCTCTACAATCCGGTTACGAACAAGTGGAAGAAGATCAATCCGCCCACCGGCTGGACCAGCATTGGCGACGCCCAAAACGTAATCCTCAATAACGGCGTCGACATGCAAGCCAACTGCTGCACCACGCAGTTTGCCTACTTCAATCCCACCAAATTTACATGGACGGCATTTAGTGGCAACGGAAAATTCGACGTGTTCGACGAAGAAGGCTTCAACCTCCTTCCGAGCGGCGAAGTTTTGTCGGTTGATGCTTACGTGTTTCAATACGACGCCACCGGCATGAATTCCGAACTCTACAATCCCACCACCGAGACCTGGTCGAGCGCCGGCAGCACGGGCGTTCAACTCTGGGATTCGCACTGCGGAATTGAGAGCAAAGCCACCTACGAGCTAGGTCCGGCAGTGTTGCGGCCAGACGGCACGGTCTTTGCCACCGGAGCCAACACCTGCGGCGCCGGCAACACTTCCGTCTACGACACGGCGACCGGTACCTGGACCCCTGGCCCGACCTTCCCCGGTCAATACAACGTCGCAGATGGTCCGGCGTCGATCGAGATCAACGGAAACGTTCTGGTCATGGCCAGCCCCGGTTATGGATCTACTCCCTCCGCCTTCTATGAGTGGGATGGAACGAACCTCACAGCGACCGTGAATCCGCCGAATGCTAAGAACGATTCGTCTTTCTACGGCCACCTGCTGGTACTTCCCACCGGACAGATTCTGTTCGCGGATTACAGCAGGAAGATCGAGCTCTTCAATTCCGCCGGAACCTACAACACAGCATGGGCCCCGCAAATCACCAAGGTCGCAAAGACTTTGACCCATGCCAAGAGCTACGTGGTTTCGGGTTATCGGTTCGCCGGCGTATCTGCGGGAGGAGCCTATGGCGACGACTACCAGCCTTACACCAACTATGCGCTGGTTCGCATCACCAACCTCCAGACCAACCACGTGTTCTATTGCAAGACGCACAACCCCTCGAGCTATGCCATGCAATCGGCAGCGCTCCAGACCACTCACTTCAACGTTCCTGCCGGCATCGAAACCGGTGCGAGCACGATCGTCGTGGTGACCAACGGCATTCCTTCACAGAGCGTAGACATAACTGTGGACTAGCATTTCGCAATCGCAACATTCAGGCCGCGAGCTGACGACCTCACCTCGCGGCCTTTTTTAATTGCGATAATCCTTTCGCTGAGACTATCGGAGCCAGTGTTAGCCCCTGATCGGCCCTAATTCTTCACCCGCGAGTCTTGCTCGGCGCAGAACGCATCTAACTGGGATAAGGTCGAAACGGAGTAATACCCTGATTCTTTCCCGCATTCTTTTCTTCGCGCTCTTTCTTCTAGCCATCTACGCCGTCCAGCGCTTCTGGTTCCTGCGCGCGTGGGCGTGGATTGGCTCGTTCTCAAGCGCCGACTTGCGCTTTGGCCTACACATCGGACTAATCGCACTTGCCGCGGTGCTTTTAGCTGCGTTACTCGATCCGCTGCTAGGCCGCGGCGTCTCGCGGCTCAACATTGGCGCCTTCCACCTCGGCAAAACACTCACGACATTTACCCGCTTGTGGCTGGTCGCTTCCGTCTTTGGATTCCTCGCCGTCGGAGCGATCGAGTGGTTCACGAACATCGCGGCGCGCCTTCGTCCCGGAGCGGTCGCGGGCGGATTCAGTCCGTCGCGTCGAACTTTTTTTCAATACGCCGCCGTCGTTGCTGGCGGCTTTCCCTTTCTCGCGGCGACTTACGGTTTCGCCGCCGGACGCTTGCGCTACACGGTTGAGCGCGTCGATGTGCCGGTCGCGAATCTTCCGCCTGAGCTAGACGGTCTGCGCATCGCGCAGTTGAGCGACATACACATTGGCGACTACATGCCGCCGCGCGAAATCGCCCGCGCCGTTGCCATGGCGAATGATCTGCATCCCGACATTTCTTTTGTCACCGGCGACTTCGTCTCGAGCGAAGGCGATCCGCTCGATGCCTGCATCAGCGAGTTGAGCCGATTGCGCGCTCCGCTCGGCGTCTGGGGATGCAACGGCAATCACGAAATTTATGCGGGCGTCGAAGACGAAGCGGAACGCCTCTTCCGCGAAAAAGGAATGCGCTTGCTGCGCGCCGCCAACGCCGTCGTCGAACACAATGGAGGCCGATTCAATCTGCTGGGTGTCGACTATCAGCGCGATCACATGGTCAGCGGCGAGCACGCATCACCAGAACAAATGTTGCGCGAGATCGAGCCGCTCATCCGTCGCGACATGCCAAACATTTTGCTCTCGCACAATCCAAATTCCTTCCGCCGCGCCGCCGACCTGGGCATCGAACTCAGCCTAGCCGGCCACACGCACGGCGGCCAGGTGAAGTTCGAAATCGTTGATCACAGCGTCACTCCGGCAAGGCTGATCACGCCGTTTGTCGCCGGCCTCTACCATCTGCCCATGCCAACCAACGGCCATGCCGCCGCTACGTCCGCGAGCAATGGCGCGCAGAAGGCTGCACTCTACGTGAATCGCGGCCTGGGAACTTTTGGCTTTCCCGTACGCCTTGGCGTCCCTCCGGAGATCTCCCTGCTGACCCTGCGGAGAGCCTGAAAAGCCAACCGCAGCCCTGCCACATCAAAGCCCAAAACATGCTATAATTCCCACATAGAAAAGCTCATGTAAGCGCCTGTAGATACAGTAAGTTAGCGTGCTTCAGCCGCGGCCAAAGTCAGCCAGTCTATTACTCCAAGGGACGGGCTAGACGCACGCGAGCTGCTTGTCTTAACTGAGAGCTGACAACTGAGAGCTGAGAGCTACTAATGGCTGACGATCAGAATCCCGAACTCCCCTTAACTCCTCCGCCGGGCGGCGACGGATCCACCGGCCCGGGCGCGCTCAACATGCAGCCCGTCAACATTGAAGAGGAGATGAAGCGGTCGTACCTCGACTATTCCCTGTCGGTGATTATCGGCCGCGCACTGCCCGACGTCCGCGACGGATTGAAACCGGTGCATCGCCGCATTCTTTACACCATGCAGCAGATGGGCCTTCGTCCCGGCGGCGCCACGCGCAAATGCGCCCGCATCGTCGGCGAAGTCATGGGCAAGTATCATCCCCACGGAAACCTCGCAGTCTACGACGCGTTGGTGCGCCTCGCGCAGCCGTTTGCCATGCGGGCTCCGCTCGTTGATGGGCAAGGAAACTTTGGCTCGGTCGATGGCGATCCTCCCGCGGCCGATCGTTACACCGAAGCTCGTTTGACGCGCGTCTCGACCGCGCTGCTCGAAGATCTCGATAAAGAAGCAGTTGATTTTTATCCGAATTACGACGGCACCGAGACGCAGCCCGCCGTTCTGCCCGCGCGTTATCCGAACTTGCTGGTCAACGGCTCCGACGGAATCGCCGTCGGCATGGCGACCAAAATTCCGCCGCACAATCTCACCGAGATTGTCGATGCCACCATCACGCTGGTGAATAATCCCAACGCGCAGTTGCCGGAGATTTTGAAATTTGTGCAGGGACCCGACTTTCCGACCGCCGGCATTATCCACGGACGCGCCGGAATCTTCGAGGCTTATCGTACCGGCCGCGGCCGCTTCATGATGCGCGCACGCGCCGCGATTGAGAGTATCTCCAAAGACCGGCAGGCAATCATCGTCACCGAGATTCCCTATCAGGTGAACAAGCGCTATCTGATCGAGAAGATGGCCGACCTCGTCAATAACAAGACCATCGACGACATCTCCGACTTGCGCGACGAAAGCGATCGCGACGGCATGCGCATCGTCATCGAACTCAAGCGCGGAGCCGAACCGCAGATCGTGCTCAATCAGCTCTTCAAGCACACCTCGATGCAAGAAGGTTTCAGCATGATTCTGCTGGCTGTGGTCAACCAGCAGCCGAAGGAACTGGGACTGATCCAGGCGATTAAACACTTCATCGACCATCGCGTCGATGTGGTGCGGCGGCGCACATCGTACTTGCTCAACAAGGCGCGTGATCGCGAGCACATTCTGGAAGGCTACCTGACCGCGCTTGATCACCTCGATAATGTGATCGTGATCATTCGCGGCAGCGCCAATCGCGCAGATGCCCGCGAGAATTTGGTCGCGTACTTTGCCGGCAAGAAGATTGACATCAATACCACGGGCCGCGCTCCCAAGCTCGACGCCGACAAGCCCTTCACCACCAAGCAGGCCGATGCCATCCTCGAACTGCAACTGCATCGCTTGACCAAGCTTTCGATTGACGAAATTTCGAACGAGTTGAAGCAGGTGCGCGAGGCAATTGCCGAATACGAATCGATTTTGGCATCGGAAGCCAAGCTGCGCAAGGTAATCATCAAAGAACTGGAAGAGGTCAAGAAACTCTACGGCGACGCGCGCCGCACCGTGATCGAAGACGAAGCCGCCGAGATCATGCTCGAAGACCTGATCGCCGACGAACAAGTCGCGGTCACAGTCAGCCACTCCGGCTACATGAAGCGTACGCCGATCTCAACCTACCGCATGCAGCGCCGCGGCGGCACCGGGCGCACCGGCATGAAGACGCGTGACGAAGATTTCGTCGAGCATCTTTTCATCGCCTCAACTCACGCCTACATTCTGATTTTCACCAACACCGGCCGCGTCTACTGGCTGAAGGTCTATGAGATCCCTGATATCGCCGCCGCCGGCAAAGGCAAGCACGTGGGCAATCTCGTCGGCCTCCAGCCGGGAGAAACCGTCCGCACCATGCTAGCCGTGCGCGACCTGGAAGAAGAAAATCGCTACGTCTTTTTCGTCACGCACAACGGCACCGTGAAGAAGACCGAAGTGAAAGACTTTTCCCACGTAATGCAGCGCGGCATCATCGCCATCAACATCGAGGAGGGAGACGAACTGGTCGCCGCCTCGCTGACCGATGGCAATCAGATCGTCTTTCTGGCCTCGCACGATGGACAAGCGATTCGCTTCGACGAAAATGACGTTCGCTCCATGGGACGCAACGCCACCGGTGTGCGCGGCATGAACCTCGAAGAGAAGGACTACATCGTCGGCATGGCCACCACGCTCAAGCCAGAGGCGAAGGCAGCGTTGAAAGAAGGTGAGGTCGCGCCCGAAGTCGCCGACTTGATTCCAGAAAAAGGCTCGCTGATTCTCTCCGTAACCGAAAACGGCTACGGCAAGCGCACTCCCGCCGATGAGTATCGCTTGACCAATCGCGGCGGCAAGGGCGTCATCAACGTCAAGACAACCGAGCGTAACGGCAAAGTCGTAGGCATCTCGCAGGTGACAGAGAAATCCGAAGTGATGCTGATCAGCCAGTACGGCAAAATCATCCGCATCGAATCCAAGTTCATCCGCGAGTCCGGCCGCTCAGCGCAGGGAGTTCGCCTGCTGAACATCGAGCCAGGAGACCGCGTCGCGGCGGCGGTGGTGATTCCGCCGGAAGAGCCGAATGGGAATGGGACGTTGATCCAGTAGACCTCGCGTTGGGGCGGACGCATTCGTCCGTCCTTTCCGAGGGCGTCTTCCCATCAAGCCTCGGTAAATACTGTCGAACTCAAAACTTCTCGTGTTGTGTCCCAGTTTTTTCCCTGTAGGCGATTTCCTTTTCAATGAGAGTCCGCAATTGATCCTCGTTGATCCACCCGAGACGCATCTCTTGGTCCAGCCTTAAGATGCGAAAGTTTCGATGGCAATCCTTGAGGTCATCTTTCCCGGCCATAACGACGTTTCGCATGTGACTGTTCATCTGCCACGCCAGAATATCCGCCGCTTGGAGCGGTTTGAAGTCGGCCTTGCTCCGAAATGAATATCCGTCCGCGCTTTCTACGCCGTACCAATCCGTCCAGTGTTGGCGCGTCTCTAGGTCACGCCACATCAGGTCAATTTCCTCTCTCGCCTCTGGCCTGTTTTCATTGTCAAAAACATACTGCATCGGCAGAGTCACGCCGTAGTATTGCCGCCAGTTCTTTATAAGGCCCATGAGGAACCTGACGGCGAAGGTGTAGTGGTACTTTCCAAAACGCCATCTTAGCCATTCCGGAGTTCGCGGCACCAGCTTGTCAAATGCTGCTTTTGGAATGGCTACCCCCATCCCGGTTCGCTTGTTTTCATTGATAGCCTTCGCAATGTTTTCGTACACTCGCTTTCGCTTCACATGATCCCAATCACAAAAAGGCTTCTTGCTTTTGTCATGGGAGGCGGCGAAGTCGACCATATGGAAGGTGTCAAATTCTTCTGTCCGTCGAATTTCATCGAACTTTTCGACAAATGCCTCCCATCCGCTTTTTGTAGAGATGTAGCAAGCGGCAATGGCGATGGGGGACTGTGGGTCAGTTCCGCTGTCGCCCCAGTAAACTTCATACATAGTTACCAGATTAGCTGTCAGGTTTTGTTGTCGCAAGTTTTGTCGGAAGCGCACCCCGGCATTACCGCAGTCACTTCAAAATAACCACACTTTCGTTTACTGTTAACCGTAGTGACACTCCTCCCCGCTTGTGCCCGCGGGCTGAGCCTATTGGTTAGCGAGCGTTTGTGCACAATACCGTAATCGCGAAAACTGAACCCGCTGCCTACCAGGAACTTCTTGGCCGGCCGATTCGCGAGCTGGGGCTTCAGCTTGCTGGCTCTCCGGTGGAGCGATTTGTGGAACAGCTTTATCGCGAGTTGGAAGCCAAGGGACTTACTAAGTTTCATCCGGCTTGTTACTTGACCGATGAGTGGGGATGCCCATCCGGCGAGCCGATTATCGGGATTCCGTTTTATCTGGCGCACGCCGCTTTGGCGCAGTTGGAAAAAGAGACGCATGACCTTGAGGATGCTCGCGAGATCATGATGTATCTGCGGCACGAAGCCGGACACGCGTTTACCTATGCGTACAAGCTGCACAATCGGCCAGAGTGGAAGCAGATCTTCGGGCCGTTTCGTCGGCCCTATCACGATAACTACCGGCCAGCGCCATTTTCGCGCGACTATGTGCGGCATTTGCCGGGATGGTATGCACAGAAGCATCCGGATGAAGATTTTGCCGAGACGTTTGCGGTGTACCTGACTCCGCGGTCGAGCTGGCGCAAACGATATCGCGGGTGGGGAGCGATGGCGAAGCTGCTTTATCTGAATCGGCTGGTGCGGACGTTGGGGAAGGTCGAGCCTCCGAGGCGGCGCGGGCAGGCCGATATTACGGTCGACGACATGGAAAACACCGTAGCGGAGTTTTATCACCAGAACCGCCGCGAAGAAGTGGCGGTCACCGAGCTTACTCCGGACACGGATCTGCGAGATATTTTCCCGGTGTCGAAGAGACGGAAGGCGGCGGTCGCGGCGCGCGATTTTCTGCATGCGCATCGCAAGGCGGTGATCGACAAGGTCGCGCAGTGGACGGGAGCGCAGCGTCCGCTGATCAGAACGTTGATCGACACGATTGAGAAGCGCGCGGGAGAATTGGATTTGCGTGCCGATAAGACGCGCAGCGCCGAGCATTTGGCGGAGGTTACGGCCTATATTACTGCGCTGGTAATGACTTATGTGGCGAAAGGAAAGTTTATACAACCTTGAGGGCAGGTCTCGGGACGCAGATTTTCCTAAGACCTAAGGCCTCACACCTAACACCTGAATTTCCGGGGAGAGACTGCATGATTGGTGCAAAGCTTAAGATCGCGCTGCTTTACGACTTGTGGAACGAAGATCCGGTCGCGGCGGCGGCTAAAGAAGAGGCGGGGGCAACGCGCAAGCCTCACAAAAAAGTAAAGGCCATAAAGAAAGAGAAGACGGATCGCGAGGAAATTTTTGAGGCGCTGCAAAAGCTGGGCCATGAGCCTTCATTTTTCGAACTGGATGGGCGTCCGGCATCGCTGCATTCGCTTTCGCGTTGCGACGCGGACCTGGTTTTCAATCTGACGGAATCATTTGATGGCGACGACACCAAGGAAATGAACGTAGTCGCCTATGTCGATCTGCTGGGATTGCGCTATACGGGCGCGGGTCCCCACGCGATTTTCATGTCGCAGGACAAGGCGATTGCCAAGAAGATTTTTGCGTTTCATGGGATCAGGACTCCGTTCTTTGCCACTTCTTATCGCGGGCGCATTGAACACGCGCACGATATTTCTTTTCCGTTGATTGTGAAGCCTTCATGGGAGGATGGATCGATTGGCATCGATGCCGGTTCGGTGGTTAAGAACATCAAGGAGATGATGGAGCGGATTGAGTACATACAGGATGAATTTGATTCGCCGGCTTTGATCGAGGAATACATCGAGGGGCGAGAAATTTACGCAGGAATCTTGGGGAGTTATGAGCGGACGCAGGTGTTGCCATTGGTCGAGCTCGATCTATCACGTCTACCGGAAGGTACGCCTCGCATCGCGAGTTACGACGTGAAGTTCGAAAAGAATACAGAAGCTTATAAGTTGACTAAGTCAGCCATCGCTGAGAATCTCGATGAAGTTACTCGGAAGCGGCTGGAAGATACGGCGCTCGCCGCGTATCGCGCACTGAAGCTTCGCGACTATGGACGCATCGACATGCGACTGGCTCCCAATGGCGACGTGTATGTGATCGAGGCGAATCCCAATCCGTGGCTGGCGAGCCGGCAGGAGTTTGCCATGGCGGCCAAGGCTTCGGGGATGACTTATGTGGAGCTAATTGGATCAATCGTGGATTTGGCGATGAGCCGGTATCTTAACGCCAACCTGGTGAATGCCGCGGCGATGCACTAGCTGCAACCGGGCGATTATCTGAAAATCCAGAGAGCGGCGCCCAGAACGATCCATAGTGCAGCAAGGAAGCCCACCCACTCAGCCCTGCCTTCTGGGAGGATATCCCAATCGCCTCTCACCGCTTAACCCCTGCTGGTCGCAGTCGTTCAAACGCCTCTTCAGCGCGATTTAGGGCTTCCTGCACGTTGTCGCAGATATTTTCCGGACCTACTAACTCCTCAAATTCGGTTTGCTGAATCAATCGCAGGGGCTGCTCACGAGCGCCACAGAGAATCAGCTCGCGACCGCTGGCCTTCAGCGTGCGCGCGACTTCTTCGAGCGCGAAGAGACCAGTGGCATCGAGTGCGGTCATGTTGCGCAAGCGGAGAATTACTACCGGCGGGAGTTCGTGAATGTTTTGGGTGACTAAGTCGATCTTGTCGGTGGCTCCGAATAAGAATGGGCCGTGGATACGAAAGATGGTGGCGTAATAGGGAATGTCTTTGTCCTGCAGAATGTGGACGCGTCCATCTTCTACGTAATCGTCAGTGACCTGAGACACCGTGGTGGTGGCGGCAACTCGGCTGATGAAAAGAAGTGCGGCGAGAATCATTCCGGCCTGAACGGCCACAGTGAGGTCGGCGAAGACGGTCAGCGCGAAGGTTACGAGCCAAACGCTGACGTCGGTTTTTGTCAGCTTGAGGAGCGACGGAATCTCGCGCCACTCGCCCATGTTGTAACTCACCACCATCAGAATTCCGGCGAGCACGGCCATGGGCACGAAGCTGACGAGTTTGGAGGCAAAGAGCAGAATCGCCAGCAGAGTTAGAGCGTGAATCATCCCGGCTACGGGCGTTTTTGCGCCGGCGCGGATGTTAGTTGCGGTGCGGGCGATCGCGCCAGTGGCGGGTAGGCCTCCGAACATGGGCGACGCGATATTCGCGATCCCTTGCGCTACCAGTTCGACATTGGGGTTGTGGCGATCGCTCACATTGGTGCTGTTGCTCATGCGGTCGGAGACCAAGGCGGACATCAGCGACTCGATGGCGCCCAGCATGGCTACGGTTAATGCGGGGCCGAGAAGGCCATGAATCAGATCAGTGCGAAAGGCTGGAATATGGAGATGAGGAAGGCCGCTGGGGATACCGTTGAAGCGAGTGCCGATGGTGGCGACGGGAAGTTTGAAAATCCATACGGCGGCAGTGCCAAGAACGAGGGCGACGATGGCGCCGGGGATGCGGTTAGAGAGGGCGCGGCAGGCGAGGATGATGACGATGGTGCCGGCGGCAAGGGCCGTGGTTTCGATCGAGATGGTGTGAAAATTCTGGGCGAGCGCCTCCATGCGCAGCCAGAAAACGCCGGGAACTTTTTCCAGCTTGAGGCCGAAAAAATCTTTGATTTGTGTGCTGGCGATGAGGATGGCGATTCCGTTAGTGAAACTGATGACGATGGGCCGCGGAATGAATTTCACCGCGGAGCCCATGCCAGTGAGGCCCATGACGACGAGAATGAGTCCGGCCATGACGGTACACATGAAGAGGCCGTCGATGCCGTGAGCGGCGACGATACCGGCGATTACGACGACAAAGGCGCCCGTGGGACCGCCGATTTGAGTGGTCGAGCCGCCGAGGGCGGAGATGAGAAAGCCGGTGACAATGGCGCAATAAATGCCGGCTTGCGGAGTTAGTCCCGAGGCGATGGCGAAGGCCATGGCTAACGGCAGCGCGACGAGGCCTACGGTGATTCCGGCGACTAGGTCGTGCAGAAATTTATTCAGGTTGTAATCACGCAGGCAGAGGATTGACTTAGGGAGCCAGCGCTCGTCGACGAGAGTGAATTCCGTGGGAAACTACGATTATCGCAAGTTAGTAAGAGGAGTTATAGTCCCCGAAAGGGTGAGGCTTGCGATGTGCCTTCGGAGCGAGACCCTACCTTTCAGCCACCTGAACCCAGGTTAAAGCGGTGCCGAGCTTCGCTCGGCCGGGCAGGTGAGGGCACCTGCCCCTACGCGAGCCACACTAAAATTTATTCCAGAGATACTGGTTGTAGACGTCGTGGTGATACTGCACCTCTGGCGCTTTTACGAACGTGCCAAGCAGCCGCGGACAGCGATCGGCGGATGCCTCTTTCAGGTCGGCATAACGGCCCTTTACGTCTTCGCCCATCAATTCAGAGGTCCACTCGGCTTTGCGGAAGTCGGCTAGCGCTTTGTAGATGTTGTCGGGGAGATATCGTTCGGCCTGGCGCAGATTCTTGATCTTTGCGGTGCTGCCCTCAAGTCCTGTCTTGAAAATCGAGAGCATGACCAAGTAGGGATTTGCATCGGGCGCGACGGAGCGCACCTCGACGCGCATGCTGCGCTCGTTGCCAATGGGGATGCGGATCATCGATCCGCGATCGACGGCTGACGCCTTGATCTGGTTGGGCGCCTCGAAGTGCGGATCGAGGCGGCGATAGGCGTTGACGCTCGGATTCAGCAATAGGCAAATGTCGTTGCCGTGGGTGAGGATACGGTCGATAAATTCCCAGCCCGCTTTGCTCAGTTTTTCTTCGCCCTTCGGATCCCAGAAAAGATTTTTGCCGCCCTTGCTGATGGAGACGTTGGTGTGCATGCCGCTGCCGTTCACGCCGACGACTGGCTTCGGCAGGAAACATGCGGTGAATCCCATGTTGCGGGCGACCTGGCGGCAGATCAGCTTATAAAGCTGTATGTGATCGGCGGCGGCGACTACCTCCGCGTAGTTGTAGTTAATTTCGAACTGCGAAGGCGCGACCTCGGGGTGATCCTTTTCGTTTTCGAATCCCATGGCACGCTGCACTTCGGCGGTCGTGTCGATGAAAGTGCGCAGCGGATCGCCTGGCAACGAGTGATAATAGCCGCCGGTATTCACATATTCGAACTTGCCGGTCTCGTGGTAGGTGCGTTCGGCGTCCGGCCCATTGAAGAGGAAGCCTTCGATTTCATTTGCCGCGTTTAACGTATAGCCCTGCTTCTTATACAGCCCCTCGGCGAAGCCCTTGAGGACTCCGCGCATGTCGGCGGCGTAGGGCTCGCCGCCCTTGTCGATGACCTCGCCGAACACCATCACCTTGCCGGGCCCGAAGACGTCGGCCGGCCCCCAGTAAAAGGCGCTCCAGTCAATGCCCAGGCGCAGATCGCTCTCGCGCTGCGCCGTGAATCCGCGAATCGACGAGCCGTCGAAAGTCAGGTTGTCATAGCTCTTGAGAAGGAATTTCTTATCGTAGTCAAGCATGTGCAGACGGCCTTCGAGGTCGCTGAACATCACGGTCACGGCCTTGATCCGGCCCTCGTCGGCCAGATACTTGAGGCGGTCATCTTGAATCTTGGAGGGAGCGACGCGGTCGAGGCGTTGCTTCTTCGCCTTCAGATTCATCTCTTGCAGTTCGTCGTAGGGGATTGCCAGAAAATTCCGTAGTTCAGTTGACATGCCTCTCCTTGTAGAAACGTAGCCCAGAATTCAGAGAACCACTCATGCTAACTAAACAGGCTATCGCGCAGGAGGCGGAGGCACAAATAGAAATCGGTTATAGCTGCGATCAGGTTTTCTGATCTGCATCGGAAATGGTGCAGATGCGAGTTGAACACTGGGGAGCATTTTCTACCGCAGAGACACCGAGGTGGCAGAGCAAGAATCTGCGGAAAGCATTTCTGGGGACCGAGGCGCGTAAGAAAAGCTTTTCTCGGCGATCTCGGCGTCTCGGCGGTGAAGCGGGTTTTTCCGTGAAATAATCGAGTCGAGGGACTGATTTGAGTTGCGCAATTTGTGAAGTCCGAAAAGAAAAGCGGTTTTGCCCGGCGGTGCATGGGAAAATTTGTCCGCAGTGCTGCGGCCAGCAACGCGAGATCACGCTTGATTGCCCGAGCGAATGTCCTTATCTTTTGCAAGCGCGACAGCAGGCGCGCGAACACGAGCCCGCGCATATTCAGGAGCAACGGGCGGGCACGGATGAGCGCGTGGCTTTGTTTCCTGAGATCGAAATCTCGGAGCAGTTTCTATACGAGCACGAGGAACTGATTCTCGGATTGAGCTATTCGCTCGCCAAGAGCGCCCGCGCCGAGCGTTCGCTCGACGGGAGGCCATTGATGGACCGCGATCTGATGGCGGCGTTGAGTTCACTGGCGAAAAGCTATCAAACGCTGGTGAACTCGAAACTCATCTACGAGCAGCCGACTGCCAATCTGGCGCATCAGAACATCGCTCGCGAGGTCGAGACGATGGTGCGGGAGTTTCGGGAGGCCGAACAGCGGCATATTGGGCACACGCGGCTGCGGGATTCCGAGGTGCTGAAGGCGCTCGTATTTCTGCTGCGGCTGGCCCGCGGACGCACTTCGGGGCGGCCGAAGTCGCGGGCGTTTGTGGATTTTCTGTTTGCGCAGTTTCCAGAGAAGCAGTCAGCGGGTGCCGCGCCGGACCCGTCGGGGAGCCGGATCGTAATTCCGTAGGAACAATCACAGGATCCGCTCACATGTCGGGGGTTACAGCCGCCTGACGGTCTGTTCTTCGCCCAACGCCGTCATAAGTTCTAGCGCAGTTTTGCCAAGTTGGGGATGACGCGCTTCGGCGGCAATTTCTGCCAGCGGTTCGAGTACGAAGCGACGCTTATGCATGGCCGGATGCGGAATCCTCAGGCCCGGCTCATCGATTACACGATTGCCGAACAAAAGGATGTCGATGTCAATGTTGCGCGGTCCTTTGTGGCGCATACGAAGCCGTCCCATCTCGGCTTCGACCTTCAATGCGAGCTGCAGCAGTTCTCGCGGCGACTTGTCGGTGGCGATGGCGACCACACAATTCAGAAACCAGGGCTGGTCGGGCACATCGACCGGCTGGGTTTCGTAGAAAGTCGAGACGGCCAACACTCGGCCGGCAAATTCTAACTGCGCGAGTGCGGCGCGCAGGTTGGCAGCGCGATCTCCGAGATTGGAGCCGAGGGAGAGATACGCGGTTTCGCTCACACCAGCAGTTTGGCGTGTAAATGCAGGAGAATCCAGCGAAAACTTAGAAAGTATATTGATCTTTCAGGCTAAAAAGAACTGGCACGGCGCTCCCATAGCGTCGCCGCAGTAACCGCACTCTGTACCTCGGTTACTTTCGGGGTTTGGCTCGCACCGTTACTATGAAAATGCCATGAATCTGGACACTCTTCTCATCAGCCGGGATGCTGCTTTGCTGGGCGTGCTGCGGCCGGCGCTGGAGAAGATTTCCGTCGAGCTGCAGGTTTGCCCGGGCGCCCCGGCAGGGAACGATCTGCTGGCGAAACGCAAGTTTGATGCGGTGATCATTGACTGCGACGACGTGCAAAACGGCTTCGACCTGCTGCGCACGCTCCGCCAGACGCAAAGCAACGCCAAGGCCGTGTCGTTCGCGGTGGTGAACGGAAAGACCACGACGCAGCAGGCGTTTAGCTCGGGAGCCAACTTTGTTCTGCAGAAACCCCTTACCTTGATGCACGCCTCGCGCTGCTTTCATGCGGCGCTGAATTTCATGGTGCGGGAACGCCGGCGGTATTTTCGCCATCCTGTGGACATGCCGGTGCGAATCAGTCTGCCGCAGAACCAGGCAATGACGGCGACGGCGACCAATGTGAGCGAGGGCGGCATGGCCATTCGTGTTCTCGGCAAGCTGGCCAAAGATGCGCAAGGGCAAATTACGTTCACGCTTCCGGTGATGAACGTCTCGCTCGAGTTGAAATGCGAAATCGCATGGGCGGACGGAACCGGCCGCGCTGGGATCCGCTTTCTCGAAGTACCGCAGAGCTCACAGTATCATATAGAAAAGTGGCTCACCGACCGCTTGCAGGAAGAGATGCCCGAAGCGTTCGATGGCCGCGGTGTGGTCTAACCACTCTTCAGCATCCCCTGTTGAGATTCCTTCCGACCGTCTGTTCAGGCGGTATCCAGTTTGCAACTTGCGCGCGGCCGCCGCTGTGGCAGTGTAGAGGTGGCCCTCTATCACGTCACGATTAGCCTCGAATGATTAGCCTGGAAGAAAAAATCGCACGAACCGAGCGTCTACTGCACCGCCTAAAAGAAGACCAACCGTATCTGCATGCGCGCCTGTCGCCGCTGGGAGCCGAGTATCGGCAGAGCGCCAACGCCTTCGCCGACCGCGTGCGCGCCGAAGCCGAAGCGGAACTGCAGCGACTGCGTGCCCAGCGCACAGAGCCCTACGAGGGGAACGTTCCACAATCCGCCGACTAAATCGAATTGAAGCCTGCGCCGCGCTTGAGGCCAACTTTCCGCGTTAAATAAATTCAGGTTCAATAAACTCGGGTTGACTCGTTTCCCGATGGGCAGTTAGCTTGCTTATTCGGCTTCCAGCCACGGTAGAGGAGCGCGTATGCAGCGTCGGGGTTCGTCGGGGTCACTAACTTTTATCTTTCTATTGCTCGCGCTTTCGGGGGAGCTGGCCTTCGGTTCCGATACCACTGCCCAGAGCAAGACAGATGCGCCGGAATTCAACGTCAAGGAACACTACACGAAATACGAATATCGAATTCCCATGCGCGATGGCGTGCGCCTGTTCACGGCAGTTTATGTGCCGAAAGACAGTTCGCAAGCCTACCCGTTCCTGATCCTGCGCACTCCTTACAGTGTGGCGCCCTATGGCGAGGATCAATATCGCAAGGACCTCGGCCCGTCGCCTGAATTCGAAAGGGCTGGATACATTTTTGTTTTTCAGGATGTACGGGGCCGCTACATGTCGGAAGGCAATTTCGTCGAGATGACCCCGCACATCGATCATAAGCAGTCGAAGCACGACGTCGACGACGCCAGCGATCTTTACGACACCATCGATTGGCTGCTCAAGAACGTGCCCAACAATAATGGAAACGCCGGCATTTGGGGAATTTCCTATCCCGGCTTCTATGCCTCTGCCAGCATCATCGATTCGCATCCCGCGCTGAAAGCCGCATCGCCGCAGGCTCCCATGACCGACCTTTTTATGGGAGACGATGCTTATCACGGCGGCGCCTTCATGCTGGAGGCGAATTTCGATTTCTACAGCTCGTTCAAGCCGCAGGATAATCCACAATTGCCGCAGAAAACTTTTGTGCCTTTCGATTACGGCACGAAAGACGGATATGAATTTTATTTAAAAGTCGGGCCACTAGGGAATCTGTCGAAATTTCTGACGGGCCGAAGCGCGCTCTGGGACGACCAACTGCACCATGATACTTACGACGATTACTGGAACGTGCGGAATCTAGCGCCGCACATGAATAACATCCATTGCGCCGTGCTTACGGTGGGAGGATGGTTCGACGCCGAAGATTTGCAGGGCCCGTTCTCTACGTTCCACTCCATCGACCAGAAAAATCCTGGGATCTTTAATGCTTTGGTTGTTGGTCCGTGGATTCACGGCGGATGGGCGCGGCTCGATGGCGAGCATCTGGGGCGGGTGGAATTCGCCGCCAATACCGGCGACTATTACCGCAGCAATATTCTGTTTCCGTTTTTTGAGCAGTATCTCAAAGGCAAAGGCGATGCCAAACTACCAAAGGCTTATGTTTTCGAGACGGGCACGAATGTGTGGAGAAAATATTCAGCTTGGCCTCCAAAGAATACCCAGGCGAAGACCTTATATTTTCACGCGCACGGAGAACTGTCGTTCGATCCACCGGTCGTTTCCGAGTCTACGGAAATTTCCGAGTCTACAGAATACGACGAGTACGTCAGCGATCCGGCCAAGCCCGTGCCTTTCGTGAGCTACCAGGCAACCGATGTGCCGCAGGAATACATGGTCTCCGATCAGCGCTTTGCCGCCAGCCGGACCGATGTGCTGGTCTACCAGACGCCGGCGTTGCAGCAAGACGTGACCATCGCCGGACCGATTTCGCCCCGTCTTTTTGTGTCGACGAGCGGGACCGATTCCGATTTCGACGTGAAACTGATCGACGTCTATCCGCCGGATTATCCCGACAGCAAACTCGACGCCCGCGGCGACGAGGAAAAACCGCGAACCGACGTGCCTCCCCCGGCGTTTACCATGGGCGGATATCAGCAACTGGTGCGCGGCGAACCGTTCCGCGGCAAGTTCCGCCACAGCTTCGAAAAGCCCGAGTCCTTCACTCCGGGCAAGGTAGAAGAAATCGACACGACTTTTCCGGACGTGAATCACACCTTCCGTCGCGGCCACCGCATCATGGTGCAGGTGCAGAGTTCGTGGTTCCCGCTCACCGATCGCAATCCGCAGACCTTTGTCGACATTCCAGACGCCAAGCCTGGCGACTTTGTGAAAGCCACCGAGCGCGTTTACCACACGAAAACCGAGCCATCGGGGATTGGTGTGCGAGTGCTGGTTGGCTCGGGGAGCGAGCGACCCTAGGTCAACGACGCCGCGAAGAATATTTCATCATGGCGATTGACGGAAGAATCCTTTTCGTTAGAGTGGCGAGAGGCTGAACGCGCCTATAAGCTGAGGCTCGCCGCGGTCGCCAGAGCCGGCGCTCTCGTTTCGTCTTCCAGCCTAGTTTCTTCCCAATATGATTTATCGCGCAGGATCCGCGACACCAGTGCAGTGTGCATAGCGTGACCGGCGCGATCTGCGACTACCGAACCGAGGATCTGTTTTCCGAGCAGCGCCAGGTCGCCAATCAGGTCGAGCACTTTGTGGCGCACAAACTCGTCAGGAAAACGCAGCGGCGGATTCAGCACCTCGCTGCGGTTCATCACAATGGCATTTGCGGTGGACGCTCCGCGAATCAGGCCCTGCTGGCGCATGGCATCGGCTTCATGCAGAAATCCGAAGGTGCGCGCCGGCGCAATCTCTTTCAGATAACTGCCATTGGTCAGCCGCACGCAAAAGCTCTGCTTCCCGATCAGCGGATGCGGAAAGTTAATCGAATAAGAAACTGAATAGGTGTCGGCGGGATAGACGGCAATAAATTTATCGCCCTCCCGCAATTCAATATCGCGCACGATGCGCAGATAAGTACGAGCCTTGCGCTGTCGGCGAATGCCAGCCTTCTGAATCATCTCTACAAACGGTTTAGCGCTCCCATCGAGAATCGGCAATTCAAGATTGTCGAGCTCTACGATGGCGTTGTCGATGCCGACGCCGGTGAACGCCGAGAGCAGGTGCTCGGTGGTAGAGATGAGCACGCCCTTTTTCATCAGACTGGTCGCATAGCTAACGCGAGCCACATTGCGCCCACTAGCTTCGATGGGAAAGCCGTCAAGGTCTGTGCGATGAAAAACGATTCCGGTACCGGCCGGCGCCGGAAGGATTCTAAGGGTAACCGGGGCGCCGCTGTGCAGTCCTGCTCCAGTGCAGGTGACGGCGGCACGAATTGTCTGCTCGTGCGTCAAGGGGGAGCGCTTGTAAGTCTAATGCTGTGTATCAGCTTACAGCGAGATGGCAAGTTCCGTATGTGGCAAATTAGCCACACTCCGTGGTCGAGTGCACTAGGATTAGGGCTAAGTCGCTCAGGCACTTGCCCTAAAGGGTGAAGTTGCACGAGTTCGATGCGGCCGTTGTCTCATTTCCCCATTGTCTCCGGCGGAAAATGCCGTCAGCTCCTCCCAATCCCGACATTGACAAGTGTTAAGCTACGGGCTACAGTCTGTTAGGTGAAGATACGAGGCTTTCTCCATAAAGGTCTCAAGGCGCTTTACACCGATGACGCGAGGAAAGGGGTTCCCCCCGATTCGATCGACAAACTTCGCAAGATGCTGGCCTTTCTCGACGACATGCAGAGTCCCGCGGAACTGCGTTCGCTGCCCACGTGGAAAGCCCACTCGCTGGGCGGCGATCGAAAGGGCGTTTGGAGCCTGAGCGTCACTCGCAATCTGCGATTGACGTTCAACATCGACAGCAGAGAAGGCGAACTCTACGACCTCAATCTGGAGGATTACCACTAGGAAACGCGCGGAAGAATGAGGGAAAATGCTATGCCTATGAAGAACCCGCCTCATCCCGGAGATTTTATTCGGACGGAAATCATCCAGCCCGCGGGCTTGTCGGTGACGGCGGCCGCAACCGCGCTCCGCGTTTCCCGCCCCGCTTTGTCCAGTCTCCTGAATGGGAGGGCCGATTTATCTGGAGAGATGGCGCTGCGGATTGAAAAAGCGTTCGGCGTTCCGATGGATACGCTTATGCGGATGCAGGCTTCTTACGATATCGTCCAGACTCGTAAACGGGAAAAGACGATACGCGTGCAGCGGATTGCACAGACAGTGGATGTTCACGCCTGACTCTGCTGCAACGTGTCTTGGCTTGGTCCCGGCCTCATCGCTTCTTGGTCGGAACCGTGGGATCGTAAGTTACGGACGCTTCAAACATCGTATCGGGAAGCTTAAGATTATAGTCGGCAGTATTGATGAAACGCTGTTGCGAGGTCTCTCCGTTGAAGTAGCGGGTAATAGAATGCGGAGTCCATATCCCCTGCACTAATTTGTAACTGTCGTAAACCTCATCTTCTATATCCTTCTGCTTGTCTTTCGGGTCGCGCCACGAATAGCTGATCTTCACCGGATAGTGCGTATTCAGGTCGAGATAAACATTCACTGAATCGTTCTGGCTGTTGAGCAGCGTGACCCCTTCCGTCTCTTTGCCGTCCACCACCGCCGAGCCATTGTAAAAGAGCGCGACGTTCGGATCGCGTATCCATTTGCGGAAGACCCACTCGATCGAATGCTGGCGCCGCCGAAGATAGTTCTCCAGATCGAGCTTATCCTGCGCCGCCGTTCCCTTGTAGGTGATCTCGTAACCCCTATCGCCGTTGTGAATCAGAACAACGTCTGTCTTGTTCTTGACCTTGACGTCACCGATTTGCCCGAAGAGCAAAAAAACGTCCTTCGTGTGGATGACTTCGAAACGATCGCGGTCGGGATACTCGACGTAGTAGCGATACGGAATTCCCGTGCTGTCCGTGCGTCCGTGATAGAGCGGATAGTACCGGCCTTCTTCTTCGCGGTTGGTGTAGGTGAGGTACGGTTCTCCGCCCAGCGACTGGATTGTCTGATCGAGAACGGCGCGGGCTTTGCGAGCGTTGTCGGAGCCGTTGAGATCGACGGCGGGCTGAGCCGCGACGGGAGGCGTTGAAGTCGGGGTTGTTTGGGCAGCGGCGAAGGCGCTTAGCAACAAACCGATGGCAATCAGTCGATACATGGATACTTGATTAGAAGCGATTCAGCATATTTTAGCTGTACTGACCAAGAACGACTGTGTTTTCGCGGATCTTTCTAGCCGACCAGCACCGCCCCGCCGTTCACGTTGAAAACCTCGCCCGTAATAAATCCGGCGTGCGGCGTACACAAGAACAGAATCGGCGCCGCGATTTCTTCCGGTGTCCCGACGCGGCCCATCGGTATCGTTCGAAAAACCCTTTCGCGCGTGGGCGGATCATTGAGAGCATCGGCTGACATATCCGTATTCACCCATCCCGGCGCCACGCAGTTGACGTGAATGTGATCAGGCGCAAGCTCGGTCGAGAGCCCTTTGACCATGCTGATGAGCGCACCTTTCGACGCGGCGTAGTCGCAGTGGAAGGCTTCGCCACGCTGTCCGGCAGTCGAACTGACAAGCACGATGTGCCCGGCGTCCTGCCTCTTCATCTGTGCGACCGAATGCTTGACCAGGCCAAAAACACTATCGAGATTCACCGCAATAGTGCGATGCCATTGCTCGTCAGTCATGCGATCGACCGGCGCATCCTGCGGAGGCCAGATGCCATGATTAGCCACAAGAATGTCGAGCTGCCCGAAAGATGAGATGGCCGCTGCGACCAGCTCCTGGGCGGCTGTCGGACCAGAAAGGTCGCATTGCACAGCGCGGCAACTTTCGGCACCGCATTCGCGCACCAGCGCATCCGCCTGCGCCTTGGCCGCCTGATAATTGAAAACAACTTTCGCGCCAGCGCCAACGAACATACGAACCGTGGCCGCGCCAATGCCCCGCGACCCTCCGGTAATGAGAGCAACTTTTGAATTAAGAGTGAGATTCATAGCGAATACAAAGTATCGCATGCTGTCCATCGTTTGACCCTTCTTTTCTCGCGCCTGTAAGATCAAACATTCCCTCCTTCTTCCGGAAAATCTGTTTCGTCCGCTCGGGTTCGACAAGGCGCTGGCGAAGCCGGAGGAAGGCGGCCGTCCCTACGCAACCGCGGGAGTCTTACACACAAGATGCCGCACGAATTGCCGAAAGCTTACGAACCGGGCGCGATCGAGTCGCGCTGGGCCGAATATTGGGTCCGCGAAAAGTTGTTTCACGTAGAGACGCCTTCACCAGGAGACAAGCGCCCAGTATTCACGCTGCTTCTGCCGCCACCCAACGTGACGGGCCGCCTGCACATGGGCCACATGCTCAACCAGACGCAGATGGATATCGTCGTGCGCTGGCATCGCATGCGCGGCTATGTCGCGCTCTGGCTGCCCGGCACCGACCACGCCGGCATCGCTACGCAGATGATGGTGGAGCGCCAGCTCGCCAAAGAAGGCAAGAATCGCCGCGCCATGGGACGCGAGAAATTTATCGAGCGGGTCTGGGAGTGGCGCCGCGAATATGGCGGCGCCATCCTCGACCAGATGAAGCGCCTCGGCGCCTCCGTCGATTGGGGCCGCGAATACTTCACCATGGACGACAATCTGTCGCGCGCGGTGAAAGAAGTCTTCGTGCGCCTGTATGAAGACGGCCTGATCTATCGCGGCAAATATATTGTCAACTGGTGCTCCGACTGCGGCACCGCGATCTCAGACCTCGAGGTCAAGCACGAAGATGTTCCCGGCAAGTTGTACGAGATTCGCTATCCCGTCGTTGATGGAAAAACAGAGAACGAAGAATTCATCACTGTCGCCACCACGCGCCCGGAGACAATGCTCGGCGATACGGCTATCGCGGTAAACCCGACCGACGAGCGCTACACGCATCTGCATGGCAAGCATGTGCTGCTGCCGCTGATGAATCGCGAGATTCCCATCATTACCGACGAACTCGCGCAGCCTGAATTCGGCACCGGCGCCGTGAAAGTAACACCTGCGCATGATCCCAACGACTTCGAAGCCGGACTGCGCCACAACCTGCCGCAGATCGAAGTAATCGACGAGCACGGCAAGATGAATGCCAACGCCGGCCCCTACGCCGGCCTCGATCGCTTCGCCGCGCGTGCGCGCATCGTCGAAGACCTCGCCGCGCAAGGCTTTCTCGTCGGCACGAAAGATTACACGATCGCCATCGGCAAGTGCGATCGCTCGGGCACAATCGTCGAGCCGCGCCTGTCGACGCAGTGGTTCGTCAAGATTGCTCCACTCGCCAAGCGCGCCATCGAGGTAGTCGAGAAAGGCTACATCCGCTTCACGCCCGAGAACTACGGCCAAATTTATTTGAACTGGATGCGCAACATCCACGACTGGTGCATCTCGCGCCAGTTGTGGTGGGGACACCGCATTCCGGCGTGGTATTGCCGCTCATGCAATGAAGTAATCGTGGCGCGCGAGACCCCAGCGGCCTGCAAGTGCGGCAGCACGAAGCTCGAACAAGACACCGACGTCCTCGACACCTGGTTTTCCTCGGGCCTTTTGCCCTTCACAACTCTCGGCTGGCCGGAGGCGACACGTGATCTGGAAGTTTTTTATCCCAATTCGCTGATGATCACCGGCTTCGACATCCTGTTTTTCTGGGTAGCGCGCATGATCATGCTCGGCTGCTGGTTCATGATGCCGCCGCACAAACCGGGCAAACATGGGCTTGCCGATCATGGACCTGCCGATGAAGAAGCGTTGCGCTCAAGCGTCCCCTTTCGCGAAGTTTACATCCACGCGCTCGTGCGCGACGCCGATCGGCAGAAGATGTCGAAGACAAAAGGGAACGTACTCGATCCGATCGAAGTCATCAATCAGTACGGCACCGACGCAACGCGCTTTACCCTGGCCGCCATGGCCGCGCCAGGTACCGACATAGCGTTCAGCGAGAGCCGCACCGCCGGCTATCGCAATTTTGCCAACAAGATATGGAACGCCGCCCGCTTCATGTTCATGAATGTGGACCGGATCGACGCAAGCCTGCGGCCGACCCAAGCCACGACCGGCGGCGGCGCAGGGTTTCATGTCGCGTCGCTCGAAGATCGCTGGATCCTCTCGCGCTTCAATCGCGCCGCGCGCGACGTGAACGATTCGCTGCAGGCGTATCGCTTCGATGAGGCGGCAACTCGCATCTATGATTTTTTTTGGGCTGAGTTCTGCGACTGGTACCTCGAACTGATCAAACCGCGGTTGAACTTCGAGGAAGGCGCGGACAAAACTGCGGCGCGAGCGGCATGCGCGAACCTGGTCAACCTATTCGAGGCTTCGCTGCGCCTGCTGCATCCCGTGATGCCCTTTATCACCGAAGAAATCTGGCAAGCGGTCTACGACGGCAAACCTCCACTGAAGTCGATCGCCCTCGCAGCCTATCCCGCGGCCGATGATAAACAAATCGATCTCGCCGCGGAGACCGAAATGGCAATTCTCCAGGATCTGACCGTCAGCGTGCGCAATCTGCGGGCGGAGTTAAAAGTCGAACCCAAAGTGAAGGTTCCGATCGAAGTGTTCGCCCACGAACCGGCAATTCGATCCATGCTCGAACAGAATCTTCACACGATCCTGCAAGATCGCTCAGCGAATGTAGAGAAGATCACATTCGTCGAAAGCTCTCTGGCGAACAGGTCCGGTGCCCGCAGCACCTCGCGGTTCGATGTGTTCGCAATCTATGAAAAAAAGATTGATGTCGCGGCCGAGCGCGAACGTCTAACCAAGGAACTGGAGAAAATAGAAAAACAGTTGACCAGCGCACAGGCCAGACTCAGTGACGAAAACGTTTTGACCAAGGCGCCCACACATGTTGTCGAGGGATTGCGCAAGCAAGTTGAGGAATTGAGCATTCTGAGGGAGAAGCTTCTGGCAAAGCTGAGAGAGCTAGGAGAAAACACGTAGGCCCAGAGACCGTCGTCTGGGCAGGTGTGCATAGCGCACAAGCTTTTACTGAGAACTGACAACTGAGAGCTGATAGCTGCTTCTATGGACTGGAATTCACGACGCATTACCGCGATTATCGAGAACGCGCTCAACGAAGATCGGGCCACGCGCGACGCGACCAGCTACGCCTGCATCGATCCCAACCAGCGCGCCTCCGCGACGATCATCGCCAAGCAGGAGTGCGCTCTGGCCGGCATAGGCTGCGTGCCACGCATTCTCGACGTCTACGCCGCGCTCGACGGAGCCGTCACTTCGCACTACGAAGTCACCAGCCATCCTTCGATTTTCGATGGTATCCGCATGCATGCCGAGCAGCAGATTGCCGTGATCCAGCACAACGCGCGCGTGATTCTGTCGTGTGAGCGCGTCATCCTGAATTTTCTCCAGCGCATGTCCGGCATAGCCACCACCACGCGCCGCTTTGTTGATGCGGTCGCGGGAACCCACGTGCGGATTCTCGATACTCGCAAAACCGCTCCCGGCCTGCGCGTGATCGACAAGTACGCGGTGCGCTGCGGCGGAGGCCAAAATCACCGCCTCGATCTTTCCGACGGCGTCCTCATCAAGAGCAATCACGTAGCACTGGCCGGCGGCGCAGTCCCGGCTCTGGAGCGCGCAATACGTAACCGGCGCGGCCGCCAGCCCATCGAAATCGAAGTGCGCTCGCTGGAAGAATTGCGGCAGGCCCTCGATCACGGAGCGGAAGCGATCCTACTCGACCACGTCAGCTTCGAGAACGTGCGCCAGGCCGTCGAGATTTGCTCCCGCCATTCGCGCCGCATCCCGCTAGAATGCGGCGGCGGCATCACCCTCGAAAACATCCGCGCCTACGCGGAGACCGGAGTCGACTTCATCTCCGTCGGTGCGCTGACGCAGTCGGCTATCGCGGTGGATATGAGTTTGCGAGTAACGCCAGCGTAACGCCTATTCGCTGAGCGGTCGCTATTCGTGGGTCGCTATTCGCATAACCAGACCCGGCGGCGGTTTAAGCGAATAGCGAACGACGAACAGCGATCCTCTCGCTATAATCCCTTCATCCCCGCATCCACAAAAACTCGCAGCCTGCCGTCCGTCCACCCGGCAACCGATGTCCGCCTGGGCCGCATCTTGCGCCTCCTCATGAGCCACGCGACCGTCGTTGTCAGCGGCACCAAGATTGCCGAAGAGATCGGCATCAGCCGCTCCGAGGTTTGGAGAATGATCCAGCAACTGCGCGAACTGGGCGTCGATGTCGCCGGACATCCCGCCACCGGCTACCAACTGCGCGCCGTTCCCGACTTGCTGCTGCCGGAAATGCTAGCTCCGTCGTTGAAGGGCACAATCTTTGGCAAGAATGCAGCGAAGCAGATCCATCACTACTACAAAATTGGCTCGACCAATTCCGAGGCCATGCGTGCGGCAAGCGACGGCGTGCCAGAAGGCAGCGTTTTCCTCGCCGAAGAGCAACTCTCTGGTCGTGGGCGCGGCGCGCACACCTGGCATTCGGCGCGGTCGACGGGCATCTACTGCTCTGTGATCCTGCGCCCGGCAATGCCGCCTTCCGACGCGCTGATTTTTTCTCTCGCTGCCGGACTCGCCGTGCGTGCGGCGGTCTCCGAGATCGCTCCGCAGCTTAAGGTCGACTTGAAATGGCCAAACGACGCCCTGCTCAACAACAAAAAGTTTTGCGGCATTCTCACCGAAATGAACGCCGAAGCAACACGCGTCCGTCATCTGGTGGTGGGCATCGGTATCAACGTAAATCAGGCGAAGTTCCCGGCTGAACTGCGTGACATCGCGACATCCCTGCGCATCGAAACCGGCACCGAGTGGTCGCGCGTCGAGCTCTGCGCCGCTTTGCTAAAATCACTCGATCGGGAATATCGCAGCCTGATCGGAGACCAAGGAGCGCGCACTTCGATTTTGCGGCGCTTCGAGGAAAGTTCCTCGTCAGTGCGTGGCCAGAAAGTAAGCGTCGAGGAAAATGGCGGCCTGGCGGGCATTACCGAGGGATTAGATGAACGCGGATTTCTGCGCGTACGCACCGAGAACGGATTGCAAACGGTTGTAAGCGGAACCGTGAGGTTGACGGGTAATTTGTAGTTAGCAATTTTAAAATTTCATATCGTCGCCGTTTTCAATTGCAAATTACAAATTACGAATTACAAATTTTCCTATGCTTCTAGTTATCGATGTAGGCAATACCAACACCGTGCTGGGTGTATTTCGAGTGGCGCATCAGCCAGGCGACGATATCACCAGCGAACCCGCGCGCTACGACCATCTGGTTGCCAACTGGCGTGTCGGCTCTCACCTGGCTCGCACCGTCGACGAGTATGGCGTGATCTTCCGCAACCTTTTCGCCATGGACCACCTGGAAGTTTCGGACGTGAAAGGCATAGTAATTTCATCGGTCGTGCCGCCGCTCGACCCGGTCCTGCGCCAGGTGTGCGAGCGTTATTTCAACAGCAAGCCGCTGTTCATCGAACCGGGAATAAAAACGGGCATGCAGGTGCTCTACGACAATCCCGCCGAAGTAGGCGCGGACCGCATCGTTAACGCGGTGGCGGCGTTCGAAAAATACGGCGGCCCGTGCGTAATCGTCGACTTCGGAACGGCTACAACTTTCGATTGCGTTTCGAAAAAAGGCGAGTATATGGGCGGAGTTATTTGCCCGGGTATCGGCGTGTCCGCGGATGCATTATTTCAGCGCACCGCCCGCCTCCCCCGTGTCGAAATTCGCAAGCCCGCCCGCGTGATCGGATCGAACACGGTGGGCAGTTTGCAATCCGGCCTCTACTACGGCTATCTCGGGCTGGTCGACGGCATTCTTGAACGGCTGGTGGATGAGCTCGGCTCAGAAACCCACGTGCTTGCGACCGGCGGACTCGGAGGGCTGATTGGCACAGCTTCACACTTCATAAAAGACGTCGACGAATTTCTCACGCTCGAAGGGTTGCGCATTATCTGGGACCGAAACCAATCCTTTCGCCGCGAAGCCGCGCCCAAGGCGCCGAAGCCAACAATACCCGCCAAACCTCTGGGGACCGACGCGAAACCGTGGCCCTCACCGAAATCTCCGAAGCGCTGAGTTCATTCCCGCTGAGCCGTCGTGGAAAATTATTTCAATTACTTCACCGAAATCGAAGAACACTACCTGCGGCGCCGCGGAACTCATCTGCTGCTTTCGACGCTCGATTGGGCGCTCATCGAAACTTGGAAGAGCGCGGGCATCCCACTCGAGGCCGTTCTCCGCGGAATCGATGACGGATTCGACAAATATGACCAGCGTCCCTCGAGATCAAAGAAGGTGAACAGCCTCGCGTATTGCTCGCAAGCGGTGTTGGCCGCAGCCGAAGACATGAAGGAAGCTGCCATCGGCACAACGAATGAAGAAAAAAGTCCGCGCGAGCCAGGATTCGAAACGGCGCAGATTGTGGCGTTTCTACGCGAGAACGCCGGCAAACTAGAAAATGCTAAACTACCCGAGCGCCCCGGTTTCGCGACAGCAGCGTTAGCGCGCGAGGAAGCCGCATCGTTGCGCGAAATGGCCGAGAGCATCGAACGCAGCGCAAAGCTTCCGCGCCTTGAAGATCTAGAGCGGCGGCTGACCGTGATGGAAGAAAAACTGTTCGCGGTACTGATGACTGCGACTCCAGATGTAGATTTAGTAAATGTCCGCGCGGAAGCCGATCGCGATATCGCCCCGTACCGTCGTAACATGACAGCCGCGCAGGTCGAGCAACTCCACAAACAATATGTGCACAAACACCTGCTAGAGCGCTGTAGCGTGCCAAGGCTAAGCTTGTTTTATTTGCATTAGCTATAGCGTGGAGCCGACACTCCTGTCCCTTTGCGCAAGTCGTACGCTCCGATTCCGCCAAAGCATTTAGCTTCTTGTCCAATTGAGGGCTCAAGATGAATGATCAACAAAAGAACGACCAACAAAAGCAGGAGCAGTCTTCTGGAGTGCGAGATCAAGAGATTCGTGCGGCACTGAACGAGCATTGGGCGGCGTCCGATGCCAACGATTTTGAAACGGAGCACCTCATTTATCACGAGGACGCGGTGCTGGACTACCCGCAGTCAGGCGAGCGAACCCGCGGTCGAAGCAACATACAGTGCCAACGCGCTAGTCAGCCGAGCAAAAAGCGGTTTACTATCCGACGAATCATTGGCGGCGGTGATCTTTGGGTCACCGAATTCGTCCTGACATATGACGGCAAGCCGTCCTACACCGTGAGCATCATGGAGTTCAGGGGCGACAAGGTTGCGCGCGAAACACAGTACTTTGCGGATCCATTCCCGCCTCCCGCATCGCGCGCTCAATGGGTCGAACGGATGGACCCATAAACTCGAGGCGCGAGAATTCGCTTGGAGGGGACAAGAGATGGATTGGAAACGGTTGGTCCAGTTTGCGCTGTTGGGTAGCAGTGATGGGGAACAATATGCCATCCTGCTGGCACGCGTTTCGATCGGGCTGTTCTTCGCCATCTCCGGGGCAAGCAAATTGTTTGTCGCCGGCGGCACGAAACCTGTTTACGAGACGCTTGTTAAGGCCAAAGTCCCGTTTCCCCGCCAGACGGCTTATTTTGTGTCGAGTGTCGAGTTCGTTTGCGGATCCTTGCTGACCGTGGGGTTTCTTTCGAGCCCGGCCTGCGTGGCTTTAATGATCGATATGATTGTCGCCACCCTGACCAGCGCGATTTCCACCTTGCCTAAAGGACTTTCGCCTCTTAGCTGGCTCGATGATTTCCTCTATCTTCCGGAAGTCTTGTACGTGCTCTTCTTTATCTGGCTGATCTGCTCCGGTCCGGGAAAGTTCAGTGTCGATTACTGGCTCGCCGGCCAGTTACTGAGGTGATCGATTAGTTCAACAATCGCCGACGAAACAGCTTGTTGCCAGAGTTAGGGCTTTGCGGGCAACGGCTGCCAGAGCTCAATCTTATTCCCATCCAGGTCATAGATCCAGGCAAAGCGGCCGTAGGATTCATCCATTCGTTTGGCGTCAATCTTTACTCCCTCTTGTTTCAGGCGGTCGAGCAAAGCATCCATATCGTCCACGATGTAGTTGATCATGAACGGTGCAGGGCTGGGATCGAAATACTTAGTGGAGGCGGGAAAAACTGTCCAAACTGTAACCTGTTCCTTTTGCGGGTCATCGTGTTCGCGCCACGGAAGCATCACGCCTTGGCCTTTGTCAGCGAGTCCAAGATGCTTCGAATACCATTCGCGCATCTGATCACGATTAGCGGATTTGAAGAAGACACCGCCGATTCCAANNCGCCCGCGCTGCTCCGTTTTGACGGGCGGCTTCGACTTTTCAGGTTGCGGAGATTTCACTTCCTGTCCTCCTGTTGAGCGGGCCGAGATGAGCAACAGCGAGCCCAGCGCAATTGTGCTCCAGGGTATTCCTTGCATCGGCGGATTATACCGCTAAAAACCACAATCAAGGCTTCAGGCACAAAACAACAACGGATATATTCACGATTATGGTGTAGCGAGGGGTTTGTAAATAAGACCAATGACCATTCCGACGATAGTCCACTGGACGAAGTAAGCCACAGCCTGTCCCAGAGCAAGTTTCAGCCCGATGTTAAGGTTCACGTAGTTGTGCAGCACAAATGCGCAAACCACGAAAATGCCAATGAGAACGCCGAAGCGCGCACCTTCCGTAATGCCCGATCCGCCCGGATGTATCATTGCGAAAATTATGGCGGCAACCAGGATCGCTATGAAAGTTGCGCCCAATCCAATTGGCATAACAGTCATCATTTTTTCCTTAGGTCGGAATACGGCCGGGTACTTGTGAGCTTCATCGATAAGAGCCGGCACCAGCCAAAACACTAAAAAACCAAAGGCAAAATACACGACCGTGCCACCAAGCGCCGCCAGCACGAGACGTGAATAGTTCATTTGCGCTCCTTTACCAATTGCGGATCAAAATCACAGCCGGTTCGGCAGGACTGGTTGGCCCACACAATGATGATTTTGGTAGGGCGGGATTATACAAGTTTCGATTTGAATGGAGCAAACGGTTCGCCGCGATTCACCCTTTCTCGATCGCGCATGAGGTCTCCAACTGGCTTAGCATCGCCCCTAGAGAACCAGGGAGTTACGAGAGGCCTATTGTCTGCGCCCGCATTTGATCAGAAAAGCTCAGAATTATTGACGGCTCAGAGCCTTACTTGATGTTCCCAAAATCAATGGCAGCGCTTTCTGATCACTAAATTGCG
>PKXQ01000131.1 GCA_003132405.1 Acidobacteriaceae bacterium | reverse complement strand
TGCCGGTGTCGGCTTGTTTTTTTCTTCACTAGAGCGCAGCGGGAAAAAACAAGCGGACACCGGTGAAAGGGACAGAACGGAGGCCGGAGGAGGGTGGCAGGGCGTGAGTGAAAGCGCGGTTCGTGACAAACCGCTTTTGGTTTATGGTTTGGCGCGAAACCGGCGCAGTCCGAAACGCCCGTCCGAGCCGCGGCCAAGCGGCGCCCACCCGGAAGAGGCCGAAGTGGGGAGAAGATGGCGTAGCCTTCCTTTTGAGATTGCTAGGGGCTTGAGTAGGTACGGCCTTGTAGGAGAAGAGCAATGTTGCGCGTGGTGAATTGTAATGCGCGGGTGCCGTGAGGGGGTTGTCAGGAGATCCTGAAAAGAGTCCGGGGGGGGACGGACGATCGTCAGATATTGGGAATCAGCACACAGGAGGCACAGACGGGAGGCCGATGCAACTTAGAACAATCCGCTATTGATGTCGGCGCGCTTCTCGGCAGACTTGTCTCCGTCCCAACCAATCGCGTCAAGTGATTCGCCGGGCAAGTTTCCACCAGGATCACCAACGGTCATAGTGATAAACCTAGGCTTGTTGGTGACGTTGAATTTCTGCGTCAGCCGCCTGATACCGAAGACCAGCCCGATGACACCAATCCCAGCTCCCAGCAATAGTCCGAGTGTCTTCATGGCCCTTTTACCTCCGCGTTTCGACCAGTATCAGAGGGAGGTCATTTCGGGACAAGGTTACTGTGGTCATCTTGAAGTCCGCATCTTTCCGCTTAATCCTAAATGAAAGACATGAACGGCACAGCAAACATGGAAGCTACAATGAAAACTTTAGTCGCAATCCTGTTACTCACCGCCTGCGCTGTGGCCCAAAATGTCGGCAAACCCAAAACAGCAACCATCAGCGCTTCATTCAGCAAAGCCGCAGTCCGGTATCTCGTGACTGTTATGAGACCAGTTGCGAGTGGTGCTATTGCATCACAGCAGGCTTTTGTGGATGCCGAAGCGTCAGCGTCTAGCAAAGCGGAAGAAAAAATGCTTGAGGCGCTGCACGAGTTCGATGTGACCCATGCCATGAACTTGGAGGTTGTGGAAATGGAGCACAAGGTGTATGTGGCTTACGTCGAAGCAGCACGCGCGAGCGGTATGACGCCCGCCGCTGAGGAGGAAAAACCTCACCCAGACCTCGACAAGGATGAGGCTTGCTACAAAGCGTGGAAAATATCTTTGCAGACACTGAGCGCCGCACAACCAGCAATCTGTGAGGCAAAGTGACCATGAGCAAGCGCAAGCCTAGCAAGGCACGGGGTTGAATGTCATGGCAGAATTGGTCGTCCTTGGAATTGACCACAACCATCAAAGTTCGGACCCTGAACTCAAGTCAAGTATCTCAGGCCTGGTAGAAAGCAACGCGGTCAGAACGATCGCTGAGGAAAACCGCTTCCACGTGCATACGGTCGGATACGAAGTTGCTGAGAGCTCGGGGCTTTGCTGGGTTCAGATCGACATGTCCACTGAGGAGCGACTAAAGGCTGGGATCTACGACAAGCTGTCAAACCGAATGCAGATTCGTGGCTACGAATCGAACGGGGAGCCAATCCAAGCCATTCGTTACGCCCCGGTCGAGGATGGGATCAGAGAAGAGTTCTGGCTGGACAGGATCGAGGAGGTTGCGAAGGAAGAAAGGGTGCTGGTCATCTGCGGATGCCTGCATTGTGCCCCATTCTCTGAAAAAGCGGTCAGGCGCGGACACAAAGTTTTGTCGAAGCTATTTCACCCGCAAGTTCTTTCTGCGCTGAAGCCGGAGCTCTACTGAAAAGGTAGTGTCACTCAAGTGAGCTTCATTTCTTAGAGTCTCCTACGATGGATGCGCTGCCTCCGCTTTGTCGGAAGGGTAGGCACCAAAGGCTTCATCGAGATTTTGGGATTTCAGTAGGCGCTCGCGAGTTGTGTAGCGAATGGATTGCGGGGCTTTCACGCGTCCGCCCTTTACCAGCGGGATTGGTCCAATGGGTTGCGCGGGTTCGCGGAAATTCAGCACAAACTTGCCGGAAACCTGACCGGCAGCCCATGATTGCTGAGTGTCCGCCGCAGTTCACCGAGTCGCTGGTGCGTCGCCGATTCCCAGCCACCCAACGCAGGCTTCAGATTGCCAGCGGATATTCCTGCCCACACACTTCGCATTTCCGCGAATTCTTCTGCCTATCCAGTATCCAAGCATTGTAGGCATCGCAATTTGGGCAAAGATTCCGGGATATCTTGTCCTTTGCCTCAGTCCCGAAAATCTTCTTCTCCTCAAACTCTGACTTTGCCTGCTGGATTGCAGCCTGAACCTGCGCAGGCTGAAATTTGTGGCCACAGAACCGACACACGAGCGCTCCCAACTTGATGGTCTCCGCGCAGTCGGGACACTTTTGTGAAAGGGCATCTGGGCTGAAGTCGCCAGTGGAAAGCGCAATCTTCTGTTGCGCTACCGGGGAATCGGTTGGAATTACTGCAGAACTTCCGCAACTCGGGCACACCTGTGCAACTGTGGTGTGCCGCCAGATCGAGTAAATCAATCCAGGGATCAAAAAGAAACACCACAGAAGAAACTCTGTTAGGATCGACCCCTTCATCCTGCGTTTGGTATATCCGATTGACCCACAAGCGGTACAGAGCACCGGTTGCGTCATGAGAAGTATCCCTCCTGCTGTATTTCGCGACTCCTTACTGACCTGACGACGCACTAGCGGCGGCAGGTGCTACTTCCTTCACTACAGGCTTTATCTTTGGCTTGTGGTTTGCTTTTTTGACCTTCTTGAGTGCTTCGTCGGCTTTTTCTCCGTCGATCACCTCCCGCTTCAACACTTCCTGCGATAGCACCGTTTTGATCTGCTCCAAATCGAACTTGGCATCAGGCGACATGTTCTTTAGCTGTCGCCGCACAAGCTTGAGTATAGGGTCACTGATGAGCACAGCGCCAAGCAAGAAACGACTCAGAGCTTGACGTTGGATGTCGAATTCTTCGAGAGCTGACTTGTTCCAACCTTCCTTCGCGAGCAAAAATACTTTCTCTATATCTTCGGCTTTTTTCGGATTGAGGCCGAGCAGATCGAAATCCAGGATCAATTCGTGATCCACTGGTTTGCCGAAGATAACCCGATAGATCTGCCATCTGGCGGAGTTCGTGAGCGTGACCCACTCAATCCCTGAGTTGGCACAGTAGTCAACGGCCTGATGCGTATGAGTATCCTTCAGTTCGGTTCCAACCGCTTTGACTTCGATCAGCGATTGGATTTTGCCGTCCCTCTTTGTCGCAAGATCGCAACGCGTTCCACGAATATTCAACTCAGATGTGACTTCTAAAAACTTCTCGTATCCGAAGACGGCTGACAACATTTCAGTCACGATGGTGGCGGTATCTGCCTCGTTCACGTCTCGTGACTTGGCTGATTGCACAATTGCTTGGAATTCCTTGAGGCTTGATCTGAGCCTGTCTGCGACCTTGCCTGGTATTGTAGGCATAATTGAGTGCTTCCTTTCCTCGCCTCTATGACAACTTCAAATGTAAAGTGCGTTCTGATCTCGCGCCAACTGGTTTAATCAGAATCAGATTACCTTCGTAAGCCGAGAGTCATTTGCAAGCTTGACGAATGGACGCACCACCAGGCCGGGGCGTGACAAGTGTGTCATGCAAACGAAACGGACCCTGCACCGCTCCGGTTACCAAAGTCAGCTAGTGTGCACGATTGCCTAATGGGACACTTTCTAGGAGAGAAGGGTGTCCCCATGAACTTCGTGGTAATTGACGTGGAAACGGCGAACCGTGACCTGTCCAGCATCTGTCAAGTCGGAATTGCGCCCTTTCGCGACGGCGTCCTCCACGACTCCTGGGAGTCACTCGTAAATCCTCGAGATGATTTTGACCCTGTTAATGTTTCCATTCACGGCATTGATGAAGAGGAAGTTCGGTTCGCCCCAGACTGGCGTGCGATCTATTCCAAGGTAAGCCTGTTTTTGCAAGGCAACGTAGTCGTCAGTCACACAGCCTTTGACCGCGTTGCCTTGCTTCGAGCCTGCGAAAAAAACAATCTCACGTATTGCGAGTGGTGCTGGCTTGATTCTGCCAAGGTGGTCAGGCGTGCCTGGCCGCAGTTTTCGCGGTCGGGCTATGGGCTTGGAAGTGTGGCAGCGGAGTTTGGCATTGCATACAGGCAACATGATGCGCTGGAAGACGCTCGCTGCGCAGGCGAGATTCTATTGCGGGCGATCACCGAAACTGGTTTGAGTGTGGATCAGTGGCTTGAGCGAGTAAAGGAGCCCATTGATCCATCTGCCGCGTTACCGATCACTCGTAATGGAAATCCGGACGGGCCACTCTATGGCGAAGTCTTGGTTTTTACAGGCACATTGTCCCTTTCACATCGTCAGGCGGCTGATGCCGCCTCTCTTGCAGGCTGTCAAGTGGATGCAAATGTGACAAGACATACAACGCTCTTAGTTGTAGGCGATCAAGACCTGAGCAGGCTCGCCGGTCATGAAAAGAGTTCGAAGCACCGCAAAGCCGAAGAGTTGATGACCAGGGGCCAAAGCATTCGCATCCTTGGCGAACGCGACTTTATGCGGATCGTGGAGCAGTGTTAAGTCAACGAGGCAGGGTAGCGATTTCATTTAGAGGTGGGGATGGGATGTGCATTCCAATCCCCGCTGAAGAACGATGATACGCGCCAACAAAACCGGCGAAAGAATCTTGCGGAACCCCGACCAAGGGAGAGAAAGGCAACCATGACAATAACGATCCCCGTTGTAGTCCTCTCGCTCACATTAGGAGCTTGTGTTTTGACTGGCTGCGGGAGTTCCAAGAGCAAGCCCGCGCAAACCACCTTAGCGGTGCAAACGAAACTGAGCGACAGCTACGCAACTTCCGCTCTTCTCGCATTGAAGGCAATACAGAGAGACCCCTATGTGCCAGCCAAAGGCTCGCAACTCGTCAGCCGCTTCACTCAAGAAAAGATAGACGCGGCGGACGTGGCTGCCGTTTCAGCTGAGGAAACAAATTGCACGAATGCACTTAACACTGTGTACCACGCGCAGCTTGATTTGAACCAGCGCGAAGACGAACGACGCCGGTATCAGGAAGATTGCTTTGGCGCTGACGCACCTGCTTGTTCACGAAAGCAAATGGATGCACTTGTGAAGCTCTTAACGGCAGAAGGTACAGTAATCAGGACGATTAAAGGCCGTCTTGATACGTGCTTTTCGGACTTTGACACTTCACTACGAGCGCGGTCAACAGATGTACCCGCGTCGTGCGCCACGGAACAGAAGTGACGCAATGACGTATCAGCTAGAACCGGCCCAGTATCCAGCTCGCGGACTGAGTTTCGTCGCCATTGCGGGTTGTTGTGAGCGCGTAGAAAGAGAAGAGGCTTAGAACTCAGGAGGGTCGCAGACGTGAATTTCGGAGGATTTTCATGGAAAAAGTTTGTTGGAATATCGGCGTTTAAGTCTCGCGTATCGCGCAACATTGGAATCCCGCTGACGGCAAGCGGACGGCGCAGAAAACTCGGTGCTTTCATTTTCGATGCGGTCGGTGCCGTCGCTGGAACACTAGCGGTGGCTGCGGTCGGAGCCACGAAGCAACAGCAAGAATCAAACGGGGCGACGACTCCATCGGAGCCACCATCGCCGAAGGGCGTGTACTTCTGTGAGGTCAAGGGCGTCACGCACAACAACGATGACGGCACGAGCCGCATAGGCGCCCAACAACTTTGTTCCATCGGTGACACGGTCAAGTTGGTCCCCGAGCCAAATAATGAGCAGGACCGAAATGCTATCCGAGTACTCCTGCAAACTGGTCAACAGCTTGGATACATTAGTGCGCGACAAGCTGCGAGATTCGCCGGTAAAGTACACCTGTTGAGCGCCACGATTCATTCGAGAGTTAAGGATGATTGGGGCAACTATACCGTCAAGCTTCGCGTTCTGAACTCTGCGGAGCAAGAGGCTTATAAGGCCCGTTCATCAACTGCCAAAGCTCAGTCACCGTCACTTGATCTGATATCAGCGATACAAGCGGAAGCTAGAGACACGGCAAAGGAAGAAGGCTGGCAGTCTACCTTCATCTATTTCGAGAACGCGGAGCAACGATTGTATCAAGTGGTTCTGGCGGAAAACACAGACCACATTCGACAAACGCTCCAGGCGGGGCTCGCTCAGGTAGGTTTTATCGGGGCGCATGATGCCCCTAAAGGAATCCAATTCGGATTCGCTTTAAATGACAGTCTCCCGACAAACGGCCCAGTAGCACAAAGGTTTCTCAGCAACGCTCGCGAATGGATAACCAGTCATTCAAAAGATGTCTGCGTTAAGAGAGGCATAGCTCCACCCGTCGTCCACCAGTTCGTACCTAGTGAACAGATCGCAAGTGCACAGCCTAAAGCCTCTGCGAATAACGCTTCGCCCTCAAGACAGATCGTAACCCCGTTCGGGTTCGGTGCTGTACTTGGTATCGCTGGACTGATGATTGCATTGATTATTTCTTGTCTGGTTTATCAGGCGTGGTGGGCGGCAGGTGTAGCGACTACTGCGACCGTAGCATTTCTCATTTTGCGTCTAAGTCGTGGCGTCGACAAAGGAGCGTCATAGAGAAAAGCGCGCGAGTGAGTGCCCTCATTCATTTAGCAGGCCGTCATGACATGCCGCCATTACGCGGCGTCATTACCTCACCAAACAGGTATTGCTCAAGATCGTAGTATGTACGGTAGTCGATATCAGTCATCGCGTTCTCCTTCTGGGGTGAAGATCAGCCGATTCTCGCTGAGCACGGCTGACAGACGCCCGTTTCTCCAGTTCTCGGCGGGAGCGTTCAAGTTCCTCGGCGATGAGCTTTTCGTCTGGAAGGACAGTCTGATACTCAGCGGCGAGCACTTTGTTGGGGAGATTGTCGAGCGCGTAGTGGGCCTCTGCTGCTCCCTTTTCGGTGCACAGAATAAGTCCGACTGGCGGGTTCTCGCCGGGCTTCATCCAGTGCTCGCGGGCATAGTTCAGGTAGAGGTGCATCTGCCCAGCGTCGGCGTAACTGAATTTACCAACCTTCAGATCCGCGATTACGAGCCCTCGCAAACGGCGATGGAAGAAAACGAGGTCGATGCGAAACCAAGTGTCGTCGATACGGAGCCTGCGTTGGCGGCCAAGAAAGGCAAAATCGTCGCCCAACTCCAAGAGGAAGTCGGTGAGCCGCTGGATGAGCGCTTCCTCCAAGTCTGATTCGGAGTATTCGTCCTTGAGGTCGAGGAATTCGAGAACGAACGGGTCCTTGATGGCCTCTTCGGGTGTGACCAAATTGCTGGGTTCGGAGTTTTCTGCTTTCTCCAGCATGGCGGCTTTGTTCTGAGAGAGCGCGATGCGTTCGTAAAATTGACTGCCGATCTGGCGGTCCAATTGCCGGACAGACCACCCCAACCGCAGAGCCTCGGTCTCATAGAAGGTTCGAGCCTCCGGCCTCTTGACGGAGAGCAGTCGCACGTAGGCGGACCAGGGCAATTGGAACTGCTTGGCCAGAGCCTGAATCGCTGAAGAGTTTCCATGTATCTCTTTGAATAATATGGGCGTGGGAGATTTTGCAGACGGTGTCTGCAAAATGTTGTCTTGAGGCCAAGTCAGATAGAAGCTCCTCATCTGGGCGAGGTTGCGTGGCCCAAAGCCCCTTCCAAACAAAGCCGAGAGATCTTTTGCCAACCGCTGTATGAGCACATCTCCATACTCGGCTCTCTTTTGTCCGGCTTGCTCGGACTGCACGATCCTTCGTCCAATTTCCCAGTAGGTGGCCGTCATCAGGGCGTTCACGTTTCGAGAAACAGCGCTTCTCGCGGCATTGAGCAGCTCGACGATTTCGGCACGGATGTTGTTGTAGTTTTCTGAAATCGTCGTCATCTTCGTCATCGCGATTCCTCCATCTTAGTGGTTGACAGTGTCAGAGCCCCATCCCAATTCCCAGCCCGACCGATGAAGCTTGATTGAGCTCCAATGCGGATGTCTTCGAGACATCGGCTCCGAGCTGAGGGCCGAGCTTTGCCATATCGTCGGTGAAGAGCGTGGCCTCGTGGCTGGCGCGGGAGATGGAGACGTAGCCGAAGCGGGAGTTGAGCAGGTCTGGGTGGACGCTGGTATCGGCGTGAACGAGGACGCGTTCTGCGGTGAGGCCTTGGGAGCTGTGACTGGTGACGGCATAGCCGTGGTCGAAATGACGATGTTCGCTGGCGTTGAATTCGATCTGGCGGTTGTTGTCGAGGCGGGCGGAGAGGCGACCATCGGGATGGATCGCGTCGATGACGGCGAGGTCGCGATTGGCAACGCCGAGCGATTTGTCGGGCGCAGTGAACTGGATGCGGTCGCCTACGGAAAACTCGCGTTCGATCTCCCGGTAGACGCTGACGCCGGTGAGTCGGCGAGGATCGTAGGTGGCAAGTTCTTGGTTCCCTTTCTCGACCGTGAGCTGGTTTGCGGCCGGGTTGATCGCGACTACCAATGCATAGGCGCCAGCTCCGATTCCGATGGCTTTGCTGCCGCGTGTGTAGCGAACAACGTCGTCGATCTCGTAGTGGCTGGCCCAGGATCGTTCGGCTCCGGTCATGTCCTGACGCGGAACCAGGATACGGAGAGTATGGTCTTCTGCGACAAGGGCACCAGTGGCCTTCAACTCCTGGCGAACCGCGGCGTTCAACTCGCGGCGGGAAGCATTGTCCGGGGAGACGATGAGAGTGTTCTCGGGCGATTCGACGTAGCTTTTGGCGATGGCGCGGACGCGCTCTTCTCGGTTGGGAATTTCTTTCACACGGCCCTGCTCTTGGAGTGCGCTGAGCGCAGCGGAGACTTGGCCCGTCGCCAGCAGTTCTACGGCGGATTTCAGAGCCGGGTCTTTTTGGCGAACGATCTCATCGAGTCTGGCGGTGTGCATTCCGGCTTCCTGTAGTTGCTCGAAAGGGCGGCCCGCTTCGACGCCCTGATGCTGGCGGGTGTCGCCGATCAGAAGCACGCGGTCATTGGAATTGGGGCCAAGCCGCGCAAGAAACTCGCGCATCTGGTTTGTGCTGGCAAGGCTCGATTCGTCAATGAAGAAGAACCGTTTCTGTTCTGGATTGTGTTCTGCGTTTTGTCCACGCGCGAGAAAGCCCTGCAATGTTCCGGCTTGAACACCCGTCTGCTCCAGTTGCTTCGCGGCGCGGGAGGTCGGGGCGAAGCCCTCGACTTGATAGCCCTGTGATTCCGCGGCACTGCGGATGACGGTGAGCGTGGTGGTCTTGCCCGCGCCGGCAAAACCTTGGATTCCTTGGATGCGGTCGGGTGAACTGAGTACATCTTCTACGACACTCCTCTGTGCGTGGTTGAGACGATGGTGCTGGTCGGCAACGGCGATGGCGTGTGGACGCGAAAGGACTGGCTCGACGTGATTCTGTCCCTCGCGCATCCGGCGAAGAATTTCCTGTTCCGCTGCGATGGTTTTGGCGGTGGTGAACTGACGGCCGGGAACGGCCTGCGATCGCTCGACGATTTGAAATTCCCCGGAAGCCAAGCGGGCGTCAAGATGGGCACGAACCTGGTCATGAGTAACCTCACCCATGCCGCGCCGCAGGCCGTCGCGGATCAGCGCACGTTCATCGACAACCGCCTCGCGCTCGAAGTTCTTATCGCGGGAAAAGGTTAGAGATTCCCGAACACGGTCAACCGAGTTCACGGGCTTTTCTTGATGCTGAAGCCGCTCGCGTGCCTCTCGGACAACGGCCTCGGCCTGGTGTCCAAAGTCGGCGGCGAGCTTCCGGTGAGCGGCCATCACTTCTCCCGGCGAATGGATTTCTTTTCGGTCGCGGGTCGAGTGTGCGGCGATCTCGGCAGCCTCCTTTCCGGCGTGACCTGTCCGCTCTAGGTACTCACGAATCTGTTGGCTGCGGGGACTCGATGCGTCGAGGTATTCCTGCGTGTAGCCCTTGATCTCCGGCGCGCCGCTCCGTCCTGTCGTAATTTCGTAGCCGAGTTGGCGCAGTTTGTAGGTCAACTCGGATTGATAGATGGCCGTGGCGAACTGCTGCGAGGCGAAGAGGCTCTGCGGCTGGATGGCGCGGTGTTGGCCGTTGACGCGCTCGGTCACATTGAAAACGACTGCATGTGTATGCAGTTGCGGGGCGACATAGCCGTCGACCGGGCGAGCCGTGTCATGCTCAAACTTGGCGGCGATAAACCTGCCCGCGGTCTCGGGCGGATGATTGCCGCCGATGCGGGCTTGTGTGTAACGTTCGAGCTGGTCGAGGGCAACGCGGACGCTCTCCCGGTGTGCTTCGCGGACACGCTCATCGCCGCCGACCAGCGCGGTAAGCGAAACAGACTTGGGCGCGGAAAAGGTCGCATCCCATCCCGCTCGGTGCTCCATCGTGTTAATGGTCTTGCCGTCGGCGTCGTGATATTCATACGACGCTCGTTGTCGCACGAGCTGCTCGCCGGTTTGTGGATGCTGTCCCTGGCTGAGTTTCGCGAAGTCCTCGGCGGAGGCCGCACCGGCAAGGCCGAACTGCGCGGCCATGCGGCCTTGCCATTCGCCTGCAATCACACCGCGCTGAGACCAGTAATTCTGCTCCTTCGCGGTGAACTCCTTCTGGTGGTAGTTCTGCGCCTGGCCTGCAGAAAGTGGCTTCGAGATGGTCAGCATGACTGTTTACTCCATCTGGTTCTCGGGAGGTTGAACCGCATATTCGGGAGTTAGAAGATTGCCCGGCATCTCTTCTGGTTCTGCCGGTAGCGGAGTGCTCGGCATGATCAGGTCGTCCATCTTACGCTCGGCAAAACCGGGACCCTTTTCTTCGAGCGCAACGAAGGGAAACGAGAATCGCGCGACATGGTTGCCATATTTGAGAAAGCCGCGCAGGTCGTCGAGACCGGAAACCTCGGAAGGCAGAACGAGCGGCTCGGTCTGCCGGTCGAGCGCGAAGTTGCGCCCGGCGCGGGAACCCTCGTAATGGGTCTCGCGCAGCCGCTCGATCTCAATCTCGCCGATGGCCTCACTAACCCATTTCGCCGCCCGTGGCTCGGTGGTGCGGAGGAAGATTTTGGTAGCGGGCTGCGAGAGCATGGCCTCGGCGTCTTCGCCGTAGCGGGCCTCCATCTGGCTGCGCCCCTGAAAGCCAAGGATGACCGGGTTCTGCGATTTGCGGTTCTCGGTGATGGCGGTATGAAGCTGCGGCAGTCGCTGCAGGCTGGCCAACTCGTCGATGACGAACCAGACAGGTTTCTGGTCGGGCATGGGCTCGTTCAAGAGGCGCAAAACGAGAGTGTCAATCCACAAACTGATGAGGGGGCGAAGCGCTTCTCGCATGGTTGGACGCGACGTGATGAAGATCCAACCGCGCCGCGTCTCGGCCCACTTGGTTGCCGTCCATACTGAGGTTGTTTCGTCCTGTTTGGGCAGAAGCCGGAAGCTGTCGGCGCTCATATTGAGAGAGCCGAGAACTCCGGTCCGTTGTTGCGGAGCCTTCGGATCGATCAGCATCCAATACTCGGTTCCCTTGACGCGGCGGTCGATCTCGGCAGGGTCGGACATCCACTGTACGAGTTCAACCGGTGTCGGCAGATAGGTGAGCAGATGGGCGAAAATCTTCTGCGGAGCTTCGACGAAGAAGCGGTTGGTCACGCCTTCGGGCTGGTAAAGTGACACGGCCAGGGCCTTGGCCTCGGCCTTGCGCCGGAGTTCCTTCGATGGGTTCCAATAAGGCATCCGTGCATCGAGCGGATTGAGAACAATGTCGCCTCGGCGCTCATCGTAAAACTGTTTCACGAACTCGCAGGCCGGGTCGTAGACGATGGCGCTGTCGCCGCGAGCGTCCACCTGATAAAGCATCTGGCGGATGATGCTCGACTTGCCGGAGCCGGTGTCGCCGACAATGAGAAAGTGTTTGTTCTCGGCGTCGCGCGGGATGCGCAACGGGAGCTTTGCATCGTTGGTGGCGATGCCGATGCCATTGCCGGCAACGGCCTTCGTGAACTGGCGGGGACTGACAAGAATCGGCCCTTTCAGCCGTCTTCCATACCGCAGTTCCTTACGCCTCTGGATGTCCTTGCGGATGGAAAACGGAAGTTGCAAAACCAGCACCAGAACGCCCCAATAGAACGGCGTGGTGAAAAGGTTAGATAGTGCTACGTCTGCGTAAATCCAGTGCGCAATCCATGCCTGCAGCGGCTTGTTTTGATATGGGCGGAGTGGTTCTCGCATGACATAACGGAAGCGATCCACGACCGCCTGTTTCGATAGCGTGAACGGTAGTGGCTTGCCCGACATTTGCAGCGTCTCGCCCGGTTGAACGTCGGCGTCCAATGCGATCCGTGACCGCGATTTTCCATCGGTGACGTAGACGAGCTGATATGTGCTCGTGGGGTGCATGTAGCCCGCAGCCTCTGTGCGGAGATAGTACGGCAGGTAATACTGCTCCATCGGAGAGAGGGCAAAACGGTAATGGGCGTAGATCAGAAATCCGGTGGCCACGATGGCCAGAAAGATCGCGCCGTAGGTGTAGTAGAAGCCGCGCGGCGGCCAGATGACCGACTCCTTGCGGCCCCATTGTTGGACGGTAGGCATGACTATTTCTCCTTGTTGTGGCTGCGCTTGGCGAGGAGTTCCTGCGCCTTCGTGGCCTTGTTTGTCTGGACTTGGCGAAAAAGGATACTCAGTTGCTCCGGGGCAATCTTGTCGCCACGCAGCAGCGGTTCGAGCGTGTTCATCAGAAGCATTTGAATACCGACGAGTTCGGTAAAGATGTGCATTTCCATCTGTGTGTGACTGCCGATGAGAGCACTGTGCAGCAATAGATCGCGTGCCCACTCACTCGGCGTTTTGCCAGCGCGCGATGCAGCCTCTTCGATTGCCTTTGCTTCATGTGCCGTGAGCTTGGTGCTCAGATTGAGAGCGCGGCGGTCGCGTCCGCGCAGCTTCTCCGAACCCCGTTCCTCGATTGTGTGAACCTCAGCCATACGGAACCTCCATTGGTGGTTAATGCCGGTATCTGCCCAGATACGGCGTTGTTTCAAAACCGTGTGTTTTCAGTGGTATCTGCCGAGATACCAAAGTATCTGGGCAGTTCCCTATCAGGGGTGGAGTGTCTAAATTCATCCGGTGCGAAGCACCGTTCTTGCTCCGGCACGGAATTGAAGGGCCAATCATGCCTTCAACACCCGCCCAGATGCCGTGGACTCCACCCCGGCAGCCTGCTTCTTCGCAGGCTGCTCCGCCTCATTTTTCGCATCCTTATTCGAGCCTCTACGGACACGCAAAGTGGAAGCGAACCTGCTTGGCCTGGGGCGTCTTCAGAAAGTCCTGAAAGTCGCGGTCTTTCGAGAAGACATAGTTGAGCGCCTTGTCCACCACATCGTCGGCGGGTGCGTGGACGAAGGCAGCGTACTGATCGACCTGCTCGGCGGTGGTTTCATCCAGTCGAACCGAAGGCATTGATGTAGTGGCTTAGATTGATTTCAAGTAATGGCATGTTTCTCTCCTTTATTTGGTGTTGAATCAAGCAATCTGTTCTCCGGGCAATCATCCGCTGCGCCGTCTGTGCGATCTCGCGCGCACGAGCAGAGCAAAGTGCGGTGGGAATCTCGAAGCGGCGGCGGACTACAAGCATCGTCACAACGTCCTCCATCGGGAACGTCTTCGATGAGCCAAAGTCTGGCTGATGCGATATCCACGGTTCGCTGCGCGTAGTAGAGCGGATCGCGGCTTATCGGCACGGCGCGAAGCCAGCTTCCGGGTCAGCTTCGGGGCGTCTTTTCCATGTGCAAGTTCATCGCAGAACCCACGCCCAATCGCGTTCGGAATTGGTGTGTTTATCGGGGTGCTTTCGCGGTGTGATTGAACGGGGCGAAAGCAAGGCATCCGCCGCTAGAATATCCAGCCGAAAGTCATCGAAACTCCAAGTGGAATCGCCGGGGTATTCGACGGTCACGGGCCACGCGGGATCGTACTTGCAATTCAGGAATCCGGGCAACCGGAGGACCCGGTTGCAGTCCGTGCAGGCGGGATCGCCGCCGAAGGTAATCGCGAGCAATTTCAGGGCGCTTTCCTGCTGTTCCAGAGGTGAAGCCATCCACGCGCCAGAGGACCTGGTATTTGCCGAGCGATGTCGAGACGATTGCGTTCGGCGGGGGAACGGCATCGGAGGCCCGGAGAGAAGTGAGGCGGGCCTCTCCATCGGTATCTAAATCGAGATACAAATGCCGCACTGCGGCGATGCACTCCTTGGTGCGTTTGCGGCTGCCAGAACGCAGTGGATTGGCAGCCACATAGATGTTCGCGCCGATGGAGTTCTCGTGCGCGAGCCAGCCGAGATAACGAGGCGCAAGCGCACGCTCCAGAGGGACAATTCGCTGAAGAATCCCGGCAGGATTCTCGCGTCGAAGAAACAGCGCAACCGTCTCACCCGGAGCGAAGCAACGGGTGAGGAAGTCGGCGGCGGTATTCGCCGCATTCTGTGTCCTATACTGTGGCATGTTTCACCTCAAATACGGGTTCGATCAGGAAGCGTTTGGCGTCGCGGTCGTAGCCTCGAATGGCGAGCACTTCGCGGACGATGCGGCGGCCTGGTTGACGCTCGACATGGATGACGAAATCGACGGCTTCTCCGATCTCGGCCTCGGTGTCGGAGAAGGTGGTCTGCGCGTGGCTGCGCATGACTAAATTGGCGAAACGGCGAAGGGCTTTCTCCGCCGAATTGGCATGGATCGTCGCCAGCGATCCCGAGTGGCCGGTGTTGAAGGAATCGAGCAGCGTTCGCGCTTCGGTTCCACGCACTTCGCCGAGGATGATTCGGTCGGGTCTAAAGCGAAGTGCGTCCTTCAATAGATCGTCGAAAGACACATCGGTCTTGAACGTATCGGTCTGGCATTCGGCGGCCACAATGTTCGGCTTCTGGATGTGAAGTTCCGAGGTATCTTCGATAACGACGAGGCGTTCCTCGTCTGGGATGAAGTCGGCCAATATCCGCAATAGCGTGGTCTTGCCGGTTCCTGTTCCTCCGCTAATAAGCAGCGTCTTTCCACTGCGAATCTGCTCGGCCAAGAGGTCTGCGACCGCCTGGGTCAGTGTGCCGCGAGCAATCAGGTCATTGACCGTGTAATGACGGCTGGTGAACTTGCGTATCGCAATTGCGGGGGCCGGGCTTACGAGCGGCGGAATCCATGCCGCAAGGCGGCTTCCGTCCTGAAGCTGCGCGTGTAGTCTAGGGTTGTCTTCGTCGAGCCGTTTGCCGAGTTGGTTGGCGATCACTTCGAGGCCGGTGCGCAGCTTGCCAGCGTCGAAGGAAATGCCCGGTTCCTGGCACAATCTCCCGTCGCGTTCATAGAACCACGCGGCATTCGGATTACCCATGATTTCGCTGACGCTTTCGTCGAGCAGCAGTGTCTCAATTGGACGAAGGAATGGGAGGATCAATTCAAAACTCATACGGTGGATCTCCGAACGATGGAAGCCCAGCGGTTAGCCGGGCTTCCAAGAGTGAAAAACAATGGCCTATGTGGCCGATTCCTCTGCGGGCGTGTCATCGTGCTCATGCTCTTCCGGGCCGGCCTTTTCAGCGCGGTCCAGCTTCAGGATCGAGGCGACCCGGATTTCCCAGACACGCTGCTTCGAGTCCGTCTTCTTGCTGTCGTACTCCCGGCTGCGCAGTTCGCCTTCCACCTGGATATGCGCACCCTTGGTGAGCGTCTTGGCGAACTCCGCGAGCTTGCCGAAGACGACGCAACGGTGCCATTCGGTGTGCGAGATGTACTTGCCATCCTTCTTATAGGAGGACTTGGTTGCCAGCGAGAGCGTGGTCAGGCTGCGATTGTCATTCGTGTGGGCTTTGGCATCACTGCCGACAAAGCCGATGAGGGTTACTTTGTTCTGGTACATAATCGTGTCTCCGT
>PKXQ01000084.1 GCA_003132405.1 Acidobacteriaceae bacterium | reverse complement strand
TCATTCTGAACGAGAACAGCGGGTTTTCACCGCCGCAATCTCAGACACTCGCTAGAGCCTTTGCGGCTCGTTTAGGAAACCCTGCGCGCCGGCTTGACCGGCACGCAAATAGATTCAAACCAGCGGCTGATATACACCTGCGCATGCGCTTCGCCACAGAAATGCCGCGCGGTGGGGCTCGCGGCCGCGGTCTGATCCCATTTGATCACCGCGAGCTTCTGATCTCCACACTCGATCACAAACCAGTGGACCGGATTCTCACTCACGGTCCCGCAAATTTCGCATTGAAATTCTTTCAGGCTCGACATGGGTCCCCCGGTCAGCCGCAGCTCGGCGAACCACTAGTATAGCGGCAAGTCGAAAGCGCGAAAGCGGATCCAGGAAAATGTATGTCGATCGTCAATGAAGCATCCACTCAGAAGCTTCCACTCAGAACGACAGGCGCCACTTTCTACTGAGCCAGATATCTCGCCAGCACGAATGCTGTGTCGGTGGCCCCGTGATTTGCGGGCGTGCGCAGGGTTCCCGCTACCACGATCTTGCCGTCGGACTGAATCGCAAGACCCGAAGCGGTGGCAAAACTGTTTGGAAAAGACGTGACCACGGTGCCGTTGGCGCCGAAGCTGCTGTCAAGCTGGCCGAGCGCGGTGTAGCGCGCAAGGCCAAAAGCCTGTTCCGAGCCTCCAGCCGTGATATTCGACGCCGTCCCGGATACGACGATGGAGCCAGTTGTCGGTTCAACTCCGAGCCCAGTGGTGGTGATCGAGGGCAAGCCGGAAAGTGGCGTCACGATCCCGCCGTTCTTGGCAAATTTTGGATTGGCGATGCCGGCGCTTTTATAGCGGGAGACGACAAAACCGAGCGTCGGCTCCGGTGCGGTAACTTTGCTTGCCAGCGAGCCCGCCACCAGGACGTCTCCATTGGCAGATAGGGCGAGAGCATTGGCCGGCCCTGGGGTGGCCATCTGCCCATTGATGGCAAACGCGGTGTCCAGCGCGCCGGAGCTGCTATAGCGGAAAACAAAACTGGGCAAGGAAGAGCCCACCAAGATCTTGTTGCTGGAAAGCACCGCCAGAGAAGCTGAGGATGCGAAATTCGGCAAGGGAGTGCTTTCGCCTTCCACTCCGCCGCTCGACGAGAGCAAGAAGAGTTGACTGCCTGCGGCCACGGCAATGGTTCCGTCGGTTTGCAGGGCAATCGCGGAAATTGCAAAAGGTCCCAGGGTGGCGATCCCTCCCTTGTCGAAGGTGGAGTCGAGGCTACCGTTGGAGTTGAAGCGAACCACACTGGCGCCCCCGCCAGCCACGATTTTTCCATCGGAGTGAATGACGACCGCGGCGAAGTTGCCATAGAGGGTCTGAACGACCGCTATTCCTCCGACGCCAAATGTGGTGTCGAGACTGCCGTTGGTTTGGTAAAGAGCCACCGCAAAAGAGGGAAAGTCGTTCGAATTACCAGCCGGTACGCCTCCGGCAACCACAATCTCGCCGTTTGTCTGGATGGCAACACCGCCGACGGCGGCGATTTCCTGCTCGTACTGGATGCCGAAATCGGTGATGGCAATTCCCCCATTTCCAAATGTGGGGTCAAGCTGCCCCGCTTGCGCGCCGGCCATTGAGGCGCTGATGAGAATCAATACGGCGAGTAGAGGAATGAATCGAGAGCTGGAAATCGTGCGCATGACCTTCGCCCCCGAGAGTTTTCTCTGCGGGCGCGTATCGGCCCTCAACCCGTAGTCTTCCTAATGCGGACCGGCGCGTCACCTAAGACACGAAGTATTACAGCAAGCGGGAAAAACAAATGTCAGGAAATTGTCAAGAAATTGGAAGAAGTTCGTCAACAGATTAGTGCCCGACACGATTACGCACCTTCCGCTTACTTTTTCTCCGCCGCTTCCCGCTTGCGCAGCGCCGCCATGGTCGCCGCTGAGGAATCCTTGCGCTTGCTGTTTTTCGGCCGTCGCTTCGTCTTGCTGGTGTAATGATTTTGCGCCACAGTGTCTCCTGCTCGATCGGCGGATCGGGTCGCCTGCCCTGATTTATTAATTGAATTTGTGCGAGAACTGATTGGTGCCGAAAATGACCAGCAACTATCGCCCACTATCCATAGTATAGCGAATGATACTCATGGAGAACCTGGGCGCACGTTACCGGCTGTACTGGTTCCGCTTCTTATCCTCGTGCCGCTCAATCCCCAACTGAATCAGCCGGTCAATCAACGCGGAATATGACAGCCCCGACGCGACCCACATCTTCGGATACATGCTGATCGCAGTAAACCCAGGCATGGTATTAATCTCATTGACGAAAATCTTGCGCGATTTCGAATCCATCAGAAAGTCGACGCGCGCCAGGCCGGTGCAATCGACCGCCTTGAACGCCGCGATCGCCAGCCTCTGCACTGTTTTCATCTCCGCTTTGGTGATCTTCGCCGGGATCACCGCCTCCGAGCCTTCGCTCACATACTTCGCGTCGTAATCGTAAAATTCTTTGCACGGAATGATTTCTCCTGCAATCGATGCCTTCGGATCGTCATTGCCGAGCACCGCGCATTCAATCTCGCGCGCCTTGTTCTTCTTTCCTCCGACGCCTTCCTCGATCACGATCTTGCGATCGAATTTCGCGGCCTCAGCAATCGCCGGCCCAAGCTCCTTGCGATCATGCGCCTTCGATATTCCGACCGACGATCCCAGATTCGCCGGTTTCACAAATACCGGATACTTCAGCTTGCTCTCAACCAACTTCTGCACTTTCTTAGGCTCGCGCTCGAATTCTCCGCGCAGGACAGTCACATGTTTCACGATCGGCAATCCCGCCGCCCGAAATAAAGACTTCATGATGTCTTTATCCATGCCCGCGGAAGAACCCAACACGCCCGCGCCAACATAAGCAATGTCAGCCAGTTCGAGCAGGCCTTGAATGGTGCCGTCTTCGCCGAATGTCCCATGAAGCACGGGGAAGATGACATCGACATTAATCGCACGATCCGAGGCGCGGCGAAGATTCGCATCCATCTGGAACGGCGCCAGCCCAGCATCCCGCCGAGTAGGCTCCGGGGGGACCACCACCGACTCGCCCGAAGCCAGCACCGCCGCTCCCGGAGTAGCCTCCGGATCCCCCGCCCGCAGCGCCGCAGCTTGTGTAGAGCGGGCGCCCTCGCCCGCTGCCTTTTGCGCTTCGCCCTTCAGCAATCTCTCGGCATGTTCCGCCGTGACCCATCGCCCATCCTTTGTAATGCCGATCGGAACCACTTCATATTTCGTCTTATCAATTGCGTTGACCACCGACGCCGCCGAAAGCAGCGACACTTCGTGCTCGCCGCTGCGTCCGCCAAATAGAATGCCCACCCGAAGCTTCGCCATAACATTTCAGTCTGGCGCTCGACGAGTTTTCCGTCAATCGCAGGTGTGGTTCTGGCTGGGTCCGCCGAGACGCCGAGGTCGCCGAGAAGAACGAATTGTCATCCCGAACGAAGTGAGGGATGACAAAAGTTAAAGTGGTTATTCCCGGCTGCGCAAAGTCATCAACGCATCCACCGGCTGCCGCGGCGATTCAATCAGTTCCTGCTCAATATGTTTCTGCATGAGGTCCCATTCCGAACGCAGCGTCATTTCCTTAATTGCAAATTTCGATTCATGACGCGCATCATCCACCCGCACCGCCAATTCCTTTTTCTGGAAACGAAAATCGTTTGGCCGACTCCTCGGCCAATGCACCTCCGGAAAAAATACAGGTCCAAGCCGATAGAGCCACTATCGCCAAACGAATTGCCCGAAGAGCGTGCCGGCTCGTACTCATTGCGGTCCATTGGCTTCATCGGCGAACGACGGAACACTCCCCAAGTACCGTGGTTACTCTTGGCGGTGACCTGAACGACTTGCCCCACGCTTTCCGCCGGATTCGAACTGTTGCTCCGCCAACGCAAGCGAGGTCATTCCGCTGGGGCCGTCTTCGCCAAGATGGCGCGAAAACTCTGAAAAAATTATGACTCGCAACCATCCTCTACAATTTTCCCAATACGATAACTGTAAATTTTGCCGTCCCACCTTGACACCGCCATCAAACGGGTGTGAAATTGGCGGTGTTTCGAAGGCCGGTGCCCGGCCCTTCCCCCATGGCACTCGGACCCAGAAGCTCCGTCGAAAAAACTATTCAGCAGGATTGAAGCTGTACCGGGACGCCGTATGAAAGACAGATTCTGCTTCCCACGAGCCTCTTCCCACTGATTGGAATGAATACGACAGAGCCTCGCATCTCACAGGAGCCGTTTATGAATTCGAGCATCGGAAGCAAGAAAATCCTGCCCAAGTGGTCCGTATTATTCCTGGTTCTCCTCGCTGCGACCGCCGTAGCGGCGGCGGCAAGCAAGAACGCTGCACCTCCCAAAGCTGCGGCACCAGCAGCCCATTCCGCGCCAGCGGCGCATGCCGCACCGGCGCAACATTCCGCGCCAGCGGCACATTCCTCTCCCTCGCAAAGCCATGCCGGAGCGGCAGCTCCGAATCGTGGGCCTGGCGGAGCTAGCGCCAACAAGGCTGGAGGCGCTTCCCAAAATCGTGGTCCCGGCGGAGCTAGCGCCAGCAAAGCCGGAGGCACTTCCCAAAATCGCGGCCCTGCTGGATCCAGCGCCAGCAAAGCCGGAGGCGGCACTCAGAACAAAGGTGGCACCAGCAATGCCGGTAATCGCGGCACGAGCAACACCGGCAACCGCGGAGCCAGCAACGCCGGCAATAAGGGTGGCGCCGCCGGCAATGCCAATCGCGGCGGCAACGCCAACGCTGGCAATCGTGGAGCGGCCGGAGGCGGAGCAGCCGGCAAGCATCAACCCGCCGGCAGCAAAACCGTCTCCCTCAAGAACGGCGGTAGCGCGACCATGCGTAAGAATGGCTCGGTTCGTTCGATCCAGACTCATGGCATGACCATCAATCACGGAATGCACGGCGGTCGCAACATCTCCAGCATGCATAACGGACGCACCATCGTGAGCCACGGCCGTTACGGCGGATACAGCCAGCGCGCCTACTTCAACCGCGGCGGCCACGCCTACTATCAGCGTACCTACTACCGAGGCGGACATTACTACGCCTACGGCTATCGCGGCTACGGCTGGGGTGGTCGTAATTATTACGGCTACGCTTCCCCCTCCTATTACGGTCCCGGATATTACGGCTGGGCCTACAATCCGTGGGCCGCACCAGTCGCTTATGGATGGGGCTGGGGCGGGTCGCCGTGGGTTGGCTTCTACGGTCCTTACTTCGCGCCCTATCCGGTCTATGCGGGCGCTGCATTCTGGCTCACCGATTATCTGATCGCCGCCAACTTGCAAGCCGCCTATGCCGCGCAAGCCGCAGCCGCCGACGGTGGAGGCGACCAGGGTCAACTACTCCCGCCGACCATCGACGCGTCGTCCGACGAGATCGCCTCGCTGTGGTCAACCGATCCTCTCGTTGCCGCCAACCTCCAAGTCGCGTACGGCGCCTACATGTTAGGTGGAGGAGCACCAGCATCAACCACGCAACTCAGTCCCGACGTAAAGCAGGCTCTCTCCGACGAGATGAAGTATGAAATCGCGCAGGAGAAAGCCGCGGCAGCGGCGGGTTCGAATGCTCCTGCCGCGAGCGGCGATCAGGTTCCACCGGCGCTCGATCCGAAGATTCGCATCTTCGTCGTCTCCAGCGATGAGGATCTCACAACCTCGGACGGTACCGAGTGCACGCTAACGCCCGGCGACGTCATCAACCGAACTACCGACAAGCCGGACGACGACAACATGGTCGACGCCACCGTCAAGAGCAGCAAGAAAGATGAGTGCGCGATCGGCGCTACTGTCTCGGTCTCCGCTGACGATTTGCAGGAGATGCACAATCAACTGCGGATCCAGATGGATGCCGGCTTGAAGGAACTCGCCGACAAGCAAGGCAAGAATGGATTGCCGGCCGCTCCCGATACTAAAACTCAGCCGGGTGAAGTCCCAGCGCCACAGCCCGACTCCAGCGTCAGCAGCGACCTGCAACAGCAGGCCAAAGATGCCGACGCCGCCGAGGCAGAAGCCAAGCAGCCACAGTAACGATCACGACAAACAACGATCACGTACCAGGGCATCGCCGATTTTTCTTAAACTGATTTTCTTAGACTGATTTTCTGAAAATCGACCGGTGCCCTGATTCTCTTTACCCTGGCAGAGACGGAGTTCCCCCCTTCTCGCAGAACACACCTCACAGGAGGAAGGTTGCAATGCGGCAGATCATTCACGTGGGCATCTGGGTTGTGGTCTTAGTTGTGTTAGCAATTACGCCGTCGGTCGTCCTGGCGCAGGGCGCTGCTCCCACCGTTTCACTCGAAGACCAGCTCAAAGCGCAATACACGCTGGTCAAGATGGGCGCAGACTCCAGCGGCGCTGCCGTCGTCGAACAGGGCACCGTCCTGGTCATCAAGAAAGGCGGAATCCTCGGCGTGCCATATTCCGACCAGAGCATCTTCGCCACCAAATATGAAAGCGGCGCAGTTCATTCTCCCAATCCTATGGCGTCAAAGGCCCTCGGCTTCGGCTTGGGAAAGTTAGGCAGGCCCGCGCCCACGACCCAGTTTTTTCAGACGAACGTAAAAGTTTATCCCTCCAGGATCGCCGTCAACTTGGCCAAAGACCAGGTCGTCATCGGCATCGTCGATTGCGATTCCTGCAACAACGTCGATCCAAAAACCTTCTTCAAGGCCGACGTAGTCTTCCAATTTCCGCACGGGACGCTGGCGAACACCAATCCCTCGCAGGTAGAAGACACCATCTCCGGCCTCCTAGCCATCGACGACAGCGCCTCCAATTCCGATCAGGGCAACAACCAAGGCGGCGGCCAGCAAGGTGGAAATGGAAATGACCAGGGCAATAATCAGGGAGGAGGCGGCGGCCAAGCCCAACAGCAAGCGCCCCCGCCCGATCCAGTCCAGATAGAAAAAGGCCAAACCATCGATCAGGTGAAAGCCGCGATCGGCCCTCCGGACAAGATCGTCAACCTAGGCACCAAGCAAATCTACGTCTACAAAGACATCAAAGTAACGTTTATCAATGGGAAGGTTTCGGACGTGCAGTAAGCCAACTACTCGCGGGACATCTAAGTGGCACCGCGAAGAACTGTCATCTTGAGCGAAGTGGCTGCTCCGCGAAGCGAAGCAGTCACGTGGTCGAAAGACCCCTACCAGATCTAGAGAAAATCGGAGCCGCAGATTTTGGGTGGCGCAGCGGTTCACCGCTGCGATCACAGAATAGTTTGAATCCGGCTTCAGCCACTGAGGTCACACACAGAGCGCATAGAGGGGGCGCCCCCGCCCGCTGCCTTTGACTTTGACCTTGACTCTGACCCGCGAACCCCCTAAAACGGCTCCTCAATCTCCGTCCCGCCCAAAGCCATCTGCTCTTCCGCCGCCCTCCGCGCCTTCGGAGCCTTCTTAAGCGTCACCTCCAACAGCCGCGGATAAGCCACGCCCTTGCCCGACAGCAACTCCTCAATAGTAAGAATCTGAATCCGCGGATACCGGTCCTCCAATCCGGGAGGCTTGTAGAATCCCGCCTCCGCAGCCTCTTTCAGCATCGGCTTGGTTGGAGCCTCCATGCAGATGAGCAGCCCAATCTGTGCATCCTCCCGCTCGATAACGCCGGCCTTGACGAAAAGGTTGAAGCTAAGTCCAGCAACATCAATATGTTATCGCAAATCACGTGTGTGTGGGGGGGGATAAACACTCCCAAAACCAGCTCCAGAAAAACTTCCCAAGCGGACCGACGTTGCGTGCGAGTCTAGAGAATCTTCTTCCCAAACGCCGACAGCGCCAGCTCAACCGCCAAATCAGCAGTTTGGTTGTGCTCATCAATCACCGGATTTACTTCCACGATTTCGAAGCTCAGCATGCATCCGTGATCGGCAATGATTTCCATGGCGAGATGCGCTTCGCGATACGTTGCGCCGCCCCACACTGGAGTGCCGACTCCGGGCGCGTCTTCGGGATCGATCCAATCCATGTCGAGCGAAACGTGATAGCCGACGGTGCCGTTTCCGGCGAGGCTCAGCGCTTCTTCCATCACGCTGCGCATGCCGCGCTCGTCAATATCGCGCATGGTAAAAACCTGGACACCGGATTTGCGTATGTTTTCTTTTTCAAAGTTGTCGACATCACGAATGCCGATCAGCACGCAATTCTCCGGCTGCACTTTCGGCGAGAAGTCGAAAATCTTTCCCAGCTCAAACGGCGGAAGACCCATGATCGAAGCAAGCGGCATGCCATGGACGTTGCCACTCGGAGAAGACTCAGGCGTGTTCATATCAGTATGAGCGTCGATCCAGAGCAGGCCGATTTTCTGATTCTTGCGCCGGTAGAATTCGGCGACGCCAGAAACCGTGCCAGCAGCGACAGAATGATCTCCGCCAAGGATCAGAGGAATCTTGCCCGCCTCGAGCGTCTTGAGCACCAGTTCAGCACTCTTGGTGCAAGTCGCCGTAATTTCTTTAAGGTATTTGGAATTGGCCGCTCCTTCTTTTTTCTGCTCAGGAATAGCGACCGCAATGTTGCCCGCATCTTCGACCACATGCCCAATCGCTTCGAGGCGCGCTTCCAGTCCGGCAACCCGAACGGCTGAGGGACCCATGTCGACTCCGCGGCGTGATTGGCCTAGGTCGAGCGGCACGCCAATAACGCGAATTTGGCGTGGAGTGATGCTGCTGAACGTCGAGGTTCGCAGTGGCATGATGGAGTTCTCAGTTCTCAGTCGTCAGTTCTCAGTAACACCGGTTCTCAGATTTCACTGAAAACTGATAACTGATAACCGCATTACGGATACAACCGATGCAACATGCGCGGGAACGGAATCGTCTCGCGCACATGCTCCAGTCCGCAGATCCACGCTACGGCGCGCTCGATGCCCATGCCGAAGCCGGAATGAGGAACGCTGCCGTATTTGCGGAGATCAAGATACCACTTGAAGGCCTCTTCAGGCAGGTTGTGCTCGTGAATGCGCTGGAGCAGCAAATCGTGCGAGGCCATGCGCTGCGATCCTCCGATGATTTCGCCATAGCCTTCGGGCGCTAGCACGTCGACGCAGAGCGCAAGTTCGGGGCGCTGCGGATCAGGCTCCATGTAGAACGCTTTCACGCTCGCCGGATAGCGATGCACCATCACTGGCCGATCATAGAGCGACGAGAGATAAGTCTCATCAGGCGAGCCTAAGTCTCCTCCCCATTCGAACTTGTTTTCGAGTTTGCCTTGCGCGTGACCTTCCTGCAACTTCGCAACCGCCTCGTCGTAGGTGATGCGCGGAAACGGCGTCTCGATTAGTTCGAGCTTGGCTAGATCGCGGCCGATGGTTTGCAGATCGACGCGCCGGCGTTCGAGGCAGCGTTTGACGATAAATGTCAGAAAGCCTTCGGCCAGTTCCATCAAGTCGTCGAGTGTCCCGTAAGCGATTTCGGGCTCAACCATCCAGAATTCGGTGAGGTGACGGCGAGTCTTTGACTTCTCCGCGCGGAAGGTTGGACCGAAAGAATAGACCTTGCCGAGCGCCATCGCGGTCGCTTCGATGTAGAGTTGACCCGATTGCGTAAGGTAAGCCTGCTCTTCGAAGTAGTCGACGGGAAAAAGCGTAGTCGTCCCTTCGCAAGCAGCAGGAGTAATGATCGGCGGATCAGTAAGAGTGAATCCGTTGCTGTCGAAGTAATCGCGAGCGGCGCGAATGATCTCGGCGCGAACGCGGAGAATGGCCGCCTGGCGCTGCGAGCGCAGCCAAAGATGGCGATGATCCATGAGGAAGTCGACGCCATGCTCTTTCGGAGTGATGGGATAGGGATCGGCTTCGGAAACACGCTGCACGACCTGAATGTTGGCGACGTCGAGTTCAAATCCGCCAGGAGCGCGTTTATCGGCGCGCACTTTGCCTTCGACGATGACGCTCGACTCCTGCGTGAGTCCTTTAATGGCGTCGAAGACTTCAGGCGGAACGGCGTTCTTGGGTACGACGCCTTGGATAATTCCGGAGCCGTCGCGAAACTGCGGGAAAAGAAGCTTGCCGCTTTCGCGGAGATTGTAGAGCCATCCGCGGATGGTGACGGATTGGCCTTCGTGCTTACCGATTTGAGCGATTGTGCTGATGGGCGCTGGCATAAGTCAAGATCTCTAACCGCCGAGTACGCAGAGAAAAAATGGAGAAAAACCCTTCGACTCGACCTGCGTCTGGCTACCTTGGATCAACTCCTTTTAACCACAGGGAAGACAGAGGTGCACAAGGGAACATCTTCAGAAACTCTGCGCGCTTTGCGTTCTCCGCGGTTAAATTTTACGAGTCTTCCAGTTTTTGGAAAGTTGCAGACACTTCTTCACCGGGACTCTTTTTCTCTTCGCCTTCGATCTCGAGCAACAGAGGGGGCGTTTGGGGCGCAGTGCGCAGCAATTCCATGGTCTGTTTCCAATCGATCGACCCGCCGCCCGGCCAGAGGTGCGAGTCCTTATCTTTCATATTGTCGTGCACATGGGTGGAGCAGATGTGGTCCTTCAAAATCGCGAAGCCCTCGGGAATGCCACTCATCATGTGGGCGTGCCCGCAATCGAAGCAAACGCCGATGTCGTCGAAATGCATTGTCTTGATGAATTCGATGAGTCGATCTGGTGTCGAGAGTTCGTTGGGAATATTTTCTACCAGCACCCTCACGCCGAGCGGCTTGGCGAAGGCGCGCAGGTGCTCAACCGAAGTCATGGCCGCTTCGAATTTCTTCTCGTCAAAAGCGTCGTTGGGATTGCCAATGTGTTGCACAAGGAAGCGGAAGGGAATATGCTCGGCAACCTCGAGCGCGCGTTTGATCTCGTCCATGGCATCGATTCGGCCGGCACGATCGGTGGAGGCGATGTTGACTGGCGGAGACCCGGTGCGTCCCCACTCGTAGTCGGAGTACAAAGGCGCGTGCACGGAATTGAGTGGAATGCCGGTGGAGCGAAACCATTCAGCAATTTCGCGGACGTGCTGCTTGCGATTGGCGTAGTCGAAGTGCTGGCGTGCGGCAAAGATTTCGATCGACTGGGCTCCTGCCTTCACGAGCTCGTCGAGCAAGCCCGGATGGAGCCGTTCCTTTACATAGATGTATGTCGATACCGCCCGCTGCATCAGTAGCCTACCGCCTTCCCGTTGTTGCGTCCGTCGCTGGCGCCCAGGCGTTCGCCGGTTTTGGGGTCAATCATGATGCACTCGCCGTCTCCCCAGAAATGTCGAACGCTCAATTTGTGTCCTTTTGATCGCAGAATATTCATTGTATCGGGAGAAAGGCGGTCTTCGACGAGAATCTGATCGGGGAGCCACTGATGATGAAACCGTGGTGCATTCACCGCTTCCTGAATATCGAGCTCGAAATCGACCACGCCGATGAGTATGTTAGCTACGGTAGTAACGATGGTCGGGCCGCCGGGCGTGCCGAGAACCATGAAGAGCTTTCCGTCTTTGAGCACGATGGTCGGCGTCATGGCCGAGAGCGGGCGTTTGCCTGGAGCTATCGCGTTGGCTGGGCCTTGGATTAGTCCGTAGCCATTGGGCACGCCTTGTTTTGCCGCGAAGTCGTCCATTTCGTCGTTAAGTAGAAAGCCCAGTCCCTCGGCAGTGACGCGCGAGCCGAACGAGTCGTTGAGAGTGGTGGTGACCGCGACGGCGTTGCCATCAGCGTCGACTACGGAATAATGAGTAGTGTTTTGGGGCTCGGTGACGGCCGTGCGAGGGAACTGAGCGACGCGCTCAAGTTCACCGAACGATGGACGCTTTAAATCCTTACTTGGCGTTGCATGGTTCGAGTCGATGGACTCGCGCCACGCCTCGGCATATTTTTTGTCGATAAGCTGCGCCACAGGTACTTTGGTGTAGTCGGGATCGCCCATGAAGTCGGCGCGATCATAGAATGCGCGGCGAAATGCTTCCGCCTCAAGATGTATCGTCTCGCCAGAACGATTGCCCGATTTCGCGAGATCGAAGCCTTCTAGAATATTTAGGATCTCGACCAGCGCGACTCCGCCCGAAGATGGCGGCGGCGCGCTGATAATGTCATATCCGCGATACGATCCGCGAATCGGCTCGCGTTCCTTCACTTCATAAGCGGCGAGGTCTTCGGCGGTGATGAGGCCTCCGCCTTTGTGGATCGCCGCAGCGAGTTCGTGCGCCATAGCTCCGTGGTAGAACGTGTCGGGATCTTTGGCGAGGCGTTCGAGGGTGCGGGCGAGTTCGGGTTGCTTGAATACTTCGCCGGGCTGGTAGTAGTTTCCGTCGCGCAGGAAAGTGTGTTTGGATTCTGGAAATTCGGCGAGGTGCTCATCTCGTTTCAGATCTTGCGTATCTTCGTAAGCGAGGGGGAAACCATCGCGGGCAAGCTGGATAGCGGGAGCCATTACTTTTTCGATCGACAGCTTGCCATATTGTTTTTCGGCGTAGACGAGGCCTGCGACCGTTCCGGGGATGCCTGCTGCCCTATATCCAACGATGCTGGATTCTTTGCTGGATTTGGGAAGGACGTTGCCTTGAGCGTCGAGATACATGTTTTCAGTGGCAGCGGCGGGAGCTTTTTCGCGAAAGTCGATGAAATGAGTTTTTCCGTCGGCATTGCGCAGGAGCAGAAAGCCGCCTCCGCCAAGGTTTCCGGCTTGGGGATGGACAACCGCGAGCGCGAAGCCGGTGGCGACCGCGGCATCGATGGCATTGCCTCCGGAGCGCAGCATCTCGACACCGGCGCCCGAGGCGAGTTCGTGGACGCTGACCACGATGGCGTGCGGCGCGTGGGTAGGCCGCAATGGAGCAGCCGCAACGTTGGCGACGCGTAAAAAACACAGGCTCCAGAGGATCAGCGAAAGACGTTGAATGCGCATGAATTGGGCGAAGTACGAGGCTAGCTTAGCTGGTTGCGGGGAGTCAAACGGTTCATCGCCGTGACGCCGAGTGCGCCGAGAAAAGCTCCAAGAGGGGAGACAGCGTAAATGCAGCTGGAAACAGCTTACTTTTTCTTGCGTTTGCGCAACGCTCTCTTGGCTGCGGACTTCTTCGTCTGGTTCGGCGCTTTGGCTGCGACCATCTCGTAGGATTGGCGAATCAGGGATTCGAGTTCATTAGCAGACAACACATTCGGGTTGGCGAGCGTGACCCACTTGTAGCGCCCGACGTAGGGCGCGGGGGAGACGCCTTCGATTTCCAGCAGTTCGTGAAAGGTTTCCGGCGCGCATTTAAGGGTGAGGCGCGGGAATCGGCCGTCCGAGAGAACTATGCCGGTGAAGATTTTGCCGCGGACTTTGAAGCAGAGATCTTCGGCCCAAGGCATGTCCTCGGTTACGTCGGCGAAGGAGAGACAGAGTTTGCGAATCCATTCGACGTCGGGCATGGGGAGATGATAGCGCGAGAAAGACGCGACTCTGGACTTGGAAAATCCATGAGCTGACGCCACGTATAGAATTACATTCCTATGCGGGTTTTTCTGGCCGGCCTTATATTGCTCACATTCTGGCCAGTAGCGTTCGCGCAGAACTCCAACTTCAGTGTGGACCGCCTTGTGGTCTACAAACGTGAGCGAAAGCTCGTGCTCTTGTCACAAGGGAAAGAAGTGCGCTCCTATAAGGTGGCTCTTGGCGGTGAGCCCGTTGGGCCGAAGAGTCGGCGGGGCGATCATCGAACTCCTCAGGGAGTTTACGTACTCGACTCGCGCAACCCCAACAGCCATTTCTACAAAGCCTTTCACATTTCGTATCCCAACGCGCAAGACATCGCAGCCGCCAAGAAATTAGGCGTCAGTCCCGGCGGAGACATTATGCTTCACGGACTTCCGAAAGAGTATGCATGGGTGGGGAAAGCCCACACTTTGCACGATTGGACAGACGGATGCGTAGCAGTCACTAACGAAGAGATGGACGAAATCTGGAAACTGGTCCGCGTTGGCACTCCGATTGAAATCAAGCCCTGAAGCATGAGGCGGCGCGATCCGGTAGCAGATGGATGCACCACCTGATGATCATCGAGGTAGGCAGCACGCGGACAAGAGTGTCCGCGCCACACAATCAACTAGACTTGGTCTCTCGCCTCGCCCAACTCTACCGCCACCTCTAGCTTTTTCTTGCCTCGGAAGATCGTTACTTTTATGGTGTCGCCGGCGCGGTGCCGGTTCATGATCTGGGCTAAGGCCTGCTGGCTTTCGATTTTTTCTCCGCCGATGGCTACGATTAAATCTCCGCCCACCATGATGGGAGTGTTGCCTAGATAGGCGCGTTCGGAGCCGCCGAGCAATCCCGCGCGGTCTGCGGAGCCTCCAGGGACAGCTTGCACGATAAGAAGGCCGTAGTCGGCGGCGAGACCCAGCTCTTCGGCTATTTCAGGATCGATAGGGATGGTGCGGACGCCGAGCGCGGGCCGACGCACCCGTCCCAGTGTAACCAGATCGTTGACTACTGCTTTTGCCGTGTTGATGGGGATGGCAAAGCCGATGCCGGCGCTCTGGCCGACGCTTGAAGCGATCATTGTGTTGATACCGATTACTTCGCCATGCCAGTTGAGGAGCGGGCCGCCGGAGTTGCCGGGGTTAATAGCGGCATCGGTTTGGATGGCTTCATCGATCACGAGGCCGTCGGGCTCCTGCACCTGGCGGATTGAGCTGACTATGCCTCTGGTCAATGTGCCGTTGAGGCCGAAGGGATTGCCGATCGCGTAAACTTTCTGGCCCACCTGCAGATTGGTTGAGTCGCCTAGCGTCATCGGCTGCAGGTTGGGAGCCTTGATCTGGACGATGGCCAAGTCATGCGACTTGTCGGTGCCGACGATGCTGGCCTTATATTTCTTGCGGTCGTGGAGCGTGACTTCAACCTGGCGCGCATCCGCGATCACGTGATAGTTGGTGAGAATGTGTCCTTCTTTATCGATGACGAACCCGGAGCCTTGGCCGTCCTGCGGGACGAGGCCATAGAAGAAGTCAAAGGTCATGACACGCGAGGTGATATTGACTACGGATGCGATGTTCTTGCGATAGACGCTGATGTTGTTTTGCTCTTCGGCGTCGAAAGATTCGCCGCTGGCGGCTTCAATAATTTCCGCATGCTGGGGATGGCTGATCCAGTCAGAAGTGTAGAGTCGGCCGTTGCGATAGGTGGTGAAGTAGAAGAACGCAGCCGCTAGAAAAATGGCGAGTATAAGAGTGCGCAAGAATCTCATTGTTAGTCCTGACGGGCAACCCTTGAAAAACCGTACAGTTTGAATTCTAGCTAAAATGGCGTTTTACCGCAGAGGGCGCAGAGATATTTGGTAAAATCGGTTTTTCTGTGGTAGAGAATTTTTCTCTTCGCACTAAGCATTCTCTGGGTCTAGATATCTAATCGTCCCCATCCGCCGCCGCCTGGCGATTCGATGCGGACTCGTTCTCCGGATTGCAGACGGACGCTGGTCTTGCCAGGAATGGTTTCCACGCTTCCGTCGCGCCGGGTGATCACAGTTCGGCCTGGAGCGCCATCGGCCCCGCCAGCTAAGCCGTAGGGACCGCGCGATCTTCGGTCGGCGAGCAAGGTGACTTGAGCGTCGGTCAACACTTCGATTTCGCGTACGATTCCGTCGCCGCCGGTATGCCGCCCCGAGCCTCCACTCCCTGGGCGCAAAGAATATTGCCGCAGGCGAATCGGGTAGGCATATTCGAGGGCTTCGGCAGGTGTGTTCAGGGAATTCGTCATATGAGTATGAACGCCGGAGACACCGTCTTTGGTCGGGCGCGCGCCCATGCCGCCCGCGATCGTTTCGTAATAAGCAAAGGGCTCGCCGGGGCTGGAATCTTCCAAACGAAGATCGATTCCGCCGATGGTGAGGTTGTTCATCGTGCCAGCGGCAGCGGCTGGGATACGGTCGGGAATCGCCTGCGCGAGCGCTTTCAAAAGCACGTCGACGATGCGCTGCGAAGTTTCAACGTTGCCGCCAGCCACGGCAGCGGGGGGCTTGGCATTGACGACGGTTCCCGACGGAGCGATAACGCGGATTGGACGCATCAGGCCCGAGGTTGCGGGAACATCGTCGCGCAGAAGACAGCGAAATACGTAGAAGCATGCGGAGTAGGTGATGGCTTCGACCGCGTTGATCGCGCCTTGAACTTGCGGGTCGCTGCCGGTGAAGTCGATGGAGACTTGGGCTGGAGAAGTCTGTTCGTGAGCGACGGAGCGCCGTGCCGCTTTTCGCGTTGCGGAAGATGCCTTTACGTTGATCGTCACGGCGATACGCACGGGCTTGTTGTCGACGCCATCGTCGTCGAGAAAATCTTCCGCTTGATAGCGGCCGGGGGGAATCGTGCGCAGAAAAGCGCGCATTATCTCTTCGGAATAGAGCAAAAGAGATGCGGCCGCCTTTTTGGCGCGGGCGATTCCGTAGCGGTCGCAAATTTCGCGTAGTCGTTGAGCGCCAGTCTGGCAGGCGGCCATCTGGGCGCCGAGGTCTCCTTCGCGCTCCTCCGGCGTTCGGACATTGTTAAGAAGGATTGCCAGCACGTCCGCCACAGTTTTTCCTGCGCGCATGATTTTGACGGGAGGGATGCGCAGGCCTTCCTGGAAGATTTCACGGCAAGGGCCCATGGAGCCTGGATAGGTTCCACCGACATCGGCGTGGTGAGCGCGGGAGGCGACGTAGAAGTCAGGTGTACTCGTGGGTGAAGACGTGCGCGCAGCGGAGACCGGCAAGCGAGGGCTCCCGCTCCACACGAACACCGGCATGACCAGAGTGATATCGGGAAGGTGCGTGCCCCCGCGAAAAGGGTCGTTGAGCATGACCATGTCGCCGGGTTCGAAGGCGCACTGCTCAACAGCGGCGGCAACGGACATTGGCATTGATCCGAGATGCACGGGCATGTGATCACCCATGGCGATGACCTGACCAGCGGAATCGAAGACCGCACACGAATAGTCGCGGCGCTCTTTGATATTCGGCGAGAAAGACGTTCGGCGCAGCGCCGCTCCCATTTCCTCAGCGATGGAGTGGTATAGGTTCTTGAAGACCTCGAGTTCGACAGGATCGGGCATACGAGAACAAAAGTGTACGCCAATGAGTGGCCGAGGTCAGAGGTTAGAGGTCAGATTGCAGAGGTAAGACCTTGGGTCGTCACCTCTGCAATCTGACCTCTAACCTCTGACCTCAGGTGCTACACTCGTCTGATTATGGCTGAAGGGCGTTCGCGGATTTGGATATGGTTTCTGGTGGGCGGCGGGGTGTTTGTGCTGTTCGTGGCTGCCGTGTTTACTTTGGTCTATATGAGTTTTGGCGGCGCGGATGAAGACTCATCATTCTCCGGCTTCGGTCCCAAGATCGCCGTGGTCGACCTCGATGGCATTATTTTCTCGCCCAAGCAGATCGTGCCCCAGCTCAAGAAATTTGCCGATGACGATTCCGTCAAGGCGATCATTATTCATGTAAATTCTCCTGGAGGCGGCGTGGCCGCGTCAGAGGAGATTTACCGCGAGGTCAAGCGGATTCGTGACGAAAAGAAGAAGCATATCGTGGCTTCGATTGAGACGGTGGGCGCGAGTGGCGCATACTACGTGGCCTCCGCCACCGACAAAATTTATGCCGATAAGGGAAGCGTAGTAGGTTCGATCGGAGTGATCGCCGAGTGGGTCAACTATGGCGAGCTTCTGCGCTGGGCTAAACTGAATCCGATCACCATGAAGGCGGGCGAATTCAAGGATACTGGCAGCCCGACGCGCGAAATGACGCCAGCGGAACGCGAGTATATGCAGGGCTTGATCGACAACATGCATACCCAATTCATTCAAGCGGTCGCCGACGGGAGGCGGGCGAAAGAGGAAGACATACGAATCATAGCCAACGGAAAAGTCTGGACCGGGGAGCAGGCCCTTTCGCTCAAATTGGTGGATCAGTTGACGGATTTCGAAGGCGCGGTAAAAGATACGGCTCGCGCCGTGAATATATCCGGAGAGCCGACGCTGGTTTATCCGCCAAAAGATAAACGCTCAGGGCTGGATCTGCTGTTCGGAGATGTTTCGGATTATTTGCCGACGCGCGAGAAACTATTGGAGCAGCAAGTCGGCTTTTACTATCTGTGGAAGTAGCTTGTTCCGATTCATCAGCGCTGGGAACTACAATTGACTGAGAATGGGAAAATTGAGAACCCACAACTGCACTTGCGCAGAACCCCTTAAATTTGAGAAGGTTATAGACAGGCGAGTATAGCCCTAGGAGAGCGAAGCCCCCTCGGGCGCCGCAAAGGGAGCATAAAGGCTTATGACGAAGGCTGACCTGATCGAAGAAGTTTCCCGACTGGCGGAACTCACCCGCAAAGACAGCGAAGTGATTGTGGATACGATCTTTGACAGCGTGGTGCGCTCGCTGCGGGTGGGCGACAAGATCGAGATACGCGGATTTGGCAGCTTCCGGACGCGCCAGCGCAAGCCGCGCGTGGGTCGCAATCCGAAGACGGGCGATCGCGTGGAAGTTCCGGCAAAGAAGATACCGTTCTTCAAGCCCAGTAAGGAATTGAAAGACTTGGTGAACAGCGGCGCGACACCGGCAATGCCTCCGGCAGCCGCGCCTGCACCTCCTGCCCCGCCCGCCCCGACAAGTACACACTAGCTGGTTGGGCCGGCCGGAAAAACGAGGGCCCATAGCTCAACGGTTAGAGCAGCAGACTCATAATCTGTTGGTTCTAGGTTCGAATCCTAGTGGGCCCACCACAGTTCTTGACCAATCGAAGCTCTAAGCTACAGGCAAAGTAAAGTAAAAGACCGAACCATGCCCCAACTGACTGGTGACTCCCAGCCGACCGCCGTGGGCCTCGACGATCGCTTTGCAGATCGCAAGCCCCATGCCGGTTCCGTGGACTTGCACCCGCTGGTTTCGTCCGCGGTAGAATTTTTCAAAAACGAGGGACTGTTCAAAGTCATCGATGCCAGGCCCGCGGTCGGCAACGCTGGTGGTAATCATCTGGTCCTTGGCCTCGGCAGTAATGCGAATGGGAGCGCCGCTCGGCGAATATTTGGCGGCGTTCTCGATCAGGTGCACCATGACTTCCCTGATGTGAGCCGGATCCATGCGCGTGTCGGGAATGCCGGGCGGAATTCTGACGTCCACAGGATGGTGGATCAATAGCTGCTTTAATTCGTCGAGGGCCTCAGCGACCGGATTAGCAATGGGTGCGGATATAAAGCGGAATTCAACTTTATTGGCATCGAGCTGCGCCATCTCCGCGGCCTCTCCGATCAGGCGGTTCAGCCGGTCGCTTTCCTCGTTGATGATGGTCAGCAACTCTTGTTTCTCCTCCGGCGAATGATTCGAGCTGCCCAGAAGTGAGGTCACCGACGCTTTGATGGCGGTAAGCGGAGAACGAAACTCATGGGTTACTGAATCGAGCAGCACGGAGCGTAATTGCTCGCTTTCGCGGGCAGCCTCCGCGCGGCTAAGTTTTTCCATGGAGCTCGCGCGCTCGATGGCAGTGGCCACCAGACTGCTGATCGCTTCCAGCGTTTGTCGCGACACTGCTGCGCCAGCTGTCCCCATGCAACCAACAACGCGCATGCCCATGCGCAGCGGCATAAAGGCCAGTTGGCGGACAGCATCGATTCGTGGTTCGCCACGCACACACACCATTTGCAAATCGCCTGTTTCTAATCCGTCGATGGTAGGGCCAGAGCGATAAATGTCGCTGCGACTGGTGAGCAAAATTGCTGCCGACCGTATATCGAACGACTCGACAATATAGCTGGGAACCATGTTCAACAGTTCGGCAGGATTGTCACTCGACAGAAGTAACTGGCTAAAGGCGTAGAGCCGTTCTAGTTCCCGGCGGCGCTGGATCGCGGATTGCTTCCCGCGCCGCGCTCGAGCCGACAACTCACTGACGGCCACCGCCGTAACCAAAAAAGCGAAAAGTGCTATCCAGTTCTGCGGGTCGGCGATGGTAAAGGTACCGATTGGAGGGAGAAAAAAATAGTTAAAGGCAAAGGTCGCAATGGCCGACATAAAAACGGCTTGCCGCAAACCCCAATAAGTCGAAATTCCCAGGATGCCCAGCAAGAACAGGAGCGCGATTGTAGTCGGGTTGAGGTGAAGCCAACGGTATCCGGCACCCGTGATCAAAGATACACAGAGGACACCGGTCAAGTAGCCGATCCCGGATCTGGCGTCGAGTTTCACGAGGCGATTGTATGACAAGAAAAGGTTCCAGGGTTTCAAAGTTTCGAGGTGTAAAGTTTCCAAACACGGCTCCAGAGAAGATTCCGCTTCTGGGGGACCTTGAAACTGAAACTTTGAACCCTGTTCTGTACACATCGACAAAGTCGCAGGTCTCAACGACAATAATCGCGATGACCAAGACTCCCGACCAGTGGCTGGAGGAGTGTTCGCCGAGCAAGAAGGGCGGTAGGTTCAAGCTCTTTCTTGGATACGCTCCAGGTGTGGGCAAAACTCACACGATGCTGACTGAAGCGATCCGTCGGCACAACCGTGGCGAAGACATCGTGATCGGAGTCGTCGAGACTCACGGACGAAAGGCGGTCGGCGAACTCGTCGCCAGCCTGGAAACCGTCCCGCGAAAAAAAATTGAGTACAAAGGCGCGCTTTTCGAAGAGATGGACGTAGACGCGATTCTCGCGCGCAAGCCTTGTGTCGCTCTGGTCGATGAACTGGCGCACACGAATATCGAAGGCAGCAAGAATCGCAAACGCTATGAGGACGTGCTTGAGCTGCTGGATGCAAGCATCGACGTGCTCTCCACCATGAACATCCAACACCTGGAGAGCGTGACGCCGACGGTGCAGGGGGTCACCGGAATCCAGGTGAGGGAGACCGTTCCCGACTGGGTACTGCAAAGAGTGAACGAAGAAGTAATGATCGACCTGACCCCGGAGGCGCTGCAGAACCGGATGCGTCGTGGCGATGTCTATCCCCAGGAACGCGTGGGTCGCGCGCTCGACAATTTCTTTCGCGAGACCAACTTGATCGCTCTGCGCGAACTGGCCTTGCGCCAGGTGGCGCAGCAGGTGGATCTAAGCCTGGAGCAACATCGCGGCGACGAAGATAAAAATCGCGCACCGGTCGCGATTCGCGAACGAATTGCTGTCTGCGTTAGTTCCAATCCGGCCGCGCAGTATCTGGTGGCACGCGGAGCGCGTATGGCGCAAGCCATGAATGCTGAACTTTATGTGGTCTATACCGATCTGGGGCAAGATACCAGCGATGCCAATCAACGGACTTTGGCTGCGAATGTGCGCTTCGCGGAAAATGTTGGAGCAACGATTGTGCGGCTGAAGGGAAAGAGCGTGGCCCAAGCCGTCGCGGAGTTCGTTAATGAAAAACATATAACGCAGGTTGTTTTTGGACGTTCCGCGACGCGCGGCTGGAAAAGATATTTTTACCTTTCGGCGATCCACCAGTTTCTGCGCGACGCTCCCGCGGTGGATGTTCACATCGTGACGCAGGAACCAGGCTAACGTGGCATGTTGGATCACAAACACATTCTCGTGGTAGATGACGAATCGCAAATCACGCGCGTGTTGCGGACCTCTCTTTCCAGCCACGGATATGACATTCGGGTGGCCAACGACGGCGAGACCGCGCTTGAGATCATGAAAGATTGGTCGCCCGATCTTGTCATTACCGACCTGTCTATGCCCAATATGGACGGGTTGGAGTTGTGCCGGCGCCTGCGAGCAAAGACGCAGATTCCGATTATCGTGCTCTCGGTGCGAGGCGAGGAACGTACCAAAGTCAAAGCCCTCGACGCTGGTGCCGATGATTACGTGACCAAGCCATTCGGCATGGAGGAACTCCTCGCGCGCGTCCGGGCGAACCTCCGCCGCACGCGCAAGGAAGAGTCGGAATTGGCGCCGATTGAAGCGGGTGACTTTAAAATCGATCCCGGAGCCCGCAGCGTTTTTGTAAAAGACCGTGCCGTCCATCTAACTCCGAAGGAATTCGATTTACTCGCCTATCTCGCTCGCCACGCTGGCAAGGTGGTGACGCATCGCGCACTGTTGGGCGCGGTCTGGGGCGGCGAAAGCACGGAACAGGTCGAATACCTGCGCGTGTTTGTTGCACAACTACGCAAGAAGATTGAACCTTCGCCAGATTCTCCGCGCTACATCGTGACCGATCCCTGGGTAGGTTATCGTTTTGAACCTGGAGTTTGAGAACTTCACATCAAGTCGGCGAATAGATTACTCGCAACACCTTCGGGACAACCGAAACTTCGGCGGGCGTATTACAAATGAACTCGCCATCCGCATAAATCTCCTGTGGAGTGTTCGTTTGTACTACCACTCGCTCGGCTCGCGCGTGTTCGACTTCCGGCAATCGCAGATGGCGCCCGAAGTACACGGTTGGAAGCATGCAAAACAGCTTTAGAGGGCTAAGCGGGCTGATGCGACAAATGTCGAGCTTGCCATCTGTGAAATCCGCCTCCGGCGCGATGCGCATGCCGTCGCCATAGAACTCTGTGTTGGCAAAGGCGGCTAGAAGGGTGCAGGTTTCGGAATCAGCGCGGTCGGCGCTATTAAACTGCGTCAGCCGCAAGGGGAAAGCGGGAAGTTTGGCGAGCAGGCGCAAAAGAGCAAGAACATAACCGCCGTGTCCGCGCAGCCAACGCGGCATCTCATTGGCTCGGCGGGCGACTGCTGAGTCCAAGCCGATTCCAGCTACGCAGCAGAAATAGTGCGGGTGCTCCGGCGCGGCGGACGAAGTGATTACACCAAGATCGATGGCGCGCGCTTGAATCTTCCCGGATTCGAAAGCACGCCACAGGCGGAGCGAGTCCTGCACCGAACGGAGTTTAAGCGCCCGCGCAAAATCATTGCCGCTACCTGCAGGCACGATCAACACGGGAAGTTGAAGCCGCACGAGCGCGGAGAGATGACGATGGATGGTGCCATCCCCGCCAAAAATTAAGATTGCGTCAGCCTCGCTCGATGAGGCGGGAAGTCCCTCCAGCCACTCGGTCGCAGAATTGGCTTTGAAGAACTCGAGGCCTCGTGGCGAGGTTCCCAATCCGAAGATGATGGCGGCACGCATGCGTTCAGCATTAGAGCACACGCACCGCCGCGAATCGAATCTTTACGGTCGAAACTATTTCAGGCACTTGTCCATGAAGTCCACCAGATCTTTTTTCATCTTGTCGTGTTCCGCTCGATCGACATACACCATGTGCCCCGCACCGTAGGTAGCGTACGAAATATTCTGCCGATATTTCCCGTCGAGATCCAGATGATCCATGGTCCAATTGGCCGCTGCGAAGGGCGTCGCTAAATCGTAGTAGCCTTCCATCACCAGGATCTTCATGTATGGATTCTTGATCATGGCCGAACGCAACCCGCCCGCTGTGCTCGGAAAGCCTTGTTCCGCGTTGCCCCAATCCCAGGTGCGAAAGCCCGGCTGGTCGTAAGCGAAAACTCTGTAAGGCGCGTCGGACTTGTAGTTCAGTTCGGATCGAAGATAGTTGTTGAACGCGGATGTGTATGGCGGCAAGATGGCGGCACTGGTCGGATCGTAGAAGCCGCGGTCTTCATCGGGATTAGGGCTGCTGAACCGGCCATCAAGACGGCCCGCGATCAACTTCTGATCGAGCAGCAGTTCGCGATCGAAGGTGGGAACGTCGATGCGCAGATTGTGCGCTTCGATCACTTCCGGACGAAGCCCTGTATAGCGTGAGAGTTGCTCGACGATCTTACGATGTTCGTCGGGCGTCATCGCATCGCCCTTGCCGAGCGCCAGAGCATAGTCATTAGAGGCCCAGCGCACGACTTCTTCGCGAGTCTTGCCCGCATCCTGAGTGAGATCGGCGGCAAGTTTGTGATGGTAGGCGGCGATCATATTGAACGTCGGCAGCAGAAGAATGTAAGGCAGGTCGTTCGATTTATTCCATTCCAGCGTTTGGAAATCCACCGCCATCGAGAGCAGCGTCACGCCGTTGAACGCGATCCCATGATCAGCCAGATATCCCGCGAGGCCAGCTGCGCGTGTCGTGCCATAGCTTTCTCCCAGCAGGAAAAGCGGAGAGTTCCAGCGATCATAGCGGGAGAGGTAAAGACGTATGAATTCGCCGAAGGCTTGTACGTCGCCCTTCAGGCCCAGAAATTTCTTGGTAAGTTCAGCGGTCGCGGCCCGTGAGTAGCCGGTGGCCATAGCGTCGACCATGACGATGTCACTACGATCGAGGATCGTATCGGGATTATCTTCAAGGCGATACGGCGCGGCGGGCATGAAACCATTTTGTTGAAGCACTACACGCTTCGGCCCGAGCGCGCCCATGTGCAGCCATACCGACGCGGACCCGGGACCGCCGTTGAACGCGAACGTCAACGGGCGCCTCCCTGCGTCCTGTCCGTCGAGTGTGTAGGCGACGAAAAACATTTCGGCGTCGATCTTGCCGTCCTCGCGCTTGATGGGAAGTCTTCCGGCTGTCGCCGTGTAATTGAACGTCTTTCCGCTCACTGTGGCCTGGTGGTGCGTGATGACGGGCGGAACTTCTGACACATCATAATGCTCTTCTTTGTCGGTGGCTTCGTTGCTCTCAGGCTTCGCAGACTCCGGCCTGCCGCTTTCCGTGGGCTTCTCTGGAGTCGCGGCGGGCGCTTGCGTTGCTGGCTTCTTATCTTTCTTAACCGCAGCCTGCTTCTGGTTTTCGGATGGCGTCGGCTGAGATTGTTCCTGCTGCGCTACTGCCAACGAAATGGTCAACACGGCAAGAAAAAGAACTGCCAAAATTCTCATGCTTATCTCCCGGAAGAAAAATTGGACCCCGCATTATAGCGCCTTCGCGCATCGCGTCGGAAAAGCCAAGGGCAACTCGAGACGTGCTAGAATTTGTTGCGTCCGAAACGATTTTCCCGGCTCGGTAGCGCGTCAGATCTCTCCACGCGAACAAATGGCGGATTCAAAAGTGGCTCACACCCCCAACGCGCAAAGCGGCTCGGTTACCTACGCCGATGCCGGTGTCAGCATTGATCGGGGCAATCGCACCAAGCAGCGCATCAAATATCTCGCCCACAAAACTTTCACCAAGGGAGTGTTGAGCGAGATTGGCGGATTCGGCGGATTGTTTTCGGTCGACAAAAAATATTTGGATCCGGTGCTGGTTTCAAGCGTGGACGGCGTGGGTACGAAATTGAAAGTTGCGTTCGAGATGAATGTGCACCATACCATCGGCGCCGATCTGGTGAATCACTGTGTAAATGACATCGCGGTGCAGGGCGCGGCGCCGTTGTTTTTCATGGACTATCTGGCAACGGGCGCGTTGGATCCGGAGGTTGCGGAAAAGATAGTGGGCGGAATCGCGGAAGCCTGCAAGCACAATGGATGCGCGTTGATTGGCGGCGAAACGGCGGAGATGCCGGGGTTTTATCCCGAGGGCGAATACGATCTCGCCGGCTTCATTGTCGGAGTAGTGGAGCGCGAGCGCATCATCAGCGGCAAAGAGGTGCAGGTCGGCGACTGCGTTCTCGGTTTGCCGTCGAATGGCCTGCACACCAACGGGTATTCTCTAGCTCGCAAACTGCTTTTTGAAATTGCGGGTTATTCTCCCGAGACGTTTGTCAGCGAGATCAAGAACAAGGTCGGCAATGAACTCATGCGCAGTCACCGCAGTTACTGGTCGATCATTCGTAAGATGATTGCTGGCGAGTGCGTTGCGGCGCTGGCGCATATTACGGGCGGCGGCATCACCGAAAATCTGCCGCGGGTGTTGCCCAAGGGCACTTCGGCGGTGATCGAGCTCGGCACATGGCCGGTTCTGCCTATCTTTGAACATCTGCAAAAACTCGGCAACGTCAGCGAAGAAGAAATGCTCCGCACTTTCAATATGGGTCTGGGCATGCTGATCGTGGTTCCCGCAAAGAAATTCAAGAAAGCACAGACGCTGCTGGAGCGGGCGGGAGAGAAGTTCTACAGCGTCGGACGGATCGTCAAGGGCGATCGCAAGGTAATCTTCAGCTAGTTGCGCTCACGGCTCCTGGCTTCAGTTTTGCGACTTTTTTCGATTTTCTCTGGGCTCCCGCGACTCCCTGGTAAATAATGTTGATGTGAAGAACCTGGGCATTCTCTTATCTGGGCGAGGCTCGAATTTTGTAGCTATTGCCGACAGCATTGCGGCTGGCAGGCTATCGAACGCCAGAATTGCCGTGGTAATTTCAAACCGAGATGAGGCTCCTGGGCTTGAAACGGCGCGCCGGCGTGGCCTCAATGCGCTTGCCATTTCATCAAAGGGCAAACCGCGCGAGGAGCATGATCGTAAAGTTGTGGCTGCCCTTCAACAAAACCAGGTTGACCTCGTCTGTCTCGCTGGCTACATGCGCCTGCTCTCGCCCTGGTTCGTGCAGCAGTTTCCGTCAAGAATTCTTAACATCCATCCGTCACTGCTCCCAGCCTTCCCCGGCCTCGAAGCGCAGCAGCAGGCTTTCGCGTATGGCGTGAAAGTTACGGGATGCACGGTGCACTTCGTGGATGAAGAACTCGATCACGGCGCCATTATTGTGCAGAAGACGGTGCCGGTGTTGGATTCTGACGACGAACACACGCTGGCGGAACGTATTCTTGAGCAGGAGCACGTTGCGTATACCGAGGCGATCAGGATTGTGCTGGAAGGGAATTTTGAAATTAAGGGAAGACGGATTGTGAGAGGTCAGAGGTCAGAAGTCAGATTGCAGAAGTAACAACCGACAACCCTGCGAGCCGGTTTCACCTCTGCAATCTTTACATAACAAGGTCGTTACTTCCGCGGACGATCGGATGTTGCATAACTTCAAGTTCGTTCTTCACCAGGTTCAGTCCATATACGCACTGCTCGAACCTCTGCGAGAGTTGCGCAAACAGGGGCGCGACTTTGGCATATTCGAAGTATTCGAACTTCGAGACGATGTAGTAGCTCTCTTTTCCAGCTTTTACCCAATCAACGAAGTTTTCAACCCGCTGCCGGCGCAGGCGATAGTGATTGATGCTCTCGGGAAACATTCCAGCGTAGAAAAGCGTGTAGTCGCCAATATGTTTGCGGACTTGGCGTTCGCGATCGAATGAAGGCGCTGGTCCGTAGATCGGGTCTGACTCGATCAACATCTCGCCTACATCGTTGAGCGGTTTTCCGGATGCGTTGCGGATTTTCGAGAGCTGCTCCGCATCGCAAAACTCCGAGAGAAGATGAGCGACGTAATTCACCACTTGCGGATCGCGAATCCCGATCTCGTGGGCATAATGACGGCCCACTAGCTCGACAAACAATTGTTCTAGTGGATGCTTCTCCGGAGTCTCCATGTATATCTCCTCACCTCCCACAGGCTCTTTGTTACTATCGGAACAAAAGCCTGTGCGGATTAGATACCTCGAATCCTGGTCGAAAGCAAGTGACCATTGAGCCACTTACATTAGTTAGAATCCAGCGCTGGACGCGGTGTTGCAGGGCATTTATTGGCAGCCAAGCATGGCGACTGCTAATTCGCTGTCTTGAATCGAAAAACATGATCCATCCAATCTAATTACATGATCTAAGGCAACTATCTACATAGTTCACTGACCCTATCTACACGATGGGGGCACAGAATGGAGGAGAAGTGGAAAGAACCAACATTGCAAGTGGAGCACCGTGGGAACCAATCGTAGGTTACTCTCGTGCAGTTCGCGTGGGCGCCCATGTTCACGTTGCGGGTACGACCGCAACCGGAGAGGATGGCAAAATTATCGCTGGCGATGCTTATACGCAGGCGATTCAAATTCTCAAAAATATTGAGCGCGCTCTAAAGCAAGTCGGAGGCTCGTTGAAAGACGTGGTGCGCACGCGCGTGTTTCTGACCAACATTTCGGATTGGGAAAAAGTTGGAAAAGCGCACGGAGAGTTTTTCCGCGACATTCGTCCGGCGAGCACCATGATGGCAATTGCAGCCCTCGTTTCTCCGGAGATGTTAGTGGAAATTGAGGCGGATGCAATCGTGACCGACGGTAAGTAAGTTGGCACAAAATAAACGAGGGCGGCAACCGGACTTACCGATTTACGCCCCTTACTACACTGTCGCTGAGAATGAACTTCTACCGGCGACGCTTTTTGCCGGCAGATTTTTTCTTGGCAGCTTTCTTGGCTGGCCTTTTCTTGGCCGCCTTCTTTTTTGCAGCAGGCTTCTTTGCGGCTTTCTTTGCCGGTTTCTTGGCCGCCTTTTTCTTAGCGGGCGCCTTCTTTGCCGGAGCTGGAGATTTTTTTGCAGGCGCCTTCTTCTTCGGAGGACCGCCTTGCCCCCCGCCACCGCCTGACGGAGTGACAGGCGCCGGTGCCGGTTCTCGCACTGCAACGCCAATTTCGTCGTCTTCTTCGACGACAACCGGTTCTTCTTCCTCTTCTTCCTCTTCCTCTAAATCCTCTTCCAGCGATTCGCCATAGGCGCCGCTGTCGCTATACTCATCCGTCTCATCGTCCCGACCGTACAGAGTCGGATCATCGAAGCGCATATCTCCTCCTAAGGTATTTGTGGTCACCCGCACGCATTCTCGCACGGGGCCTGCGAATTAGGACAACTGGCTGCGAAAGCGCAGTGCTGTGCGTAATGGCGCGCGATTATAGCACGGCGGTTTCACCGGCAGTATCGTGCATTCTCTGCCGATTTGCGAGGAAATTGTGAAAAGAAAAAAATGAGCCAAGAACAAGCGAATTAAAAGCGAAACAAATTCATGCGCCCGATTTATTCATACGCCAAGGCGTCGATGGGATCTTTTTGTGCGGCTTTAAACGCTGGATAGAGCGCTCCGCCGATCGCGCCCGCAATCGCAATCAGGGTGGCGCGTACGATCCAGCCACCGTCCACCACCACCTGCAATAGCGGGAATTTGTGGGCGAGTACGGCGCGGGTTGCGAGACTGACGACGATGCCGAGTACGATACCGCCGATGGCCAGCAGCGCCGTCTCCCGCAATACCACGTTCACGATGTAGAGCTTCGACGCTCCCATGGACTTCAAAATGCCGATTTCGCGGGTTCGTTCCATCACGGCGGTATACATCGCCTGGAAGATTACGATGAATCCGATGACGACAGAAATGCCAACCACGACATCGATGAAAGTGGAGAGGCCAGGATAATTGCTGGTGGTCATCATGGCCAGGTAGGCGGCCATTGAGGTTGCCACGTAGTGCTCCATGCCGGGCACATGCTTGATCTCGTCGACCACAACGTCGGCATTCGCCGGATCGTCAAGTTTGAGATAAAAGATGGACGCCTTGTCTTTGGCACCGACGAGATCTTGCAACGTGGCCAGCGGAACGAACTTGCGAGCGCCCTTCCCTCGCTCCACAATCCCCGCAATGCGGAATTTGTTGTTCAGAATCTCAATCGTGTCCCCGACCTGGGCATGATTCGATTTGGCAAAAAGGTCGTCGACGAGTACGTCATACGGCCCCTTAAAGGGACCGCCAGCTAGGTAGCGGAAGCCGGCCGACATTCTTTCATAGCTCGGCAGGTCGATCCCGGCAATGACCTCAAGGGTACCGGTCGAGGCAACCTGCGTGATCACGGGAGCTACGCTTTTGACGTGGGGCAACGTGGCCAGGATGTCTCCGACTTTGACCGGCATGGGCGCGCCCGAAAATGCGCTGATGAACGAAGACCCCGGCGGCCGTACCAGTACATCCGCTCCGATGCCAGCAGTCCGGGCGCGGCTGTCCTGGAGCATGCCTAGCGAGAGGCCGACGATCAGGAGGATCAGCGTGACCTCCAGGGCCACAGCCACTACGCTGATCAGCGAGCGCACCGGGCGGTGAACCAGATTCCCGACGATCATGCGATTCATCATTTAACTTTTCCGTGACTTGATCGTTTATTCATTTGTTGCGGGCTTGAGGCGACCCGCTGGAACTGGGCTGATCGAGATGCACCACCTCCGCTCCGGGAGGCTGCTCCAATGCAAACTGATCGTCGGTCAAGGGTTTGTTGATTTCAAGTTTGACCATGCTCAGGGTGATGTCGTAATTCTCCCTGGGCCTTTCGATCGCAATCGTGCTCGGGAAGCTAACCCCGTCGAAGTCTTTGTAGTTCTGGTAGTGAGCGTCTGTGGCAACGTTACCCTGCTGGTCGTAAATCCGTTGACGGTGCGGCAGCAGATCGGTTCGGCTAAACTCGATGCGGCGCGATAGATACCAACCGTCGGCTCCTTTGCGTATGACCGCCAGTTCGTAATCAGGTTGCTCCACCCGATGTTTCTTTGCGTCGAGAACGGTTTCATAGCCGTTTTCCAGCACCGCAATTTCATCCCCTGAAATGTCGGGAAGCAGAAGAGCGTCGTAGATGTACTGCGGCCGCAAGTTTTCCAACCGCTTGTCGGGCTGATAGTTGTCGTTATTGTTCGAGCCGATGACGAACTTATTTTTGGGCGGGATCCACACCTTGAATTCCTGCCCGTTGCTCACCATATCGAACGCAGTATTGCGCACGACCGGCATCAGACCCTTCATACGCAGCATGGCGGGCTTACGCGCCAGCACGTAGCCTCGAATCTCTTTGTAGTCTGTGATCCGTCCATTTTTTGGATCTCCCGCCGACGAGTCTATGTCTACCGTCGCCTGCATGGACTGGATCTTTGTGGCCTGCTGGTTGACGTAGGCGATCAACTGCTGCTGGGTAGCCGTCTTGAGCGGGCGGTCGGATAACTGACGATCGAGAGTCCGGGTTCGAAAGAGACACCCGGTTAGGGAAAAGGTAGCCGCCGCAAGAAGTAAGAGAAAAACTACGCGTCGATGAGGACGATGCATTCCTATGATTACCTGGGCGACTCTTGCAGCCTTAGTATCTGATTAGTATAAGGCAGGGAAGGGTTCAGCGCTTAGCGCTGATCGAGGGAGTGGTTGAGGGCGCGACGATAAGCGGCGACATTTCGATTGTGCTCTTCGAGGCTGTGGGCGAAACGGTGGTGTCCATTTCCATCGGCAACAAAATAAAGAAAGTTGGTGTTTTCGGGGTGCAGAGCTGCGGCGAGCGAGCTGCGGCCAGGATTGCCGATGGGGCCGGGTGGTAATCCCGGGAAGCGATACGTGTTGTAGGGGGAGTTAATCGACAGATCGGCGTGATGAAGACTTCCCTGGTAGGTTCCTGCCAGAAGTTCGGCATAGATAACGCTGGGATCGGCATCTAGGGCCATCCTTTGAGTCAGCCGGTTGTAGTAGACGCCGGCTACCAGCGGTCGCTCCTCGGGGACGGCCGTCTCTTTCTCAACGATCGACGCCATGGTCACGACTCTGGGCAGGTCGGGGTTCGGAGGCGAATTTGGATCGGAGTTTGGGGCGGTGTTCGGACCGGCGTTCGATTCAGGGTGACTGGAATTTAATCCGATCTGTTGCGCGACTTGGCGGAACTGGTGAACCATAGCCGCCGCCATTTCTTCCAGGGATTGCGTACGGGTGAACTGGTAGGTATTAGGGAAGAGATAGCCTTCCAGCGATGTGGCGTGGGGCGCCAAATCCGAAATCATCTGGGTTTGAGTTTCGGCAATATGCAGAAAGTCCGCCGCCGACCCGAGCCCCGCGTCTTCGATGGCCTTGGCGATATCGAACATCGTGTAGCCTTCGGGAATCGTGACAGTGTGGAAGTAGATATCGCCGCGCCCGATGCGGTCATAAACCTGCGGAACATTCGCTTGCCGCTCGAACTGATACTCGCCAGCCTTCAATGACCGCTTGCGATGCAATGCGTGCCACAGCCAAAAGACACGTTCGTTGCGGATCACGCCAGCCTTCTTCAATTCGATCGCGATCCTTCTGGAGGAATAGCCGGGGCGAAGGAGCAGAAAAGTGTTGGCCGGAGGCGTCACCGGAGTGTAGAGCTGCCAGGCGATCCATCCGCCGACAGCGAGGACGGCAAGCAGGAAAAGTGTAATCAGGATGCGCAAGGTTCTAGTTTAGAGGCCTTTTCGGAATGTCACCAAGTGGCCGGAGTACACGACCCGAAGAAGCAACGTATGTTCGAGTTTCTGGGCCAAGACCACTTTTCTCGGCATTCCTGGGGTCTTGCGGCGACTTTGTCTTATTCTCCCAACCAATCGGCATAAGGCTTCATTGACTCGACATGATCGAAGACAATTTTGATTGCACCGGTGATTGGGATCGCAAGTACTAGCCCGACTGCGCCCCACACCGCACCCCAGAACAGAAGCGCGATTGTGACCGCCAGCGGATTGATTCTCAGCCGACTCCCCAGCAGTTTCGGATAGAGAACATTGAGCGCCAACAGATGCATCCCCACGACGGAAATTACCACGATCACGAGGTCTCCGGGCTCCAGTTGCCCTAAGCCGACCAGGATCGGCGGAATCATCGCCAACACGACTCCCAAGTAGGGAACCAGGCTGAGAAAGCCGCTGACGACCCCGATGAAGTAGAAAAACGGAACATGCAGCAGGCCAAAAATCCCTACGCTTCCCGCTGAAATTAAGAGCCCAATCAACAGGTTCCCGACGATAAAACTCTGCAGCATTTTGCCGATCAGGCCGAGGGTTACGAATGCCGTGTTGCGGTGATGCAACGGGAACAGCATCACGGTGGCGGATCTTGCATGGTTGCGCCATGTCAGCAAAAAGTAGGCCAGGAAAGGAACGAACGATGCCGCCAGCACGATGTCGGTCAAGGTTCCAGCGCCATGGGTTAGAACGTCGGGCCAAGTCTGCACCTGCCGCACCGACACAACATTCGAGGGCTGAGGGTCGGCGACCGCCTCGCTAGTCTTCTCGAGTTTTTCGGCGTCGCGCTGGAACGGCTGCAGAATGGATCGGATTTTCTCGGAATACTTCGGAACATTGTCCGCGAAAGTGATGGCTTGGTTGTAGGATGCAACGGTGACGCCATAAAGCAAAGCCAGCACGGCCACCATGCTTACGAGCGCCGCCGTAGCCCTCGGAAGATGTAAATACTCGAGGGCCTGCACCAGAGGCGAGAGCATGAAGCTCAGCAGAATGGCAAAAAACAGCACTGCCAGCACCGATTCGCCGTAATACGCGAACACGATCACCAAGCCGATGCCTAGCAGTGTCAGTGACCAGTGATGCCCGGTCTGTGTTTCAGGAGTGTCCATATTTGGAGTCGTTTGCCGCGGTTAATTCCATAGAGGCCAACAATTCTGCCTTACCGGGACCGGAATTGCACCACGGGAATTACAGTAGCAGGAGCTTTTCTTATCCCACCATCTACAATTGACCGATGCCTGCACCTGGAACGCCCGGCCACAGCCGCATCCTGGCCCTCGACGTTGGCTCGAAACGAATCGGAGTAGCCATCACCGATCCGCTAGGCATCACGGCGCAGGGGTTGGATACGATCCAACGGCAGAATAAGCGGCGCGATCTTGAAGCTCTTGGGCAACTGCTGGCTAAGTATGAGGTTCGGGAGATAGTTGTCGGCCTGCCTCTTCGCCTCAGCGGGGCGGAAGGGACGCAGTCGGAAAAGATGCGCCGTTTCGCCGACGATCTGCATGTCCACTTCGGCGTGACCGTCCATCTCTGGGACGAGCGTTGGACCTCTACCGAAGCTAACCGCCTGTTGCGCGAGACGGATCTGTCGATTAAAAAGCGAGGGCAAGCAGTCGATCGTATGGCTGCGATCTTGATTCTTCAATCGTGGATGGAGGCGCACGCTAGATAGAGAGCTTGATTGGAAGCGGCGGAAAATGAAGTACTGGGTAGGAATTACGAGGCGAGCTCGGAGATTTCCGGGAACCGCAGATTGCACTTGGTGAGCGCCTTGGTGAGCGCCTCTTCAATCAGTCGCTCGTCGCAATTGCGCGAGATGGCTATCTCGCTGACCAGCAAATAGCGAGCGCGCTCCAGCATCTTCTTTTCGCGGAAGGAAAGTGACTTACCTTGCCCGAGAATCAGCAAGCTCTTCAGCACAGCGGCCACGTCCGTGAGCGACCCGGTGCGCATGCGGTCGGAATTCTCTTTGAAGCGGTCTTTCCAGTCGGCGGCATTAATGCATTCGCCGGAGGAGAGATAATCGACAATCTTTTCCACTTCGCCATTCCGCACTACGGGACGCATTCCTACGCTGTTGACGTTGGCGAATGGAACCATGACCTTCAGGCTGCTGGCTGCGATTTTCAGTAGGTAGAACTTTTCGACGGTGGCGCCCATCGTTCGACTGCTGATTTGCTCGATGATACCGACGCCATGGTTGGGGTATACGACCTTATCGCCGATGTGGAAAACGCGGTCGCCGTTCATGGAGGGGCCCTCGCCCGAGGGAGGAGAACTGCTTACAGTCTAGCCGACGGCCGCTCGTAAGGCAATCGAGAAGCGCGGCTGGACGTGCCGATTCCGACATCAACGCCCACGTTCCCGGGGCCTGCGGTTTAAGTCGTTTCGGTTGAGTAGCTTGGAATTCGGATTCTGAAAAGCGGGGTCGAACTCAGCCGCCCGTTTCCTCTCCCTGAGAGTTATAATGCCCAAAGCGATGACCGAGATGACGGAGCAGATCAAAAAGAAGCTTCGGGACGAACTGAATACGCTCGAATACGAACTGGCTCATGATATTCCCCGAGAGCTGAAGAAGGCTGTCGCCATGGGCGACCTGAGCGAGAACGCCGAGTATCACATGGCCAAGCAGCGCCAGGAATACCTCAAGGCGCGCGTGCGCCAACTGGGCAAGCGTCTGGCCGACCTGTCGCTGATCAACATGAATAACATTCCCAAGGATAAAGTGGGCTTGGGGTCAACCGTGACCATCTTCGACGGCACTAAGAACGAAGAGATGGAATATCAGTTGGTGACGAGCGAAGAATCCGATGTGACGGCGGGCAAGATCTCGACTACCTCGCCGATCGGACGCGCCCTGCTGAATAAGAAAGTTGGCGACACTGCGACGGTCGTCACTCCGGGCGGAAGCCGCGAAATGGAAATACTGAAACTCTCCACCATGCACGATCTGGCTGAAGCCAAGCTCGAGGCAGAATTGGCGGCGCTGCCGGCGCCGGAGCGCGAAACCGAATGACTGGCAACGTTATGGCCGGCGCAATCACCTTTAGCAACGCGAACCGCATAAGGCACGCATTGTGACTTGGACCAGTGGAGTCGGACGCGCCTGCGGCGTGCTACTCGACGCCATCGTGCGCCTTCTTGCCCTTGCGCGCATCAATCCTAACGGTCTGACCCTGATGGGGTTGGTCGTCAATACCTACGCCGCTTTCTTGTTTGGATACGCCAACGGTGACAACCAGCGCCGCATGTTTTTCTACGCCGGCTTGGTCATCATTGGATCGGGTTTCTTTGACTTGGTCGACGGCCGCGTCGCTCGCGCCTCAAATCAGGTTACGCGCTTCGGCGGTTTCTTCGATTCCGTCGTCGATCGCTACAGCGATGCGTCGCTCTTCTTGGGATTGCTCGTCTTTTACGGCCGCGGAAACCGCTTCTTCTACGTTGTACTGGCCGCACTGGCGATGATCAGCGCCATCATGGTCAGCTACGCTCGCGCCCGCGCCGAGTCGCTGATCGGCAGCTGCAAAGTCGGCTTCATGGAACGCCCGGAGCGTCTGGTGCTGTTGATCATCGGAGCCCTGTTCAACACCATGGCGCCCGTGCTGTGGGTGATCGCAGTGCTCTCCACCATCACCGTGATCCACCGGGTCATTTACACGTGGCAGCGGACGCGAGAGATGGATGCGCCACTCGCCGGCCGGGCCGCGTAACCCGAAATCGACCTCTGGCCGTTACCTGCCTGATATTCTTGTCCACTGTTCTGGAGGCGTGCCCGTAACATGGTCTCGCGCGCATTGGCTGGTGGGATTGTTGACGCTGCTCATCTTTCCCCTAACGGGCCAATACATGCGGCACATCGTCGCTCAGCGCGTGGCGTCTCTTTTAATCCTGGTCGCGCCGTTCTTCCTGATTGCGGCCTTTTTCATCGATCCCGCAAGAGGGCTCAACAGCAGCACCGGTTTTCGCCTCGGCATGTACAGCTTCTGGATCGCGGGCATATTGCTGGCAATCGTCAACCGCCCGCGAAGAGAACGAACTCCGCAATAACCGGTGCTAGACTAAACGCCGAGATTTCCCGCGGAGTCTGAATTTGCCAACCAATCCGGTTTTGGTCGTACACGGCGGTGCCTGGGCTATTCCTGATGACATGGTCGATGCGCACCTCAACGGCGTTCGCAACGCGGCTGCCGCGGGATGGCGAGCGCTCGAACGTGGCGGATCGTCTCTCGATGCGGTCGAAGAAGCTGTGGTCGTAATGGAGGACGACGAGACCTTCGATGCGGGCCGCGGCAGTTTCCTGAATCGAGACGGCAAGGTGCAACTCGATGCCTTCATCATGGATGGCGCCACTCTTCGCGGCGGAGGAGTAGGTTGCGTCGAGCGCCTGCGGAATCCGGTTCGCGCCGCCCGCAAAATTCTTAGCGATAGCCCGCACGTCTATTTTGTTGCCGAAGGCGCCGAGCGCTTCGCCGCCGAGCACGGTATTGCTCTCTGTCGCAATGAGGACCTGATCATTCCCCGCGAAGTCGATCGCCTGCGCGAGTATCAGGCACAGCACTCGACCGGCGGTAATGATCTTTTCGCGCCGGAAATCTCTCACGACATGCTTTCTCACGATACGGTGGGGGCGGTCGCGCTCGACCGTCAGGGCAATATCGCGGCGGCGACGTCGACCGGAGGCACGCTCAACAAAGCTCCCGGCCGTCTTGGCGACTCTTCGCTTATTGGCTGCGGCTGCTATGCCGATAATCTCAGCGCCGCCGCATCCACGACAGGGTGGGGCGAACCGATCATGAAGCTCGTGCTCGCCAAGTGGGCGGCGGATCGTGTCGAATCCGGCAGCTTGCCGGAGTGGATTGCGCAAGAAGCGATGAACTATCTCAAGCAGCGTCTCGACGGGCATGGCGGTATCATTTTGCTTGATGCTCAGGGGCGATTGGGAATCGCGCACAACACTCCGCGCATGGCCTGGGCGCTGCGTACTAAACAAGAAGAGGACGCCGGAATTACGCGAAACGGTTGAAGCGGCTCGACCGCGCAGTAGAACCCCAAGTTCATCCTTCCAGAAAGCACGACGTAAGCTGTGACGAATAACACAATTCGGCAAATTCCCGAGACTTGTGCAACTTTTCATAATTCCATAACTCGCCCGTAACATTCCTCGTTTATTTATTCGGAGTTCCCGCCTCTCGATTTTCTTGCGCAGTTAGGCCGTCGTCAGTTTTCAACCGGAACGATCCAGGAGGGTCGCCTTTATGAAAATCAAGAATCTCCTTCGCGGAGTGGGTGATTTGATGTGCGAGGAGACCGAAACCGGGCCGACCGCTGCGATTCTCGGCATCACAGCCGACGGCCCCACGATCATCTGGAAGGGTCTGATGGGCGACAAGCCCTCTCCTGCGTTGAAGCTTGCGAATAAGCCGAGACCCGAAGCGAAGGAAACCACAGGAACCGGCTCGGAATAGCTCCAAAGCCGCAACCCGCAAACGATCCCGGCTGTCTCTTTACCTGCGTGGCGGCCGGGATTATCTTTATGAATCATCGATTCGCGGACGAACTTCTTTGCAGCTGTAACACAGAAACCATCGCGATCTCTGGAGAAAGAGACAAAGAGAAGATGAGACCGGAAGTCATTGCTCGAGTGAAGGAAGGACTTTTATCTGCGGTCAGTCGCTCGTCAGCACGAGTAATCCTTATATTGCTCGCCACCAGCATATTCTTGACCGGTCAGAATGTTGTATTGACGGGATCGCTCGGTGGAAGAGTCACCGACCAGAGCGGGGCGGTGATTCCCGGAGCTGCAATCGTTGTGCGGAATCTTGCGACCGGCTTGGAGCAAACCACCGAGACAAATCATGCCGGACTCTATCAGCTTCCCGTGGTCATGCCGGGGAATTACTCCATTACAGCAAGCCTCAAGGGCTTTCGCGATGTTGAGGTGCTGGTGCGAGTGCTGGTAGGAAACACCACGTCGCAGGACATTAAACTGCAGGTGGGAGCCAGCGCCGATACGGTCAAAGTGTTAGGCACGACTCCCCTGTTGCGACCTGAGGAAGCGTCCGCCAGCACTGTGCTCGAGCGCTCGCTGATCGAGGAGTTACCGCTCAACGGACGAAAGTATACCGATACCGTGATGCTGACGCCGAATACCAGCTATGACGGCGACACAGGCCTCGTCAGCATTGCCGGGCAACAAGGTGGAGAAGACTCGGGCTACGCCAACGGAAATGGTTCCAATGCCTTCACGGTGGACGGGTCCAATGCGACCAGCAACTATTTCGCTGACATTATTGGCCGCTATCGCATCCCGTACCTTTATGGTGACGATTCAATCGAAGAGTTCCAAGTCTCCATCAGCCCCTATTCCGCCATCTATGGCGGTGGAGCGGGCTTTGTCAATGCTGTGACACGCTCGGGAAGCAACGCTTTCCACGGCAGTGCGTTTTATTACAACAGAAATTCAGCGACGGGAGCGAACGACGCTCTCGACAAAGCTGCCGGCTTTCCCCGGCCGCTCGATGCTTTGCAACAATTCGGAGCGGGGATGGGCGGGCCGATTGTGCGCAATCGCCTGTTCTTCTTCGTGGATTATGAGCAGCAACTGCGGAATAATCCGATTTCTGTCATCAATCCCGTGTTGGCCACGTCGCCGGCAAACCTGCCAAATTTGCTGGCAGATTTCAATGTCGCGCCGGGAACGGTTTTACCCCCGGCGAAGGGTCCGCTCCCTGTACCCAACATCGACACTGACGCTGACGTCTCGGCTGGCGCGACCGATCCGTTATATCACTTATATCTTCAGCAGGTATCGAACACTTTGTTCGCGCTCAATTCAAATCTCGGAAGTAAGGCTCGCAAGCGCAACGACCTCGTTCTTACACCTCGCTTGGATTATCAGGCCAGTTCCCGCGACGGCCTGTTCCTGAGCTTCAATGTGAACCGTTTTAATTCTCCCGGAGGCGTCATCACCGACCCTACGGTTGGAAATTATGGGATGCAAACGCTGGCGAACGCCTACGTGCATACCTTCCAGGCCAGCCTGGGATGGACGCATACCTTCTCCCCCAGTCTTCTGAACGAATTTCACGCCAGCACTTCGCAAGACAATCAGATCTCGACCCCTACCGGCTTGGCTCAGAATATCCCCACCCTGATTTTGGATAGCCCGGCACCGTTTATTCTGGGCAACGCGCCTTTCTCGGTGGGAAGGGTTTTTGAAAGACAGTACTCTTTGTCAGACCGCGTCGACTATGTAATCGGCAAGCACACCTTGCAATTCGGTTTCGATTTCAACCGTGCCTGGGATGCGGATCACAATGATGGTGGCGCGGACCCGAATGAGGCCATCGACTTCGGTTCGTTTCTCGGCAGTTATGAATTTTCGAATCTCGAGGATTTTGCGCTTGGCGAATACAACATCTTCAGCCAGACCTCGGGGAATCCAACTTTTTCTTTTTCCGTGCCTTACTACGGATTCTATGTACAGGACACGTTTCGCGTTTTACCGAAGTTGACGATTGAGGCCGGCCTGCGGGAGGATTTTCAGGTCTACCCGCAGCCTGCCGAAAATCCCGCCTTCCCCCTCACCGGCCAGTATCCGAACCAGTTTCGGCGCCTCGCGCCGCGCGTCGGATTTGCCTGGCAACCGGAATCGAAGACGGTGGTTCGCGGCGGGTTCGGCCAGTTCTACACCAACATGAACGGACTTAACTATCGCAACGCGGTGGTCTCGAATGGGCTGGCGTCACAGCAGTCTTCGGTAAATACCAGTTACACCACGGGTTCGCCGGATCAACAGGTTCCGACGTTTCCGAATATCCTTCCTGCTAATTCCCCGCTGTTCGGGGCTTCTCCCGACATTTCCTTGGTTTCTCCGCAGTTCAGGGTGCCCTATATCTTGCAGGCAAGTTTGCAGATTGAGCGCGAGATTTCCGAGAACACAACTCTAACCATCGGCACCATGTGGAATCATGGGGTGCATCTGCTTTCCGGCAGCGCCTATGACTTAAATCTGAATCCGTTACAAGGTACGACGACGTATGTGGTGTGTCCCCCTGGCACAGTAACAACTGCTCAGTCCTGCAGCGGGCAAACGATCATTTTGCCGAACATGGACAACGGTCTGCTCACCGAAGGCCGCATCAGCTCCAACTTCAACGAGATCAACGAACTGATCAGTCCCGGGCAAAACCATTACAATTCCGTCTTCGTGCAGGTGCAGCGCCGCATGTCACAAGGTCTTTCCCTGCAATTTTCTTACACCTTCGCCAAGAGCATCATGCTCGATGGCATGGACTTCAATAATCAGTTCGACTTCAGCAATACTCATGCTCCTTCGTTGCTCGATCAGCGGCACCGTGTCACCTTCGCTAGCGTCTATAGGCCGGAACTCGAGAAGTTAACCCGGTCGGGAACCGGGCGAGCCGTGCTTGCGGATTGGCGACTGAGCACTGTCATGGAATTCTCTTCCGGTCGTCCCTACGCCGGGCTTTTGGCCCCCGCGTCCGGCGGTGACAACCTGAACGACACAGCCTTTAACCAGGACACCGCGAACACCGCGGGCGGCATCAACGGTGCTGGCCCCACGCCTGGAAGCGGGTTGAACTCCTTCTACGGCCCTTGGCTGGAGAGGATCGATGTTGGGCTGGCCCGCAGCTTTGAGATTCGTGAAGGCAAGGAACTGGAATTTCAGGCGCAAGCGTTCAACCTGTTCAATCACGCCAATTACTACGTGCAGAATGGCAACGGGGTCAATCAGTTACAATACAATCCGATCGGCACAAACTGCGGCGACGGAATCACGCTTAACCAGACCTGCTATTTAGTGCCAAATTCCGGTCCGGGAAACTTTGGAGCCTTGCAGGAAATCAGCCCCGACGGCCTTCCGCGCGTCTTGCAGTTTTCCGCGCGCTTCACCTTCTAACTTTGGCGACCCGAATTTTTCGCGCTGAGGGAGCCGGACGTGCGGTTGGAGAAAATAAAAAGGACAGCCCGGAGCCCCCCAAGGCCGTCCCCATAAACCCTCCCGGTTAGAAGGGTAACTGTCGTTAAGTTAGCGGTCAGAGGTTGCGGGAATATTGCAATCTTGTGAAACTCCGATGAATTCCAACCCGCCGCCCCACAGCCCAAGAATTGCGATACTCTAACCCTGAAGCAGTGACAATCGCAACGACCCGTGCAAAAACAACCTCCCCTGCTCGATCTTCGAAACGTCCGCGTGATGCGCGGAAACGTGACTCGCGAAAACGCCGCATATAACGAAGGCACGATTTACGAAGGGAAAATCGTCCTCGACGACTTCACCCTTAGGATCGATCCCGACGAGCACGTTGCCGTGCTGGGACCGAATGGATGCGGCAAATCAACCCTGATCAAAACCATTACTCGCGAGTGTTATCCAGTGGTCCGGAAAGGTTCGAGCATGGCCATTCTCGGCCGGACGAACTGGAATGTTTTTGAGCTGCGATTCCTGCTCGGCATCGTGTCGAACGATTTGATGTCTTCGTGCACCGGCGACGCCAGCGGCTTGGATGTCGTTCTCTCAGGCTTTTTCAGCAGCACCCGCATCTTCCCGAACCACGCCTTCAATCCCAAACAGCGAGAAATGGCCGAGGCTGCGTTGGCAGACTTGGGGATATCACACTTGGCCGATCGTGCAGTCGAGGAGATGTCGTCAGGAGAGGCCAAGCGCGTCCTCATTGCCCGCGCCCTGGTCCACAAGCCACGCGCGCTGTTGTTCGATGAGCCCTGCAACTCACTGGACATTTTGGCACAGCGCAGTTTGCGAGAAACCATGCGCTCCCTGGCCCGATCGGGCATCGGAATCATTCTTGTCACCCACGAACTTCCCGACATCGTCCCGGAGATCGAACGCGTCGTGCTCATGGCGAACGGTCGGATCGTAGCCGACGGACGCAAAGAAGACGTTTTGCAAGCCGAAAGGCTCAGCAAGCTATTTGGGCTGAAGGTCGAACTCGCGCGACGCGACGGTTACTACCACATTGGATGAGACGAGCCAGCCGAAATATGGTAAATCGCCCTAGTGTCTCTCGTGTCCGGCATCACAAGCGACTGTGACGTGTCCGCGCTGCCGGTGCGCGCGGCACCACTGTTATATTGTTCGATGTATATGAAGTTCCGCTAATTTATTTTGGGCGGCACGCGTTGGAGGATTTCATGACCCGCAAGACCGAACAATCCCACACGCTGCAGAAAAGGGCCGAAAAGGTAATTCCCGGAGGCGTGAATTCGCCGGTGCGCGCTTTTCGCAGCGTGGGATGCGAGCCGCCCTACATCGTACGCGGCCAGGGCTCGCACATCTGGGATGCGGACGGCAATGAATATGTGGACTACATCGCCTCCTGGGGCCCGCTGATCTTGGGACACGCCACTCCGTCGGTCATAGAGGCCGTGATATCGGCGGCTCGCAAAGGAACGAGCTTTGGAGCCTCGACTCCAGCCGAAGCCGATCTTGCCGAGTTAGTGATCTCCGCTTTTCCGCACATGCAAAAAGTGCGCTTCGTCAGTTCGGGCACCGAAGCAACCATGTCGGCGATACGCCTGGCGCGCGGCTACACGAAGCGCAAATACATCGTGAAGTTTGAAGGCTGCTATCACGGGCACTCCGACGCACTGTTGGTCAAAGCGGGATCGGGCATCGCTACGCTCGGCATTCCGGGCTCGGCGGGCGTTCCCGAAGAATTCACGCAGTTCACCCTGGCTTTGCCCTACAACGACACCGATGCGATAGAGCAAGCTTTCGCGAAATTCAAACACCAGATCGCCTGCGTAATCGTCGAACCGGTCGTCGGCAATATGGGATGTGTTCCGCCCGCGCCCGGATACCTCGAAGCTCTGCGCGCCATCACCGCACGCGACCAGACGCTGCTGATCTTCGACGAGGTCATGACGGGCTTTCGTCTGTCTTTTGGCGGAGCTCAGGAACTCTTCGGCGTTCAGCCCGACTTAACCACAATGGGCAAGATCATCGGCGGAGGCCTGCCCGTTGGCGCCTACGGCGGCCCCAGCGAAATCATGGATCTGATTTCGCCACTAGGACCCGTCTACCAGGCCGGAACGCTTTCCGGCAATCCTCTGGCGATGGCCGCCGGCTTCGCCACGCTGAGCTACTTGCGCGACCATAAAGACGTTTATGCCAAGCTCGACAAACTCGCCGGAGAAGTCGTTGCCGCAGTCGCCGCCGCAGCCAGAGACACGGGTGTGACAATGTGCCATAACCGCGTCGGCTCGATGTTCACCTGGTTCTTCACTGCGGGGCCAGTGACCGACTGGACGTCAGCTGCAAAGTGCGACACGGAAGCCTTCGGTCGTTTCTTTCGAGTGATGCTTGAAAACGGCATATACCTGCCGCCGTCGCAGTTCGAAGCAGCGTTTCTGGGTGCAGCGCACACGGAGAGTGATGTGCGGCAAACTATAGCTGCGGCACAACAGGCGTTCGCGATGGCGCACACGTAAGCGCCTAGGAGCTGCCAGTGCCCGACGACATCTCCGGCACCGTTACGAATTTCCATCCCTCATCTTTATATCGCCGGATCAGATTGTCGGTCGCAATCACCGTGCGCGCGCGGTCCGCGCCGAAGGCGCGATGCTCGCCATCGTGCAGCAGAATCACATCGCCGCCGCGTATCTGGCCTGCGATCTTCTTCTCAATCGCGTCCGCTGACGGAGCTTCCCAGTCGTGGCCGCTCACATTCCACATTACTGGCTGCATTCCCAATTCCCGTGCGATCCTCAGCGTCGCCGGGCGTCTTCCTCCGAACGGCGGACGAAACAGATTTGAGTGCTCGCCGATCGCCTCCTGCAATGCCTGGCGGCACTTAACAAGCTCGCGGCGCGTCTGCGCTGCCGATTTAAAGATGAGGTTCGGATGCGTGAAGGTGTGATTGCCGATGACATGTCCCGCCTGCGCCACAGCGCGCGCAACATCGGGACGCTCGCGCACGTAGCGCCCCATCATGAAGAACGTCGCCCGCACATCGTGCTTCGACAAGACCTCCAGCAACTTCAAAGTATGCGGATCGTTCGGTCCATCATCATAGGTCAGCGCGATCTGCGTGCTCCCGCGCGCCCCGGCAACGAACGTCTGTCCATACCACTGCCCCGTGGGCGCCATGGACTGATAACCCGCGGCGGTTGCTACCGCGGCGGTTGCCAATCCGATAAGAGCGGGAAGCATGATCGCATTGTAAAGGAGGTCAGAGGTGAGAAGTCAGAGGTCAGATTGCAGAGGTGAAAGTCAAAACCGCGGCGCTTCGGTTTCACCTATGCAATCTAACCTCTCACCCCTGACCTCTCACAATCCACAATTGCGTCCGGGCGCGAAGCGATATATTCTGCTTCCCAGTTCCCGCAACAATCGATTGTCGACAACCCATGGCCAAGCTTTTCGAACTCCCCCGTTACATAGCGGTCGAAGGTCCGATACGAGTTGGAAAGAGCACGCTGGCGCGGATTCTCGGAGAACGCCTCGCCGCCCAGCGCGTCGTCGAGCCAGAAGACAATCCGTTTCTAAAGGCTTTCTATGAGGGCGAACCCGGCGCTGCGTTCCAGACTCAGTTCGCATTCCTGATCCGCCGCTTCGAACAACTGCGCGATCTCGATCTCGGTGCGCACTCGAATAAGACTGTCGTCTCCGATTACATTTTTGAAAAAGATAAGCTCTTCGCCTGCCTCAACCTCAACGATCAAGAGCTCGACACCTACAATCGCTACTTCAATTATTTCCGCGAGCAGCTGCCAACGCCCGACCTTGTCATCTATTTACAGGCCACGCCGGAAGTGCTGAAGAAGCGCCTCAAGAAAAAAAATGCAGCCGGCGAGAAGGCCATCAGCGAGGATTATCTGATGGAGGTGGTGAAGGCCTACGAACATTTTTTCTTCCACTACACGCAGTCTGATTTGTTGATCGTAAACACTTCCGAGATCGACTTTGTCGACCGCAACGAAGACCTGCAGGAGCTGCTGAAGAAAGTCTCAGCTCCTATTAAGGGCACGCAATATTTCCTGCCGCTCGGCAGTCAGGATGCAGCGGGCGCTGGCGGTGTTTGACTTCAGCGATTGACTTCATAGTGCGGGCCCGGTAAATTTGCTGGGCTGCGGTTTTGCTCTTTCTCAAAATCAGGTTCGCGCATGATCGTAGGCCGGCCACAAGCCGGCGCTATGGGAAGCGGGTGCAAATCCCGCGCTGCCGCGCAACTGTAAGCGAGGACACCGCAACCGGTCACTGGGGTCGAAAGCAACCCTGGGAAGGCCGGCTGTAGCAACCGGATGCTGGGGGGCCACAGCTCATTGAGCTAGGCTCACATCCTGACTCGCAAGCCAGGAGACCGGCGTGAACCCATCCACACAACCCTTTCGCGTGATAAAGGAGACGTGCATGCGTTTTTCCCGGATCTTCGCCAGTATTTTCTTGCTGTTCATTTTTCTGTCCATCGCTTCCGCCGAAATCAAGATCAAGGTCGTCGACCCGCAGGACGCGGCTGTCGCCGGCGCCCAGGTGCAGTTGCTTGAACCTGGAAAACCCGCGCCCATAGCCGTCCTCAACACGTCCGCCGAAGGCGTGGCGAGTTTTCGCGAACCGCCAGGCTCGTATCGCGTTCAAGTACTGGCTCCCGGCTTTGCGGCGGAGACTGTCGACATATCATCCAAGGCGGCAACCACTACCATCCAGCTCCGCCTGGCCAAGGCGGCAGAAACCGTCGTTGTAACCGCAACCCGCACTCCAGTTCCGGGCCAGGCGGCCGGCGCCGAAGTTGACACTCTCAGCAGCGGACAGTTGGAAGTGATGCAGCCAATTGCCGCCGCCGATGCAGTGCGTTTTTTGCCTGGCGCAGTGGTGAATACTGCCGGGCAGCGCGGTGGAATCTCCTCTCTATTCGTTCGCGGCGGAGAGTCCACTTACAACAAGGTGATTGTCGATGGGGTCGCAATTGATAACCCCGGCGAAACTTTTGACTTTGGCTCGCTCCCGCTAACGCAGGCAGATCGGGTGGAGTTTGTGCGCGGCGCGCAGAGCACTTTGTACGGCTCCGATGCCATGACGAGCGTGGTGCAGGTATGGACGCGCACGGGAAGCACCGCTCTCCCGGAGCTTCGCTTCGGCGTCGATGGTGGGAATTTCGGAACGGCCAATGGTTACGCATCTCTAGCGGGCGCGCACGGCCATTTCGACTATAACTTCTTTGGCGATCAGTTCAACACGCACGGGCAGGGCGTAAACGATGCGTACTCGGATTCGCTGCAAGGAGCAAATGTCGGTGCGGCGATTACGGATCAAGTTTCGGTGAGGGTGCGTGTCCGCCACTCCAACAGTTATACCGGCGTGCCGGGAGAGTGGAGTTTCAACGGCAACCCGCTTCTGGAGCCTGATCCCAGCGAATGGTCGCACCAGAACAATATTCTTGGGAGCATAGAACTCGCGGTCAGTAAACCTTCCGGCTGGCAACACCGGCTCACCGGCTTCGACTACCTCTACCGCTACACAGACGTAAACCTCAGCACCAATCCTGATAACTACGATGATTTTCCCGCTGACGAGTACGATCACATCAATCGCGTAGGATTTGAATACCAGGGAGACTACTCCGAGCGAAACTGGACGCATTCCACTTTCGGATACCGCATCGAAAATGAAAACGGCACAGTCGGAGATTTGCTCTATCCACCTTCGACTTCCGGACAGCGTTTGGAGCAGGATGCATATCTACAACAGCAGTTAACGCTGGGTCGGCTCTCAGTAATTGCGGGAGGGCGTTTTGTTCACAATAGCCTTTACGGGAATACGGGCGTTCCGAGGGTTGCTCTGACGCTGCTGGCATTGCGCGGAGGAGATCTCTTTTCCGGGACGCGCTTGCGTTTTTCCTACGCCACAGGTTTTATGGAGCCCGCTCTCTATCAAGCTTTTGCCGCTCCTCCCTACTATGTAGCGAATCCCGGTCTCTTGCCGGAGCGTACGCGGGCATTTGAAGCTGGGTTCCAGCAGAGATTCTTTGCAGGACGTTGGGATCTGGACGCCACGTACTTTAATAACCTCTTCCACAATCAGATCGAGGCCGCGTCGAATCAGGCGGGCCTTTACCAGTTTTTCAATGTGCAACGGTCTCTCGCCCATGGCGCCGAGGTCGAATTGCAAGGCAGGGTCTGGAAAAGATTATCGCTGAACACTGCCTATACCTATCTGTCGACTGAATACCTGCAGGCACCTCTCTGCACCCCAGCGAATTTTTGCGACCCTGTATATGACACGGGAAATCCGCTGCTCCGCCGTCCTAAGCATTCGGCAACCATGCTGCTCAGTTATCTGGGAACGCGTTGGGGCGCGAATCTGGGAGGAAGCTTCGTTGGCCGCCGCCCTGATTCAGATTTTGATGGCCTCGGCATCGATCACGCCGCTGGCTACGCCCGCGTCGATCTCGGCGGCTGGTATGCGATCAATTCCCGCATCAGCGCTTACGTCAATGTGGCCAACGCGCTCAATGATCATTACAACGAAGTTGTTGGGTATCCGGCGCTGACGGCGAACTTCCGCGCGGGCATGAGGTTTCGGATTGGAGGAGAGTGAGACTCTACCGGCGGCTGCCGGCGGTCTCTTTCGACTCGCCGTCTGATTGAAGAGCGCACTGCAGATTATCGGCGGCAGCTGGTCGGCGGGTAGGAGTGGCGATTGCTCCACCGTTGTAGCGATGGCGTACCTCGTGGAGCTTCTCCACTTCTTTCTCGCCGAGTGGCTGTTCGTTGCCGAGCAGGTGGGTGACCAGCGCGATCTTCGCGAAGTGCTCCACCGTTTCCATCTTCATGTAAGCGCCCTCGAGAGACGAGCCAAAAGTCACCACGCCATGGTTCGCCATCAGGATAGCGTCATGGGCCGGGATGAGTGGCTCCAGCGCATCGGTCAATTCGGGCGTGCCCGGAGTGCCGTAGCGAGCCAGTGGAATCGATCCCAGACCAACCACCACCTCGCACACCAGCGGTCGATTCAGATCGAAGCCTGAAGCGGCAAACCCCGTGGCGGTCGGCGGATGCGCGTGCACGATTCCATGCACATCGGGGCGCATTCGATAAATCAGCAGGTGCATGCCAATCTCGCTGGACACCCTGCGCTTGCCGGCGAGACGCTTCCCCTCCATGTCGACAATGACCATGTCGGAGGCGTTCATTCTGCCCTTGCTGATACAGGTGGGAGTCACCAATAAGCGCGTCTCGTCGAGACGCACGGACAGGTTTCCGTCGGTAGCTGCAACATATCCGTTTTCATGCAGCAGTCGGCCGTACTGCACAATAGCAATCCGGTGCCGGCGGTCGCTAGCCATTGCGGTCATGGTACAGCACGTCTCCGAAATCTTACAACCACTAATAAGATCAAAATTGCGTAATAAAAGTGGTGAGAGCGGCAGATAGAGCCGGAATCCGCGGAGTGCAAAAACCTGCAGACCGTAACCTATCGGCGAACCATATAATCTCGGCGATGCTAGTTTCGGATTTTCACTATGAACTACCGCCGGAAAGGATAGCGCAGGAACCGCCCGCCGACCGCGCCGGATCGCGCCTGCTCCACCTTATAAAGCCGAATCGGAATCAGCAGTTCGAACCGGATCGAGCTGCGTTCCGCCGGAAGTGGGAAGACCTCACATTTCGCGAGTTTCCTGACTTGCTGCGAACGGACGACCTCCTGGTAGTGAACAATACGCGTGTGCTTCCGGCGCGGCTCTACGGGCGACGTAGCGGACAGCGTGCCCAGCCCTTGAGTCCGCAAAATCCGGCGGCCGGAGATTTCCTTCGGGGCCGGGTCGAGGTCTTATTGACGCGCCAGGTTGCTGACGATCCGAATGAATGGGAATGCCTCGTGCGGCCAGGACGGAAGATAGGCCTTGGCGAAAAACTCTATTTTCGCCGGGTTGAGAATGGGGCGCCAAGCGTGGCGGCGGAAGGTGATCGACCCGAGGTTGAAGGACATCGTGGAGCCGCGCCTCCCGAACTGGAAGCCGAGGTCACGCAATGCGGAAGTTTTGGCGAGCGCCGTATACGGTTCGCGCCTGTTTCCGATTTCTTTGCGCGCATTGAGCGCATTGGGCATATGCCGCTGCCTCCTTATATCGATCGCGACGACCTCGCGACGGATAGGGAGCGTTATCAGACTGTCTACGCCCGGACTGCGGAGAGCATGGCCAGATCGGTGGCGGCGCCTACGGCCGGTTTGCATTTCACGTCTGAGATTCTGGCCAAGATTCGCGGACGCGGAATTAAGATTGCTGAGATCACGCTGCACGTCGGGCTGGGTACTTTTCAGCCGGTGCGAGTAGAAAAAGTCGAACATCACAAATTGCATCAAGAGTGGTATGAGATTTCGGCAGAGGCGGCGCGATCCATCAACCGCGCGAAAGCGGAGAAACGTCGCGTAGTCGCGGTGGGCACGACCACCGTGCGCACATTAGAGTATGCGGCGGGACTGGCCGCGCAACGCGGCGGCGAGAGTTGCGTAGAAGCGGGACCCGGCGAAGCCGACATTTTTATCTATCCTGGCTATCGCTTCCGTATCATCGACGCTCTGCTCACGAACTTTCACTTGCCGCAATCAACTCTGCTGATGCTGGTATGCGCGTTCGGCGATAAAGAGCTGGTGATGGACGCCTACCGCCATGCGGTTCAATCGGGATATCGATTTTATTCTTATGGGGATTGCATGTTCATCGAGTAAGCATGAATGCCGTCAAAAAGTATGTCGCGATAAAGAGTGTCGATGAAATGCGCGTGCATCGAATCGTCTGTAAACTTGTCTTAAGTTGATTCCCATGCCCGTGCATTACCGCCTGATTGCGCTTGCAGCCGCTATTCTTTTGCTCGATGTCGCATCGCAGTCGCAAAGCAAGGCGCCGCCAGCAGCCAAGCCGTCTACAGGTTCGCAGAACGCTCAGATCTACCGCAATCCCACTTACGGGTTTCGCTACCAGATTCCCTTCGGCTGGGTCGAGCGCAGCAAACAGATGCAAGAGGGAAATGGGGATTCCAAAGGCGAGGTTTTGCTCGCCATCTTCGAGCGTCCTCCGGAGGCGACCGGCGACACGGTCAACTCCGCGGTCGTCATTGCCGCGGAGAGCGCAGAGTCTTATCCCGGCCTCAAGAAACCCGAGGACTACCTCGGCCCGCTCACGGAACTAGCGACTTCAAACGGATTCAAAGCGGAAGGCGATCCGTTGGTCATCGAAGTCGACGGTCGAGAACTGGTGCGCGTCGATTTCGCGAAGCAGATTGGCGCTAAGAAGAACGACACCGATGCCAGCAATGGACAACTCACGATGCGCCAGGCAACGCTTGTTCTGCTCGCGCATCATCAGGTTGTGTCTTTCACCTTCATTGCGGGCAGCGAGGATGAACTCGATAAGCTCGTGAACAACCTACACTTCGGTGTCGCAAAACCGGCAGCGCATTGAGATTTGTCACATCGAAACGCTTCGCACCACATTGTCCTTCCGTCGCCACAAACTACGTCCCTAAGAGCAACAAAAAACGCGGTTTACGGTCTCGGTTCCGACCTCAAAAGGACTCTTTTTTGTGTTAAAATAACTACAGCTCCGGTGATAGCTAAATAGCAGAAAATTCAATAGTTTGAGCTCACCCGAGCAGTCCCGGAATCGTCCCTCCAGTCAGGCGCCGATCCCGGCTTTTTCACGGAGCAGAATGGCCACGAAAGAATTACAAGCAGAACTCGCCGATGCGAAAAGTATCGACGCGAAGAATCTCGACGGCAAGCCTGGCGACGCCAAGAAAAACGGCAAGCCGAACGGCGACTACACCGCCGATTCCATCAAAGTCCTGGGCGGCATGGAAGCTGTCCGCAAGCGTCCCGCCATGTATATCGGCTCGACCGGCGAGTTAGGTCTGCATCACTTAGTCTACGAAGTCGTTGATAACTCGGTCGACGAGGCGCTCGCCGGCCACGCCGATAAGATCGAAGTAACCATTCACCTAGATAACTCGATCACCGTCGTCGACAACGGTCGCGGCATCCCCGTCGACAACATGGACATCGATGGCGAAAAAATTCCCGCCGCGCAGGTCGTTATGACCACGCTCCACGCCGGCGGCAAGTTCGACAGTAACTCCTACAAAGTTTCGGGAGGCCTGCACGGCGTAGGCGTAAGCTGCGTCAACGCGCTGAGCGAAGAACTGGATCTCGAAATCTGGCGCGATGGTTTCACCTGGGAACAGACTTACTCCAAAGGCGAGCCCACCAGCAAGCTGCGCAAAACCGGCGCCGCCAAAGTGAAGACCGGCACCAAAGTTCACTTCGTTCCCGACAAAACAATTTTCACCACCACCATCGAATACAACTTCGACACGCTGTCGCAGCGCTTGCGCGAACTGGCATTTCTGAACAAGGGCCTCGTCATCACGCTAACCGACGAGCGGCACACCGATTCCAAGACCGGAGAGGCCAAGCACACGGAGTTCAAATACAACGGCGGCATCGCCGAATTCATTAAGCATCTGAATCGCGGCAAGCAGACGCTCCACGACAAGCCCATCTACATGGAAGCCGACAAGGACGATGTCCACATCGAGATCGGCCTCCAGTATAACGACGCCTACTCCGAATCCGTTTTCAGCTTCGCCAACAACATCAACACCGTCGACGGAGGCTCCCATCTCTCCGGCTTCCGCACCTCGCTGACCCGCACCATCAACTACGCCGGCCAGCAGATGGGTCTGTTCAAAGACGTAAAAGAAAATCTCACCGGAGACGACGTCCGCGAAGGCCTCGTAGCCGTGATCAGCGTAAAGCTGCCGCAGCCGCAGTTCGAAGGCCAGACCAAGGGAAAATTAAATTCCGACATCGCTGGCATCGTGCAGGCGGTAGTGAACGAACGGCTGGGCGCGTTCTTCGAGCAAAACACTGCCGTAGCCAAGAAGATCATCAACAAAGCGATCGACGCCGCCCGCGCTCGCGAAGCCGCCCGCAAAGCCCGAGACCTTACCCGCCGCAAAGGCGCGCTCGATGGCGGAGGCCTACCCGGCAAGCTCGCCGACTGCTCCGAGCGCGATCCCAACCGCTGCGAGCTTTTCCTGGTCGAAGGAGAATCCGCAGGCGGTACCGCCAAACAAGGCCGTGACCGCCGCTTCCAGGCCATCCTTCCGCTCAAGGGAAAAATTCTGAACGTGGAAAAAGCACGCTACGACAAGATGCTGGCCCACGAAGAAATTCGCGCCATGATCACGGCGCTCGGCACCGGCATCTCGAAAGAAGATTTCGACCCGACCAAAGTCCGCTACGGCAAAATCATTCTGATGACCGACGCCGACGTGGACGGATCGCACATCCGCACGCTACTCCTTACTTTCTTCTTTCGCCACATGCAAGAGCTCATCAAGCGCAGCAACATCTACATCGCGCAGCCACCGCTCTTCGGCATCAAGAAAGGTAAGTCGCACCAGTACATAAAAAACGAACACGACTTCGTAAAAGTAATGGTCAAGCGCGCCTCCGAAGGACTGATTATCCGCTACGGAGAAGGCGCCGCCAAGCTCGAGGGCGCAGCCCTGACGAAGTTCATCACCGTGCTCAACGAGTATCTCGGATTCCTAGACAGGCTGAACAAGCGCATACGTGAGGAGAAGATCACCACCCTGCTGCCGAAGCTCGACCTGGCCAAGCGTGTCGATTTTGAAGGCGACAAGAGTACTCCGCCTAAGAAGATCGAGAAACTCGAAAGAGAACTCAATCGCCTGCAAAAAGATTTGAAACTGAAGAGCGTCGAAACCCGCTTCGATGAAGAGCACAATCTGTGGGCCGTAATCTTCGTCAACGCGCAGGGCGCTGAGCACGTCATCAACTGGGAACTGGCCTCGACTCCCGAATGCCGCCAGCTCATCACCAAGTTTAAACAGATCGAACAGTATCTCGATCCGCCGTTTGTCATCGAGAGCGTGCCCCGGCCCGCTAAGTCGGCCAGCACCACGGGTACGGGTAAAGACAAAGACGAAGAAGATGAAGAAGCGGGCGACAACAATAACGATAACGAAGCCGCGGAGGAAAATCTGAGCGCCGCTGAAAAAGAAGAAGCGGAGCAGGCGCGGAAAAAATCCGGCAAGCCCGCGCCGAGAGGACGAGCGAAAGAGCCCGAGATCGTAGAGAAAAATACTGCTCGCGAACTCTTTGACTACGTCCTGAACGAAGGCCGCAAGGAGTACACCGTGCAGCGCTACAAAGGCCTCGGAGAAATGACCGCCGAGCAGCTCTGGGAAACCACCATGGACCCCGAGCGCCGCACGCTTCTGCAAGTGCGCCTAGAAGACATAGCCGAGTGCGAAACTATCTTCACCACCCTAATGGGCGAAGACGTAGAAGCCCGCAGAAAATTTATCGAAGACAACGCGCTCGACGTGAAGAACCTGGATATCTAGCTAGTGTAGGGCGGGCGCCCTCGCCCGCCGCCGTTGCTTTTGATTGTGTGGGGACGGGGCTTTGCCCCGTCCAAGTCGCGCGAAGTCGAGAACCCCAGCTCTCTCGCCGCTGCGGCCAAAACAGCTAGAACACCACAGTGGGTGCCTGTAGAATGAATAACTCATGAGGTTTCCTCCGATGACTACCCCTGGAATAGGGACGACTCTGGATGGATTCGACCCGCTGGCAGCAGATGATACGACCGCTGGCACATCCGTCGCTGCGGTACTAGAGGAAGCGAGCAAGAGAATTGTCCACAACATCCTCAAGAGCTATACGGGATATTTCGATGTGTTTGCGGAACTGTTACAGAATGCTCTCGACGCCGTCGAGCTGAGAAAGCGTCGCGAGGGCGGTAACTACCAGCCGAAGATTTGGGTAACCATTGATATCCCAGACAGCATCGTCCGTGTTGTGGACAATGGCGTCGGTATGAATGAACGGGAGTTCAAATACTGCCTGCGACCGAGCGTCAGTTTTAAGAAGCAGACAGAGCTTCGTGGTCACAAAGGGGTAGGCGCAACGTTCGTTGCGTACGGGTTCTCGTTCCTTAAGCTCCAGAGTAAGCAGTCGGGGACCACGCTGGCCGCAATACTAAGACAGGGGCGCCAGTGGGCGGAGGACAGCAGCGGTACAGTGCCGCGCCCGAAGTTCGAGGCTACTGATTTCAACGCTTCAGAGCTTTTCTCCGAACACAGCGGTACGTGCGCCGAAATAATAGTCGGCCAAGCGTCAGGGGAACGCCCGAAAAACCTAGGATGGCTTGGAGCCCAGAATGCCCAGCAGTGGTACACCGTGCTCAGCCTGAAAAGCCCCCTCGGCGGCGTGTACCTCAGAACCCCGCCCTTCAGGCCGAAAGTGTTTATCAAGGTTCGGTCCTCTGAAAAGGCTGAAACCAATTTCGAAACGGACCGAGCGGAGTACTTCTACCCGCACGAAATTTCCGACCTGAAAGTGCAATCTCTGCGCGATGTGGCGAAAGCGTTGGACGGAATCGCCGGCGACCCGGCCACCAAGTTTCTTAAATTGCCGGCCGAGCACAAACGCCTCGACTGCATCTGGGAGATCTGGGACAAGGAGGAGATCCTAGAGGAGAGCTCATCTTTTGCGTCTGCCCTGGAAGAGGAACACAGGCTGCTGATCGAAAGACACAGCGTAATTGTGTACGCATGTTTCCTCAGGTCGGCCAAGATCTGGGGAGAGTTGAACGACGAAATTTTCGCGTTGCGCAAAGGCCAGAGGATCGTTCACGGCGGTCTTCAAATGGCCACCGACTTCATGGTGCAGGGCGATCTCTCCATAATTCCATTGACCAGCACCATTGGCTATCAAGCGAATTCACACGTCGTCGTCCATTTCACGGATGGGAACCCAGACATGGGGAGAAAGGTGTTCCAGCCGGAACTCAAAGAAGTTGCCGAAGTCTTGGCGGTTCGCGCTGTAACTACCTTCAAACGGTTCCTGCAACATCTCAAGCCCGACACAGGCGCTCAGCCAATCACCCCCGACAAGGAGCTCCACGATTGGAAGCGATTACAAGAAGCCCATCGTGATAGAAGCCCGCTGGCCTTCGCCCGTGATGGAGTCCGACTCGGATTGGTATCTACGCCGCAACAGGAGCAAGATGTGATCGCTCTGTTCCACGAACTAATAGGGGCCGGTGTGCTACGCGGATTCCGATTCTTCGGGACATCGCAAAGCGAACGCTACGACTCCCTGTTCTTCATGGAATATGCCAGCGAGAACGGCATCTTATTCCAAGGAGGGTCAGAAAGGTTGGGGGTTAGCCGCTCCTACAGCCTGCCATACACGACCGAACCGAAAGTCTTAGAGTACAAATACACATTCGACAGCCTCGTGGACGATTTTGATAACGAGGAGAAATTCCCGAAGCAGATTGATCTCGTCGTCTGTTGGGGTGCCGGAACGGGGTACAAGGCGAAATATTTTCTACAGCCTTTACTCGTCGGGGACGAGGGTTCCTCGCGGCAGATCTTTGGAGCCACCCACCAGGCATTTGCCGCTGGAGCTCAGGGAAGCCCGGCATTCGAAGTGATCATACTGGAGGACCTACTGAACTGGATCCAGTATCCCGCAGGCGAAGAAGCCCGTCAAAAACGCGCCTACCGCGACACCTAGGCCGGGGAAGTCGTCGGTCATTTTTCATCACAATCAGCCGGTGTCCGCCATCACATACACACAACTCGCCCGATGCGAGAATGATCCCTGATGGGCCAGCGCCGAAGTGTGCCGGTCTCGCAGCCGCTCTTTGACACCCGAACGTTGCAGCGATGAGTAGGCAGGATTCCTGCCGACAAATTTGGGAAAAAGCGGAGCGAGTCGACGCTAAGTCCTTATTTCGCAATACTTTGACTTAACCCCTTTAGATTCAAAGACCGACGACGAATTTTCTCCGTAACCCGATGATTCTTATAATCTGAGGGGGGGTAAATATCCCTTG